>NZ_JBFRDR010000001.1:0-733591 GCF_052113885.1 Lysobacter sp. TAB13 | reverse complement strand
ATGCCCAATGTGGCACCTGCCTGCGTCGGCATCGCACTCGTGGCTTTTGACTCGAAACAGCCAAAGCGTTTTCTTTGGTTACTTTCTTTGTCGCTTTGGACAAAGAAAGTGACCCGCCGCTCCATGGCGGAAGCTTTAGGCGTTTGATCCTGCTCTCGCTCTCGCTCCCGCTCTTGCTCTTGCTCTTGCTCTTGCTTGAGGCTTCTTTTGCTCGTCATTCCCGCGAACGCGGGAATCCAGTGCCTTTCGTGCGAGAACGCTTGAAGTCGCTGGATTCCCGCGTTCGCGGGAATGACGGTAGGTGGGAGTGCACAGGTTTGGTTGTTTCGATCAGGGGCTTTCCGGTTCCTTAGAAGCTTCAAGCAAGATCAAACGCTAAAAGCGAGAGCAAACGCTAAACGCTTCCGCCATAGAGCGGCGGGTCACTTTCTTTGTCCAAAGCCACAAAGAAAGTAACCAAAGAAAGGGCTTTAGGCTGTTTCGAATCAAGAGCCACGAGTGCGGTGCTTGCGCAGGCAGGTCCCGCAGTGGGCATCCTGCCCACGGCGGGACCCGGCGCACGTCCATGTGCGCCGCCCTTCGGGTGTCCCTGGTCTCGCGAGTAACAAGCTGCGCCCAGCCAGAGCAAGTGCAAAGTCACAGCCAGAGCAAGTGCAAAGTCGCAGCAAAAGCAGAGCCTGGGCAAGAGCAACGTCACAGCAAGAGCAAAGCCGGGGCAGGTGCAAAGCAGGTGCAGGTGCAGTGCCAGAGCAAGTGCAGCATCGGAGCAAGTGCAGAGCCGGCACGATTGCAAGGCCAGCGCAATCTCAGATCCAGCCGAACTGTTAGCCCCTCATTACGCCCTGTGACGCCCTACGCGGTTTAACGCCAATCCTAGACGCCGGTCGCGACCCGTTCGATCGCCCGCTGCGAATCCTTCCCGCGATGTCCCGATATCGCCCCCTCTTGTTCCTACGAACGCACGCGCGAGCGCGCTAGTGTCGGACGGTCAAACGCCGCCGCGCACCGCGCGACGCGCTTTGTCGGGGACGCTCGATCGACGGCGCTTTCGTTAGGGAAGCGTTCGACCCACCACGCGGAACGATTCCGCAAACGAGGCTGATATGGATACCACGGGACGTAAACGTTCCAGCCTGCGGCGCTATGCCGTGGCGCTGGCGACGAGCCTGCTGTTCGCCGCGCCGCTGGCGCAGGCGCAGAATTTCGAGGCGGTCTACGGCGAGGCCGACAGCAGCGAATTCGGCGAAGACGTGAAAGCGGTCAATGTCTGCGGCGGCGGAGGCTCGGTGCTGGTCGGCACGCGCAATCGCGGCGACCTGCAGGACGTGCAGGTCAGCCGCGTCGATAACAACGGCGTCGAGCTGTGGCAGAAGACCTACAACATCGCCGGCAGCAAACGCTCGCTCGGCCAGGCCATCACCGAGCTCAGCACCGGCCGCGGCTTCGCCGTCACCGGCGGCGTGTGGCTCGGCGAGGGGCGCTCGATCTACGTGCTGCAGATCGATTGCGAAGGCTTTCCGAAATGGACCACGGTGCTCGAAAACGTAAAGCGCGAGCAGTTCGCCAGCGGTTACGACATCATCGAAGGCCTGGGCGATCGCCACTTCGACCTGATCCTGGTCGGCGAGGAAAACTCGCGCGACAACAAGCGCAAGTGGGGCCGCATCGCGCGCCTGGACAACGGCGGCGGCGTGCTGTGGAACCAGTTCTACGATGGTCTGGACCGCTGGCCGGAACTGCGTTTCCGCGCGCTGACGGAAAACATCGCCGCCAGCGGCGCGCCGACCGATCTGGTCGTGGCCGGCAATTCGGTCTCGCCCAGCGGCCTGAGCAGCGGCCTGATGTTCCGTACCGATTTCAACGGCACGCCGGTGTGCAGCACCGCGCTCAACAACTCCGATCAGTCGCAGGCCTTGTTCCATGGCGTCACCGCCCTGCGCAGCCGCCAGTTCACCGGGCAGTCGGTGCTGGTCGGCCTGAATTCCAAGATCGACAACACCGGTGTGCAGGCCTATCTGACGAGGTTCGCCGCCGGCTCGTGCGCGGTGGTCATGCAGACGCTGTGGGCCGACCCCAGCGGTCAGGCCTTCCGCGCCTATGACGTGCTGGAAACCAACGACGTCGGCGGTTCCGGGCCGCAACTGGCCCTGGCCGGCACCCTGGGCCAGCCGCAATACGGCGCGGTGTTCGCCGCGTCGATCGGCAACCTCGACGACACGCCGCTCAACGTCAATCGCTTCGGCATCGGCAAGGAGATGCTGGTCGCGATCGACCTGAAGTCCAGCGACCGCGTCGTCGCCGCCGGCTCCACCTTCAGCGACTACGTCGGTGTCGGCGATCCGCAGGACATGTACCTGGTGCAGACCGATCCGACCCTGGGCACGTTGTGCGACAAGCCCTGGGACCCCAAGGTCAAGCGCGTGGAGTTCAAGCCGCAGGACGTGCAGGCGCAGTTCGCGCGGATCGAGCCGTTCGAGCGCGTGGACACTCCGTACGTGCCGGTGCACGGCGCCGACATCGTGTGCGAAGTCGATCCGCCGGAGAATTGCCCGGGCGTGATCAACAACGGCATCGTCCAGCTGGGCGTGCACAACACCGGTTATCTCAATATCGAATGCCCGGCGATTCCGCGTTCCAGCGGCACCAACGGCGGTTCCCTGGTCGGTCTGCGCTACATGCCGACCAACGGCGACGCCGCTTCGCCCGGCTCGCCCTGCGAGGGCTGGGGCGTGGCCAGCGCCGATCTTGGCATCACCGGCGATACCTCGCGCTGCTACGGCGTCAACAACATGGCGGTGGTGTCGTTCGTCTACACCACATCGACCGCGACCTCGGTGGTGGACGTGGGACCGAGCAAGACCTTCCGCGTCACGCACAAGTTCACTCCGGTGCCGGCGACGCCGTATCTGTACCGCGTGGACGTGAGCATCCAGAACAACGGCAGCCAGAACGTCGCCGATCTGCGCTACACGCGCGGCATCGATTACGACGTGCCGCCCAATACGTTCTCCGAGTACATCACCCTTGCCGGTTCGTCCAGCTATGTGCTGGCCTGGAACAACAACGGCTTCAATGTGTTCAATCCGCTGGGCGGCAACAGCGGCACGTCCGGGCCGTTCACCGACTTGGGCGCGGGCGATCAGGGCGCGCACATCGATTTCAAACTCGGCGCGCTGTCGCCCGGCAAGACGCTCAGCTTCGTGACCTACTACGGCGCCGCGCCGACCGAGCCGCTGGCGTTGGGTGCGTTGTCCACGGTGGGCGCGTCGGTGTACTCGCTGGGTCAGGCCAATTGGAACGGCACCGGCAATCCGCTCGACAATCTGCCCGATCCGTTCGGCAACTACGGTTTCACTTCGGGGGAACCTGCGACCTTCATGTACGGTTTCGACGGCAAGTCGCCGCGCTGATGCGCGGTCGGCGGTCGCTATAGATCGAAGTCACGCCGCTCCGGGGACGCGAGTCCCCGGAGCTTTGTTTTGGTGCAGGCTTGGCAGATGCAGCAAGGCCAGCAGCGCCACGCCGAGGATCGACCAGGCCAGCGTTTGCGCGGTCTGCGCCCAATGCAGGCGGTCGATCATCGCGCCGGTGGCCAAGGTCGCCAGCGGCATCGCGCCCATGGTCGCGGCCGAGAACCAGGTCATCTCGCGGCCCATGCGCCGCGCGTCGGCGCTGCGTTGCAGCCACGACAGCGATTGGATGCCGTAGTAGTTCGAAGCGCCGGCCAGCAGGCCGAACGCCAGCAGCGCCGACGACAGCGGCCACCACGATTGCGCCGCGGCGTAAGCGCTCCAGGCGAGCAGGCCGTAGGCGAAGGCGGCGACGGCCCAGCACAGCACAATCCTGCGCAACACCGCCGCCATCGTCGGCGGCACGCCCGGCGCGGACAGGCCGGCGGCGGCGAAGATGCCGGCGAACTGGGCGAGGTAGATCCACAGGTAGCGCGTGTCGTGGCGTTGCACCAACAGCACGGGCAGCAGGATCTGCACGGGACCGAACACCAGCACCGTGCTGGACAGCAGATAGAGGTAATAGCTGCGCGGGATAGCCGATGCAGGCGCCGCCGCGACGTGGTCGGCGACCTCGGCCGCATCGTCGTCGCGCACGTCCGCCACCCGCCGCCGCACCGGCCCGCGCCGCCGCACCGCCGCGATCAACGGCAACGACAGCGCCACGCAGACCGCATCGATGGCGAAAGCGATGGCCAGCCCGCGTTCGCCGTCGGCAGACAGGATCAGGCTGCCGGCCAGCATCGGCAGCGCCATCGTCGCAAGGCTGGAGGCGACCGCGAACACGGCGTTGCCGGCGGGCAACAGGCCCTTGCGGATATACAGGCCGAAGCAGGCGCGCCCGGCCGGATACGCCACCGCCCAGACCAGTCCGCCGATCAGCGCCAGCAGATAAATCAATTCGATAGTGATCAGCCCGAACCACGTCGTCGCCGCCAGCGCGGCGTTGATCGCGACGTACAGCGCGCGGCAGCACCACAACACCCGGGCCGGATCGGCGCGGTCGAGGAATCCGCGCAACGCGAACAGGAAGGCCAGACTCGGCAAGGCTTCGAGCGTCGCGGTCAGGCCCAGGTCCAGCGCGTGTCCGGTCAGGCGCATGACCAGGAACGGCAGGGCGATGAGGGTGAAGCTCGCGCCGAGCGTGGTGATCAGATTGTCCAGCAGCAGCCAGCCCAGGCGCGGGTCGCGGCGGCCGAGCCGCCACAGCCGCGCGGCGTCGCGCAGGCGTTGGCGCGGGCCGCGGCGGCGGAGCGCGAGGGTATTCATCGTCCGCAGTGCGACGGTCGCGGCCGAGCCGATCGCCGCCGCCGCGCGTTCAAGACCGCTTGGCGGCCGCGCTACGCGCGCGGCGCAGGAAGAACAATTCGTCCTCGCGTTCGACGCTGAGCTGGTAGGCGGCGGCGATCGCGCGCAGCTTGCCCGCATCCAGGCGCCAGACCGGTTCGACATCGTCCACGCCGACATCCAGCGTCCACTGCATGCCCAGCCAATGGGTCAGCACGAAACCCTCCGGCTTGAGCAGGCGCACCAGCGCTTCGAAATAGCGTTCCAGGTGGCGCTGGCAGCAGGCGAAGCTGGCCAGGTTGTTGTCGAGGATGCAGTCGAAGCTGGCCGGCTCGAACTGCTCCGCGAAGGCCAGGCTGTGTTTGTTGAGCAGATGCACCGAGTAGTCGCGCAGGCCCAGGGCGCGGCCGTGCTCCCATTCGTTGCGCGCCACCGTCACCGACACGATCCGCCGCGCCTTGCCGGCCAGCAACCGGGCGACCGAGGAATTGCCGGTGCCCACGTGCAGCACGTCGCGGCCGTCGAGCGCGGCGCCGGCCAGCCAGCGGTTGATCGCGGCCTGGTCTTCGGTGGGCTCGCAAGCGGAGTAATCCAGCAACGGCCAGCTCGCGCGCTGGTCGGCGGCTTCGTGCGTGTCCACGTGCGGCTCGCGCCCGCAATCGATGCGCTGCGCGCCGATATCGAAGCGCGGACTGAACGCGGACGCGCGGAGGGAGGCGGACTCGGTCATGGTTGGGTTTCGCGAAGAAGACGATGCATCTTGATTCTTCATCGATCGGCGAGGACATGTCGAGCGACCGCGCACGCAACGATCGCGGAACTGCATGGCGACGTCACAGATTAAATCGGTCTCAGCTTTCATTCTTGCTTGCGAAAGCGCGGCAACGCATCGCGCTCGTGTGGTCGAAGTCGTTTCAGTTGAAATGTTCCGCCTGCAAGTTTTCAAGTCACCTCTCCCAACCCGTTAGTTCTAGCACCTGGCGTGCGGGCCCGCGAACGCGGCCACCCGTATCGACGCGTCCGGTCTGGCAATCAGATTTGCGAGTTCGCAGCCTGTGGCCGCGCGCATGCGCGCGCGCCGACGGCGGCGCTCGTACTGCCGGATGCGCGCCGCCCATGTTCAGCCAGTTCGTCCTGACCGGTTTCGTCGGTTTCTCCACCCTGGTACTGCTCGCCTGCCTGATTTTCCTGGCCGGCTGGGCGTGTTTCCGATTGCTGCGGCGGCCGGCCTCGCGGACGCTGGCGCACTATCCGTTCGTGTCGATCCTGGTGCCGTTCTACAACGAGCCGGTGGAGTCGTTTCTGACCACGTTGGAGGCGATCGAGCACAACGTCTATCCGGGCCGGTTGGAAGTGTTACTGGTCGATGACGGTTCGACCAATTCCACCGCCGCCGCGGTCGCGCAGTGGCTCGCGCAACCCAGGCTCAAGGATTACCGACTGCTGTCGCGCGAACGCAACGGCGGCGCCAAGGGCCTGGCGCTGGATGCGGCCTTGCCGCAGATATCGCCCGATTCCGACGTGGTCACGGTGATCGACAGCGACACGGTGATCCTGCCCGGTGCGCTGCGCAACGCGGTCGAGGCCTTGTACTCCTCGCCGCGCCATGCCGCCGCCTGCGGCCTGATCGTGCCGGCCGGGCGCAACACCTCGTGGCTGCACCGGCTGCAGTTCTACGAACACATCGGCGCACTGGCGGCGATCCGTTACGTGCAGAGCAAGATCGGCGTGGTCAACGTGGTCGGCGGCGCGTTCTCGTTGCACCGCACTTCGGTCATCCGCGAACTCGGTGGCTGGGGCGAGTGGCTGGTGGAAGACATCGCCTGGACCTGGCGCGCGTTGGCGCACGGCTATTCGATCGCCTACGCCTCCGATGCGATCGCCTACACCATCTGTCCCACGACCTTCCTCGGCCTGTTCCGCCAGCGCCGGCGCTGGGCGCGCGGACGCCTGGAATCGTTCCGCGTCGCCTGGGGCATCTCGCGCGCGCGGACCATGAAGATGCTGCCGTGGTGGCTGCTGTGGGCGCAGTCGGCGCTGGTGCCGACCTTGCTGCTGCTGATCGCCGGCGCGCTGGTGTATCGCAGCCATCATCTGCTGGTGGTGGCTGCGCTGAACTGGCTGCTGATGGCGGTGCTGAATTTCATCTCGGTGCTGCATTCGCGCACACTGCTGCAACTGCGGCCGCGGGACATGCTGCTGGTGTCGGTCTACAACACCGTGATGGACGTGCTGATCCTGCCAGCCAACGTGATCGGATTGATCGACGAACTGCGCGGTGGGCGCAAGAGCTGGATGACTCGCTGAGGCCGCTGGCATGGAATGGCATCGATTTCTGCACTCGCGGCCGCGGGCTTATCTGGGCCGCGGCGACGGCTCGCGACGCGCGCTCGCGTTGACCTTCGACGACGGCCCCGGCCGGGCCACGCCGGCCTTGCTCGATGCCTTGCGCGAGCTGCGGGTGAGTGCGAGTTTCTTCTGCACCGGCGCGGCGGCGAGCGAGCATCCGCATTTGATCGAACAACTGCTGCGCGAAGGCCACGAGGTCGGCAATCATTCGCAGACCCACGCCGATGCGCGCGGCTTCGGCGCCCAGGACTGGTTCGCGCGCGAAGTCGCACCGGCGGCCGTCTCGTTGCGCGCAGCCGGGCTCAGTGAGAACCCGCGCCTGTTCCGTCCCGCCTACGGCGAGATCGACGAAGCCCAGTTCGATGCCTTGGCCGAAGCCGGCTACGCAGTGATCGGTTGGTCGGTGGACCCGCGCGACTGGCTGGAACCGGGCGCGCCCGGTTATGTGTCGTGCGTGGTCGAATCGGTGTTGGCGCGCATCCATCCCGGCGCGATCGTCCTGCTGCACGACGGCGACGATGAGCAGGGCCGCAGCCGCGAGGGTATCGTCGATATCGTGCGGCAGCTGGTGCCGGCGCTGCGCGGGCAGGGTTATGAGTTCGTGCGGGTGAGCGAATTCCTGCCGGCCGGCTGAGATCGCCGCCGAGGTATCGGCCGCCTCATCGCCAGCGCCCGCGGCACTTATCAGCGGATCGGCGACAAGCGGCCCGCACGCACACGCACGCGATCGCCCTCGCGCAGGCGCTCGGACCGCTCATCCTGCCGCAACTGCATGCGGCGCCCGTCGTCCATGCGCACGGTGATGTCGTAGCCGCGCGCACGCTCATCGTCCCGATCGTCGTCGTCTTCATCGCTGGCGGCATCGCGCGCCGCACTGGCGACGGTGGCGACGTCGCTGTCGATATGGCCCAGGGCGACATCGCCCAGGGCATTGCCGACCGCGTGCATGACCGCGTTGCTGCGTTGGCGCCGCGCCGCCGGTTCGATGCGGGCGATGGTGCCGCAGTCGCGGCAGGAGGCGTAGTCGTCCGCGTCGCGGCTGGCGGCGGATCGGTTGGCGGCGCCGGCGCTCGCGCTCAGGCACAGCAACAGCAGGACACTGGATACACGCATGATCGGGCGCTCCTGGCAAAGGCGCTTGAAGGGGGAGGGGAGCGGATGAGCGGCGGCGCTCACAGCTTGGCCAGTTCTACGCGCCGGTTCTTGGCGCGACCGGCGTCGCTGACGTTGTCGGCGACCGGCTGGGTGTCGCCCTTGCCCTGCGGAAGCAGGCGCGCGCCGGCGATGCCGTAATCGCGCGACAGCGCCAGCACCACGGCGTCGGCGCGGCGCTGCGACAGCGCCAGGTTGTAGGCCGGCGTGCCCTTGTTGTCGGTATGTCCGATCACCGCGACCTTGAGCGAGGCGTCGTCCTTGAGCAGTTGCGAGATCTGATCGAGCTGCGGCTTGGACTCGGGCTTGATCACGGACTTGTCGAAGTCGAACAGGATCCCGTACACGGAGATGTTGCCGGTGTGGGCGATGGCGCGGGCCATCTCGGCGGCGCTGGAGGTCTTCACCTGCACCGGCGTTTCCTTCACCTGGGTGGGATGCTCCTGGATCTTCGGCTCGCGGTCCTGGATTTTCGGTTCGCGATCGGTCACCGCCGGTTCCTTGCGCTCCACCACCGGCGCTTCCGCCGCCTTCGTCGCCGCGACCGCTTTCACCTTGTCCGCGTCCATCGACTTGGTCTCGACCACGTCCACCAGCACGCGCGGCAGGATGTGGCCTTCGTCGCTGTCGCCGGCCAGCAGCGCGACATAGGCGACGCCTTCCGGCCGCGTCGCCTTGTACAGGCCGTAGCGCGCGTGATTGGCGTAGTGGCGGCCGTTGTCGGCGATGTCGAAGTTGTCGAGCAGATCGCCGAGCTGGCTCGGGTCCTTGCGCGAACCGGCCAGACAGGCGTTGTCGTTGCAGGCGTAGACCTGTTCGAAGCCGTTGGCCTTGAGCTTGGCTTCGTAGTTGCGGAACAGTTCCAGCGAAGAACGCTCGGCCGGCGCCTCGTAGCGGATGCGGGTGTGGCGGCCTTCCAGCTTCAGCCATGCCGCGCCGGAGCGGTCTTCCAGCGCGTCGCGTTCGACCATCGATTGGTAATCGACCGGTGCCTGCAACAGCGAGGCTTCATCGAACTGCTGTTGCTTGTAGGCGCGGATGGTCGCGCCTTCGTAGCGGCCGACCAGCGGATGGTCCTGGCCGGTCTCGGCCGAATCCTGCGCCTGCGCGGCGAAGCACGCCGATACCGCCAGCGCCAGCCCGAGCAGGCCGGCAAGACGAGAGGGGGAAGTGAGCGTGGTCATATCGCGATGATTCCTGGGTTTGATGGAAGAAGGATCGTTACGGGCAAGAGGGGTTGCAGGCCGTCACGTCCACGGTGAATTCGCCATGGGTCCGGTTGGTGTCCCGTTGGCGGGCGAAGTGCTGCTTGATCTGCATGACGTCTTTCTTCGCGCCGACCCGGGTCACCACGAACTCGGCCGGGCCGTCGTTGAAGGCGCGCTGGAAAATCGTGTACGCGCCGGGGTAGGGCAGTTCGTAGTCGGTCACGTTCGGGAACATCGACAGCGGCGAGAGCGTCACCTGTCTCACCGTCGTGTACTTGTCCTTGAAGTCCATGACCGCCGGCTGCAGTTCGATGCGCAACCGGTCGCCGCGCAACTCGCCGCGCACCGGAATGCGGAAGAACGCCGGCGCCAGCGAACGCACCATCGTGCCGCCCTTGTCCATCATGATGCTGCCCGGGTCGTAGCCCGAGTAATCGCCGTCGTTGAGCATGTTGCCGGCGAGCGGTTCGATGCGGGTCTGGTGGAACACGGTGCCTTTCGCGAATTTCGGGAACAGCACGCGGATGGCGTCGTCCTTCGACTTGAACAGCGAAGCGTTGCCGATCAGTTCGCCGCTCAGCGCGATCGCCTCCCCCGTGGCGCCTTTGGGATAGCGAAGGACCAGCAGCCCGCTGGTCTTGATGCGGAACCACCACCACGGCGTGCCGATCTTCGACACGATGCCCTTCATTTCCGCCGCGACCGGGCCGGTGAAGGTCTGGCAGTAACGGTCGAAATAGCGATTGGCGGCGTAACCGACCAGATCGTTGGCGACCTTCGGCAAGGCCAGGCCGCTCCAGCCCGAAGCGTAGGTCAGCGAAAGCTTCCACAGGCTTTCGATGGTTTGCTGCACGGCCGGCACTTTGTCCGCGCCCGAGATTTGGCCGATCAGCTTGGTCGGCACGTTCTCCTTCAGCCAGCCCTCGATGAGTTGCCCTGGCGTGGTGACCAAGCCCAGGCTGAAGTCGACGAACTTCAGCGCATTGATGACGATATCGAGCTGATCGCAGACCACGTTGCCGTGCTGCAGCTTGGCCAGCACCTGTTTGGATTGCTGGTTGGACTGTTTGGCTTTCTCCTGCCATTCGCTCAGCTGGCGGCGCAGCGGCTCGGCGGCTTCGCGAATGCGCGGACTGAGGCTGCGCAGGCGGTTGAACGGTTCGACCGATTTCACCCAGCCCGGCGCTTGTCCGCGCGGCTGCGCGGACTGCATGGCCTTGCGCAACTCATCGAGCTTCTTCTTGAACTCGTCCTTGGCCGGCGAATCGGGCAGCGCCTGGATGTGTTGATCCACCAGATCCACGGTCTGGTACGTGGTCTCGGACAGTTGTTTGGCTTCCTGCTCGATTTCCTGCGGCGACAAGGGTTCGCACAGCGTGACCGGGTCGACCACGTCGAATTCGCTCTTGGCGCTGACGGCGCCGGCATTGGCGAGGATCTGATGCGTGCCGGTGACGCTGGGCGTGTAGACGGTTTCGAACGTGCCCGAGTTGCGGATCGCGACCTGCAAGACGGTCGGCGGTTGCGGGCGCGTCTGCTCGCTCATGGTCTGCGCGCCGGTGTCCAGTTCCTGCGTGCCGGCGGGGCAGCCTTGATCGGGCGGGCCGGGCGGTTCCTTCTTCTGCCGCGAGGTGACGGTGACCGACAAGGTTTTGCCGGCCAGCGCCAGCGAGGCGACGCCACGGATCTTGACCGGCCTGCCCATGGCGGTGGTGTAGGGCTGGCCGGGCACCGGCGCGGTCCAGGCCTGGCCCAACGCGAGATCGCCCGGGACGGCTTCCACATACAGATCGACATCGCGCGGCTGCATCGCCTGGACGCCGTCGTCGGCGCCGTCCGCGGGCGGCTGCGCCATGGCGGCGGGCACGGTCAACAAGGCGCCGGCCAGGCAGGCGGCGATGCGGGCGCTGATGCGCGAGGTCGTCGTCATGCCTCAGCTTCCGCTCGCGGCCGAGATCAGCGCCGCCGGCAGTTCGGCCGCATGCATCTCGTCCTGGCCGTAGGCCTGGGTGTAGACCTGGCCCGGGGCTTGCTCGGGCCGGCAGCGGCCGACCCATTCGGCGAAGTGGCTGCTCTTGTCGCTGCTCTCCACCGCCGCCGTGCCGCGTTGGACGACGACATCGCGGAAGTAGAGGTTGTTGCTGTCGATGCGCACGCGCGAGGTGACGGTGCGATCCGGGTAGCGGCATTGGGTGGTGCCCAGGTACAGGTCGGGCTTCGGGGTGGCGTCCTCGATGCTGCATTGGGCCTGCCTCGCCGGCGGCGGCGGCGGGTCGATCAGCGCGGCGCTGGCGGCGTCGATGCACAGGTAGACCTTGCCGCGTTCGCTCAGGGCGTCGAACTGCGCGCCTTCGATCCGCCACAGGCCGGGCTTGAGCCGGGTCTTGGTCGCGCCGGCGGCGGCCGAGGCGAGCGTCTGCGCCGATGCGGTCGCCGCTTCATGGATCTTCCAGCCGATTCCCGCCGGCGCCGGGTTGGCGGCATCGGCTCCGAGCTGACCGCAGCCCAGGCCGGAGGCGGCGATGGCCAGCGTCAGGACGAGGGCGGAACGGGTCTTGGCGGTCATGGGAGTCTCCGGGAGCGGCGGCGCGGGGGAGCCGTCGATGGGCGCCACCGTAGTGAGCGGCGTCGGCGCCGGCCCGGAGGAAAATTTCCTTTTTTTGTGATTTTTCTTTTGTTGGAGCGGGAAATACGCGCGCATAGCGACCGGCCGCACGTTTTCGCGGTGACGGCGGGATGGGGAGATGCGGCCGGGTGCGGGCGACTTGCTGGCGAAGCTGCGCGGCATTCCGGCGGTGGCGCCGGCTGAAGCAGGGACTATGAATCCGCGCCGCGGTGCCGATGGCTACCGATGCGCGGCGGGCGGGTTCATGAGTTCATCGGGGCGAGCAGGGCTTGCCTGCCCGCCGGGATCGCCGGTGCGTCTCGGCAATCGCGCTCCCGGCATTGCACCGGGAGCGAATGCGGCGCTCGCGACGGCATCGCTTCAGCGACCACCGCGCGCAACCCGCGGGAAAGGGCGGGCGTTCAGCGCCCGCCCGTTTCTCAGCCGCTCATCCGCGGTCCGCTGCGGCTGGGTTCGTCCGCGTTTTGCGACAGCGCCAGCGAGCGTTGCTGATCCTGCTGCTGGTTGGCGGCATCGAGCTTGTGCAGGTTGTCCGCCAGCGGCTGCTTGACGGCCTCGGCCTTGTCCACATGCGGCCGCAACACGTCCATCTCGTTGCCCGGGTTGGTCCACATCGCGAACACGTTGCCGTTGGTGGGGCTGGGGCGGACTTCCTGGATCTCCGGCAGCGGCGGCGTATGCAGCTTGGCCTTCACGGCCAGGGCGCCGGCGATGCGTTCCTTGTCCTGCTGGTTGTCGTAGACGCCCGCGCCCGGGCCGAGCTTGTCCAGGCCGGCCAGGGCCTGCTTGAACAACGGGTCGTCGCGAAGCGCCGCTTCGCGCTGCGCATCGGCCGGATTGGCGTCGTTGGCGCTGAAGGTGCGTCCGGAATTGCCCAGCCCCGGCACCGTGGGCTTGATCGATTCGTCCAGCGCGCGACCGGAGGCCGGCGCCCAATGGCCGAAAAAGCCGTCGTTCTTCGGTTCGGGCTGGCGCGCGTCGCGCAGCACGCTGTCGGCCAGGGTGTTGGAATTCTGCAGTTGCGGGTCGTAGGGGTACTTGTCGTCCTTGGCCTGGGCGTTGGTCACCATCTGTTCCCAGGTCTTGGACAGATCCGGCCCGCTGGCGATCAGCTCGTGATACTGCTTCTGTCCCGCCGCGTTGGGATTGGTCGGGTGGTCGGGATTGGTCGCATCGAAAGGCAGATTGGTCTCGACCTGCATGCGTCCGTAGGGCAAGCCCGCCTCGGGCTCCCCGGTCCAGCCGCTGATGGTGTGCTGGTTGCCGTCCTTGTCGGTGTAAAGAAGGTACTTGTGGTGATAGTCCTTCCCCAGCGCCGATCCGATATTGCGGTATCCGACTTCGATTTTCTCGTCCATGGCCGGCTGCCTTCCTTATTGATTCTTGAGATGGACCGCGGCGACTTTCGCCAGCTTGCCGCTGGGGTCGAAGCTGAAGGTCATCACGACCGAGCGGGCGTCCGGATCGAGCATCGCCTGCCCCTTGTTGTCTCGCACCACCAGCTTGTCGGCCGAGTCTTCGATGATCTTCGAGCTCGGCGAGGACTTGAACGAATCGGCGACCGCGGCCTTTTCGGTTCCCAGCGGAATGTGCTTGACGACGATGGCGCTGACGTCGAGTTGCTCGAAGCGAACCGGCTTCGGCGAGGAATAGATTTCTTCCAGCATGTCGTGAACTCCTGATTTCATGGCCCTATCCCGCGTCAGATTAGCGTTTTGCGCGCCCGCCATCCCGCAGGACGACAGCGGCAGCATTGCGGCGGCGGCGATCGCGAAGGACATCGTCCAGCCGGGTAACTTGCGTGTTGCCATTGGGATCTCCTGCCGCATTACGGGCAATGCGTACGCCGAGTGTAGAACCGCTTCGTCGCGCTTGCCCAGGCGCCGGGCTCATTGTCGTGGCCGCAAACGCCCAGTGCGATACGCAAAGCGCGAGAACTGCGAGCGATGTCTCGCCGCGCCGGATCAGCTCTTGCGCACGCACGCCGCGCAGGCCTGTGCGTACACGCGGACCAACTCGCGCTTCAGCGCGGCCTGTGTCTGCGCGATCTGCGCTGTATGCGAGGGCGGCGCGCTCGAAGCGGCGGGCAGAGCGTCGTGCCGCTGCGCTGACTGTTGGCCGGACCGAGCCGGCTCGTGCCTGGGCAATTCCTGGAAGGGATCCGGTCGCCGTGTCATGCGCCTGTCCGTCTGGGAGGTGAGTCGAATCTAGCACCGGGGCGGGGCGGTATGCGGCGATGGTCTTGCCGCACACGGCCTCTGCGTTGACGTGTCTTGTCGTGGCTGGCGGACGAGGCGGATGTTGCCTCGCTCGCGCGTTGCGGGAGCGACATTCGCGACGAGGAATGCGCGATCGATCGATTGATCTGGGCCGGAAAACAAAAAAGCCGGCGCAAGGCCGGCTTTTCGCTTGAATCTATTGGTCGGGGAGACAGGATTCGAACCTGCGACCTCTACGTCCCGAACGTAGCGCTCTACCAGACTGAGCTACACCCCGACTTCGTGAGCCGCAAATTCTAACGATACCCACGGGGCCGGCGCAAGGGGGCGGTGCGAAGAAAATCGCGGCGACGCCCCCAGAGCCAGCTGCGACGGTGTTTTTTGCCTGGATGCCGGCCGCGGCGCGAGCCATGGACGGGGGCGGACGTTAGACTATCGGCGGCGCTCAATCCGCCGGCGCCAGCGCTGACAGCGCCGCCGGCCACGCCCCGGCCCGCAATCGACGTACGTATTGGAGTTTCGCTTGATCAAGCCTCGCACCCCGCCCGGGGTCATGGAGCTGTTGCCCCGTGACCAGATCGCGTTTCAGCGCATGCTCGACACGATCCGGCGCAATTTCGAGCGTTTCGGCTTCCTGCCCGTGGAAACGCCGGTCATGGAACTGACCGAGATGCTGCTGACCAAGTCCGGCGGCGAGACCGAGCGGCAGGTGTATTTCGTCGAATCCACCGGTTCGCGCGAGAAGAGCGCGCAGGCCGGCGGCGCGGCGCTGCCGGAACTGGCGCTGCGCTTCGACCTGACCGTGCCGCTGGCGCGCTACGTCGCCGAGCACGAGCATCACCTGGCTTTCCCGTTCCGCCGCTACCAGATGCAGCGCGTCTATCGCGGCGAGCGCCAGCAGGCCGGCCGTTATCGCGAGTTCTACCAGTGCGACATCGACGTGATCGGCAAGGACTCGCTGAGCGTTCGCTACGACGCCGAGCTGCCGGCGGCGATCTATGCGGTGTTCTCCGAGCTCGACATCGGCGCCTTCACCATCCAGCTCAACAACCGCAAACTGCTGCGCGGCTTCTTCCAGGCCCAGGGCGTGGAAGACGGCGAGCTGCAGGCGCTGGTGTTGCGCGAGGTCGATAAGCTCGACAAGCGCGGCGTCGAGTACGTGCGCGACACCCTCACCGGCGCGGACTTCGGTCTGTCGGCGGACGCGGTCGCCACCATCCTGGGCTTCGTGGAAACGCGTTCGACCTCGCACGCCGACGCCCTGGCCAAGCTGGCGGCCCTGGGCGAAGGCAACGACGCGCTGCGCGAAGGCGTGGCCGAACTGCGCGAAGTGCTGGAGCTGATCCGCGCGCTGGGCGTGCCGGAGCAGAACTACGCGCTGAATTTCTCCATCGCGCGCGGCCTGGACTACTACACCGGCACCGTCTACGAAACCACCCTCAACGATTTTCCGGGGCTGGGGTCGATCTGTTCGGGCGGGCGTTACGAGAATCTGGCCAGCAACTACACCAAGTCCAAGCTGCCGGGCGTGGGCATCTCGATCGGCCTGACCCGTTTGTTCTATCAACTGCAGAAGGCCGGCATCGTCAGCACCGCCGACAGCAGCGTGCAGGTGCTGGTCACGCAGATGGACGACGCGCTGCTGCCGCACTGCCTGGCCCTGGCCAACGAGTTGCGCCACGGCGGCCTCAACACCGAAGTGGTGATGGAAGCCTCCAGGCTCACCTCGCAGTTCCGCTACGCCGACCGCGCCGGCATCCGCTTCGTGGTCGTGCTGGGCGAGGACGAAATCGCCAAGGGCACCGCGACGGTCAAGGATCTGCGACGCGAAGACCAGTTCGAAGTGCCGCGCGCCGAGCTGGCGCGCACGCTGCGGGTCGAGCTGGAACAATCGCGGGTCATGAAGAAATAGGCATGCTGCAAGCAGGCATGCGCAAGTCGGCCGGATGCGCGGGCCGTGCCGTCGTCGCGGATCGCACGATCCCGGCGCCGGCCGTTCGCAAGTCCGGTCATCGGAGCCACGCACGCGCAGGCGCGCGCGGCTCCCGTCACCTGGTTCGCCTTGCGCCGGATCGCGATCCGGCATCGGGGCGGGCCGATTCCACGCCGCGGCGAGCACCTGCCGCCGCGGTTCCCAATGTTGCATTGACGCACCGACTCCCGAGTACGCTCGGCCGGGTTTAACCGTTCGCGGTCAGACCCGCCGTTCAGATGATCGCCAGGGTGCGAGGCGAGGTTACAAATGAACAAGATTCAGCTCGACGGCCGTTCGCTGACGCGGTCGCAACTCGTCGCCGTGGCTTACGGCGCCCAGGTCGAACTAGCCGCGGCGCAGCTGTCGGCGGTGGCGCGCGCGGCGGATTTCCTCGCCGAGCAAGTGCGCCGCGAGGAACCCATCTACGGCGTGTCCACCGGCTTCGGCAGCAACGCCGACCGCCTGCTCGGTTCGCATCATCTGCGCGATCAGCTGCCGGGCGCGAAGCGCTCGCAGGAAACCCTGCACGAAGAACTGCAGCGCAATCTGATCGTCACCCACGCGGTCTGCGTCGGCGACGCGTTCGCTCCCGAGATCGTGCGCGCGATGCTGTGCATCCGCGTCAACACCTTGATGCGCGGCCACTCCGGCATCCGCGTGGAGACCTTGCAGGCGCTGACGGCGATGCTCAACGCCGGCATCGTGCCGGTGGTGCCGCAGCTGGGTTCGGTCGGCGCCAGCGGCGATCTGGCGCCGTTGTCGCATCTGGCGATCGTGCTGCTCGGCGGCGGCGAAGCCTTCTTCGAAGGCGAGCGCATGCCCGGCGCGCAGGCGCTGGAACGCGCCGGCCTCAAGCCGGTCAAGCTGTCGTACAAGGAAGGTCTGGCGCTCAACAACGGCACCGCGCAGATGTTGGCGTGCGGCGTGCTCGCGCTGGCGCGACTGGAAGACATGCTCGACACCGCCGATCTGGCCGCGGCGATGACCATCGACGCCTTCGCCGGCCGCCTGGGCGCGTTCGCAGAAGAAGTTCATGCGCTGCGCCCGCATCCGGGCCAAGTGCAGGTCGCGGAGAATCTGCGCAAGCTGCTCGACGGTTCCACCCTGGCCGATATTCCGTATCACCTGGTGCCGCGTTTCCGTCCCTGGCTGCCGCAAAGCTGGGACACCGAGGCGGCGCAACAGCTCAGCTTCGACATCGGCTGGGACTGGGTGCCGTTCGGTCAACGCCACGGCCGTGAGAAGTTCTACAACCGTTTCCGTCCGTTCCGCGGCGGCAAGAAGCATCAGCCGCAGGACAGCTACTCGCTGCGTTGTATCCCGCAGGTGCACGGCGCGGTGCGCGACGCGATCGCGCAGGCCGCGCGCGTGCTGGAGATCGAACTCAACTCGCTGACCGACAACCCGATCGTGTTCCCGGACGCCAAGGCCGAGCACGTCGAGCAGCAGGTGATCTCGGCCGGCCATTTCCACGGCATGCCGCTGGCTCTGGTGATGAGCTACGTCAAGGCCGCGATCCCGGTGTTGGCGAGCATCTCCGAGCGTCGTCTCAACAAACTGGTTGATCCGGCCACCAACGACGGCCTGCCGGGCTTCCTGATCGGCAACGAAGACGCGACCGAGTCGGGCCACATGATCGTGCAGTACACCGCCGCGGCGATCGTCAACGATCTGGCCAGCCGCGCCCATCCGGCTTCGGTCTATTCGATTCCGACCAGCGCCAATGCCGAAGACCATGTGTCGATGGGCGCCAACGAGGCGCGTCATGTGCTGGCGATGGCGGACGATCTGGGCAAGGTGCTCGCGCTGGAGCTGTACACCGCCGCGCAGGCGCTGGATCTGCGTCGCGACATGATCAACGCTGCGCGCGATCTGGCCGATCGCGCCGACGCCGCCACCTTGGCTGCGAAGGTGTTCGGCGGCCCGGCCGCCGATTCGGCCGAGCATGCCGGCTTCATCGCCGAGGTCGAAGGCTTGCGCGCCGAGTTGTCGGCGGCGGCCGAGTTCCGTCCCGGCCGCGCGGTGGCGATCGCGCATGCGAAGCTGCGCGAGGCGATCGCGTTCCTGGATCACGATCGCGCGCTGGACGGCGAAGTGGCGACGGCGGTGCGGCTGGTGCGCGACGGCACGGTGTTGTCGGCGGTGCGTGCAGGTATGCGCGACTGACGCAGCCGCGTGCGGTTACCGGGCCCCTCTGCCGCTGGCGGTAGAGGGGCCGGGTTGAGAGGCGTCCCGCGTTCTTGCTCCGTGTCCATCATGTTCGCCCCGCTTCGAGGCTGTCATGAACACCATCCGCCACAACGATCGCGTATTCACGGTAGAAGCCCTGCTGGCGCCGGAAGAATGCGCGCAGTTGATCGAACTCGCCGAACAGCATGGCTTCGAAGCCGCCGGCGTGCGCACGGCGGCCGACAGCCAGAAGCCGATGCCGCATGTGCGCAACAACGAACGCGTGGTGTTCGAATCGGCGGAGTGGGTCGAGCGGCTGTGGCAGCGCTTGCGCGCGGTGGACTTGCCCGAGCTCGACGGCCATCGCGCCGTCGGCCTGCCGCGCGCATTGCGCTTCTACAAATATCACCCGGGCCAGCGGTTCCGCATGCACAAGGACGGCCCGTGGATCGAAGACGGGCTGAGTAGCCGGTTGACCTTCCTGGTCTATCTCAATGAAGGCTTCGTCGGCGGCGATACCGACTTCCGCCAGTTCCGCGTGGTTCCCCGGACCGGCGATGCCTTGTTGTTCGTGCACGACACCTGGCACGAAGGCGCGGCGGTGGAGACGGGGATCAAGTACGCGCTGCGGTCGGATGTGATGTACGCGCCGCTCCGAAGTCTTTTGTAGGAGGGGCTTCAGCCCCGATGCTCTTTTCTCGGATCGCCGGAATGATGCGCCTCAAGCAACGAAGCTTGGTGGCTATCTGAGCGAAAAGCATCGGGGCTGAAGCCCCTCCTACAAAAGATCTCGTGCTTTCAGCTCAAGCCGCCGCCGCGCCCCAGACCCGCACGCAATCGCGCCCCTCGGCCTTGGCCAGATACAGCGCCTGATCGGCGAACTGCAGCGCCGCTTCCACGCCCATGTCAGAGTCCGGGGTGATCTCGTGCACGCCGATGCTCGCGGTCACCGGGATGTCGTGGCTGCGGCTGGGGCAGGGCTGCGAACGCAGGCGCAGGCGCAGGTCTTCGGCCACGCGCGCGCCGCTGTCCAGGTCCAGGTCGGGCAGCACCGCGACGAATTCCTCGCCGCCGAAGCGGGCCAGCAGGGCGTGTTGCGGAATCAACACTTGCGCGATCAGGCCCGCGGCCCAGCGCAAGCATTCGTCGCCGACCAGATGGCCGTGGTGATCGTTGATCTGCTTGAAGTGATCCAGGTCGATCATCATCAGCACCAGCGGCCGGCGTTGGCGCCGCGAGCGATGCAGCAAGGCCTCGAAGGCTTCGCGGAAATGACTGCGGTTGTGCAGGCCGGTCAGACCGTCGCGCTGCGAAGTCTCGCGCAGGCGCGTGTGCGCGTCCTCTAGTTGCTCCAGCGTGCTGCGCAGCTCCATGGTGCGTTGTTCGACCTTGTGCTCCAGTTGCTCCTTGGCCTCGCGCACCACCCGCTCGTTCTCGTTGCGCAGCGAGGCGTAGCGATAGCCCAGCGCCACCGACAGCAGCAACATCTCCAGCGCCGAGCCGATCTGCACGCCGTATTCGGTGATGAACATCTTCGGCAGCAGGTCGAAGGCGATCGCCGCGAACATGCCGGTGCCCAGCAGGAACGCCGACCACGCCAGCAAGAACAAGCGCGCCGGCTTGTAGCCGCGGCGCAGCACCACGATGGTTTCCACCGCGATCCAGGCGATGCTCACGAACACCGCGGCCGAGGCGATCGGCGTGGCGATGCGATACGGAATCTGCGTGGCGGCCAGCCCCAGCAGCACGAAGAACGCGATCATCCCCAGGCCGACCCGGTCGCCGAAGCGCCATCGCTGCGCGAGCCCGAGGAAATTGCGCGCGAACTGCTGCATGCCGACCTGGGCCAGGCAGATCGACAGCGGCACCGAGTGATCGGCCAGCCACGGCGAGTTAGGCCACAGGTATTCGAAGCCCAGGCCGTTGAGGGTCAGCAACACCAGGCCGAACGCGCAGATATGCAGCAGGTACCAGAAATAGCTGCTGTCGCGCAGGCTCAGCCATAGCACCAGGTTGTAGAAAAACAACGCGACCAGGATGCCGTAGTACAGGCCGATACCGAATTGCGCATCGCGCGCCAGTTCGGTGAAGGCATTGGGCGTGTACAGCGTCAGCGGCACCTGCATCGAGCTTTCGCTGCTCACCCGCACATAGATATCGACGATGCGGTCCGGCGGCAGATCGATCTGGAAGTTCGGATGGCGGTAGCGGATGGTGCGCGAACTGAACGGCAGGCTGTCGCCGCCGGCCTGATGCGCCACCGCGCCGTCGCGCGGCCGGGTGTACACGTCCAGGCGGTCGCTGAGGGCGAAGCCCTGCACCAGCAACCAGTGCGGCACCTCGGCGTTGCGGTTGAGCGCGGCGATGTGAAACCAGTAGGCGCCGCGCTGGAAACCGAACGAGCTGTTGTTGTTCGGCACCGGCTTGAAGCGGCCCTGCGCCTGCAGGCGTTGCGCGCCGGCCAGATCGAGCGTGCCATCCAGGTCGTGGTGGTAAGCGGTGAACGGCGCCAGCGCGACCTCGCGGGTGGACCGGTCCAGGTCCAGCACGCTCTGGGCGAGCGCCGCCGGGGTCCAGCATGCGGCGAGCAGGCACACCAGCGCGAGCAGCCACGCGCGCGAAACGGCGTGGCGCGGGCGGCGCGAGGTGGGGGAGGGGATCGTATTCATCTTCCTTGGTCGGTTCCGACGCAGGCCATTGCGTCGCGGCGGGGCGGGGCGTTCGGGGCTGAGGAAGGTATGGCTCGGGCGCATGCCTGAATTCTTAACGCAAATTCATCGCCAATCAGGCCGTCTTGACGACCGTTCGGCGGATCGTTAATGTATTAACGCGTTAGTACATTAATGCGCTTGTGCGGGCTCGGGCCAAGTCCCGGCCCCGAAGCAGGCGCCTTCCCACCGTCTTCCACGCTCCAGTCCGGCCGGCCGCAAAGCCCGACGGTCCGCTCCGAAAGCCACGCCGGCAAAGGTTCTCCACGATGAAGCGCCGCTCCACCGACAGCGACCAGATTGAAGATTCCATCGCCGACCTGGCGATGGCGCTGGCCGCGTTGCGCACGCCCGAACAGGTGCGGGCCTTCCTCGAAGACCTGTGCACGCCGGCCGAGCTGGAAGCGATGAGCGACCGCTGGCGGGTGGTGCCGCTGCTCAGCGAAGGCGTGCCTTACCGCGAAATCCACGACCGCACCCAGGTCAGCGTGACCACCATCGGCCGCGTCGCGCGGGTGTTCGAACGCGGCGCCGGCGGTTATGCCGCGGCCCTGCACCGGCGTGCGGCGCGCCATCGCTGACCGCCGCGCACTTACCTATCGCGCGCGCCGCCGGCCCGCCGCCTGTCTTCCCCCATCGCCCGATCTTCTTTCCGAGACCCGTTCATGAGCCCTCCCGCCAGCGCCGCAGCGCGTGACCGCCTGCGCATCGCGATCCAGAAGTCCGGCCGTCTGGCCGAACCGGCGCGCGCCCTGCTCGCGGCCTGCGGCCTGAGCTGGCGCGAAAGCCGAGACCGCCTGTTCTGCTACGGCGAAACCCTGCCGGTCGACCTGCTGCTGGTGCGCGACGACGACATCCCCGGGCTGATCGCCGACGGTGTCTGCGATCTGGGCGTGGTCGGCCGCAACGTGCTGCTGGAACAGGACGGCGACCGCCGCGGCAGCGGCCGCGCGCCGGCGTTCCGCGAATGGCGCCCGCTCGGCTTCGGCGGTTGCCGGCTGGCGCTGGCGGTGCCCGACGCGTGGCAGTGGGAAGGCCCGCAGCAACTGGCCGGCAAGCGCATCGCCACCAGTTATCCGGCGCTGCTGTCGCAATGGCTGGCCGAGCAGGGCGTCGATGCGCAGGTGGTGCTGTTGTCGGGCTCGGTCGAAATCGCGCCGCGTCTGGGACAGGCCGAGGCGATCTGCGATCTGGTTTCCAGCGGCGCCACTCTCGGCGCCAATCAACTCAAGGCGGTGCAGACGCTGATCGAAAGCGAGGCGGTGCTGGCCGGGCCGATCGACGGCTTCGACGACGTGCGCGGCGAACTGGCCGACCTGCTGCTGCGCCGCCTGGACGGCGCGATGCGCGTGCGCAACAGCAAGCTGCTGATGTTCCAGGCGCCGCGCAGCCTGCTCGACGAATTGCTGCCGCTGCTGCCCGATGCCGAAGCGCCGACGGTGATGCGCCTGGACAGCAGCGACGACATCGCCCTGCAGGCGCTGTGCCACGGCGCGGTGACGTGGCAGCGGCTGGAAGAACTCAAGCGCGCCGGCGCGCGCGGCCTGATGGTGCTGCCGGTGGAGGGCATGCTGGCATGAGCGGGTTGATGCAGCGCTACGACTGGAACGCGCTGGACGCCGGCCAGCGCGCCGGCGTGCTGCGCCGGCCGGCGCAGGAAACCCGCCAGACCACCGCCGAGGCGGTCGCGGACATCCTGGCCGCGGTGCGCAGCGAAGGCGACGCGGCGCTGCGCCGTTACGCGGAACGCTTCGACGGCGGCGCGCCGGAGCGCTTCGGCGTCGGCGAGGACGAATTCGACGCCGCGCAGGCATCGCTGTCGCCGCAATTGCGCGCGGCGATCGACGAAGCCGCCGAGCGCATCCGCCTGTTCCACCAGGCCGGCATGACCCAGCCGTATGAGTTGGACACCGCGCCGGGCGTGCGCTGCGAACGCGTGCTGCGGCCGATCCGCCGCGTCGGCCTGTACGTGCCGGCCGGCTCGGCGCCGTTGCCGTCTACGGCGCTGATGCTGGGTGTGCCGGCGTTGCTGGCCGGTTGCCGCGAGGTCTCGCTGTGCACGCCGCCGCGCCGCGACGGCAGCGCCGATCCGGCGGTGCTGTACGCGGCGCGCTGCTGCGGCATCACCCGCGTGTTCAAGGTCGGCGGCGCGCAGGCGATCGCGGCGATGGCCTTCGGCACGCAGAGCATCGGCCAGTGCGACAAATTGTTCGGCCCGGGCAATGCCTTCGTCACCGAGGCCAAGCGTCAGGTCGCCCTGATCGAAGGCGGTGCCGGCATCGACATGCCGGCCGGGCCGTCGGAAGTGTTGGTGATTGCCGATGCCGGCGCCTATCCGGATTTCGTCGCCGCCGATCTGCTGTCGCAGGCCGAACACGGGCCGGATTCGCAGGTGATTCTGCTCAGCGACGATGTCGGCCTGCTCGACGCGGTCGATGCGGAGCTGGAGAAGCAACTGGCCAATCTTTCGCGCGCCGACACCGCGCGGATCGCGCTGCGCTCCTCGCGTTCGATCCGGGTCGATTCGATCGACACCGCCCTGGAGGTCAGCAACCGCTATGCGCCCGAGCACCTGATCCTGGCGCTGCGCGACGCGCGCGCGTGGCTGCCGGCGGTCGAGGTCGCAGGCTCAGTGTTCCTCGGCGACTTCGCCCCGGAAGCGCTGGGCGATTATTGCAGCGGCACCAACCACGTCCTGCCGACCAGCGGCGCGGCGCGTTACGCCGGCGGGCTCAATGTCGCCAGCTTCCAGGTCGCGATCACCGTGCAGGAAGTGCAGGCGCACGGCCTGGAGGCGATCGGCGGCTGCGCGATGGAACTGGCCGCGGCCGAAGGCCTGGACGCGCACCGGGCGGCGGTGGCGATCCGCCGCGAGCATCTGCGCCAGGGCGCCGGCTCACGCGCCTGAGCGCGCCGGACCGATACGATAGGCACGCGGCAACCCCACGCTTCAAGATCGGGCACGAAGAACCAGACATGATCGACGACAACCCCATGAACCTGTTGCGCGAAGACCTGCGCGATTTCGCCGGCTACAGCTCGGCGCGCAGCGAAAAGCGCAGCGGCCGGGTCTGGCTCAACGCCAACGAAGCCGCCTGGCCCAGCGTCGCCGACGGCGAGGGCGCGGTACGCCGCTATCCCGATCCGCAGCCGCAACGCTTGCGCGAATGTCTGGCCGAACTGTACGGCTGCGCGCCGGAGCAGTTGCTGGCCGGCCGCGGCAGCGATGAGGCGATCGATTTGCTCGTGCGCGGCTTCTGCCGCCCCGGCGGCGACTCCATCGTGATCACGCCGCCGACCTTCGGCATGTACGCGGTCAACGCGCGCCTGCACGGCACCCGCATCGTCGAAGCGCCCTTGCGCGACAGCGCCGAGGGTTTCGTCTGCGATTTCGCCGCGATCGCGGAGGCGGCCGAACGCGAAGCGGCCAAGCTGGTGTTCCTGTGTTCGCCGGGCAATCCCTCCGGCACCTTGTTGCCGCTCGATCAGATCGAAGCGCTGGCCCAGCGCCTGCGCGGCCGCGCGATGGTGGTCGTGGATGAGGCCTATATCGAATTCGCCGACGGCGACTCGGCCGTGAGCGCGCTCGCGCGCCGGCGCAACATCGCCGTGCTGCGCACCTTGTCCAAGGCGCATGCGCTGGCCGCGGCGCGGATCGGCAGCGTGATCGCCGATGCCGGCGTGATCGCCGCCCTGCAACGTTGCCAGGCGCCGTATCCGCTGCCCACGCCGTGCGTGAATCTGGCGCTGCGCGCGCTGGCCGAGGTGCCGCGCAATACCACCAAGGCGCGCATCGCCACCGCGATGAGCGAGCGCGAGAAGTTGCTGCAGGCGCTGCGGGCGATGCCCGGCGTGCGCCGGGTGTATCCCTCGCAGGCCAATTTCCTGCTCGCGCGCTTCGACGATCCGCAGGCCGCGTTCGACGGTCTGCTGGACGCCGGCGTGGTGGTGCGCGATTTCCGCCACGCGCCGCAGCTCGGCGACGCGCTGCGCATCAGCCTGGGCACGCCGGAGCAGAACGCGGCGGTGATCGAAGTGCTGAACCGGGTGGCGCGCGCTTCCTGCGGAGCGGCGGCATGAGCGGGTTGACGCCGATCGTGTTCGTCGATCGCGACGGCACCTTGATCGAGGAGCCGGCCGATTTCCAGATCGACAGCTACGCCAAGCTGCGGCTGGTGCGCGGGGTGATCCCGGCGATGCTGAAACTGCGCGACGCCGGCTATGAGTTCGTCATGGTCACCAATCAGGACGGCCTGGGCACCGACTCGTTTCCGCGCTGGAGTTTCGACGGCCCGCATCAGCTGATGATGCAGATCTTCGAAAGCCAGGGCATCGTGTTTCGCGAAGTGCTGATCGACACCAGTTTCCCCGCGGAGAACCTGCCCACGCGCAAGCCGGGCATCGGTCTGGCGCTGCCGCTGCTGAAAGATCGCGGCATCGATTGGCAGCGCTCGGCGATGGTCGGCGATCGCGAGACCGATAACGGTTTCGCCGCCAACCTGGGCATCCGCGCGTTCCAGCTGCGCACCGAGCAGTTCGGCGGCGAGTGGGACTGGGCCGGCATCGCCCATGCGCTGGCCGACCGTCCGCGCACCGCGCGGGTGCGGCGCAATACGCGCGAGACGCGGATCGAGGTCGCGGTGGATCTCGATCGCGTCGCCGATCCCAAGGTGCACACCGGGCTGGGGTTCTTCGATCACATGCTCGAACAGATCGGCAAGCACGGCGGTTTCGCGCTCGAGCTGCGCTGCGAGGGCGATCTGCATATCGATGAGCACCACACCATCGAAGACAGCGCGCTGGCGCTGGGGCAGGCGCTGCGCGAAGCGTTGGGCGACAAGCGCGGGATCGGGCGTTATGGGTTCGATCCGCGGGCAGGGATTGGCGGCGAGGCGGTTGCGGCTGAGAGCGAATCCCCCCTGGCCCCCCTTTTTCAAAGGGGGGAAGGCGATCTGGGTGGTGCGCAGGGTGGGGAAGGCGAGGTGGGCGATACGCAAGACGCGCAGGGCGACGCGAGCACGCCGCAAGCGCAGGAATTCGTGCTGCCGATGGACGAAACCCTGGCGCGCGCCGCGCTGGATTTTTCCGGGCGGCCGTATTTCGTGTTCAGCGGCAGCTTCGCGCGCGAGCGGGTCGGCGACTTCCCGACCGAGCTGCTGCCGCATTTCTTCCGTTCACTGTGCGAAACCGCCGGACTCAATCTGAACCTGAACGTGGAAGGTGATAACGATCACCACAAAATAGAGGCCTGCTTCAAATCGGTGGCGCGCGCACTGCGTCAGGCGATCGCTCGTCAAGGGCGTGAACTGCCGAGTACCAAAGGAGTTTTGTGATGACGGTTGTAGCTGTCATCGATTCAGGGGGGGGGAACATCGGCTCAGTGCGTTATGCATTGGAGCGGCTGGGTGCGCGTTCGATTCTGACCGCGGACCCCGCGACGATCGCCTCCGCCGATCGCGTGATCTTGCCGGGTGTGGGCGCCGCCGCCCCCGCGATGGCAAGACTGCGCGAACTGGAACTGGTTGCGACGATCCGCCGCTTGCAACAGCCGCTGCTCGGGATCTGCCTGGGCATGCAGCTGTTGTACGAGTCCTCGGAGGAGGGCGAGGTCGAGTGCCTCGGGCTTCTGCCGGGCCGGATCACCAGGTTGCAACCAGGACCAGGAGTACGTGTGCCTCATATGGGATGGAATCTCCTTCAGAAGCATGAATCGGCCGGCGCCCAGCGCCTGCTTGCCGGCATCGGCGAGCACGACCAGGCCTATTTCGTCCACAGCTATGCCGCGCCACTGACCCCAGACACCCTGGCCAGCGCCAGCTACGGCACCCGCTTCACCGCCGTGGCCGGACGCGGACGCTGCTTCGGTGCCCAGTTCCACCCGGAACGCTCGGCCGCCGTGGGTTCGCGCCTGCTCGCCAACTTCCTGGCGCTGGAGGCGTGAACATGGGCAACAGCACCTTGTATCCCGCGATCGACGTTCGCGACGGGCGGGTCGTGCGCCTGCACCAGGGCGACTACACGCAGGAAACCCGTTACGAGACCGAGCCGCTGGCCCTGGCCACGCGTTACGCCGAAGCCGGCGCCAAGTGGCTGCACCTCATCGACCTGGACGCCGCGCGCTACGGCGGCTACACCCTGGCGCCGCTGCTGCGCGCGATCACCACCTCCAGCTGGATGCGCGTGCAGACCGGCGGCGGCGTGCGCAGCGAAGCCGATGTCGAGGCCATCATCGACGCCGGCGCCGACCGCGTCGTGGTCGGTTCGCTCGCGGTCAAGGACCCGGACCTGGTCATCGGCTGGCTCAAGCGCTTCGGCTCCGAACGCATCACCATCGCCCTGGACGTGCGCCAAACTGAAGACGGCGCCTGGGAACTGCCGGTCGCCGGCTGGACCGAGGACAGCGGCGTGCGCCTGGAACCTTTGCTGACGCGTTACGCCGCGGCCGGCCTGCGCCATCTGCTGTGCACCGACGTTTCCCGCGACGGCACCATGACCGGGCCGAACCTCGACCTGTACCGGCACATCCACGAGATCGCTCCGGACGTGCAACTGCAGGCCTCCGGCGGCATCCGCGACATCGCCGACATCGTCGCCGCCGACAACGTCGGCTGCAGCGGCGCGGTGCTGGGCAAGGCGCTGATCGAAGGCCGTTTCCAACTCACCGACGCATTGAAGCAGGTACGACGTTGCTGACCACCACACCCTTGAGCCGGCGCATCGTGCCGTGTCTGGACGTCCGCGACGGCCGCGTGGTCAAGGGCGTGCGTTTTCGCGATCACGTCGATATGGGCGACATCGTCGAACTCGCGCTGCGTTATCGCGACGACGGCGCCGACGAACTGGTGTTCTACGACATCACCGCCAGCCCGCAGGGGCGCAGCGTGGATCGCGGCTGGGTGGAACGCGTCTCGCGCGCCATCGACATTCCGTTCTGCGTCGCCGGCGGTATCCGTTCGGTGGGCGACGCGCGCGGCGTGCTCAACGCCGGCGCCGACAAGATTTCGATCAACACCCCGGCATTGGAACGGCCCGAGCTCATCGGCGAAATCGCGGATGAGTTCGGCGTGCAGTGCGTGGTGGTCGGCATCGACAGCCTGCGCGATCCCGACGGCCAATGGCGCGTGCGCCAGTACACCGGCGATCCTTCGCGTACCCAGGCCTTGCCTAAGCGCACGCTGGACTGGGTGGTCGAAGCGCAGCGGCTGGGCGCGGGCGAGATCGTGCTGAACTGCATGGGCAGCGACGGCGTGCGCAGCGGTTACGACATCGAGCAGCTCAGCGCGGTGCGCGAAATCTGCCAGGTGCCGCTAGTGGCCTCCGGCGGCGCCGGAACCATCGAGCACTTCGGCGCGGTGTTCCGCGAAGCCGACGTCGATGCGGCGCTGGCGGCGAGCGTGTTCCACTCCGGCAGCATCCGCATTCCGGCGCTGAAGCAGGCGCTGCGCGAGCAGGGCGTGCCGGTGCGGGAACTGCACTGATGAGCGCGTTGACGCCGCAGCAGATCGATGCGCTCGACTGGGACAAGCAACTGGGCCTGATCCCGGCCGTGGTCCAGGACGCGGCTAGCCTGCGCGTGCTGATGCTCGGCTACATGGACCGGGCGGCGCTGCAGGCCACCCTGGACAGCGGCCACGTCACCTTCTTCAGCCGCAGCAAGCAGCGGCTGTGGACCAAGGGCGAAACCTCGGGCAATTTCCTCGACCTGGTGTCGATGGAAACCGACTGCGACCGCGACACCTTGCTGGTGCGCGCGCAGCCGCACGGGCCGACCTGTCACCTCGGGCGCGAAAGCTGTTTCCCGAATGCGCCCGGCCATCCGGGCGATGCGCTGTCGTTCCTCGCCGAGCTCGATGACTTGGTCGAACAACGCGAACGCGAACGCCCGGCCGGCAGTTACACCACCCATCTGTTCGACAAGGGCGTGCGTTCGATCGCGCAGAAGGTCGGCGAAGAGGGCGTGGAGACCGCGCTGGCCGCGGTCGTTCAGGACGATGCCGCGCTTTGCGGCGAAGCCGCCGATCTGCTGTTCCATCTGCAGGTGTTGTTGCGCGCGCGCGGCCTGTCGCTGGGCGATGCAGTCGCGGTGCTGCGCGCGCGGCATGGCAAGCCGCATCGCGGCGTTGCGCCGTCTGAGTGATGCGGTTTGTCGTCGGTACGGCGCAGGCCGCGGATCAACCGAAGCGACGTACGCAAGCGCAGTAACCGAAGCCCACGCAGCCTGAGCGCTCAATATCGAGCGCTCAATGCTGGACGTTCAATACAAAAACCAGTTGCAGACTGCCGCTTCGGTTCAACCGGTGGCCTTCATATCTTCGGTTCGCGTCAACTCACATCGTTTTCGAACGCAGCGCGAGCCAACCCGCTGATGGTCACCGAGTTGTCGCTGAGGAAGCTCTTCTCGAACCAGTTCAAAGTATTCCACTGATCCTCGACGCCCTTGTGCATGTATTCCTTCTGCAACTCGGAATACGGCGACACCGGGCCGGGGCCGTTCTGCGGAATCTGGTTGTTCTGCTTCTTGTCCAGATACACATCGACCATGATGCCGCCGACGATGTTGTTGGACTTCTCGGTCTCCCAGCGCGCGCGCAGATAATCCGCGCCGATCGCCAGGTTGGTGTCGTAGAAGTGTCCCGGCGTCCAGCGCAGATCGCGCAGTTCCTCGAACGCGGCCTGGATGTTGCCGGGATGACGGTCCATCGCGCCTTTGATGTAGGCATCGACCTTGCCGCGATCTTCCGGCGTCCATTGGGTGGCGGTGGTCTTGTAGTCGTCGATCGCCCCCTGAACCAGTTCGCGCGTCGCCGCCGGATCGTCGGCGTGACGGTCGATGATGGCCTTGCCGTACTGATCGACCAGTTGCGCGACGGTGGGTTCGCGCTGGGTTTTTTCGCGCCCGGGCAGTTGCAGGATCTGCAATTGCACCTCGACCTCGACGGCTTTGCCGATCGCGACGCGATCGTCGGCGAGATCCGACGGGCTGGCGCCGTTCTTGACGTCGAGTTCGTATTTCGCGATCGCCTTGTCCGTCGCCTCGGCGGCGGTCGGCGGTTCTTCCGGGATGGGACGTTGCCGGTATGCGGTCACCGGCATCGAAGCGTCGATGGGGTTGAGCATGGGAGACTCCACGCGTGGGTGGGTGTGACTACGCTAGTGCATTCGCACGCCCGCGACCATTGGGGCCGACCCTAGGAAAAAGTCGCGCAAAGCGCTGATACGGCTAGCATTTTGACGATTTCAGCAAATCGCATCGGGCAATGCGCAGGCGCTCGGCGGCGATGCCGGAGCGGGCGGCCGCGAGGCGAGGGCGCGGCGGCCTGCGCAGTGCGCGCAGGCATAATGACCGCATCGTTTCGGAGCCTGCCATGCGTCTGTCCGCCATCGCCGTCGCACTGTCGTACCTGTTCGTCCCGATCGCCTTGGCCGAGTCGCTTCCTCCGCCGTGCCAGGGCGGCAGCGTGTTCGAGGACCGCAACGGCAATGGTCGGCGCGACCCGGGTGAACCGGGCATGGCCGGGCAGCGCGTCTCCGACGGCGAAACCATCGTGCGCACCGACGCGCAGGGCCGCTACACGCTGCCGCTGCGCGACCGTCGCAGCCAGTTCCTGATCAAGCCGGCCGGTTATCGCATCGCTGCGCGCGGCGACAGCGGCTTGCCGGATTACTGGCTCAACGTAAGCCTGAGTGCGCCGCCGCCGCTGAAGTACGGCGGCATGCCGCAGGCCGCGCCGAGCTGTCGCGACTATGCGCTGGTGCCGCAGTGGCGCGGCGCCCCCGATCTGCGCGTGCTGGTGTTCGCCGATCCGCAGACCAAAAACGCGACGGATGTCGATTACTACCGCCGCGATATCGTCGAGCCGCTGCTGGCGCAGCGCGAAGGCAAGGCCGCCGTCGCCGATCTGGGCCTGAGCCTGGGCGACATCACTCACGACGATCTGTCGCTGTATCCCAAGCTCAACGCCGTCACCGCCCGCCTCGGCGTGCCGTGGCTGCATGCGCCCGGCAATCACGACCTGGATTTCGACGCCACGCGCGATGAAGATTCGCTGCTGAGCTATCGCCACATCTACGGCCCCGACACCTATGCCTGGGAAGAGCCGCAGGCGAACTTCGTCGTGTTCGACGACGTGGTGTATCAGCCCGGCAGCAAGCCCGACTACATCGGCGGCCTGCGGCCGGATCAGTTCGCCTTCCTCGAAAGCTATCTGGCGAGCGCGGACAAGCGGCGTTTGCTGGTGTTGGCCATGCATATCCCGTTGTTCGACGCCGCGCCGGGGCGCGAGACGTTTCGTCATGCCGATCGCCAGCGTTTGTTCGATCTGTTGCGTGAGTTCCCGCATGTGCTGGTGCTCAGCGGACACAGCCATGCGCAGCGCCATGTGTTTCACGACGCTTCGGTGGGCTGGAAGGGCGCCCGGCCGCTGCACGAATACAACGTCGGCGCGGCCTGCGGCGCGTTCTGGTCGGGGGTGAAGAACGACGACGGCATTCCCGACACCACGATGAGCGACGGCACGCCGAACGGTTATGCGCGGCTGCAGGTGAAGGCCAATGCCCAATACGAATTGAGCTGGTACCCGGCGAAAACCGGGGCCAAGCCGCTCGCGCAGGCGGCCGCCGGCGCCGAGACGATCCAGAACAGAGTGATGAACCGGTACATGAGCCTGTACGCGCCCAAGACGCTGCGCCGCGGCTCGTATCCGATCCGCGGCGTGTTCGCGAACGTGTTCATGGGCCGCGACGACAGCCGGGTCGAGTACCGCCTCGACGACGGCGAATGGAAAGCGATGAAACGCGTCGATCAACCCGATCCGGCGCTGCAGGCCGAGAACGCGCGCGACGATGAAGCCACCAGCCTGCGCGGCTACGACCGCGCCGCGGTCGCCACGCCGAGCGCGCATCTGTGGAACGCGCCGCTGCCGACCGACAGCGCCGCCGGCGAGCATGCGATCGAAGTGCGGGTGTTCGACGCCTGGAAGGGCGAGCAGCGTCTGCGCACCTCGTACCGTTTGCTGGAGGCCGCGCCGTGAGTCCGACGCCGAAAGGGCCCGCGGACGATTTGCCGGTGATCGCGTTCGCAGACCCGGCCGCATTCGAGCGTTGGCTGGAAGCCCAATCCGAGGCCAGGGGCGTTTGGCTGAAGATCGCCAAGAAAGGCCAGGCGGTGGTCACGGTGAACTACGAACAAGCGCTGGACGTGGCCTTGTGCCACGGCTGGATCGACGGCCTCAAGCGCGGCCTGGACGAGGTGTATTTTCTTCAGCGCTTCACGCCGCGGCGGCCCAAGAGCCTGTGGTCGAAAATCAATATCGGCAAGATCGAAAAGCTGATCGCCGCCAGCCGCATGCGCGAAGGCGGGCAGCGCGAGATCGATGCGGCCAAGGCCGACGGCCGCTGGGACGCGGCTTACGATTCGGCGAGCAAGATCGAAGTGCCGGAGGATCTGGCCAAGGCCTTGGCCAAACAGCCCAAGGCGCGCAAGTTCTTCGAGACCCTGGACAAGACCAACCGCTACGCGGTGCTGTGGCGAGTGCAGACGGCGAAGAAGGCGCAGACGCGCGCCGATCGCATCGAGAAGCTGGTGGCGATGTTGGCGCGCCGGGAAAAGATTCACGGCTGAGCCCGCGCCACCGCGCACCGAGCCCCTCTCCCGCGAGGCGGGAGAGGGGTTGGGGTGAGGGCCCGCATCGCTCCATACGCCCAACCCCCGCCAGGAATTGACGCGGGATTTACGCCCCGCGCCCGCCCGCGCATAGCGCCTTTACGCCCCGTCTTCCTACAGTGAACTCCAAGGCGCGCCACCCCGAGCGCGCAGTGAGTCCCGACGTGTCGATCCTGATTCTGCGCGGCCCCAACGCCGGCACCGCCGTCGATTCGATGGTCCCGCCGCTGGCCGGCGAAGTGCGCGCGACCCTGGTCGAACGCGCCGCCGACGCCGGCAAGGCGATCGCAGTGCGCAGCTGCCGCAACGAGGGCGAGCTGATCGAGTGCCTGCGCGGCATGCGCGCGGCCAATGCCGAACTGCTGCTGCTCGATCCGGGCGCCTGCCTGCCGGTCAGCGACAACCTGCGCGGCGCGCTGGAACAATTGTCGGTGCCGTACATCGAAGTCCACGACGACGACATGAACGCGCTGGAGCCGTCGATCGCGCCCGATTGCGGCCAGCGCCTGCGCCTGATCCACGGCTACGCCGCGCAGAGCTACACGCTCGCGCTGGCGATCGCGCTGGAACACCTGGGCTGCGCGGAAAGCGGCAACGACGTCCACGTCGGCACCTGAGCCGCGGCATCGCCATGAGCGTGCATTACTTCTATTTCGCCGACTACGAAATCCTGGTCGGCGGCCGCTTCATCGTGTGGGGCCAGACCACCCTTGACTACGCGCCGGCCGAGCCCGGCGCCTTCGATCCGGCCGAACTGCTCAACCGCATTCGCGCCCAGGCCGCGAACGAACACGCCGCTCCTACAAGTCGCTGTAGGAGCGGCGCGAGCCGCGACCGCGAAAGCTCAGTTGCGGCGAATGCGATATTCGCCAGCCGAAATCAGACCTCGATCTGGTCGAACGATGTCGCGCGCGGATGATCGTTGGTGGCCGCGCCTTCGCGCGGCGTCGGGTAATCGTCCAGGCGATCGATCAACACCGTTTCCAGTCCGGCCTCGCGCGCCGCGTCGAGTTCCTCGATCACGTCGGACAGGAACAGGATTTCGTGCGCGGGCAGGCCGATCGATTCGACGATGCGTTCATAGCTCGCCGCCTCGCGCTTGCCGCCGACTTCGGTGTCGAACCAGCCCGAGAACAGCTCGGTGAGATCGCCGGCGTCGCTGTGGCCGAACAGCAGACGCTGCGCGGGCACGCTGCCGGAGGAATAGACATACAGGCGCAGGCCCTGGTCCTTCCACTGGCGCAGCGCCGGTGCCGCGTCGGGGTACATGTGCGAGGTGAAATCCGCGCTCTTGTAGCCGTCGGCCCAGATCATGCCCTGCAGCGCCTTGAGCGCGGTGTGCTTGCGGTCTTCGTCGATCCAGCCCTGCAGCACTTCGACGATCACCGAATCCTGACAGGCGCCGCCGTTCTCCAGCGCGACCGTGTCCAGCCATTTGCGCACGCCCGGCTCGCGGCCGCGGGTGGCGACGAAGCCCGGCAGGGCGCGGCGCGCGTACGGAAACAGGACGTCCTTGACGAAGGAGATCGAACTGGTCGTGCCTTCGATGTCGGTGAGGATGGCGCGGATGGGCATAGGGCTAGGAATCAGTGGGCAGGAGTGAGTAGACAGTGGGAAGCATAAACAGCTGAGCAAACGACTGGGGCGGGATAAGGAAAATAGAGCGAGCTTTTTTACTCGTTCCTCACTCCTCTGTCTCACTCCTCAGCCTCAAGCAGCCTGCCCTTCCTCATACCGAGGAAACTGCTGCGCCAGATCGCTGCCGGTGAAATGCCCCACCCAGCCGTCCGGCTCGGTGAAGAAACGGATCGCGACGAAGCTCGGCTGCGGCCCCATGTCGAACCAATGCAGGGTGCTGTCGGGCACCGAGATCAGATCGCCGGTCTCGCACTTGATCTCATAGACGTTCGGCTCGACGTGCAGCGTGAACAAGCCCGAGCCGGCGACGAAGAAACGCACTTCGTCTTCCTTGTGATAGTGCTCATCCAGGAACTTGCTGCGCATCGCTTCGCGCTGCGGGTTGTCCGGGGCGATGCTGACCACGTCCACGGTCTTGAAGCCGCGCTCGGCGACCAGGCGATCGATGTCGCCGCGATAGGCCTGCATGATCGCCTCGGGCGTGTCGCCCGGCTTGACCGGCTGGCTCGCGCGCCATTGTTCGAAGCCCACGCCGATCTTGGCCAGCTCATGCGCGATCTGCGCTTGGTCGGACGTGCTCAGGTTCGGGGTATCGGGTTGGTCTTGCGGGAAAATGCGCAGCCGGCTCATCGCTGTAGCCTCCTGAGTTCCAGTTCGCATCCCAGCAGGAATTCGAACGCCTCCAGATGGCGTCGGGCTTCGGGCATGTCGCGGCCCCAGGCGTACAGGCCGTGGCCGTCGATCAGGTAGCCCCACATCGCCTGCTTGTCGAGCGTGGCATCGACCTGGGCGGCGAGGGTGGGCATGTCCTGGGTGTTGGGGTAGACCGGCAGGTCCAGCTCGGTGTCGTGCGTGGTGGTGCCGGCGAAGGCTTTCAACAGTTCGTAGCCTTCCAGGTGCACGTGACCCTGGCCGGCGTACAGGCGCGAGGCCACGGTCTGGGTCTGCGAATGGGTGTGCAGGACGCAGCCGATCTCCGGGTAGCGCTTGTACAGCTGGGTATGCAGCAGGGTCTCGGCCGACGGGCGGTGGCTGGTGGCGACCGGCTGGCCGTCCAGGTCCACGACCATGATGTCGGCCTCGGTCAGCCGGCCCTTGTCGCGGCCGGAGACGGTGATGGCGACGTTCTGGGCGTCGATGCGGCGCGAGAAATTGCTGCTAGTGGCCGGAGTCCAGCCGCGCTGCGACAACTCGCGCACGTTGACGATGATCTCGCCGGCGCAATGGGCGAGGCGTTGCGGATCGTAGGGCAGGGCGCTGTTCATGGGCCCAAGTTTAGCGCCCGGACGTGTGGCTTGCCTCGTTTCTGCGGCAACGCAGCGTTGCCGCGGGGCCGGGATCGGGGCGGCCGGGGCCGCTGCCCGAATCCCGGCGGCTCGGCTATTGCCGGTTCTGCCGGGCCAGCTTGCTGTGGCGCATGCTGTAGGCGAAATAGATCACGAAGCCGATCAGCGTCCACACCGCCATCAGCATCCAGTTGTGCGCGGTCATGGTGGACAGCAGGACCAGGCAGCTGATGATGCCGGCCAGGCAGATCGGCCAGGCGAAGGGAATCCGGAACGGGCGCGGCAGGTCGGGCTGGGTGCGGCGCAGGATCAGCACGCCGGCGCAGACCGCGGCGAAGGCGATCAGGGTGCCCATCGAGGTCATGTCGCCGAGGATGTCCAGCGGGAACAGCGCCGCCAGCAGGGCGATGCCGATGCCGGTGATCACCGTGTTGATGTGCGGGGTGCGGTACTTGGGATGGATCTTGGTGAACACCGGCGGCAACAGGCCGTCGCGCGCCATGATCATGAAGATGCGCGGCTGGCCGATGATCATCACCAGCACCACCGACGACAGCCCGACCAGGGCGCCGACCTCGACCACCACCCGCAGCCAGTTCAGGCCGGCGTGGCCGGCGATCGCGGTCACTACCGGTTCGTCGGTGCCCAGGGTCGCGTACGGCGCCAGGCCGGTCATCACCGCGGCCATGCCGATGTAGAGCACGGTGCAGATCGCCAGCGAAGCCAGCATGCCGATCGGCATGTCCTTCTGCGGCTTGTGCGACTCCTGCGCCGCCACCGACACCGCTTCGAAGCCGATGTAGGCGAAGAACACCATCGAGGCCCCGCGCAGCACGCCTTCCCAGCCGTATTTGCCGTGGCCTTGCGATTCGGGGATGAACGGGTGCCACAGCTCGGGATTCACGTACTTCCAGCCGACCACGATCACCAGCACGATCAGGCCCGACTTCAGCAGCACCATCGCCATGTTCATGGCCGATGACTTGCGGATGCCCACGTAGCACAGCCAGGTCAGCAGCAGCACGATGATCGCCGCCGGGACGTTGGCGATCGCGCCGGTCGGGCGCAGCTTGGCGTCCAGCGGCGCCTGCACCAGCGCCGCCGGCAGGGTTATGTCGAAGTGTTGCAACAAACTCAGGAAATACCCGGTCCAGCTGACCGCCACCGCGGAGGCGGATACGCCGTACTCCAATATCAGCATCCAGCCGATGAACCACGCGGCCAGTTCGCCCAGGGTGGCGTAGGTGTAGGTGTAGGCGCTGCCCGAGACCGGCACCATCGCGGCGAATTCGGCATAGGCCAGCGCGCAGAAGGTGCAGCAGATCGCGGCCAGGACGAACGACAGCATGATCGCCGGGCCGGCGTGTTCGGCCGCGGCCTTGCCGGTGATCACGAAGATGCCGCCGCCGATGACCGCGCCGATGCCCAGCGCGGTCAGGCCCCAGGGCCCCAGCGTGCGGTGCAGGCTCAGCCCTTCGGCCTCGGTGTGGGCGGCGTGCGGGTGTTTGGTCGCCCGAAGTTGTTCCAGCATGCGTTTGGTCCTGGTGCTGCTTGCGGCCCGCGCCGACGATCTTCCATTCCGTCATTCCCGCGAACGCGGGAATCCAGGGCCTTTGATGCGAGAACCTTTGAAGTCGCTGGAATTCCCGCGTTCGCGGGAGCGACGATCAAAAGCCCGCGGGCCTGATGACTCGAATCCGATCGCCGATGCGATGCCCGTTACGTGAAATGGAAAAAGGCCGGCGGGAGCACTCCCGCCGGCCTTGACTGCTTCGTGCCGATCAGGCCGCGTTGGACGCGAGCCTGCGCAGCTTGCTGTTGCGGTAGCCGTAGATGATGTAGATGAACACGCCGATCGCGGTCCAGCCCACCATCAGGCGCCAATGCTCGGCGAAGGCCTGCCAGAACAGGAACAGGCACGCGGCGGCGCCGAGCGGGCAGACGATGAAGGGGAACGGCACCCGGAACGGACGCTGCAGGTCGGGGCGGGTATAGCGCAGCACCAGCACGCCGATGCAGACCGTGGCGAAGGCCAGCAGGGTGCCCATCGACACCAGCTCGCCGAGCACGCTGATCGGAAACAGGCCGGCCAGGACGCAGGCGAAGATGCCGACGATGATCGTGCCGACGTAGGGCGTCTGGAACTTCGGATGCACCTTGGAGAAGATCTTCGGAATCAGGCCGTCCTGCGACATCGTGAAGAAGATGCGCGGCTGGCCCATCAGCATCACCAGGATCACCGAGGACAGGCCGGCCAACGCGCCGATCACCACGATGAAGCGCAGCCAGTTCAGCGCCGAATAATTGCTGAGCGCGGTGGCGACCGGCTCGGGCGTGTTGAGGGTGCGGAAATCGGCGATGCCGGTCAGGGTCAGCGAGACCAGGATGTACAGCACCGTGCAGATCGCCAGCGAGCCCAGGATGCCGATCGGCATGTCGCGCTGCGGATTCTTGGCTTCGCCGGCGGCGGTGGAGACCGCGTCGAACCCGATGTAGGAGAAGAACACGATCGCCGCCGCGCGGGTGATGCCTTCCCAGCCGAACTTGCCCGGGCCCTCGTTTTCCGGAATGAACGGGGTCCAGTTGTCCGGATTGATGTACTTCAGCGCGAACGCCAGGAACAGCAGGATCACGATCAGCTTGATGGTGACGATGATCGAGTTGACGAAGGCCGACTGAGTCACGCCGACGTAGCACAGGCCGCTGAGCGCGGCGACGATGCACACCGCCGGCAGATTGATCAGGGTGCCGGTAGCCTGGATGTGGCCGTTGACGAATTCATACGGCGCCGACGCCAATGCCTTTGGCAGCGATATGTCCGTGCCTGTCCATCCGCCAACTAAATGCAATAGCTCGCTGAAATAACCCGACCACCCGACCGATACGGTGGAGGCCGCGAACAGATATTCCAGCACCAGGTTCCAGCCGATGAACCAGGCCACGCCCTCGCCGAGGGTCGCATAAGAATAGGAGTAGGCGCTGCCCGAGACCGGCAGCATCGCCGCGAACTCGGCGTAGCACAGGCCGGCCAGGGCGCAGGCGAAGCCGGCGAGCATGAAGCTGATGACGACCGCCGGGCCGGCATGTTGCGCCGCCGCCTGGCCGGTGAGGACGAAGATACCGGCACCGATCACGCCGCCGATGCCCAGCATCACCAAGTGTTTGGAAGTCAGTGCGCGCTTCAGCGAATCTTCGCCGCCCAGACTGCCGTGAACTTCCCCGGCGTCTACATGCGGCGCGGCTTGCACCGGCTTGGTGATGAACAGGCCTCTCGACATCGAACTCCCCTCTCTCTCGTAAGAAGTGATCTGTACCCGTCGTTCTGGCGACGACGATGACCGGCCTCCAGAGCGGGGCGGCGGGCCACCTTAACCTAGTGTTGAAATGGGCGGCAAGCGGATACGGTCATGGTTCCTGCGCGCATAATCACAGTCCGTATCACCCGTCGAGCACCTTTTTACGCATGTCCGCGAAACATTCCGACGCCATAGCCGAACTTCGTTCCAATCTCATCGAATATGCGCGACTTTGGCCGGAAGAGGCCGAACATACGCAGCCGTTCCTGGAACTGCTCGACGAAGCGCTGCAGGCCGATCGCGGGCCCGGCGGCGCGGCCGCGGGCGCCGATGGCGCATCGCAACATGCGATCGCGGGCGCCGCCGACCCGTTTATGCGCGAGCGGCTGGCCGGCCACTTCACCGGCGGCGCCTGGCTGATCGACCGCGCCGGCCGCCGCGTCCTGCTGACCCATCACCGCAAGCTGGGCCGCTGGCTGCAACTGGGCGGCCACGCCGACGGCGACCGCGACCTCGCCCAGGTGGCCCTGCGCGAAGCCGAGGAAGAGTCGGGCCTGACCGACCTGTCGGTGGACCCGGACTTGTTCGACGTGGACCGCCACTGGATTCCCGAACGCCGCGAAGTGCCGGGCCATTGGCATTACGACCTGCGCTACGTCGTGCGCGCCGGCGACAACGAGGACTACGTGATCAGCGAGGAATCGCTGGACCTGGCCTGGCGCGAGATCGCGGAACTGCCCGAGGATCCGGGCACCGACGACTCGATGCGGCGGATGGCGCGCAAGTGGTTGGCGCGCGCCGCGCTGACTGTGCCGACATGATCGTCGTCCACACCAAGACCTGCGCTCACTGCGGCGCCAGCGTGCCATTGCGCGCCGGCGATGTCGTCGGCACTTCTGCCTCGGTCAAGTGCCCCGGCTGCGGCAAGCAGATCCGCAATTCGTCCGCCGTCGCCCTGATCGCCCAAGCCAGCGGGTTCTTCGGCGGCGGCTACGTTGTGTTCGCCGCGTTCCGCGCGATGGAAGCCGCGTGGGGCGCGCCGGTCGCGCTGTGGGCCTGGGGCGTCCTGTTCGTCGTCGGGCTGCTGGCGTGCGTCGCGATCACGCGCGTCGTCGGCGGCTTGTGCTACGCCCTGTATTCGCTGCTGCGTCGCTGAGCGGGCGTTCGCGCGCACCGCGGCCTGACAAGAATCACTGGCCGCCGCCCGCGCCGCGCGCGAGGCTGGCCGCCAGTCGCGCCAGCATGCGAATCCGCACGAAGGTGCGCGGGCGATAAGGCCTGCGGCCAGGCATTCGCCGATGATTTCATCACGCACACCGCCGAGGCTCGCCATGACGCTCAAAACCTACCAAGCCAGTTGCCACTGTGGTGCTGTGCGCATCGAACTCGATCTGGATCTGCAGGCCGGCACCCAGCGCTGCAACTGCTCGTACTGCGCGAAGAACCGCAACTGGTTCGCCTTCGTGCCGGCCGCGCAAGTGCACGTGGTCGATGGCGAGGCCGCGCAGACCGAATACCAATGGACGCCGCCGGGCCGCCCGAACCCGTTCTTGCACCATAACTTCTGCGCGACCTGCGGCAGCCGCACCTACGCCTGGGGCGATCACGAATCGATGGGCGGCAAGTTCTACGCGATCAATCTGGCTTTGCTCGACGATGCCTCCATCGACGAACTCGCGGCCGCGCCGATTACCTATCGCGACGGCCGTGCGGATCGGTTCGAGCATGAGCCGGCGGATAAGCGGTTGATGTAAGCGTCTGCAGCGTCATCCTTCCAGCCCGTCATTCCCGCGAACTCCAAGTCCGTCATTCCCGCGAAGGCGGGAATCCAGAGACTTCAGCGCCACCCTTCCAGTCCGTCATTCTCGCGAAAGCGGGAATCCAGAGACTTCAGCGCCATTCTTCCAGACCGTCATTCCCGCGAAGGCGGGAATCCAGAGACTTCAGCGTCATCCTTCCAGACCGTCATTCCCGCGAAGGCGGGAATCCAGAGCCTTCAGCGCCATTCTTCCAGTCCGTCATTCCCGCGAAAGCGGGAATCCAGAGACTTCAGCGCCATCTTTCCAGACCGTCATTCCCGCGAAAGCGGGAATCCAGTGACTTCAAACGTTCTCGCACGAAAGGCCCTGGATTCCCGCGTTCGCGGGAATGACGAGCAAAAGCGTGGCCGCATTCCGACAGCGCGCCCCACCCGCAAACACCAAGCCCCCACCGACTGCGTTAGTCTGGAGCCCCAAGCCCCCCGACCGCGCGGCAATGCCCAACAAACGCTTTGCCAGCCCCGAGGCCGGCCACGGACACGGCACCGACTTGCGCGGCATCGGCCGCCTCACCATCGACGCCATCACCGGCGTCGCCGATCTGGTCGAATCCGTCCACGCCACCATCGCCGCCTTGCCCGCGCCGCTGGGCAATCCGGTGCGCGACCCCACCCGCGGTATCATCGGACAGGTGTATCGCAGCGTGCGCGGCATCACCCGCTTCGTCGGCGACGCGCTCGATCTGGCCTTCGCCCAGGTCGCGCCCCTGCTGGACCGCATCGATTCGCTGCCGCAACGCGACGCGGTGATCGCCGCGCTCAACGGCGTGCTAGGCGACCATCTGGCCGCGACCGACAATCCGATGGCGATCGACATGCGCCTGCGCAGCCACGGCCAAGCGCTGCGGCTGGGACGCAGAGCCTTGGCGGCGGCGTTGCCGCAGGCCAGCGGCAAGATCGTGGTGCTGGTGCACGGCCTGTGCATGAACGACCTGCAATGGAACTGGGACGGTCACGACCACGGCGCCGCATTGGCGCAGGACGACGGCTGGACGCCCGTGTATCTGCACTACAACAGCGGCCGGCATATCTCGGTCAGCGGCCGCGAATTCGCCTCGCGCCTGGAGCGCCTGCTGCGCGAGTGGCCGGTGCCGGTGGAGCGGCTGGCCATCGTCTGCCACAGCATGGGCGGACTGGTCGCGCGCAGCGCCTGCTATGCCGCTGAGCAGGCCGGGCATCGATGGCTGGACCAACTCGACAGTCTGGTGTTTCTCGGCACCCCGCATCAAGGCGCGCCGCTGGAGCGCGCCGGCAGCTGGTTCGACATGCTGATCCAACTCAGCCCGTACACCGCGCCGTTCGCGCGCCTCGGCAAAATCCGCAGCGCGGGCATTCAGGACCTGCGCCACGGCAATTTGCTGGATTCGGACTGGCGCAAGCATGCAGACCGCGTGCGCACCGATAAAAAACGCGGAGGAGGCGACGAGCGCGCGGACACCCGCACGCCGGTTCCGTTACCGCAAGCAGTGCGCAGTTACGCGATCGCGGTATCGACCGACAAGCGCGGCTCCGCGAAACCTGCCGCTTCAAAAAACGCGCACGCCGCCGATGCCGATCTGCCGTCCGGCGATGGCCTGGTGCCGGTCGCCAGCGCGCTGGGCTATCACCGCGATCCCGCCTTCGATCTGCATATTCCCAAGTCGCGGCAATGGGTGGGTTACGGCTTGCATCATCTGGACCTGCTCAGCGATGCGCAGGTGTACGCGCACCTGCGGCGTTGGCTGAAGCCGGCGCCGGATCGATGAAGGCGCAGCGATAGCCATCGGCCGATAACCGCGAACGCAGGCGCGTCGCCGATCAACCGCGCTTGCGCGCCAGCACCCGGCGCCAAGGCCGTTCCTCGCTTTCGCTTTCGTCGAAGTTCTCCCACTCCACCGCGAATCCGGCTTGCGCCAGGCGTTCGTCCAGCGCCTCGCTCGACCAGCGCACGAAGCGATAGTCCTGCGCATCGCCTTCCCAGGTTTCGCCCTCGCCGAGAAAATGCGACAGCAGCAGCGCACCGTTCGCGTTCAGGCCGCGAGCCAGTTTGCGCAACACGCCGTCCAGTTGCCCGCGTTCGAAGTGTTGCAGCACGTACAGCATCAACATGCCGTCGTAGGTATCTGCGATCTCATCGCTCAGCACATCGAACCGGTAGGCCGCTTTGCCGCGCTCGATCTGGAACTGGATAAACGATTCGGTCACGTCGGTGCGGCGAACCTGCAGGCCGAGGGCTTCGAGGAAGTCGGCCTCCCAGCCCGGCCCGGAGCCGATATCCAGCACGCGGCCGGCCGCCGGGACGGCCGCGGCCAATCGTCGCAGGCCTTCGGCCTCGCCGGCCGATGGCGTCGCTGAGACCGCCTGCGCATAGCTGCGCGCGTAATCTTCGTAAGCCGCCACGGTGCGGCGGTTATTGGCGTTGTCGGGATCGGTCATCTCGTCGCTCTCGCATGAAGATTAGATAGCGGCTCATAGGCTCAACGGAATCCACAACGCGATTCCGCCTTCGCCGGTATCGGGGTCGAACGAGGGGTGATGCCGTTCAAGCACCGGCGCATCGGCCGGGCTCAGTCCGGCCTGTGCCAGCCCCTCGTTCCAGATGGCGGTATAGGTGGCGAAGATCGTCGAAACATGCGCGCGATGCTCGAACACCGCATAGCGACGGGCCGGGATCTCAACCCGGATCAGCCGCGCCGGCACGCGCTCGAACTGCGCCACTTCCGCCGCGCACACGTACTCGAAACCGCCGCTTTCGTCGGCCGGGCCGACGATACCGATCGGCATGCTTTCGATGCGATCGCGGATGTCGGCATAAGCGGACATGAAACTCTGCCATTGGATCGGAATGCCGACGACCGAGTCGAAACCGTGGCGCCGGCTCAGGCCCACGGCGCGTATCGCGTCGCCCTCGGCCAGCCGCGGCGGCTCCAGCAGCGGTTGCGCGCTCGCCTGAAACCGCAGCGGCGGCACCAGCGTCAGCCCCTGCGTGGTGGCGCGCTCGCGCACGCTTTCGGGCGTAGCCGCGAACAACTCGGTGAAGGCGCGGGTGAAGGCCTCATGCGAACCGTAGCCGGCATCGAGCGCCACATCGAAAATGCTCGCCGCGCCGCCGGCGAGCGTCTCGGCCGCTCGGGTGAGACGGCGCGCGCGCAGGTACTGGATCACCGGTCGCCCGGTGGCGCTGCCGAAGGCGTTGGCCAGATGCGATCGCGACACGCCGCAGGCCGCCGCGACCGCGGGCAGGCTGAGTTCGCGGCTGGAATTGCGCTCGATGATCCACAGCGCTTTGTCTACGACCGTCATCGGCGGGTCCTGGCGTCGGCTGCGCAACACCGTAGCAAACCCCGCGCGGACGGGCTTGATCGTTCGTCCACGGCCGCCGCGGCCGCGCGATCAAGCCCCGGCCGTCGCCGCTTCAGGCCAGCCGGCCGTCGCCTGCGCGACGACCGGCCCTGGCGAAGACGCGACTCAGGCGCCGATGGCCGGATCGCTGACGCTGTCCGATCCGTTCTCGGCATGGCCGGCGAAGCGGCGCAGATAACCGGCGTCGGTGTTGGAGGTGACGCTGAAGTCGTACCAATGACGGCTGGTCGCCAGCGGCCAAGTCGCGGTCTTGCGCGCGCCCGGAGCCAGGTCGAAAGTACGCGCGGCCGCGCTGCTGTAGCGGTTGGGCTTCAAGGTCAGCCGGCATGCGGCCTTGCCGGTGTTGACCAGGGTCATCGTCAGTTGCTCGGCGGCGGCGTCGTGGCGAACCGAGACTTCCGGATTGGCCCCGGTCGCCGTCAGCGCCTTGTTCAGATCGCCGCGGAACACGCGCAGGAAACCGTTCGGGCCGTAGGCCGACAGGTCGTAGATTCCCTTCGTGTATTGCTTGGCGCTCCAGTAATCCGACAACTGCGTGCCGGCATCGAGCGTGTAGTACCACGGGCCGTCGGTGCGATTGCCAGCGTAGACGTTGTAGCAGGCGCCGGCGATGCCGTCGTTGCCGAAGTCCAGCCAGTAGCGGCCGTTGGAGGCTTCGATGCGGCCGTCCACGCGCAACTCGTACGGCAGCGCGCGCGCCAGGCGTTGGCCGCGTTCCTGCCGCGGCATGCTCGGCTGCGCCGGCGCGGTGGGCTTGGCGAGCTTGCAGCTGGCGTCGGCGTTGGCCATCGTCGCGCTGGTGCTGGGCAGCGCCGGGAAGCTGGTGTTGGGCGTGTCGAAGTCGAAGGCGGTGCTCAGATCGCCGGCGACGGTGCGCCGCCATGCGCTGATATTGGGCTCGGCGATGCCGAAGCGCGATTCCAGGAAACGCAGCACCGAGGTGTGGTCGAACACCTGCGAATTGACCCAGCCGCCTTTGCTCCACGGCGAGATCACGAACATCGGCACGCGCACGCCCAGGCCGACCGGGATGCCGTTGTAGTTCTCGGTCGCGGTATCGACCGTGCTCTTGCCCAGGTTCGAATTGATCGCCGGCAACGGCGCCGGCACGTGATCGAAGAAGCCGCCGTTCTCGTCGTAGTTGATGATGAACACCGTCTTCGACCAGACCTCCGGATTGGCCACCAGCGCTTCCAGCAAGCGCGCGGTCAGCGATTCGCCGTAGGCCGGCGTCGCCGCCGGATGCTCGCTCATGATGTACGGCGGCACGATCCACGACACCGCCGGCAACTTGTTTTCGCGCACGTCCTTGGCGAAATCGGCGATCAGATACTCGCCGCGCGACTTGGTGGCGTTTTCAGCGGTGGAACCCGGCGCCCAGGCGCGACCGCGCTTGTACAGTTCCGAATTGGTGTCGAGCTTACGGAAGTTGGCGAAGTAGGGCAGCGAGTTGTCGCCGTAGTTGTCGTGTTCCTGGTACACGCGCCAGGCGATGCCGGCGTTCTGCAGGCGCTCGGCGTAGGTGGTCCAGCGATGCCCGGCGAAGTTCGGGTTATCGCGCGCCATGTCGGCGGTCCAGTTGCCGTCGTCGGCGTTGTTGACCGCCTGCGGGCCCAGGTCGCCCACGGTCATGCCGCTGGTGCCGGTGAACAAATGCATGCGGTTGGGATTGGTCGGGCCGTGATGCGAGCAGTAATAGGCATCGCACACGGTGAACGCATCGGCCAACGCGTAGTAGAACGGCATGTCCTCGCGGGTGAAGTGGCCCATGCACATCGGGCCCTTGACCGAGATCCAGGCGTTGTAGTCCTTCCAGCGCGAATACGCGCCCTTCCAGCTGTGATCGATGTCGGCCAGGCAATGCGCCGCGGTGCTGGCGGTGTCCAGATGGAACGGCAGCACCACGTTGTTGGGGCTGGTCGCCGACTTGGGCTGCTCGAACACGGTCTTGCCGCCGGGCAGGGGAATCGGCCGCGGATCGTCGAAGCCGCGCACGCCGCGCAGCGCGCCCAGGTAATGATCGAACGAGCGGTTCTCCTGCATCAGGATCACCACGTGCTGGACGTCCTGAATCGTGCCGGTCACGCGCGCGGCCGGCGTGGCCAGGGCGGCGCGGATCGAAGGAGGCAACAGGCTCAGCGCGGCGGCGCCGCCTGCGAGTTTGAGGAAATCGCGACGATTCGAGGAGATCAAGGCCTTGCTCCAGGGCTGGGCGGGCGGCATTGCGCCGCGCTTAAACAATAAAGCCTGGACATGGCAGGTTGCAGCAGTGTGGCAGCGTTCGCAGCGTGTGCGGATTCACACTCCTGCAAGTGCACCGCGCGAATTCTCCGGAAATTTTTTGTGATTCCGATCGCTGCTATCGATGTCCTGGTCGATCGTGCCTCGCCGTGCGCATGCTGCGTTGCGCGAGGCCATGCGCAACCGTATCGCGTTCATCGGCATGAACGCCGTAGGATGCATGCGGGATATGACGCGTTCTACGCATGCGTGAACCGAATCAGTCGCGCAGCCACAAAGTCATCAACCGCCGCGGATGCACGATGTAGCCCGCGCGTTCGTAGATGCCGCGCGCATGCGTGTTGTCGTCGTTGACCTCAAGGCGCAGCGCATCCAGGCCTTCGGCGCGACACAGCGCTTCGACTTCGGCCAAGGCGCGCTTGGCCAATCCGCCGCCGCGATGCGCCGGCAGCACGAACAACTCATCGAGCAAGCCGAAGCGCCCGCCGAATTCCAGGCTGAAACAAAATCCCAGCACGAAGTAGCCGGCGATCTCGCCGTCGCGCACGATCAAACGCAAGCGGCCGGCGTTGGGATCGGCGATCAACGCCGCCAGCGCGCACCGCAGTGCCGGCTCATTCCAGGGTAGATGCTCGACCTGATAAAAATCGTGCAGCACCGGCAGCAGACGCGGCAAGTCGGCGTCGGTGGCGGGGACGAATCCGTACGTGTGTTGCCTCATGCCAACTCCTTCACGAACACGCCGGCCCGCGTGCGGACCGGCGTTTGAAGCGACGCATGCTACGTGTCGTCGCGCGAAGGCTCTGTCGAAGGGCGCCCGCTTGCGCCGGCGCCGGACGAACCCCGGGCCGCGTTGGCCCGGGCGGATTGATCAGTCGGCGCGGCCGGCGAATTCGCCGGTGGCGGTGTTGACCAGCACGCGCTCGCCGTTGCCGATGTACTCCGGCACCATGATTTCGATACCGGTCTGCAGCTTGGCCGGCTTCGGACGCTTGGTCGCGGTGCCGCCCTTGAGTTCCGGCGGCGTCTCGATGACCTGCAAGGTCACGCTGGCCGGCAACTGCAGCGCGACCGGCTGGTCGTCGATGATCTGCACATAGCAACCGCTGAGGTCATCGACGATGTAGCCGGCCGCGTCGCCGACGACATCGGCATCGAGCGTGTACGGCGTGTAGTCCTCATCGTCCAGGAACACGAACGCGTCGCCGTCCTTGTACGAGTAGGTGACCTGACGGCGCGACAGCTCGACTTCCTTGAGTTCGTCGTCGCCGCCGACGCTGAGGTCGTACTTGGTGCCGCCGGGAACCGAATACATGGTGAAGCGGAACTTGACGTTGCCGCCGCGGCCCTGCGGCGAGCTGCGTTCGATGTCGCGCACCTGGTACACGGTGTTGTTGTGCTCGATTACGTTACCTTTTTTGACGTCGTAGGCTTTCATTGGTGTGTGGCCGGGAATTGGGAATGGGGAATCGGAAATCGGAAATCGGAAATCGGAAAAGCAGTGGCGCGGAGATCCGGGAGTGGAGACGGAATCGCTTTTTACGATTCCCGATTCCCCATTCCCGATTCCCGGCTACTTCGGCGCCAACCGCGTCGCGCCATCCAGGCGAATGGTCTCGCCGTTGAGATAGCGATTGCCGAGGATGTACGCGACCAGATCGGCGAATTCTTCCGGACGGCCCAGGCGCGAAGGGAAGGGGATCGAGGCGCTGAGCGACTGCTGCACCGACTCGGGCATGCCATCGACCATCGGCGTCCAGAAGATGCCCGGCGCCACGGTCATCACGCGGATGCCGAAGCGCGACAGCTCTCGCGCCATCGGCAGGGTCATCGCGACCACGCCGCCCTTGGACGCGGAATACGCGGCCTGGCCGATCTGGCCTTCGTAGGCGGCCACCGAGGCGGTGTTGACGATCACGCCGCGCTCGCCGTCCTCGCCCGCCTCGTTGCCCTGCATCAGATTCGCCGCGGCCTTGGCGACATTGAAGCTGCCGACCAGATTCACCATCACCGTGGTCTGGAACTGCGACAGCGCCATCGGCGCGTCCTTGCCCAGCACCCGGCCGGCGCCGAGGATGCCGGCGCAGTTGATCGCGACATTGAGGCCGCCCAGGAATTCCTTGGCCGCGTTCAAGTTCTCGGCGACGCCGGCCTCGTTGGTGACATCGGTGCGGAAATAGCGGGCCTTGTCCTCGCCGAGCGAGGCCACGGCCTGCGCGGCCTTGTCGTCGTTGACGTCGAACAGCGCGACCTTGCCGCCGCGGGCGACCAGGTGCTGGGCCACGGCCAGACCGAGGCCGGAGACGCCGCCGGTGATCACGGCGCGGACGTTGTCGAGTTGCATGGGCGGTCCTGAAGGCGGAAAACCGCCATTCTAAAGGACTGCGGGAATCGTCGCCCGGACCGGCGGCGAACGGCCGGGGCAGGGGCAGGGGCGGGCATGCCGGTTCAGCGGCGGATCGGCCGGGCCGGGAGCGCGGACACGGGGTTTTCGCGGGCGGACAACCGGCGGCCTTGCGCCGCCGGTCTTTCAGCTCAGTCCAACCGGGCCGCCCATCGGCGCACCCGGTCGAATCCGATTGCGGCCGCCGAGGCGGCGTCGCAACGGACCGGGTTCAACGCGAGGTCGCGCGTTCGAACTCGGGATCGGAGAACAACTGCTGGAACAGCTTCTGGATCGTCACCGGGTAGTTGTCGAACGCGGCCGGTATCGCGATCGCGCCGATGAACGATGAATCCCACTCGTGCTGGGCACTGAGCGTGCGGTCGTAAACCTGAGTGCCATCGCGCTTGATCACGAAGCGTGCCTTCACCGACGCGTTGCCGGTGGACATGCCGCTGCCGTTGAGCTTGTTTTCCAGCAGCTCGCCAGTGATCTCGCTGTTGGCCTTGTCGTCCAGGCGTCCGGCGGTTTTCAGCTCGGCCATGAGCGCATCGCGCAGATACGTCGAGTATTTGCCGTCGTCGCCGCCCTTGAGCGTCGAGCCGCGCACGCTCAGCGCCTTCTTGTCGAGCTTGGCGTCGGCGGTGAACGCGCCCACCTTCAACGGCGCGCCGTTGCTCTGGCGACCCAGGACCTGACTGTTGGCCATGCCCGACTGATATTTGGGCGCGACCATGGTCACGCACGCGGTCTGCAACAACAAAGCGGCGACCAGCGCAAAACGAATCATCATGCGCATGAGGTCACTCCGACTCGAACGCATGTTTTTCGTTCAACTGCTTGAGGCCGTTCCAGACGATCTGATCCATTATCAGATGCACGGCCGATTGCGCCTCCATCGGCGTCAGGCCCGGCGGGCCGGCCTTGTTGCCGATGGTGGAGTGGATGGCGTGCTTGACCACGGTCTCGGTGGTCTTGCCGTCGGCGGTGTAGCTGACCGTCGCGTTGTAGCCGTCGGTGACCATCGAACCGGCCAGGCCGAGGGTCAGCCCGGTGCCGAAGCCCTTGGCGGCGGCGTTGTCGGCGACGATGTTGTCGATGACGATCCGCAGTTGGCCGGCGCCCGGCGCGGCCTCGGCACTGACCCGGCTGAACAGCCCGGACTCGTTGACCACCGCCAGCGCGCGCGGACGCAACTCGGCGGTAGCGCGGGCATTGGCGTTGCCCTTGGTGCGGAACTCGGCCAGCAACTGCACCGGCTTGGGCGTCGCGACCGGCGCGATGTCCTTCTTGGCGACCGTCGGCAGCGTCGGGTCCACGTACATCTTCATGCTCAGACAGCCGGTCAACGAAACGCAGACGGCAAGCGCCGCCGACGCCGCACGCAGAGCGCGCAGCCGGTTCGCAATGGACATCGGTAAATCCCCTGTTGGTTGGTTGCTTGATTTCCCCAGTACCGCGCGGAGCGGCACGAAGGGATTTATAGCGCGACTACGTCACATTTCCAACCGGAGATCGGTCGCTATTTTCGGCGGCGGGCAAGGGCCCGGTCAGGCGGGCGGGGGCAAAAGTGGGAGGGGCGAGGGCGGCCCGGCCGGGGTGTTACAAACTGCGCAAATACCAAGTATTGACGCCGCGCAACCCGCCGTAGCCCATCGGCGCTTGCAGCAGTTGGAAACTGTTCGCCTCCAGCACCCGCTGCGCCTCGCTCATGCGATCGAGTACCTCGACATAGCACTGATCGAAGCCGAACCCGCGCGCGGTCAACAGGCAGCGATCCAGCAGCGCCTGTCCCAACCCCAGCCCGCGCACCGACGGCAGCAAGTAGAACTTGCGCAACTCGCAGATGCGGTCGGTGCCGCCCAGCAGTGGGCCGACGCCGGCGCCGCCGCCCAGGCGGCCCTCGCGTTCGACCACGAAGTAGGCGCTGCGCGGCAGGCTGTAGGCGCGCTGCATCGCGTCGACCTCCGGATCGCTGATCGCGCCGGCACCGAACTCGCTCATCACCTGACGGATGATGGCCGCCGCGGCGGCATCGTCGCGGGCCTGGATCGGACGCAGTACGACACCGGGAGGCAGGGCCATGAGGTGAATCTCCTGATCGCGAGGCTGTCATCCTCGCTCAGACCGCCGCGCTTGCGAAGCGCGCCGCGGCCGATGTGGGAACGAAAGCCGCCGGGGCGGCCGCGATGTCCGCTCAGCGCGCCGTAACGCGTTTGAACTCCGGGTCCGAGTACAGCTGCCGCAACAAGGTCTGCATCGCCGTCAGCAAACGATCGGACGTCAGCGAGCGCGAGATCCACGGCGTGCCCGCATGCGGCCATACCTGCTCGATGCTCAGATCGCGTTCCATCAAGGCCGCGCCGTCGCGGCGCAGGCTGACGTGCAGGACGACGCTGGCGCGGTTGATGCCCGACGACGGCGCCGGGCCGACCTGATAACGGCGCAGATCGCCGTCGATATCGATCGTCGCCTGCGCGCTCAACCGGCCGGCGGCCTGCAGTTCGGCGGACAAGGCATCGCGCAGATACAGCGCCGCCTCGGCCGCGTCCTGCGTGGCCTGATCGTCGGCGCCGCGCGCGGCGGTGAATCTGCCGACCCGAAGCGACGCCGCGTCGGCCTGATGGCTGAGGACATCGGTGTTGGCGACCGAGACCCGATACTCGGGCAAATCCGCCCACGCCGGCGCGGACAACGCCGACGCCGCGACAACAAAGCACAACGCGAATACGCGCAGCGCAGGCAGCCGACGCACGCGCGCCGGCCATGCGAGCGCACGCGGCGCACGCGATCGGATAGCCAGATTCATCGAACTCCCCCTATGGTGCACGGCCGCGAAAATCCAGCGATTGTGTCGGCGAGCCGCTGGTCTTTATAACGCGCGGCCAGCGGGTTTCCAATGGCGTTGATCGGGGCGGCTGGCGCGCGATACCCATCGCCCCACACAATGGGGGAGGTCGCACGCCCGGGCTCTCCCCAGCCACCTCACTTCGGTTCCTCTTCCATGCTCGACCGCTTGCGCAATCTGTTCAAAACGGCCTCGCCGCCATCGCCGCAAACCTCACCATCCGTCCCGGTTCCGGTGCCAGAAGTCGCGATGCACTGGTGGGGCGATACCCGCCAACCGCTGCCGGACTGGGAGCGTATCGCCGAAGCCGAGCGCCAGGACTGGTCGGATGCCGAACGCGATGCGTTCTGGACCGCGGCTGCCGATCGCTGGCTGCAAGCGCTGGCGCAGTCGTTGGGGCCCGACTACCGCGTGCTGTCGTCCGAGCGCTTTTTGCTGCTGACCGCATTGGAATCCGCCGATGCGCAGTCGTTCCTGAAGTTCTGCGAATCGGCACGGCGCTGGATCGTGCGCAACCTGGGCCCGCTGGCGCAGCCCATTGGCGGCGGCAAGCACGTGTGCCTGATCTTCATGGAAGACGATCAGTACTACGACTACATCGCCCACTACTACCCCGAAGGCGGCGAGTACGCGATGTCCTCGGGTATGTTCGTCAACGCCGGCTACGGCCATTTCGCCCTGTGCGAAAACGATGCCGACGCCATGCACCCCACCATTGCCCACGAACTCACCCACGCCTTGCTGGCGCATCTGCCTATTCCGACCTGGGTCAACGAAGGGATGGCGGTCAACACCGAACACAGCCTGTTCCCGCGCCTGGGCGACCCGCGCGCCTCGCTCTACACCCCGAAGGAAATCGCGCAGAAACACGCCGCGTTCTGGACTTCCGAACGCGTCCAGGAATACTGGTCCGGCGCCGCCTTCCACCGTACCGACGACGGCAATCTGCTGTCCTATGATCTTGCCAAGAAAATGATCGGCCTGGCCGCGTGCGACCACGATGCCTTCGTCCCCTTTGTCCTGGCCGCCCACCGCGACGACGCCGGCCAAGCCGCCGGTGAGCATCTGGGCTACCCCGTGCAACACCTGCTCGAAGCCGTGCTGGGGCAGGGCGATTGGACTCCGCAGCCGCAACAGTGGAACGGCTTGGGTGCGGCGGGGAGCACCGGGGCGTGAGGTCTGATCGCCGCCGACGCTCACCTAATCCAGAAGATATAAAACCGACTTTCGATCCGCCATCGTGGCGGTTACCCAAGGAGACCCCGCAATGGCGGACGACGCAAAAGTAAAAGGCCCGGCCTCGTACTTCCCTTCGATCGAAAAGACCTACGGCCATCCGGTCGCACACTGGTTCAAGGTGATCCAGGCCTTGGGCGACAAAAAGCACATGGAGCTGGTGGCCCACCTCAAGAGCGAACACAAGCTGGGCCACGGACACGCCAACGCACTGGTGGCCTATCACCTGGCGCAGGCGAAGAAAGCCTGATCCGCCGCCGCGCACGCTGCGACAAAGCACCGTAAGCCCGCGCGGCCGATCCTGCGACCGGCCGCGACCACGATCACAACTCGCGCGCCCGCCCGCGAATCCCGCAAATCCATGGCCCCTTCCGCCCCGCCATCGCGTTAAGGACGGGAAACAGGGAGCGGATCATGAAAACAGCGCTGATCGCAGTGGGTTTGATCGCGGCCACGGTGGCCACGGCGGTATCGCAGGAACGAACCGCGGGCGCAGCCGGCGCCACGCCGGCCGCTGCTCCAGCCGCGGCGGCCGCCGACGCCCCCGTGCGCTTTCCCAGCTACGACCCGCACTATCCGCCGCCGGCGGGTGCGCGCGATGTCTTCCAGCTCAGTCAGGATTACCCGACGACTTTCGCCGACGACACCTTCCCGTGGATGGCGATCGACTTCAAAGCCTTCCCCACCGAATACCTGCGTTCGGTTCTCGACTATTGCCTGGAAGGCAATGTCGATGTCGATTTCAAAGTGCAGAACAACCGCGTGCGCAAGTGGTACCACGCGCCGTGGCTGCACGACGACGGCGCTCAGTTCGGCGGCGGCCGCGAATGGCGCCGCGGCCTCACACGCGAACGCATGGCGCGCCCGTTCGACCTGCACCGCAAACAGACCGAGCGCGCGCAGAACTGGGCGGTCGGCTTCTACAACGACCGCGGTGCGGTCAGCCTGGGCAAAGTCTGGCGCACCGCCGACGGCCGCCCCGATCCGTCGAAATCGACCTTCGCGGACAACTCGGTGGCCTGCAAACTGTTGTTCACCGACGCCAGCACCGCGCAGATCCCGTACCTGAGCCGGACCAAGACCTGGACCGCGAACATCTACCCCGACGTCAACTACAACAAGCCGCGCGTGGACCGCACCGTGCGCCTGTTGCAACTCGATGTGGCGGTCAAAGACCCGCGCATGGCCGATACCACCGGCTGGGTATTCGGCACCTTCATCTACGACGGCGGCGCGCCCGGCCCGACCGTGTGGGACCGCATGATCCCGGTCGGCGCGAGTTGGGGCGACGATCTACCCGTGCGCACCGACGCCAACCGCGACGGCGTCTTCGTCAACACCGCGCTGACCCAGGCCCGCATCACTTCGTCCTTGGTCGAACGCACCGGCTGGAACTACGGCAACCGCGCCTACGTCCTGCACCACGGCCTCGGCGGCCGCCTCAACGGCCCCATCGACAGCCCGGTGTCGTCGTGCATCTCCTGCCACGGCCGCGCCGGCACCTACGCCGGCCCCACCGCGAGCAAGATGGGCCAACCGATGGTCATGGCCGTCTTCAGCGCCGCCAAGCCCAGCGTCTACCCGATGGCGCAATTCGACGAATTCTTCAAGCCCATCCCCGGCGGTTCGCACATCGAAACCCAGACCGGCGACCGCTACATGACCACCGACTACTCGCTGCAACTCAGCGCCGGCATCCGCAATTACTACCAAAGCCTGCGCGCACCGCCGCCGGTCGCCGACGCCGCACCGCGCGCCGGTCGCGTCGGCGCGACCAGCGTCAGTGCGCCTGCGCAGGAGCCGTTGCGCACGGTGGATCGCGACGGTAATTGAGGGCGTCGGCCGATGCGGCACGTCCTGTGAAAATGCAGCCTTCGATGGGTTCCGGTGCAAGCCGGAATCCATCGACGTTGCCGCTGCGCCCAACTCGCAGCCACGCCTGATACTTCACCTTCGCTTCGTACCCAACCCACGAGCGCCGACTACCGTGCCGCGATATTCAATCGCAGGGGAAAGGCGCCGTGGTCACCGTGGAAAAAGTCGAACGAGTCGAAAGACTCGTCATCGCGATCGCGTGCGTGCTGTTGTCGCTGTATATCGCCTGGTGCTTGTGGGAAGCGTGGTGGATGGCCGGCGTCATTCCCGAACCCATCGGTATTTCCTACCCGACCTTCATCGACGGCGAATCCGACTTACGCGAAGGCTGCGGCGTCGCCATCTTCCGACTAGACCGCGCCAGCGCGAACGCGATAACGAAACAAGGCTTGCGCTTCTTCGACAACGCGCGTTACTCGCGCAAGTCCCACGACTACTACCACACCTTCGAGCCGTGGCGGCCGACCCCGCATGCCCCCGATTTGAACGACGACCAGAGCCTGCTTTCGCTAGGGCTGTACTGCGCCCATGCCGACATGGCGCTAAGCGAGGAACTGGAGCAAGCGGTTCGCGAGCCGGGCAACTTCTACACCCATGGCCCGGAGAAAGTGCTGGTGGTATTTCCGAAAAAGCGCCTGATTGTGCTGGCGTACTTCGGCTAACCCGGATACCTGTTGGCGACCGGCGCGATGCTTCCAGGAAGGAGGCGTGCGTTGCATCGCAGCGCCCGACAGCGCCCGCGATAGCGCTCCAAGCGATTCGTATGAGCCTTCTTCCGATCTGCGAATCTGAAAAAGATTCAGCGCAGCGTCAAAACGGCTCAACGCAAAGCTGCCGAGTTATTCGCGTAAGCCGTTTTCGATCTTGCGAGTCGCAAAAGGCCTTAACGCAGTCCCGAAATCCTTCAACGCAGAGCCATCGAGCGACTCGTATGAAGCGATTTCGTACTCGCGAACCCGAAAAAGACGCAATGCAATCCCGAAACGGTTCAACGCAAAGCCAACCCGCGACTCGCACAAAGCTTTTTCAGACTCGCGATTCTGAATTTCATACTCGCGAGTCGCAAAAAGCCTCAACGGAACGCCAAAAAGTCATTCGAGGATGTAAAAAATACATATCGATGGCACGCAAGCGCTTACATCGATCGCCGGACCCAGCAAGACCAAAGGCGTGGGCTGCACCGCCTCCGCCGCGGCAACTACGGCGAGCGCACCGCGCCCAGACTGTGATCTATCTGATCCGCCCACACACGGAATACCGACGCCAACGCCCGATGGCGGGCCTGCTCGGGTTTGCGAAGGGACGGGCAGGGCGAGGTGGCGGGATCGAGCGTATGCGCCGCGCTCAACAATTGGTCTTGAAACGCCCGCAACTCGAAAAACGCATCCAGCGGCAACGCGACACTGTCCGCATCGCCGGCGGACGACGAAGCTTTGGGGGGCATAGACGGCACTCCTTTTCCTTGGATACACCAGGGCCCGCGCTGCGCGAAGTCGCAGGCGGGAAGTCGGGAGGCTCAAAACCGCACAAAGACGGCGGGCGTATTCCCCTTGCGGGTATTGTATTAGCCGCCCTCCCGACGCAGGAGCGCGCCGAGCTTGTGCCCGGACAGCAGGCACAAAAAAACCACCGGATATTTCGGAGGTGGGGACCGCTTTGTGAGGAGTTTTGAGTCTCCGTGGACTAGCCTGTGCTTATCCGCTTTTGTCGTCAAATGACCGTTCGATATAAGGACGGAATTATTTACTCCAGCCCTCGATGTCCCCATCAACGGAGCGCTCCGCATCGGGCGGGCGATGGGACGACAGTGTCGCTTTCTACGAAAGCTAACCAAAAGGGGCCTCATTGCTGAGGCCCCTCATTTACTACGCCTGGAGGTGAGTGGAAAATTCCCAGCGACCCAATCCGAAAAATGTTCGCCAGAGCGATTCAGCGAGAGTGGACTGCCCAGGGAAATATAGACACTTCCGGCCTATGCGGCTTTGCCCCTCCCTTGCGACTAAAGCCCTGAAACGTAGTGATCAGCCATCAACTTCTGCTGCCACCCTTTACATTGCCGTCCGTTCTAGCGCTCACCTATCACAGCCCAAAGTCGTGACAAGCCGAATCGGCGTCTTCCTGGGGGGAAACTTCCAGCTTTCCACGCGAGCTCTGGCCCGCACGTCGCACTTTACGTTCTTCGACGATCTCTTAAATCTGGCGTCGGAGACCTTGCCATCCGGCGAGACCGTAAACTCAATCTTTACTGCAGAAACGGAGGTTGGAACAACCTTTGTGTCGCCTCTATTAACGGGTGTTGGCGCAGGCTCCTTCGAACTCACCAGCGAAAGTAGATCAACGGTGGGGCCTTTGCTCCACGAAACCTTTCCGGAATGCTTGCCCACAAGGATTTTATCCTTGTCGGGCGCCCCATCGATTCCCGTACGAGCAGTGATTTGCCAACGAGAGGTCTCACTAACGGGTGCGTCTGTCGTGCCACAACCGCCTACGTGCCGCTCACAATAGAACAGAGCGATCGCGCCAGCTTGTTTCTCCGTAACCCCAGTTTTCAGATCGATCGAGCCGACCTCGTCTGCCAAATCCCGTTCTATTGTTTTGATCTCTTGCGCGTTTGCGATAGTGCAAACGCTGAGCATCAGAGCTGCCAATGCCGTTCTCATCAGTTCACCTGTGCATGTAAGGGCGCTGGCTTGTGGTGCTCAGGCGCAAGTTGGGAAAAGTAACCCGGTGTGCGTTTGTCCAGCCCGAACAGCCCAGCGCAGCCCCGCCTGTATTCACCTGTATCACTGATCAACGACGAAGCAAGGCTAATCAGAGCGGCTGAGGCCAGAGCGAGAGAATGGCCCCGCTTCCGAGGCCTCTTCTCATTTGATACAGGTAAATTTTGCTGGGCCCGTGGTCAACTGCGGAGCAGGCGTGAATGTGCAACGTCGAACAGCCCCAAGATTCCGACGGAGCACCGCAGCTGAGTGAGAGTATTTGCACTCAACCCACATTTCTCTTCCCGTAGATGACCACTGCGTCGCCCCCGACTTTAGGTCACTGCCGATCAACAGCCTCATTTCATTCGGTGGGCCGCTATAGACGTCCACCTCGGATAAATTGTGCTTCGTATAGGGAAATCGGACGCTCCACTCGGCAGGTGGGGCGTTAATGGTCTGCTTACCCTCAACAACTTCCGGGCAACCAAGAATTTGAATCGCTGACGCTAACACTGCGGCATAAATTGTCATGTGCTCACCAGACGATGGTTGAGAGTTTGCTTGCTGAATTTACATAATTCTCATGATAGTCGTTGCCGCTGATATTCAGTATTTTTTGAACAGGGGGTGCGGCCGACGCGATTGCGGCTTGATTCCGCGCCAAAGAAAAGGGCCTCGTTCTCCGAGGCCCTTTTTTGCAAGTGCGACTAAGATCGCTGAGTTCCGGCCCACTAAATTTGTGGGCAAGAAAGTGGGCGCTGAAGTCGCCGCGGCTACCCGAACGGGCGTTCAGTACCAATTTGCTCAAGGAACTACGATTTGTTCTTCCGATGCTCCATTTGAGTTGCGCACAAATAGATTCTTTGAAGTTACGAAACCGAGCTCCGCTTTGCCGTCCTTACTGTTTCTGACAGATAACTCTGATGAGGGAACGCAGTATTTCTTTGGCACAACCGGTCTGGAGTGTCGGAAGCATAATCTGTCTGAGTCAATCTTATATAAATACCAGGATGAATAGGCATGCACTACCTCGGAGATGTATATCGACCTAAATTCATCCCCGGAAACATTGTCAGTTTTTAGAACTAGCCATGCTGGTAAAGACAGCGCAATCACTACGGTAAGAAGTAAAAGCCATTTATTCATGGTTGCTTACTCGTTGAAAATTGCGGGATTGGTTAAGCTGTTCTTCTCGAACTGTTTATTCTCTTTCCAAATTTCAATGCTGCCTTGGATATATCTAGGGGTATCTGCGCCAACTGTCCAATCATCTACGTTAATTTTCGCGCCTTTGATTGTATGCTCAAAGGCCTTTTTGATCCATGATGCGCAATTTCCCCGCAGATCACTGTATTTCCAGCGTTGCCTTGTCATTTCCCGGAATCGAGTCAGCTGTATTTCGGACAGCTTTATATAAAAATTAGTGGCTTCTACGTCCTTTGGATTGTACCTTGTTGGATGGACCTTCTCTACGTTCTTATAGAGGTTATTGCCATGGCCATCTAAGTCTTTTGTGAATTCATGGCCAGGATTCCAGGCTCCCCAGGTTTCTTTGAGTACTCCATCATCTGAGTAGATCGCGATCCACGCATGGCCACTTGTCGGCCCCCACCAAACAGCATTGGTATGTATTCCCATAATATCGAGTCCAAACGCATCAATAAAGGAAACTGGGTTTGAGGCCGCATAGGCGAATGTACTTAGTCCGCCAGAAAGGCCGATAGGATCGCTTTGGATATAACGACCGCTAGCTGGGTCGTAGTCGCGAAAATAGTTGTAAACCAGGCCGCTAGCCGCATCGTATCGCTGCCCCGGAAACCGCATGTTGAGCACGAACGCCGTGCCGTCTAGATCGGGGTCTTGATTCGGCGGGCTGTTGCCGAATGCCTCACCTTTCGCATCCCACGTCCAGATCGCGACATTTCGACTTGGATCGATGACGGCTCGCGGCGTGCCCATATGATCGGGCTCCACATACTTCAACGACTGCGCCGTGCCCGCACCTGACAACAGGCCCACGGGCGCGTTATCCATCCAGATTGCCTGTTGAACGGCTGTGCCGCTGCTGTCGTAATCTCCGATCCAGTGTCCGGCCTCGTCGTGCAGGGTGTATGTCGTCACTGGGCCCGTATCAGCATTGATCGCTGCGACCCGCTCGCCCTTGGCGTTATAGCGGTAGCCCATTGTCACTACGCCGTTCTGCTTGACCTGCTTCATGCGGTCGCTGGCGTTGTAGACGAATTCCTTCGCGGTGCCGCCGATGGCGACGGTGTTGCCGACGGCATCGTAGCTTCGGCTCACACCTCCGACACTATTCAGCCGATGGCTAGTGGCCGAAACATCGTAGTTATCGGTGATCGTGCCGCGCAGTAGCTTGGTACGGTTGACCTTATCGCCGTAGGTGTACGTTTCCAGGGGCGTGCCGGTCGGTCCATCGCGTGTCACCGTTAGGTGTCCAAGCGTGTCGTAGTCGTACTTCGCCAAGCTTCCACTCAGCAGGCCGTCCTTAAGGTCGGTCAATTCGCCGACGGTGTTGTAGCCGTAACCCAGCGACAGGCCGCCGCTAGCGGTGTCGCGGATGGACTTGGGGCGGTAGTCAAGGTCGTAGGTCCGTTGCAGGCTGCGACCATTGCCGTAGTTCCAGCCGGCGACCGGGCCTAGCGGGTTGTAGAAGGAAGCTGTCAAGAGCGTAGTACGCGCGCCCGCTGCCGGTGTAATGCCGATTTCTTTGATCCTGCCCTGAGCATCGCGGATGTAATCGGCAATGGCGCCGTCGGGATAGGTCAGTGACTGTAGGCGGCCCGTTCCCGTATAGGCATAGCGCAGTGTGAAGCTCTGCCCGCCTAGGCTCTGAACCTTACGCACCAACTGGCCGAAACGATCGTAGCAGTACTTAAGTTCGGTGCCTTCCGCGCGCATGGCCGTAACGCGGCCAATGGCAAACGTCTCGTCGGCTGCGCAGCCACTATTGACTGTGTCGTAGTCATACTCAACATCTGGCCCGCCGGTGGCGGTGTACGAAATGGTCTTCGGGCGGTTAAGCGCATCGTAGGTATAGCGATGCGCAGCCGCATCGTTTGCATCCTTTTTGGTGACCAGCAAGCCTGCAGTGTCGTAGGTGAAATCGGTGACGCCTGTGTCCGGACTGGTCAACCGGGTCTGGTCGCCAAAGCCGTTATAAACATAAATCGTGCTTAGACCCTTCGGATCTTGGACCCTTGTGACCTGGTCGAGCGCGTTGTACTCAATGATGGTTTTCGCTTCTGCGCCACCGACGTCGGCCAAGGTCTGAGTCAGACGATTAAGGGGGTCGTAGAACTGATCGGTCTTTCGTCCCAAAGCATCTGTAACGCGATCCACATTGCCGTTGGCGTCGTAGCGGATAACGGTGGCGTTCTGCGAGGCATCTTTGAGTGCTTCCAGTTGCCCCAGGACGTTATAGACCCGCGACAAGGTATGCGCTATCGACCCATTTGCGCGCTTGTTATCTTCCACCTTCCGATTTCCGGCCTTGTCGAGCGTAAAGCGCAGGCTGCCTCCGCTGTTATCAGAAACACTAACCAGGCGATGCGCGGAGTCGTAGTTGTAGGAGGTCATCGAGCCGTCAGGCAGGGTGATCGTCTCCACCAAGCCGGTGAAGTAATACTTGAAGCGAGTAATTCGATCATCGGATTCGCTGCTATCGTTTGCCCCGCGTTGTTTTACGGTCGCCACCGAACCGCGAGGGTCGTAGCCGTAGTCAGTGACCACGCCGTTAGCATCAACTATCGATAGCAATCGACCTTGTGGGTCATAGCCCAGCACTTCCGTAACACGGCCAAGCGCGTCGATGGTCTTGCGTAGATCACCCTTTCGAAAGGTGCACAGCGCAGGATCAGTGGCGCAGGTGCTGTCGTCATTGCCAAAGTACTCAAGTCGCGTGATGTCGTTAACATCGGTGCGGGGGCCGTCAACAGCCTTCAATAGGCCCAGAACAGGGCATGTGCTGTTGCTGGCCGAAACGTCAGAAGCTTCGCAGTACGTGTAGGTCGTAGCGCGGGTTTGGTTCGTAGTGGTGTCGCGGACCGTGACATTGACCGGTTGGAAACGGGGATTGCGCGCGATACGCGTCTCACGGTCGCCAACTTTTGTCAGCAGTACCCGATTGCTGGCGTTGTCGCGACGTTCCTCACTGACCCGCTGCTGCGGAAGCCCAAAGGCTTCAGTCGTAGTGTGCGTCCAAGATGGCTGCGTCGTGACGGGATCATCGGACTCGCTGTAGCTGTGTTCGGTTGTGACTCCGTTTCGGTCGGTGATCGTCTTAATGCGGCGACGGAAGTCATCATAGTAATTGTTGTAGCTACGTTGGACGGTTCCTTTGCTGTCGCTCAGATTGCCGGCCTTGCGCGGCTTGCTGTCGTCTCCAGAGTCGGTTACTGCGTAGTTGGTTGCATTGCCCAATGCGTCGGTGACTACAGCCCCTCCCTCTGGCGAATACGTCACGGAAACGCCATCGACCCCGTCCGCGAGCTGGGCGCTTATGGACCGTCCTCGCGAATCGTACGCGAAGGTACTGAATCTGGCGCCGCCTTCCGCGCTGATGCCAGTCAGATTTTGCGGGAAGTTTGGATCTTCGTAGTGATAAGTCCGAGTGTGGACCGCGCCAGGATATGTGGCCGATTCAACCTGCCAGTGAGCATTGTAGGTATAGGTCGCCAGGGCTTGTCCGGCCGAAGACACGGAGGCGATGGCTGCGTTCTCTGTGTCTCCATTTCCGGAGTAGGTAATGACCAGTGAGCGGCCGGTCGAATGCGTGATGGTCGATAGCCGCTTAAAAGCGTCGTAGGCGTAGCTCAGCGTTTCGCCGTTGTCGCCACGCTGTTCCAGCAATTGTCCAGTGGAGTTGAAAGTCAACGTGTTGTGGGACCGCTGTAGAATCCAGTTGGTGCCTGAAGCCACAATTCGATCGCCGCTGCCGTCGGCCGCTTCGTAGTAGCCACCCATTTCAACGAACGGAAGATGTGAGCCATTGGCTTGGATCAAACCCAACCCCGGCGGGTTGTCGTTCTCAATGGCCAAGCGTATGTCGTGCGAATGCGTCCAGCCGTAGCCGAATCCGCCGGTCGAACTGGATGCGGCCGAATGATAGTAACGAGTGAAATTTATCCAGCTCAGATCAATATCGGTCTCCGTCTCGAACTGATCACCAGTGGTGAAATCCACTGGGTCGCCGACCAAAGAGCACGCGTCGCAGTACAGAGGCGGAGCAAGCAACTCCGCAACATAGAAATCATTGCCGCACGTATTATTGCTGGCGTCGTAGATGAAGTCTTCGTTCGAGCATCGGTCTCGCGCACGAATGATGTATTCGTCGTCGTCATGGATTCCACAGATTCCTGACGATTTATAATTCCATTTGAACGAGTAGTTCACCATTTGGCGAGCGGCCACATGGTCGGGCCATTCGTTCAATGTAAGCCACTCACCGGTTCGCACCGCTGCTGTAGTGTTTGGAGCGCAACCTTGGTCGATACTCTTTTGGTCGTACAGTGCTTTGAACGCAGCGATAAAGTTCTCTTCCGTTCCCTTGAAGTCTAGGCCGAAAGTGATGTATGTCCATTCGTTGACCTGAGATATCTCGCGCGGTATGCCGTAGGTAAGGCGAATCCGATCCTCAGCTATCTCACGCTTCTTGAGCGCCGTGACCAATTGATAGGGATTGCCACGTGTCTGCGCGAAGGCAAGCGCTTCTTGCTGCGTATTGAACTCTGTGTCGTACCCGTAGACCTTCCAGCTATGCCCGCTCTCCTGCGCAAGTGCGGTGCCAACTTGAAGAGCGGCGAACAAGACCAGAACCATTGACCAAAAGCGCGTGGTCCTGGTTAAAGCAAAAGACAGGGTAGGACGGGAGGAGCCCGGTCCTACCTGCGTGCTGGATATGTCTTTCACAATGCAACTCCTTTTGTCACAGCTACTGAGCAGGCAATCCGCCTGCGCTGGGTGATGCGTTAGTGTCGTGATGACATGCAAAAGCGAACCGCAGCGCGATGCGCCGGGTTGAACTATTGGGGGACGAGAGCGGGCACGGCAACCTATCCTTGTTTGCGTGGGGCGGCCAGGCTTCCTGCGGGGACCCAGGCGTGATCATTTACCATAAATATTGTGACACGCAAGCCTCTCAGGCTCTGAGACATTGCGAGAGAGCCGCCAATGCCGCTTGGGTCCGCGGCCGGCCGCAATCTCATCGGCGCGCCGCGCTATCAGGCGCGCAACCTCCGCGACCTCCCGCTGCATGCCCGAGGATAGGGCAGGTCTTGCAGGCCCCAAACACCAAGCGCAAAGTGCCGGAAAACGGTTGGGGACCGGCCATGGATCGAACCGCAGACCCAGATGCGTATTGGAGCCCGGTGCGGGTCGGAGTCATTTCCGGAGTGATGGCCCTGCACGCGGCCTTGCTGCTGGCGCTGACGCTGCCGGTGGCCGCACCGATCAGGCGCGGCGTCGAGTTCTTCGTCCCTTACGAGTTCAGCAAGTGCACGGGGCTCGGTCTATGCACTGTGCCGCCTTATCGCGGGCCGCGTTACTACCATTACTCCACGCAGGGCATGAAGATCGCGGCCGTTGTCGCAGAGCCCCTGGCAATCGACGGCCGCGACGCAGCGTTGCCGGACATCGCCGCCAAAGGCGATCGGCTGCCTGTCCCGGTCGTCGCCTATGCGAAGACCTTCGACAGTCGGCCACGCGCGGTCGAACTTCGGATTCTGGTATCCGAAACAGGTAGGCCTCTGGATGTCGAGGTCGTGCGCGGAAGCGGCGACGCGCTCTTGGATCAAAACGCCGCGGACTACGCGCAGGAGCGTTGGCGATTCAAGCCGGCGTTCGATCGCGGACGGAAGGTGCGTTCGAGCGTGCGGGTGACGATGGAGTTCGACTTCCTCGGGCAGAGCGAGAAAGAAGTTCGCTACGAACCCTTGTTTGACCATCCGATTCCTTGAGCGGTGGCGCCCCACAGCCACCGGAGCTGCGAGCCGAATCCGCGCAAGTGTTCCGCAGCAGCTGCGCAAAAAGACGGAAGCGATGACGGCTGGAGCCCGCGCGAGGCCTGCGTTCCAGTCCCGCTATCGCACAGAACGCTCCCTCCCGAACTCTGCTGCACTGCACATTTGACAGTAGCTCAGCGCCCTGTTTAGAGTGCCAAAGTGGTATCTCTTGAAACACGTCGCCGATGCGAATCGGTTTGCGAGGGAGAGGCCGCGAGGTTGAAATCGATGTCCGGTGCGACGGGGTTTCGACACATGGAGCGGCCGTCTGCTGGGCGACATTCAGTACTCAAGGAGGACTAGCAATGCAAAGCAACGATATCGTCTCGGGCTGGCTCAATGGCGCCGACAGCGTCGATGGCTACGAGAATCCGGCGGGTCCGCTGTATCTGGAAGGCGAAAGCGCGGTAACCGATGCCATGCGGGCTCCGGTGACGCATTCCACGTCGGTCTCCACTTGCCCCAACGGCCGCTGCTACTGCTGCATCTGAGTTAGCCACGCGTCATCGACGCGCAGCCCGGCACGGGTTGCGCGTCGTCGCTGGTCCATCCGCGCGCGCCATCCTCGCGCCGCCGCCCAAATCCCAGACCGGTATCGCAATGACCGAAAGCCGTATCCACGAGGGCTTCGGTCCGATCACCGATCATTTCACCGCCGCCGCGCGCGAGGCCTTCGAGGTCCGCCTCGCGGCCCTGGCTACCGGCCTGGATGCGGACGAATCGCAGCTGATCCGCGAGGCCGTCGCTCAGGCTCTGTACTCCAATGCGCGGCTCAAGCTCAATCGCGTGCTGCTGCTGGAATTGCATGCGGCGAAGCTGGCCGGCGAGCTCACCGCCGAGGATGAGCCGGGCCGTTTCGCGCAGTTCGTCGCCAAGGCGCTGCGCCCGGAATTTTCCGAACTGCTGTACGGCCGTTATCCGCCGCTGCGCGAGCGCCTGGAGCGCACGCTGAGCCAGCAATGCCTCGCCATCGAAACGTTGGTCGTGCGCTTGATCGCCGATCGCGCGCAGTTGGCGACCTTGCTCGGCGCCGCGCCCGGCCGATTGATCTCGATCACGCTCGACCAGGGCGATCTGCACGAAGGCGGGCAGACCGTGGCGCGGCTGAGTTTCGAGGCCGGGCAAGTCATGTACAAACCGCGTTCGCTGCGCATCGACGCGGTGCTCGACGGTTTTCTCGCACGCGTCTTCGAAGGCGACGGACGCATTCGCGTGCCGGCGGTGCTCGACCAGGGCGACTACGGCTGGGCCGCTTTCATCGAACATCGCTATTGCGACGGCGATGAAGAATTGCGCGGTTTTTATCGCGGCCTCGGCCATTGGCTGGCGATACTGCGCCTGCTCGGCGGCACCGACATCCATCTGGAGAATCTGGTCGCCGCCGGTCCAGTGCCGGTGGTGGTCGATGTCGAGAGCCTGTTCGCCGCCGCGCTGCCGGTGACGCCGTCGGGTTACGGCCAGGCCTACGATCTGGCGCAGACGCTGATTCAAAGCTCGGTGCTGCGCACCGGCATCGTGCCGTTCCGTTCGCCGGTACTGGGTTTCGGCCGCGCGGATTTGTCCGCCGCCGGCGCATTGCCGGGCGAGCAGCCGCAGTTGCAGGTGCCGGTCATCGCCGACGACGGCACCACCGATGCGCGGGTGAAGATCGTCGAAGCGGAAATGGCGATGTCGCAGAACCATCCCAGCCCGAATCCGGATGTGTCGCGGTATTGGGATGAGATCAGCGACGCCTTTCTAGATGCCTCGCGACGGCTGCGCCGGCTCGATGCCGACGGCGCGCTGGCGCCGCTGCTGGCCGCGTTCGAAGGCTGCCGCGCGCGCGAAGTCCGCCGCGCGACGCAGATCTATGTGGAAATCGGCCGCATGCTCTGGCATCCGGCGTCGCTGTACGACGAGCCCAAGTCGATCGAGCGCGCGCACAAGCTGTTCTCCAGCAGCGTCGGCATGGTGGCGTTTTCGGAAGAGGAAATCGCGCGCGAAATCCACGATCTGCGTTATGGCGACATTCCGATCTTCGCGCTGTCGTTGTCGCCCGAACGCATCGCGCAGACCTTCGCCAATTGGCGCGCGATGCGGATCGAACTGGAGGAAATGACGATCCGCAGTTCGCTGGTCGTCACTCAGCTCAACAGCGGCGCCGACGGCCCGAGCGAACGCGACAGCCGTTCGCACTACGCCCGCCATCCGCATCGCGACCGGCTCGACGAACGCAGGCGCAAGCTCGCCGCCGATACGACCGAGCGGCTGCTGAAGCTGGCGGTGCACGGCGAGGACGGTTCGACCACCTGGATCACGCCGGAAAGCTTCGGCAGCCAGGGTTGGCATGTGCAGCCGCTGGGCGGCGACACTTATTTCGGTCTCGGCGGCGTCGCCGTGGCCTTGGCCGGTTACCAGCACGAAGTGCGCAACGGCCGCGCCGATCCGGTGGCGGGCGTGGATGAGGCGCTGGAAGGCGCTCTGGTCGCATTGCAGAGTCTGGTCGAGGCCGAGCCGGCGCCGGCGACGGTGGGCGGCTTCACCGGCGACGGCAGCCGCATCTGGGCGTGGCTGGTGCTGCACGATCTGCTCGGGCGGCCGCAGTTGCTGGCCAATGCCTGCGCCTGCGCGCAAGCGCTGGAGCAAAAAGGCTTCGACGACGATCGCAGCCTGGATATCACCGACGGCAGTTGCGGCGCGATCGCGCCGCTGCTGGGCCTTGCCGAGGCCACCGGCGACCGGCGTTGGCTGGCGCTGGCCGCGCGCGCCGCGACGCGCCTGCAATCGGCGGTGCGCAGCGATGAGCGCGGAACTTATTGGCAGACGCTGGAACTGGCCGATCCGATCGGCGGCTTCGCCCACGGCGGTTACGGCATCGGCTGGGCTTTGGCGCGTCTGGCGCGCAGCGATGCCGGCAGCGAATCCGACCGCAAGCATTGGAACGAACTCGCCGATGCCGCGTTCGCCTTCCAGGATTTGTTGTTCGATTCTTCGATCGGCAACTGGCGCGATGTGCGCATGCAAGACACGGTGAACTTTCCGACCTGGTGCAACGGCGGCGTCGGCATCGGTCTGGCCGCGGCGGATCTGTATGCGCGCAGCGGCGATCCGCGCGATCTGCGCGACATGCGCCGCGCGGTGGCGGCGGCGCGCGGGCAGTGGGGCTTTACCCACACGCTGTGCCACGGCGATTTCTCGCTATGGGAGTTGCTGGTGCGCGCGTCCTTGCTCGATCCGCAGGCCAGCGCCATCGATCGCGACGACGCCACTGCCGAAGTCGTTTCGGCGATCGAGGAGCACGGCATCGTCGGCGGCATCACCAAGCAGGCGTTCACGCCGGGACTGATGACCGGTCTGGCCGGGGCGATTCACGGGCTCAACCGCATGCATCCTGAGTGCGATCTGGCTTCGCCGTTGTTGCTGGAATGCAAGCGGCAGGCCAAGTTGAAGGCACGCACGTCGGCGGATGCGGAAGCGCTGGCGGTCTCGTAGAACCTGAGGGTCTCTGCTTCGGTGCGGAGCCTCTGTTTTTGCTCGTCATTCCCGCGTTCGCGGGACTGACGAGCTGGGTGGTCTAAGCAAGCTCGCAAACGTGGCTATTCGTACCCAGCCCACTCGATCTTGACGACCGAGACCGCTTCAGACCGGGTTGCAGGCGACCCAACCCTTGAAGGTAAACCCTGCGTAGAACAGTTCGATCCGTTCGAAGCCGGCTTCTTCCAGCAAGGCCGCGTCCTGCTCGGGCGAAAGCATGGGCAGGCGGCTGTTGATCGCGGCGACGGCGTTGGCGGCATCCACCGTGGGCACGCCGGACGCCGCCGCGAAGGCGGCGTAGCGATGGAGCCAGCGCAGCCTCTGGTCTTGCGCTTGCGGAACGCTGTGATGGGCGACGATGAGCGGCGCGCCGGGTTTCAAGCGCCGCCTGATTTCGCGCAGCGTATTCAAGCGCTCATCGCTGGGCAGGAAGTGCAAGGTCAGCAGGCAGGTGGCGCCATCGAAGGGGCCCGGCGGCGCGGTGTCGATATAGCCTTCGACCAACTCGACCCGCGTCGCAACGGGCCCCAGGGTGGCGTCTGCGAGTTTCAGCATCTCCGCCGACGGGTCCACGCCGACCAGCCGCCATTGCGGATGCGCTTCGGCGAAGACCTTCAACTCCAGGCCGCCTCCGGCGCCCAGAACCAGGACGTGGCCGTCATCGGGAACGGTCTCGGCCAGCAGTAGCTCGGTCATCTGTTGCAGAGCATGAAAGCCCGGCACCTGCCTGACGGGGCCTTGCGCGTAACGCGCGACCGCTTGGGGATCGGAGAACGACGACACAACCGGGCTCCAGCGTGGGGTTCGGGCGGTTCATGCTACTGCAAGGGCTTCGTCTGAAACCAAGCGCGGCGCAACATCAGGCGCCGGCTGCGCTAATTGGTCGCAGTTGATCCAAACCAAGTGGCGAGCGCCTCCGCGAGGCCCGTCTGGTTTTCCTCACCGACCCAAGCCACATAGCCATCCGGCCGGATCAACACGGCGCTCGGCGCCGCGACGATACCCAATGTCGGAAGCTCCCACTCGCCTGCGTACTCGGCATCGACAGACCGCACCCGCTCGCTCCAGCCACCAAGGTCGTAACCGCCACGCCCGGCGAAGTTGATCAACAGCGGCCGCGCCTCGTGGAGCAAGCTGAAGACCCGCAGCGGACCCTCGGCGGTGATCACGTCGAGATCGGGCATACGGCGTCCCAGCAGTGGATGTCCCGCGCCGAAGTCGTAGTGAATGTTCAAGCCGGCCATCTCCGCGGCGAATCGCTTGCGCGCCTCATCGGTGCCGAGCATCTCGGTAACCGCATCGCCCACGGCCTTGCTGCGCGCGTCGGTGCGGCGCAGCACGGTCTGCGCCATCGTGTTGCGCAGCACGCGCGCGCCGACCGGATGGCGCTCGGCGTGGTAGCTGTCGAGCAAGGTGTCCGGCGATATCCGCTTGATCACCTGGGCCAGCTTCCATCCCAGGTTCACCGCATCCTGCACGCCGGTGTTGAGGCCTTGGCCGCCCATCGGCGGATGCACGTGGGCGGCGTCGCCGGCCAGCAGGACGCGGCGGTCGCGGTAGGCGGCGGCCTGGCGGACCATGTCGGTGAAGCGGGAAATCCACGCGAAATCGTGGATGCCGTAGTCGCTTCCATAGATGCCGGTCAGTGCGGCGCGAACCTCGTCGTCGTTGGGTTCGGCATCCAGGCGCAGTTCCCGTTCGGTCAGCACCAGCCGCACTGTGTCGTTGTCGCCCTTGCCGATGCCGTGGATGCCGGCGGCGTCCTCGTGAAAGCCCCACTTCGGTTCGTCGGTCATCGCCGCTTCGGCGATCAGCCAACTCGTTGTCGCATCCCAGCCGGCGAACTCGATGCCGGCGGTCTTGCGCACGACGCTGCGGCCGCCGTCGCAACCGATCAGGTATTGCGCGCGCAGCGAGCGGCCGTCGGACAGCATCACCTCGACGCCGTCGTCGTCCTGCGCGAAATCGGTCACCTCCAGGCCTCGATAAAACTTCACCGGCAGTTCGCCGACCCATTCGGCCAGGATGCGTTCGATATGTTTCTGCCACAGCCCCAGCACGTAGTTGTGGCGGGTAGGGCAGTCGCCGATATCCAGGGGAACATGGAAGTGGACTTGGGAATGCGGCCGTCCTTCCGAGACGAAGCGCTCGACGATGCCGCGTTGATCCAGAACCTCGAGCGTGCGCGAATGCAGGCCGCCGGCGCGCGAGCCCTGCAGATCCTGGCTGGCGCGCCGCTCGACGACGGCGACATCGATGCCGGCCAGGGCCAGTTCGCCCGCCAGCATCAGCCCGGTCGGGCCGCCGCCGGCGATGACCACCGCATGCGCCGTCATGGCCGTGCTCCGATCGCCTGTTCAGTGTTCCGGCGTGACGCGTACATCGATAGCGGCAGAGTCATTGCGCACCTCCTCGTTGCTTGAGTTCGGTGGGCGATTGAGCATCACGACGGGGGGCTTGCCACAAGCCCGGGGTGGTTTAGGATAGTGATAGGGAAGAGCCGCGAATTATCGCTACGGGTTCATCCAGCACGGACGAAACCCCTTCCAGCCCGGCCCCGGCCGCGATCACTCGCCCTGCGGCAGCCTGGCGATCACCTTGATCTCGAAATCGAACCCATACAGCCAGGTCACGCCGATGCCGGTCAGGGTCGGGTGCGGCGCTTCGCCCCAATACTCGGGCAGGACTTTCCAGATCGTGTCGAACTTCGATTCGGGATCGACGATGAACACGGTCGCATCGATCACATCCTCGAAGCTGCAGCCCGCCGCTTTCAAAATCGCGTTCAGATTTTCGAACGCGAGCCGCACCTGCGCCTGCAGATCGGGCTCGGGCGAGCCGTCTTCGCGGCTGCCGACTTGCCCGGATACGAACAGGAAACCGTTCGAGCGGATCGCCGGCGAATAGCGATTGCGTTCGTACAGCGCTTGCCGTCCGCTCGGAAAAACCACGTCGCGCTTGCTCATGCACACCTCGATCCATGGGCCGCAACCGGCCCGTCGTTGACGATGCCAGGACTCTAGGCCGGCCCGGCGCGCGGATAAACGCGCGCGTCCACCCATCACTGTTTGTAGAATCCAAACAATCTTCGAGCGCCTGGAGCGGTGATGGACCGTATTGATGCGATGCAGGCGTTCGCGCGCGTGGTCGAAACCGGCAGCTTCACCAAGGCGGCCGACACGCTGCACATGAGCAAGACCAGCGTGACCCAACTGGTGCAGCAGTTGGAGGCGCGGTTGCGGGTGAAGCTGCTCAACCGCACCACGCGCAAGGTCAACGTCACCGCCGACGGCGCGGTCTATTACGAGCGCGTGGTGCGGTTGCTGGCCGACATGGACGATGCCGAAACCAGCCTGTCCAGCGCGTCGGCCTCGGTGCGCGGCAAGCTGCGGGTGGACGTGCCCAGCCCGCTGGCGCGGATGATCCTGGTGCCGGCGTTGCCGGGGTTTCATGCGCGCTATCCCGATATCCAGATCGACCTGGGCGTCAGCGACCGCATGGTGGATTTGATCGGCGAGAACGTGGACTGCGTGGTGCGCGGCGGCAAACTCACCGATCAATCGCTGATGGCGCGTCACGTCGGCGACCTGCAACTCGGCGCCTACGCAGCGCCAGATTACCTGCAACGCGAGGGCATACCCGCGCATCCGCGCGAACTGGAAGACAGCCACCACCGCATCGTCGGTTTCCTGTGGTCGCGCACCGGCAAGACGTTTCCGTACGCCATGCATCGCGATGGCGAGAGCATCAGCGTGCAAGGCCGCTATGTGTTCGCGGTGGATGACGGCAACGCGTATCTGGCCGCGGGTTTGGCGGGCCTGGGCGTGCTGTGGTTGCCGGACTACATGGCGAAAGCGCATCGCGCCGCGGGCGAGCTGATTGTGGTGTTCGAAGATTGGCGCTTCGATCCGATGCCGTTGTACCTGGCCTTCCCGCCGAACCGGCATGTCAGCGCCAAGCTGCGCGTGTTCATCGACTGGATCGTCGAGGTGATGGCGCAGCATGCGCCGGTGGTCGATCCGCGCCGACGCTGAGGCTGCGGCGCGGCGAAGACCGCAGCGCAGACGGCCTGATTCAGAACGCCGCGACGTCCACCACCGCCTGCGCGAACGCGGCCGGAGCTTCCTGCGGAAGATTGTGGCCGATGCCGCCGCTGATCAGCCGGTGCGCGTACTTGCCGGTGAACTTGCTGGCATAGGCACTGCTGGGCGGATGCGGCGCGCCGTTGGCGTCGCCTTCCAGGGTGATGGCGGCAACGCCGATGTTGGGTTGCCGCGCCAGTCGCGCTTCCATTTCGTCGAAGCGCTTTTCGCCTTCGGCCAGGCCCAGGCGCCAGCGGTAGTTGTGAATCACCACGGCGACGTGATCGGGATTGTCGAACGCGGCCGCGCTGCGCAGGAAGGTGGCATCGTCGAAACGCCACTGCGGCGAGGCGAGTTGCCAGATCAGCCGCGAGAATTCGCTGCGGTTCTGCTCATAACCCAGGCGGCCGCGCTCGGTGGCGAAATAGAACTGATACCACCACTGCAGCTCGGCCTTCGGCGGCAGCGGCGCCTGATTGGCCTGCTGACTGCCGATCAGGTAACCGCTGACCGAGACCAGGCCCTGGCAGCGTTGCGGCCACAGCGCGGCCATGATGTCGGCGGTGCGCGCGCCCCAGTCGCAACCGGCGAAGATCGCCTTGTCGATATGCAGCGCGTCCAGCAATGCGATGGCATCGGTGGCGAGCGCGGCTTGTTGCCCGTTGCGCGGCGTATCGGCGGACAAGAAAGTGGTCGAGCCGTAACCGCGCAGGTACGGAACGATGACGCGGTAGCCCTTTGCCGCCAGCAGCGGCGCGACCTCGGCGTAGGTGTGGATGTCGTAGGGCCAGCCGTGCAGCAGCAGTACCGGCGGACCGTCTTCCGGGCCCATCTGCGCGTAGCTCACGCGCAGCACGCCGGCGTCGATCTGCCGCAGCGGACCCCACATCGGCTTGCCCGCGGAGGCGGGCGCCGTGCGCACCGACGCCGGCGCGGCGAGCGCGGACCCGATCGCGCCTAAGGGGCCGGCGGCGAAAGCGAGCGCCGCGCCGCCCAGCAGGCGGCGACGCACGGGGTTGGCCGGGGAAGCGGAAGGGCCGGTGTTCATGGACTGTCTCCTGATGAAGGCCGATCCGCCGGCGAATGCGGCGGCGTGGCGGGATGGCGTTCATTACGCGCCGGCGGCGTATCCGCCGGGTGTCGGCGCGACAGTCGATTCGTATGCGAATACGCGGGCGATGCGCCCGGATACATTGGGATACAAACCGGCGCCGCGCGGCAGGCGCCGGCTGGCCCCGGCGTCAGCTGAGCAACGCCGCCTGAGCCGCGGCGATGCGCCGCAGCTTGTCCGGATTGCGCTGGATGTAGACGCGCACGATGCGCTCGCCGTCGGTGTCGTAGGACTGCACCGATTCCAGTTCCGCGCCGATGTAGCGCAACAGGCCCAGGCGGCCGTTGATCCAGGCCGGTTCGATACGTAGCTCGTGCTTGTAGCGCAGGCGCGCGGCGTACAGCAGCTGGGCGATGCGCGGCCCGCCGACCATCGGTTCGGCGAAACTGGTGACGATGCCGCCGCCGTCGCCGACCAGGGTCGCCGACTCGGCCATCATCTGTTTCATGCCGTTGAAATCGCCGCTGGACAGCGCCTGCGCGAAGCGAAGCATCAGCTGTTGATGCGCCTGCGCCGACACCACGTAGCGCGGCCGCTGCTCGCGCAACTGGGCCTTGGCCCGGTGCACGATCTGGCGGCAGGCGGCTTCGCTTTTGTCCAGGGTCCGCGCGATGTCGCCGTAATCGGCATCGAACACTTCGCGCAGCAGGAACGCCGCGCGCGCTTCCGGCGCGAGCCGCTCCAGCACCATCAAGAACGCGATCGATAAATCGCTGGCCGCTTCCTGCAATTGCTCGGGCGTGGCCTCGGCGGCATCGGTGAGGATCGGTTCGGGCAGCCAGATGCCGACGTAGTGTTCGCGGCCGGTGCGGGCCAGGCGCAGGCGGTCGATCGAGCGGCGCGTGGTGGCGGTCACCAGCCAGGCTTGCGCATCGTCGATGCGTTCCGGGTCGGCCTTGTGCCAGGCCAGCCAGACGTCTTGCACCACATCCTCGGCTTCGGCCACCGAGCCGAGCATGCGGTAGGCAATGCCACGCAAGCGTGGTTGCAGTTGGGTGAACAGTTCGGTCGCGCCTTCCATGCATATCATGTCGGGACAGCAGGCCCGATTGTGACATGGCGCGCTCGACAGCCACCCCGGCCGCCGAGCGCCGAGGCCGGGGCCGGATCACGGAACCGGAATCAGCGCCGGCTTGCCCACGTCCTTCAGCAGCAGCACCACGAACTTGGCCGGCTTGTCACGGCTGGCGTTGCGGCCGACGGTGTGGATGTCCTTCGGGCCTTCGTAGAAGCTCTGGCCCGCGGTCAGGGTGACTTCCTTGCCGCCGGCCACGCCCATCACGATCGAACCTTCCAGCACGTAGACGAAGGCCTCCGCATCGTGGCGATGCACCGGGTCGGCGCCGCCGGGCGGGTATTCGACGGTGATCATCAGCGCTTCCTTGCCCGGGTAGGCGGACAGCGGCTGGGTCATGACGGTGGTGACCGCAGGCAGCGGCGCGGCGCCCGCGGCGGCGGGGCCGTGGGCCGACGCGGCCGCGGGTGCGAGCAGCAACAGCAGGGCGAGCGAATGGCGGATGCGCATGGGGAGACCTCGTTGTGTCGCCGCTCGCGGCGGAGCGGCCTTGGCGAAAGCAGGAAAACCGTTCGCCGCCGCGGTCGCGGCGGCGAACGCGGCGCGGACTCAGGCCAGATTGGCCTTGTCCAGTCCGAAGGCCTTGTCCAGGCTGCCCGGAACGGTCTGGAAACCGATGTTGACGCGGTTCCAGGCATTGATGTTCATCACCACGAAGCTCAGATCGGAAAGTTCTTTCTCCGACAACTGCGTGCGCACGCGCTCATAGATGTCGTCGGCCACGCCATGCGCCGGAATGTCGGTCAGCGCTTCGGTCCACGCCAGCGCGGCGCGTTCGCGCGGGGCGAACAAGGTCGATTCGCGCCAGATGGCGAGGTGATGCAGGCGCAGCGGGCGCTCGCCGTGCAAGGTGGCCTGCTTGATGTGCATGTCCACGCAGAACCCGCAGCCGTTGATCTGCGAGGCGCGGATCGAGACCAGATCGCGGATGGGCTGCTCGATCGAGGACTTGTCCACGAGCATGCTGAACTCGATGAGTTTCTTGAACAGTTCCGGGGATTGCTGCTGGTAATCCAGGCGTTGACTCATGGCGAAGCGTCCTTGGGTTGGCATCGGTGGGGGAGAGCGGCCGGGGGTGAGCCGGGTTGCCGATCCAGCCTAGGCAGCCTGCGCGCGGCTCGGTAGGCACGCGCACGGACGCGCGGTGTTGAGCGCAGGGCACCAGTGAGGCCGGCGTGTCACAGGCCGATGCGCTGCGCCGACCTTGGAGCATGACCATTATTTTTCACCACCGGCCCGGCGACGCCGCGCCATCGCAAGCCGAGCGGATCTGGCTGGATTTCCTGCGCGCGCTGCAGGCGCTGGCGCCGGAAGCGCAGGCGGCGTTCGTGCTGCATGTGATCTTCGAGACCAGCTACGCCGACATCGCCCGCATGATCGGCCAACCGGCGGAGCTGTGCCGCCAGCAGGTCGAACACGCCCGCGCCCACGCGTTGGCGCAGCGGCCCCGGCGCGGGCAGGGCGAGGCATGACGACCATGAACCTGGTAACGAACGCGACGACGCAGACTCCGATCGACGGCCACGACGCGCTGCCGTGCAGTTTCTCGGCCAGCTACGCCGGCGTGGTGGCCTTCATCACCGTGGCCACCGAGGGCAGCTTCGCGCGCGCCGCCGATCGCCTGGGCGTCGGCCGCTCGGCGGTGAGCCGCAGCGTGCAGAAACTGGAAGGGCAGTTGGGCGCGCGGCTGTTCCTGCGCACCACGCGCTCGACCTCGCTCACCAGTGAGGGCGAGTTGTTCTTCGAGAACTGCCGCCCCGGCGTGGAGCGGATCACTCAGGCGCTGGACGAAATGCGCGACCTGCGAGAAGGCCCGCCGCGCGGGCAGTTGCGCATCAGCTCGACGCACGGCTTCGGCCGCAATGTCGTCGCGCCGCTGCTGGCCGAGTTCCGCCTGCGCTATCCCGGAATCGGCGTCGAGCTGACCCTGGAAGAACGGCTGGCCGATCTCGCTGTGGATCGCGTCGATGTCGCCTTCCGCGACGGCCGCATGGACGACAGTCAGGTGATCGCCAAGCAGCTGATCCCGATGCGCATGCTGGTGTGCGCATCGCCCGATTACGCGCGCCGGCGCGGCCTGCCGGCGTCCATCGGCGAGTTGCAGGCGCACGCCTGCATCAACCGGCGGCTGCCGAACGGGCGCCTGCGCAGTTGGGATTTCAAGGTGGACGGCGTCGCCCAGTCGGCCACGCCGCCGGGCGATCTGGTGTTCAACGACGACGATCTGCTGCTGCAAGCGGTGCTTGCAGGCCAGGGATTGGCGCAGATGCCGGCGTATCAGGTCAGCGCGGCTTTGCGTTCGGGCGCGCTGCTGGCATGCCTGAATCCGTTCGCGCCCGACGACCGCGGCCATTACCTGTGCTACCTGAGCCGGCGCCAGCTGCCCAAGCGCATCCGTGTGTTCATCGACTTCATCACCGCACAGGTGCGGGCGTTGAATCTAGATCCCGTCGCCGAGGCGCCGCCGCCGCTCGCGCCGGCCTTCGGCCTGCGCACGGACGCTGCGGCCTGACCCGCCCGCCGTTGCCGTTCGGTGGGCATTGGTGCATGCCGGGAAACATCGCGCATCCGCGCGCAGGCCTACTGCGATCGATGCCCGGCTTCTAGCATGGCCCGGCGTTACCCGCTGTTCCCGTGCCAGGGACATCGGCTCCCCTTCATCAGGCGCAGAGGTGCAACATGAAATTCGTCGTCATCGGCGGTACCGGGTTGATCGGCAGCAAGGTGGTCGCGCAACTGCGCGCCCAGGGCCATGAAGTCGTCGCCGCCGCGCCTTCCACCGGGGTCAATATCCTCACCGGCGAAGGTCTGGACGCGGCCATGGCCGGCACCGACACGGTCGTGGATCTGGCCAATTCGCCCTCGTTCGAAGACGCCGCGGTCATGGATTTCTTCCGCACCGCCGGTCACAACCTGCTGAGCGCGGAAGCGCGCGCCGGTGTGAGCCATCATGTGGCCTTGTCGGTGGTGGGCACCGACAAGCTGTCGGCATCGGGCTATTTCCGCGCCAAGATCGCCCAGGAACAGCTGATCCGCGAATCGGCGATTCCCTACACCATCGTGCATTCCACGCAGTTCTACGAATTCCTGCCAGGCATCATCCAGGCCGGCACCGACGGCCAGACGGTGCGGTTGCCGCCGGCGCTGGTGCAGCCGATCGCTTCGGAGGATGTCGCCAACGCGGTCGCGCGTGTGGCCGTGCAGAAGCCGGCCAACGGCATCGTCGAGATCGCCGGGCCGCAGCGCGAGCCGATGGCCGATCTGGCGCGGCGATTCATGCGCGCCGTGCAAGACCCGCGCGAAGTCGTCAGCGATCCGGGCGCGCTGTACTTCGGCGCGAAACTGCAGGACGACACGCTGGTGCCGGTCGGCGCGGCGTGGCAGGGCGCGTTGAATTTCGAGAGCTGGCTTGCACAATCGCAGTTCGCCCGTCAGGCGCCGCGCGCCTGAGCGCGGCCGCACCGGTTCACGTCGGCGAATCATGCCGGCCACTTCATGGCGGCAACGCCGACCCTGCGATCCACACCGGGACGACGCCCGAACGCCCATGAGCCCGTTGCGACCGCCCCCGCCGATTTTTCTCGACAAATACCACGGCGAACAGGCCCGCGCGCTGTACACCGGCCGGGTGCGGGTGAGCGGCGGCGAGGCCATGCACGGGCGCGCCTCGGGCGTGGCGCGCTCGGACGACGGCGCGCTCGAGGTGGATCTGCGCTTGCCGGTCGAACTGGGCGGGCCGGGTGGCGGCAGCAATCCGGAGCAACTGCTGGCGGCGGCCTACGCCGCCTGTTTTCATGGCGCGCTGGTGTTGCTCGCCAATCGCTCGGGGCTGGCGTTGACGCAAGTGACGGTGGATGCCGCGGTGACGTTCGCGCGCGATCCGATGGATGGATTGTTCGTGCTGTCGGCGGAAATCAGCGTCGATCTTCCCGGCGTGGAGCGCGCGGTCGCGGCCGAACTGGTGCGCAACACCGAGCGGATCTGTCCTTACGCGAAGATGTTCCGCCAAGGCATCGACCATGTCGTGGCGGTCGCGCACGACGGAGATCCTTGCTGATCGATTTCACGTTTCAACCGCGCGCAAGGCGCGACAGCGCGAAAACATTACGGCTGTCATGCCGCGCCGGATGTGTGATCCCAGGCGCAGGTCGCACCCGATGGCCGTGATATCTGTGGCGTCGCCGGGCCCTGGCGGCCGTCGATCACAGGAGACGCCATGTCGAATTCCGCATCCGCGTCGTTCGTCCGGGCGCGCGCGATCTTCGCCGGATTGATCCTGGCTCTGCTGCTGCCGGCGACGGCATCGAGCGCGCCGCACAACGGCCAGCTTTACCTCGACTACGCCGAAGTGCCGTTGATCACGCAGCACCCCGGCGCCTACTCGTGGATGGTCATCCAGAGCTACATGCGCGTGCACGTCGATATTCCGCGGCTCAAGGCCGCCAATCCCGGCATGCGTCTGTATATGTACTTCGACACAGCGGGCGCCTACGACCTGCCGCCCGCCGACGAACCGTGGCCTTCCGGCATGTCGTATCGCTGGGTCAAGGCCAATCATCCGGACTGGATCGTCAAGGATCGCAGCGGCCGTCCGGTCACGTTCTGGGGCGGCGATCTGCATCTGTACGACGTCGGCAACAAGGCCTATCAGGACGAATGGGCGCGGCGCGCCATCGACTACGCGAAGACCGGCGGCTTCCATGGCGTGTTCGCCGACGACGTCAACATGGGCGAGAGTTTTCGTTCGAGTTGGTCGGCGATCCCGTCGAAGTACCCGACCGATCTGGCGTGGACGCAGGCGGTCGAATCGTTCCTGAAAAACGTTTCGCCGCAACTGAAGGCCGCCGGCATCGCGCTGATGCCCAACGTGGCCTCTGCATGGAACTCCGACCGGCCTACGCAAGTGCGTTGGGCGAAACTCGCCGGCGCTTACGCGCGGGAGCATTACGAATCCTGGCCCAGCGGCGATGCGCCCGGCGAAGACGACATCGACAAGGGCTTGCTCGGCGGCGCCGACTGGGCCTGGATGGCCTCGCTTCATCGCGACATCGCCCAGGCCGGAGTCGGCTTCTACGCGTTCCCGCATGCCGGCGGTTGGCAGGCCATCGACAAGATGCGCTACACCAGCGCCTCGTTCCTGCTGTGGCACGATCCTGGCGCGGCCGGCGGCGGCTACGCCTATGCCACCGGCGGCGGCCCGGATACCGGCCAGGACCCGTACAACAGCGCGTGGACCTTCGACCTGGGCGCGCCGTCGGCGGCAGCGGTGCAGCAATCGCCCGGCGTGTGGACGCGGCGGTTCGCGCGCGGCTCGGTGGTGGTGGATTCCAACGCGAAGACCGCAAGCGTCTTGCCCTGAGCGCCGCGGGAGGCACGCACCGCGAATTGGTCCGACCGCCGCGACGACCACCGGCCGGCGCTAAACTGCGCCCCAGCCCGGTGCCTGCGCACCCGGAATCATCAGGGGAATCGTATGAGACGGATGGTCGCGCTGTTGGCGCTGAGCCTTGTGAGCGCGTGTTCGGTGGGACGCGGGACCATTTCGGCCGACATCGATCGCATGTATCCGGGTTGCAAGTTGAAGGAACTCAATTCCACCGGTTTCCTGAAAGACAGCGATCGGTTCGTCCTGGCCAAGTTCACCTACACCTGCCCGGATCACAACTATCTCAAGTACGGCAATCTGGTCTACACCAAGACCATGGATACCGGCTTCACCATCTACTGCTGCGCGCGCGAAGCGACCGCGGAGGAACTCTGACGCAGCCGGGGATGCGGCCACTGGAGGCCTTCGCGACGCGCAGGTAGGCTATCGCGACGCCACCCCGGTTCATGCCATGGAGAGTAATGCCTTGCGAATGACATCCGTAATCTGCGCGCTGGCCCTCGGCCTGACCGGCGCCGGCAGCGCGCAGGCGCAAGTGGATCTGTCCACGCTCGACGACAAGATGGCCGGGCCCTCCACGCAGGTGCTGGTGCTGGGCACGGTGCATCTGAGCGCGATGCCGAAGGATTTCGATCGCCGCTCCCTGCAGCCGGTGATCGACCGTCTGGTCGAATTCCATCCGCAGATCATCACCATCGAACAGATCTCCGGCGAGCAATGCGACACGGCCGAGCGCCATCCGGCGATCTATGGCGAGCAAGGGCTGGCGCCTTACTGCCGCAAACCCGACGCGGCCAAGAAGGCGACGGGGCTGGACGTGCCGGCGGCGATGGCCCAGGTGCACAAGACCCTGAAGACATGGCCGGCAGCGCCGACCCCGGCGCAGCGGCGCCATCTGGCGGCGTTGTTCATGGCCGCCAACGACGATGTGTCGGCGCTGGTGCAATGGCTGCAACTGCCGTCGGCGGAGCGCCGTGCCGGCGACGGGCTGGACGCCACATTGGTCGCCGCGCTCGAAAAATCCACGCGCGCCAACAGCGAAAGCGAACTAATCGCCGCGGCCGTGGCGGCGCGTCTGGGCTTGCAGCGCGTGTACGCGGCCGACGATCACACCGGCGACAACGTCGATGTCGCCGATGGAGCGGCCTTCGGCAAGGCGATCCAGCAGGCCTGGGACGCGGCCGCCGCGCCGATGCGGCCGATCCGCGAGCGCCAGGACGCTTTGATCAAGGCCGGCGACATGTTGGGCCTGTATCGCTACATCAACAGCCCCGCGGTCATGCGCGCCAACATCGACAGCGACTTCGCCGCGGCCCTGCGCGACCGCTCGCCCGAGCACTACGGCCAGATGTATGTCGCCGGCTGGGAAACCCGTAACCTGCGCATGGTGGCCAACATCCGCGCGGCCGCGCGCGAGCGTCCCGGCACGCGCGTGCTGTCGATCGTCGGCGTCTCGCACAAGCCCTGGTTCGACGATCTGCTGGGCCGCATGCAGGGTTTGCGCATCGTCGATGCGCAGGAAGTCTTGAAGTGATAGTGCGCGCATAGTCGGGCCGCGCGTTCGCGGCCGGCGCATCGATACGGCCGGCTTGGCGAGGCTCTCGGCGGCACCATCGTGCATGAGATCGAATGGGCGGGGCCGCCGGGAACGCAGGCTCGATGGCTGATCGAGGCTTCGGATGTGCGGATGGAGACGTTCCCGCTGTACCGCGCGGAGTCTTCGTCCCAATCACAATCCGCCGCCGGCGCGGCTTGAGAGCGCGCCGTCGCGATCAAGGCGTCGCCGGTAAATCCGTCTGACCAAGCAGCCATTCGCGAAACGCGAGGATGCGCGGATCGTCGCGACTGCTGTCCGGATAAACCAGGTGATAGGCGTACTCGGGCGCAACCTGGACCTCGATGTCGAATACGCGCACCAGCCGGCCTTGAGCGAGATCGGCGCCGATCATCTCCAGGTCGGCCAAACCGACCGCGCCGCCGTCGATGACCGCTTGCACGACATGCGCCGAATCCGCGAACGCGAGACAACGGCTGTCGTCGAAATCCTCGATGCCGGCCGCGGCCATCCACATGCGCCAGGTCGGCCAGACCATGCCGTCGGTCTTCCAGTCCACATGGCACAAGGTGTGCTGGAGCAGGTCGCGCGGGTGTTCGAGCCGCAGTCCGGTCTGCAGCAGGGCGGGGGCGCATACGGCGACGATGCGGGTATCGAACAAGCGCTGCGAGCATGTGTGCGGATAGCGTCCGGTGCCGAAGCGGATCGCCGCGTCGATATCGTCCACGTCGAAATCGCGCAGCTCATCGCTGATGTCGAAGTCCAGTTGCAACTGCGGGTGCGCGGCGCGGAACTGCGGCAGCTTGGGCAGCAGCCAGTTGCTGGCGAATCGCGCGCTGGTCGAAATGCGCAGGCCGCTGCGTTCGCGCGCCATGCGCCGGGCGCGGCCGACGGCGCGCTGCAGCGTGTCGAGCGCAGTGATGGTGGCCTGGAACAGTTCCGCGCCGGCCGGGGTGAGCTGGATGCTGCGGCTGGTGCGGGTGAACAGCACCAGGCCGAGTTGATCCTCGATCTCCTTGATCTGGTGGCTGACCGCCGCCGGCGTCAGCCCGACCTCATCGGCGGCGCGGGTGAAGTTCAAATGCCGCGCGGCCGCCTCGAAGGTTCGCAGCGCGCGCGTGCCCGGCAACATCCGGTTCATCGATCTTCAAGCCAGCTTAGAGAATGCGGCGAGAATCACCGCTTTTCCGCACCCGGTCAACGGCCGCGCCGGCCTTCGTGTCGCTGCCGCGCAGTGGGTGATCTACCATGCGTGGTATCGACGCCGGACATCAGGAAGTCCCATGTGCATCTTCTCGCAACCGGTTGAACGTGTGTGCTCCACGCGCATCTTCGCCCGCCACGCCGGCGAGCGGCAGATGCTGGTCTACGAAATGCGCTTGGTCTCGCAGACGGATCAGGCGATGATCTTGCCGCTGCCCACGCGCGGAACCGACGCAGAGGCCGTCAGGTTCATCGATTTGTCGGCGCGGCCGCAGTTCTTCGAGGATCTGCACCGATGCTTTCCAGTCGCCGCGTCCGCAGGCTGCCGATCGCCGGAAGACGACAGCCGCGCCGCGACCCTGGCCGTGCATCGGGTCGGCGCCTTCGAAGCCTCCTTCGTGCCCACGCGCGCCGATTTCGTCCGCCTGGACCCGCGCTTCCGCCTCGACGACGCGGTATGGGACCAGTTTCCCGCGTATGAGGGCTTTGGCTTCGCGGTGTTCCAGCTTCGCGCCGGCGACGCACGCGTGCATCCGATGGCGCTGTCGTTCCGCACTCGCGATCCGGAGCTTCTGTTTTATCCCACCGCGCACGTTCACGACGGCACGGTTCGCCCCACCGCCGAATACGATCATCTGCTGTATGCCCAGCGCAGCCCGCAACCGCAGGGCTGGCGCGACAGCGGCATCGTTCTGCGCGATGCCCTGGAAGCGGAGTTCTTCGCCGCGCCCGGCGTGCTCGATCTGGTCGATCCCGATGGCTCGGTGGCGGGGCGCGCGCTGTCAGGGGAACTGCCGAACCAGGACATGTGGGTGGATGGCTCATGGGCGGGAGCGTCGGCGAGTGTGCGCAACTACTGAAGGCCGGCCGCGGTCGATCTTCAAACCGCGCTTGTCGATCCGTTGAAAACAATTGGTTTCTCGGCCGCGGCATGGGCGCGGATGATTCCTGTATCGCGTTCGCGCATGTTCCGGAGTAAATCGATGTCAGCTTATCTGGTGGGTCGCGTGGTTCCATCCAGGGCCCAGGCCGAAGAACCGGCGCGCCGCCGCGATCGATATCGCCCGATCGGGAGCGCCGCATGCACGCGTTGATCGTCCTCGCCCATCCCGACCCGCAATCGCTCAGCCACGCCATCGCCGCGCGGATCGGCGAGGGCATCGCGCACGCCGATTCGGCGCACAGCTTCGAAATCGCCGATCTCGCCGCGGAAGGGTTCGATCCGCGTTTCACCGCCGACGATGTCGCCGTGCATGTCCGGCTCGCGCCGGCGCCGGCCGATGTGGCCGCCGAGCAGGCGCGGATCGATCGCGCCGACGCGCTGGTGCTGGTGTATCCGGTGTTCTGGTGGTCGATGCCGGGCTTGCTCAAAGGCTGGATCGATCGCGTCTTCACCAACGGCTGGGCCTACGGCTCCGATGCCGACACGGCGTTGGTGAAGCGGTTGCGCGGCCGGCACGTGCATCTGCTCGGCATTGGCGGCGCCGACCTGCGTACCTACACCCGGCGCGGCTATCTGGACGCGATGAAGACCCAGATCGATCACGGCATCTTCGACTACTGCGGCGCCAGCGTGCAGACCTCGGAACTGCTGCTCGATTCGGTCAACGACGCGGCCTCGCATCTGCAGACCGCGCACGCCATCGGCCTGCAATTGTTCGACCCGTCGCGGCGATCGGCGGCGGCCTGATCGGCAATCCATCGCCTCTCGCGCCCGCGATCGCGCGAAGCTTGACCGTCAGCAAGTGCAAACGACACCCTCGCGGCCTCGCAATCGCCGCCGCGAAGCCTCATGCTGACCAAGATGGTCTCCCGGATTGATCGCAACGGGCGCTAACGCTCGGTTCGCGACATGAATCGCGCCAGATCACGGTCAGCTAACACAAGGCGGCGCACTGTAGACGGACACCACGACGCAATGTCGTGGCGCAAATCGGCCGTGGCGATCTTCATCGCCCGGCCGTACCAGCCTGGAACTCCCAGTCTCCATGGGAGATACGGCCCAGACCGTTGATCGGCCCGCACTGCGCGAGCCGTACTTAAGGCGAACCCAAATGACCAGCACTACGACTGCGGCCGGCACGAGCGCCGCTTCTTCCCCTCTCGCGATGACGGAGACGGCGCCGAAGAAGCTGCTCGAAGTCGCCGCGGCCGAAGGCTCGTTCGCGATTTTCTGCGAAGCGGTGGAACGCGCCGGCATGACCGAATTCCTTAACGGAAACGGCCCGTTCACCGCTTTCATTCCCACCGACGCGGCCTTCGGCGAACTGCCAGAAGGCACGCTGGCAAGCTTGTTTCTGCCCGAAAACAAGGCGCGTTTGAACGATCTGCTCAACGGCCACCTGATTCCGAAAAGGAAGACCGTGGTCGAGTTCGAGCGCTGGGACGCACTGAAGACGGTGAACGGCCGCAACGTGGCGATCCAGTCGCTCGACAAGCAGGTCAGCTTCGGCGTCGGCAAGGTGGTCCTGCCCAATATCTATTCGAGCAATGCGGTGATCCACGGCATCGACCGGGTCAATCTGCCCGCCAACTAGCGCGGGCTCCGCCCGCCGCCGGGGCGCGGTCTGATCGCGCCCTTCACCCGGCGATAGCGAAGCTGGGTTCAAAAATATATCGAGTCCGCAGGCCAGGACTTACTCACCCGTCGAATGGTTCAAGTCAGGCCCGTCCTGACGGCCGATCTATTTTTGGATAGCGTATGGCCCGTGTGTGGAGAATGCTGAGTCAGTGGTTACGCTTGCACCGTCGCTTGTGGCGCTGGGGCCGAAGGGCGAAGGGCAGGCCGTGGCTCGCCGAGGAACCATTGCGATCGCGACTGCTCAGCGCCGAGCAGATGGAACTGCACGGCAAGTCGCTGGCGCAGGCGCATCGCGTGCAGGCCGCGGCGGGCTCGAACCTGCTGCTGGCGCGGCTCAAGGACAATGAAGGCGTTCTCGACGACGCCAGCACCTTGCTCACCAAGATGGTGCACGACGAGGTGCGCATCACCCCGGCGGGCGAGTGGTTGCTCGATAATTATTATCTGATCGAAGAACAGATCCGCACCGCGCGCCGCCATCTGCCCAAGGGCTACAGCCGCGAACTGCCGACGCTGAGCGAAGGCGCCTCGGCCGGCCTGCCGCGCGTCTACGATCTGGCGATGGAGGCGATCGCGCACGGCGACGGCCGTATCGATGCGGAAACCATGACCCGCTTCGTCGCCGCGTATCAATCGGTGACGCCGCTGAAACTCGGCGAGCTGTGGGCGATTCCGATCATGCTGCGGCTGGCGCTGATCGAGAATCTTCGGCGCATGGCGGTGCGGGTGATGCGCGACGGCCTGGACCATCGCCGCGCCGCGGAATGGTCGGATGCGCTCAACGAGACCGCCGACCAGAATCCGAAGAACGTGGTGTTGATCGTGGCCGACATGGCGCGCTCGCATCCGCCGATGACCGGCGCATTCGTCGCCGAGTTGGTGCGCGGGTTGCAAGGCCGCAGCGCGGCGCTGGCGATGCCGATCAGCTGGATCGACCAGTGGCTGACCGACAGCGGCCGCAGCGTGGAAGAGCTGGTGCGCGCCGAAAGCCAGCAGCAGGCCTCCGATCAGGTGTCGATCAGCAACAGCATCGGCAGCCTGCGCTTCCTGGCCAATATGGATTGGCGCGAATTCGTCGAGACCATGAGTCTGCTCGATCAGACCCTGCGCGAAGACCCGCTCGGCGTTTACGCGCTGATGGATTTCAACACCCGCGACATGTACCGGCACGTGGTGGAGAAGCTCGCGCGGCGCAGCGGCGCCGATGAGCTCGACGTCGCCCGCATCGTGCTGAATCTGGCGCGCGAAGCCGGCGAGGCGCGCGGCAGCAAGGCGCACGTGGGCTATTACCTGATCGACGACGGCACGCAGCGCATCAAGAGTGCGCTGGCCGAGTCGGGCCGGGCGCGCACGCCGGTGGGCCTGAGCCGGCGGCGGGTGCCGTTGCTGGCGTATCTGTTGCCGATCGCGACGGTGGCGACCGGCTGCGCCTGCGGCCTGTTGTGGCAGGTGCGCGGTGAATCCCTGAGCGCGGCCGCGCTGGTCTTGCTCGCGGCGCTGGCGTTCCTGGCCTTCAGCGAGCTGGGCATCCATCTGGTCAACTGGCTGGCGACGGTGTTGATCGCGCCCAAGCCGCTGCCGCGCCTGGACTATTCCAAGGGCCTGCCGTCGAATGCGCGCAGTCTGGTGGTGGTGCCGACCATGCTCGGCGATGTCGATGCGATCGACCGGTTGGTCGAAGGCCTGGAGGTACGCTTCCTGGCCAATCGCGACGCTTACCTGCATTTCGCTTTGCTGACGGATTTTCTCGATGCCGATCAGCAGACGCTGCCCGGCGACGACGCGCTGGTGGCGCATGCGGCGCGGCAGATCGAACGTCTCAACGGCCGCTATGCCGGCGAGCGCGGCGATCTGTTCTTCCTGTTCCATCGCCCGCGCGTGTGGAACGCGCAGGAACGCAAATGGATGGGGCTGGAGCGCAAGCGCGGCAAGCTGGCCGCGCTCAACCGACTGTTGCGCGGCGGCTCGCACGAGGCGTTCTCGCAGGTCGCCGGCAACACCGACGTGCTGATCAACGTGCGTTATGTGATCACCCTGGACACCGACACGCGCTTGCCGCGCGACGCCGCGCGCGAGTTCATCGCCACCTTGGCGCATCCGCTGAATCAGGCGCGCTTCGACGAACGCCGCAAGCGCGTCACCCGCGGCTACGGCATCCTGCAGCCCAGCGTCGGCAGCGGCATGAGCGAGCGGCGCGGTTCGCGTTATGCGCGCATGTTCGGCAGCGAGGCCGGCATCGATCCTTACACCCGTACCGTGTCCGATGTTTACCAGGACCTGTTCGCGGAAGGCTCCTTCGTCGGCAAGGGCATCTACGACGTGGACGCGTTCGAGCACGCACTGGCCGACCGCCTGCCCGACAATCGCGTGCTCAGCCACGACTTGCTGGAAGGTTGCTACGCGCGCGCCGGCTTGATCAGCGATGTGCGTCTGTTCGAGGACTATCCCTCGCGCTACGCCGCCGACGTCAAGCGCCGCTACCGCTGGATCCGCGGCGACTGGCAATTGCTGCCGTGGCTGCTGCCGTGGGTGCCGCGCATGCGCGGCGGCTTCGAGCCCAATCCGCTGTCGTGGCTGTCGCGCGGCAAGCTGCTGGACAATCTGCGCCGCAGTCTGGTGTCGCCGGCGGCGCTGGCGCTGCTGGTGTGGGGCTGGGCGACCTTGCCGCAGCCGCTGGTGTGGACCTTGTGGCTGCTGGCGCTGTGGCTGGCGCCGATGCTGGTGCTGGCCGGCTGGGAAGCGACCCGGCGGCCGGTGGACATGGCGCTGGAAACGCATCTGGTGCAGGTCGGAAGCTCGCTCGCGCGGCAATTGCAGCGCGCCTGGGTGACCTTGGCGTGTCTGCCGTTCGAAGCCTTCTTCAGTCTCGGCGCGATCGCCCGCACCTTGTGGCGGATGACGATCAGCCATCGCCGCCTGCTGCAATGGAATCCGTCCAGCGAGGTCGAGCGCAGTCTCGGCGACCGCTTCGGCGCGGAGCTGCGCGACATGTGGTTCGCGCCGGTGTTCGCCGTCGCGGTGGCGCTGATGCTGGCGCGCGTGCAGCCGGCTTCGCTGTGGATCGCCGCGCCCTTGCTGGTGTCGTGGTTGATCGCCCCGGGCCTGATGGCGTGGCTGGGACGCCCGCCCAAGCAGCGGCGCGCGGGTTTGTCGCAGACGCAACTGCGTTTCCTCGGCCGGCTGGCAAGGCGAACCTGGGCGTTCTTCGAGGTGCATATCCGCGAAGAGGATCATTGGCTGCCGCCGGATAATTTCCAGGAACACCCCACGCCAGTGGTGGCGCGGCGCACCTCGCCGACCAATATCGGCCTGTCGCTGCTCGCCAATCTGAGCGCTTACGACCTGGGCTATGTGCAGGCCGGCGCGTTGATCGAGCGCACCCGTCTGGCCTTGGCCACCCTGGAGACTTTGCCGCGCCATCGCGGTCATTTCTACAACTGGTACGACACCGCGACCTTGCTGCCGTTGCCGCCGCGCTACATCTCCACGGTGGACAGCGGCAATCTGGCCGCGCATCTGCTGACGTTGCGCCAGGGCCTGCTGGCGCTGGCCGATGAGCCGCTGATCACGCCGACGCTGTTCCAGGGGCTGGCCGATACCTGCGGCGTGCTCGAAGAAAATCTGCGCGATGCGCGCGCGCCGGTGAAGACCGTGGCGCAAAGCCAATCGGTGGCGGCGTTCCGCGAGCATATCGACGCGATCATGGCGGCACCGCCGCAAGCGCCGCGCGAAATCGAGCGCTGTCTGGCGGAACTGTCGCGCCTGGCGCAAGCGATCGAATCGGCCTGGCCGGTCGCGGAAGGCGCCGACGCGGATATCGCTCTGCGCTGGCCGCGCGCTCTTAGCGAAACCTGTCGCGGCGCGATGCAGGAGTTCGAGGAATTCCTGCCGGCGCCGTCGGACACTGCGTCAGATGCACCGGCGCATGCCGATGCAACCATGCCCAGCCTGCGCGATCTGGCCAAGCGCCCGAACGACGACGGCGGCATTCGCGACCGCGCGCGCCGGCGCATTCACGAGCTGGAGCACTTGGCGCATATCGCCGGCCAGCTGTCGTTGATGGAATACGAGTTCCTCTACGATCGCGCCCGCCATCTGCTCTCGATCGGCTACAACGTGGAAGAACGCCGCCTGGATGCCGGCTTCTACGATCTGCTGGCCTCCGAAGCGCGCCTGTGCAGCTTCGTCGCCATCGCCCAGGGCCAGTTGCCGCAGGAGACCTGGTTCTCGCTGGGCCGGCTGCTGACCGAAATCGACAGCGGCGCGACCTTGCTGTCGTGGAGCGGCTCGATGTTCGAGTACCTGATGCCGCAGCTGGTGATGCCGAGTTATCCCGACACCTTGCTGGATCAGACTTCGCAGCACGCGGTGCTGGCGCAGATTCACTACGGCCGGCAACGCGACGTGCCCTGGGGCATTTCCGAATCGGGCTACAACACCGTCGACACCCGCATGAACTATCAGTACCGCGCGTTCGGCGTGCCGGGGCTGGGGCTCAAGCGCGGGCTCGGCCAGGATCTGGTGATCGCCCCTTACGCCAGCACGATGGCGCTGATGGTGATGCCCGAAGCCGCCTGCCAGAACCTGCAACGCCTGACCGAACTGGGATTCGGCGGCGAATTCGGCCTGTACGAGGCGATCGACTACACCCCGGCGCGAGTGCCGCGCGGCCAGACCCACGCGGTGGTGCGCTCGTTCATGGCCCATCATCAGGGCATGGGACTGCTGTCGCTGGATTACCTGTTGCGCGATCAGCCGATGCAGAAACGCTTCGTCGCCGACGCCGAGTTCCAGGCGACCTTGCTGCTGCTGCAAGAACGCATTCCGCGCACCGGCGTGTTCCATCCGCACGAGGCCGAAGCCAGCGGCGGCCGCGCACCTCCGCCGGCCACCGAAACTCAGTTGCGGGTGTTCCGCAATCCGGCCACCGCGCGTCCGGCGGTGCAATTGCTGTCCAACGGCCGTTACCACGGCTTGTTGAGCAGCGCCGGCGGCGGCTACAGCCGTCTGGGCGACATGGCCGTGACGCGCTGGCGCGAAGACGCCACCCGCGATCATTGGGGCGCGTTCTGTTATCTGCGCGATGTCGACAGCGGCGAGTTCTGGTCGGCCACGCATCAACCCACCTGCGTGCCGGTGGAGCATTACGAGGCGATCTTTTCCGACGCCAAGGCCGAATTCCGCGGGCGCAAGAACCGTTACGAGACGCATCTTGAGATCGCGATCTCGGCCGAGGACGACATCGAGCTGCGCCGCTTGCGGGTGAGCAATCGCTCGCGCCGCACGCGCACCATCGAGATCACCACCTACGCCGAGGTGGTGCTGGCCTCGGCCTTGTCCGACGAACTGCATCCGGCTTTCAGCAATCTGTTCGTGCAGACCCAGATCGAGCGCGACAAGCAGGCGCTGCTATGCACGCGCCGTCCGCGCTCGAGCGATGAGATTCCGCCGTGGATGTTCCATCTGGTGGCCGTGCACGACGCCGACATCAGCCAGATTTCCTACGAGACCGATCGCTCACGTTTCCTCGGCCGCGGCAATACGCCGCGCACGCCGCAGGCGATGACCGGCGACGACAAACTGTCGGATTCGGTCGGATCGGTGCTCGATCCGATCGTCGCGATCCGCACCCGCATCGAGCTGGCGCCGGACCAGACCGCGATCATCGACATGGTCACCGGCGTGGGCGCCGATCGCGCCGCGTGCGGCGCGTTGATCGACCGCTATCGCGACCGGCGCCTGGCCGATCGCGTATTCGATCTGGCCTGGACCCACAGCCAGGTCGTGCGCCGTCAGATCAACGCCTCGCAGGCCGATGCCAAGTTGTACGAACGCCTGGCCGGCTCGATGGTGTACGCGCATCCGTACCTGCGCGCCGAACAGGCGGTGCTGTTGCAGAACCGGCGCGGTCAGTCGGGACTGTGGGGGCATTCGATCTCGGGCGATTTCCCGATCGTGCTGCTGCAGATCGCCGAGTCCGCCAACATCGAACTGGTGCGGCAGATGGTGCAGGCGCACGCCTACTGGCGCTTGAAGGGGCTCAATGTCGATCTGGTGATCTGGAACGAAGAACAAAGCGGCTATCGCCAGCAGTTGCAAGAACAAATCCTAGGCTTGGTGTCGGCCGGGCCGGAAGGCAGCGTGCTCGATCGCCCCGGCGGCATCTTCGTCCGGCCGATCCAGCAGATGTCGCAGGAAGATCGCATTTTGCTGCAGTCGGTGGCGCGGGTGATCATCAGCGATCAACGCGGCACCCTGGCCGCGCAGGTCAGCCGGCACATGCCGCCCGAACGCGCGCAGGCCTTGCTGTGGCCCGACGGCGCTCCGTTGCTGGCCGAACCGGTGGCCGTTGCGGCGCCCACGTCGATCGAACCGCCGCCGTTGCTGGGCCTGCCGCCGCCGCAACCCAGCGACGACGACACCTGGCCGTTCGAGGCCGTGGCCGAGTCGGTGAATTTCGACAACGGCACCGGCGCGTTCGCCGCCGACGCGCGCGAGTACGTGATCGTGCTGCGCGAAGGCGCGCCGACGCCGGCGCCGTGGTCGAACGTGATGGCCAACGCGCGTCTGGGCACGGTGGTCAGCGAAAGCGCGCCGGGCTACACCTGGTTCGAGAACGCGCACGAGTACCGGCTGACGCCGTGGCATAACGATCCGGTCGCCGACACCGGCGGCGAAGCGTTCTATCTGCGCGACGAAGACAGCGGCCGGGTGTGGTCGCCGATGCCGCTGCCGTGCCGCGGACGCGGCGCCTACCGCACCCGGCACGGCTTCGGCTACAGCGTCTACGAGCATGTCGAAGACGGCATCGCCAGCGAGCTTTGGGTGTATGTCGGTCTTGAGGATGCGGTGAAGTATTCGGTGCTGCGCCTGCGCAATCGCTCCGGCCGCGCGCGGCGCTTGTCGGCGGTCGGTTATGTCGAATGGGTGCTGGGCGATATCCGCAGCCGCTCGCAGATGCACGTGGTCAGCGAGATCGATCCGGCCAGCGGCGCCTTGACCGCGCGCAATCCGTACAACACCGAGTTCGAAGGCCGCGTGGCGTTCTTCGACACCGACGCCGACGGTTGCAGCTTCACCACCGACCGCAGCGAGTTCATCGGCCGCAACGGCGATCTGGGCCATCCGGCGGCGTTGCTCAATCAACGTTTGTCCGGACGCCTCGGCGTCGGCATGGACCCGTGCGCGGCGATCCAGGTGCCGGTGGCGCTGGCGGCGGAGGAGAGCATGGAGATCGTGTTCCGCCTCGGCGCCGCCGACGATGCGGGCGGCGCGGCGCAACTGGCGCAACGCAGCAAGGGCCTGGCGACCGCGCACGATGTGCTCGACGCGGTGCGCATGCACTGGACCCGCACCTTGGGCGCGATCCGCGTCGAGACGCCGGAGCCCGGCGTGGATGCGCTGGTCAACGGTTGGCTGCCGTATCAGGCGCTGGCCTGCCGCTACGTGGCGCGCAGCGGGTACTACCAGTCCGGCGGCGCATTCGGCTTCCGCGATCAGCTGCAGGACACCATGGCCACGGTGCACGCGATGCCGGCGCTGAGCCGCGAGCATCTGCTGCTGAGCGCGGCGCATCAGTTCCCGCAGGGCGATGTGATGCACTGGTGGCATCCGCCCTTGAATCGCGGCGTGCGCACGCGCTGCTCGGACGATTTCCTGTGGTTGCCGGTGGCGGCGTGCCGCTATCTGCAGGTCACCGGCGATCTGAGCGTGCTCGACGAACCGGTCAGCTTCGTCGAAGGCCGCCCGCTCAACGTCGATGAGGAATCCTATTACGACCGCTTGTGGAGCACCGATCGCCGGCAACCGTTCTACGATCATTGCGTGCTGGCGCTGGAGCGCGGCACGCAGTTGCTGGGCGAGCGCGGGCTGCCATTGATCGGCAGCGGCGACTGGAACGACGGCATGAACCGGGTCGGCGAAGCCGGTCGCGGCGAAAGCGTGTGGCTGGGCTTCTTCCTGTTCGATGCCTTGAACCGCTTCGGCCCGATCGCGCGCGCGCGCGAGGATCATGTGTTCGCCGATTTTTGCGCGCAATCTTCGCAGCGTCTGCGCGAGAACCTGCAAGCCCAGGCCTGGGACGGCGAGTGGTACCGGCGCGCGTGGTTCGACGACGGCACGCCGCTGGGTTCGCACGAGAGCGACGAATGCCGGATCGATTCGATCTCGCAAAGCTGGTCGGTGCTGTCGGGCGTGGCCGATCCGGCGCGCGCGCGGCAGGCGATGGACTCGCTCGACCGCCATCTGGTACGGCGCGAGGCGGGCCTGATCCAGTTGCTGGATCCGCCGTTCGACCGCACCGAGAAAGATCCCGGTTACATCCGCGGTTACGTTCCCGGCGTGCGCGAGAACGGCGGCCAGTACACCCACGCGGCGGTGTGGGCGGCGATGGCCTTCGCCGAGTTGGGCGACGGCGCGCGCGCCTGGGAACTGGCGCGGATGATCAATCCGATCCATCACAGCAGCGATGCGGACTCGGCCGCGCGTTACAAGGTCGAGCCCTACGTGCTGGCCGCGGATGTCTACGGCGTGGCGCCGCACGTGGGCCGCGGCGGTTGGACCTGGTACACCGGTTCGGCCGGCTGGATGTACCGGCTGCTCACCGAATCCTTGCTGGGCCTGCATCGCGAGGGCGACCGCATGCGCATCGCGCCGTGCATTCCGGCCGATTGGCCGGAGTATCAGCTGCACTACCGTTTCGGCGACACGCGCTATCAGATCCGCGTGCGGCAATCGCAGTCCGAGGCCGGGCAGGGCGGCGGCCGTTTGACGCTGGACGAGGTGGCGCAGGACGGGCTCAGCTTCGCCCTGATCGACGACGGCAACGTGCACAAGGTTGAGGTGGAATGGCCGGGAGCGCCGCGATGACATCGCGCCTGCAACTGGACATCGAACTCGCTCGTCTGGAGCGGATGCTGCCGCACTGGCGCTCGAGCCTGCGCGATGAGGCGCAGTTCTGGCCGCAGTTCAAGGCCTTGGTCGAACCGATCGTCGAAGGCCTGAATCCGGAAGACCGCCGTTATGCGGAAGAACGGATCGCGCGCATGCTGACCTTGAATCACTGCGATCCGGGGCGGCGGCATCTTCCGGACGAATGAGCGGCGGGCGCTGTTCGACGACTGCGTTTTATCCGGGATAGCCACAGCCGCAGTAGCATTTGTCGATAGTTGAGACTAGGTACTGGGCCGCGGCCGCGAGCGCCGCGCCGCTCAAGGTCAGGCCGACGATGGTCAGCGGCCGGCGATAGATCGAGACGACCGCGCAGATCGTCGCGGGCAAGCAGAACAGCAACACGCCGCCGATCAGCAGCAACAGCGCGGCGAAGCAATTGCTGCGGTTCGACAGATAGTAGAAGGTCAAGGCCGCGCACCAGAACCCCAGCGCGAGCGCGAACGGCACGATCCATGGCTTGGGCGCGGGCTTCGACGCGGCCGCGGCGGGCGGTGGTTGCTGAGTCATTCGGTCACTCCGTTGTCCGCTGCCGCGATCACTGCGCTTGGCAAGAATCGCACGAAGCCGTCCGTGCCAGCCACGCCATGCGCGCGCTCAGTTCGGCCGCTGCGCCCGGCAGTAATCGCGCAGATCGTCCGGCAACAAACCCGGCGCGAACAGGAAACCCTGGCCGATGACCACGCCCAGCTCGCGCAGGAACGCGCGCTGGCGTTCGGTTTCCACGCCTTCGGCGACCAGTCCCAGACCCAGGCTGCGGGCGATGCCGGTTACGGCCTGACACACCGCCACATCGGACTGATTGTCCGGCACGCCCTGCACGAACAACTGGCTGAGCTTGAGGCCGTGGATGGGCAGGCGGCGCAGGTAATTGAGCGCGCTGTAGCCTTCGCCGAAATCGTCGATCGACAAACTCACGCCCAGCTCGCGCAATCGCGCGAAGGTGCGCACGGTGTCGGGTGCGTCTTCGATCAGCACCCGCTCGGTGAATTCCAGTTCCAGTGCGGTGCCGGTGAGGCCGTATTCGGCCAGCGCGGCGGCGACATTGCTGGCCAGATCGTCGCCGAGGAACTGGCGATAGGAAACGTTGACCGCGACGCGTTCGATCTTCAGGCCGTCGTCGCGCCACTGCCGCAACTGCCGGCAGGCTTCGTGCAGCACCCATCCGCCGATGCCGACGATGTCGCCGGTGGTTTCGGCATGATCGATGAAACGGTCCGGGCGCATCTCGCCGAGCGAGCGGTTGCGCCAGCGGATCAGCGCTTCGACCGCGATCACGCGGCCGTCGTTGAGGTCCACCTGCGGTTGATAGACCAGATGGAATTCGTCGTTGTGCACGGCGCGGCGCAGATGGGTTTCCAACTGTAGACGGTGCAATTGCTGCTCGGCCAGTTCCGGCGTGAACGCCTGCCAGCTGTTGCGGCCGCGGCGCTTGCTGTCGTACATGGCCACGTCGGCGCTCTGGATCAGCTGCTGCGCGGTGCGGCCGTCGAGCGGTGCCTGGCTGATGCCGATGCTGGCGGTGATGCTGAATTCTTCTCCGTCGACGCGGAAGCTGTCGCCGAAGATGTCCAGGATCGCGTCGGCCAGGCGTTCGCCGCGGGTCGGATCGCTGTCGAGCGAGCACACCACCAGGAATTCGTCGCCGCCGAAGCGCGCGATCTGGGCTTGATCGCCGACCGCGTGGCGGATGCGGCGCGCGGCCGAAGCCAGCAGGCGGTCGCCGGCGGCATGGCCGAGCACGTCGTTGACCACCTTGAAGCGGTCCAGGTCGATGTACAGCACCGCCAGGGGCGAATGCGGAAACGTGTCCAGGCGGCGTTCGAGTTCGGCCTGCACCGCGTCGCGGTTGAGCAGGCCGGTCAGGGGATCGCTGCGCGCCTGGATGCGCAGGTGTTCTTCTTCGTGCTTGCGCTCGGTGATGTCCTGGAAGGTTCCGGTCAGCACCTGCCGCACCACGTCGCCCACGCCGGCGTCGGCGATCGCGCGCACCCAGAAGCCGCTGCCGTCGGGACGCAGGCCCTGCAGTTCCAGGTCGATGCCGCGGCCGCCGGCGAGGGTGCGTTCGAGCGCGTTGCGCAGGCGATGGCGGTCGAGCGGCTGCAGGCATTCGAGCAGTTCTTCGATCCGCGTCGGCGAGCTGTCGCGGCCGAGGATGCGTTCGGCTTCCAAAGTCAGATACAACCGGTCGCGGCCGGCGTCCCATTCCCAGCCGCCGATGTGGGCCAGGGCCTGGGCGCGGTCGAACAGGGCGCTGTCGCGCTTGAGCGCGGTGACATTGGAGAACAGCGCGAACACTTGATGCGGGCGGTCGCCGCCGGGCGGGAACTGCGGAACCGCGGTCACCGACAGCCAGATCAGTTCGCGGCGGTCGCGGTGATACAGGCCGAGCACGGTGCTTTCGACGATACGTCCGGTGGTCAGGGCGAGTTGTGATGGGTATTGCTCGGGCTTGAGTTCGTGGCCGCGCTCATCGACCACCATCCAGTGGCCGCTGCGCAGTTCGTCGGCGATGCTCTGGCCGTTGTGCAGCGACAGCAGGCGCATCGCCGCGCTGTTGGCGTAGATGATGCGCAGGGCCTTGTCCTGTACGATCACGCCGCGGTCGATGGTTTCGACCAGTTCGCGGAAACGCAGCTCGGTCTCGGCGCGGTTGCTCAGGTCGCGGGCGATCGCGATGATGCGCCGCTTGCCTTCGAATTCGAAACTGGCCGAATGCACTTCGACCGGGAAGCGGGTGCCGTCGCCGCGTTTGTTGGTGACCTCGATGATGTAGCTCTCGCCGCGGTTCAAGCTCTCCCACACCGGCGCCATGTGATCGCGCGGCAGTTCCGGATTGAGCACGTGGATCGGCTGGCCGATGATGTCTTCGCGCAGACGCCGGTGCGCACCCATGCCGTGGCGGTTGATCTCGACCACGGTGCCGTCTTCTTCCAGCACCGTGACCAGGTCGGGAATCGCGTCGAACGCGGCGCGGTGCAGCGAAGCCGGTTCGCGCTGCAGCGCGGCCAGCGCGTCGTCCAGCGTCGCGCGCAGCGTCGCGGGCAGGGATGGGTCTTGCAGCGCGCGTTGCAGCGCCGCGATGGTGTCCGCCGTCGTCGCCGCCTGCGCGGCGGGCGAGGTGGGAGAACCGCCGGCGGGCGCGTCGGAATTCACGCCGCCGCCAGCGCCTTGCCGACCTTGCTGCCGGTCTCGCGGCCCAGCAGCCCGGCCAGCCAGCGGCCGGTGTCGGCCAGTGCATCGAGATTCACGCCGGTCTCGATGCCCAGACCATGCAGCATGTAGACCACGTCCTCGCTGGCGACGTTGCCGCTGGCGCCCTTGGCGTAGGGACAGCCGCCGGTGCCGGACACGGCCGAATCGACCACCGCCACGCCTTCTTCCAGGCAGGCCAGGATGTTCGACAAGGCCTGGCCGTAGGTGTCGTGGAAATGCACCGCCAGCGCCTGCAGCGGCACTTCGGCGGCGACCGCCTTGAACATGGCCCGCGCCTTGCCCGGCGTGCCGACGCCGATGGTGTCGCCCAGGGAAATTTCGTAGCAGCCCATCGCGTGCAGGGCCTTGGCCACGCGCACCACGTCGCTGACCGGCACTTCGCCCTGATACGGGCAGCCGAGCACGGTGGAGACATAGCCGCGCACCGCCACGCCGTCGGCCTTGGCCCGCGCCATCACCGGCGCGAAGCGCTGCAAGGATTCGTCGATGCTGGCGTTGATGTTCTTGAGGTTGAACGCTTCCGAGGCCGCGGTGAACACCGCGATCTCCTCCACGCCGACCGCGCGCGCGCGCTCGTAGCCTTGTTCGTTCGGCACTAGCACCGGGTAATGCACGCCGGCGCGGCGATGGATTCCGGTGAACACTTCGGCCGCGTCGGCCAGCTGCGGCACCCACTTGGGGCTGACGAAACTGGTCGCTTCGATGCTGCGCAGGCCGGTGGCCGACAGGCGATCGATCAAGGCGATCTTGTCGGCGGTGGCGATCTGCGATTTCTCGTTCTGCAGTCCGTCGCGCGGACCGACTTCGACGATGCGTACGGAAACGGGTTGGGTCATGGGGAATCCTTTGAGGCCGGGGCGAGGACGCGTTCGAGCACCATCGCCTTGTTCGCTTCGGTGTTGTACAGCAGGGCGCCGCGTTGCGAGAGGGTATCGCGGATGGCCTGGGCCGAGCCCTGCACCAGGGGGAATTTCTCGTCGAGTTTGCGCCCGTTGAGTTCGCCGGTGGCGATCGCGGCCAGCACGCGTTGCGAATCGGGCAGCCAGGCGCTGGCCCGGCCGTTTTCGACACGGTACAGGATCACGAACACCGAGCCGGGCGGCGCGGCCTTGACCAGCGATTCGCCCTGCGCACCGATCGCGCGCTGGGCGTCGGCCGGCGACAGCACGATGTAGCGGTCGCGGCCCAGGCTGAAGCCGGTCAGGTCCAGCGCGGTGGGCTGCTCGTGCAGGCCCGGCCAGTCCTCGGTGTGGCAGCGCGCGTCGATGCGCAGGGTCTTGGCGACGCCCTGGGCCTTGAGGTTCCAGGTGCCGGGCAGGTCGGGGTCGCAAGTCGGGGATTCGACCGGCGAGTGTTCGAAAGCGACGCAGCCGCCGAGGCCGGCGAGGGTGGCCGCGGCGATCACCGCGTTCGTCCACCAGCGGCGGCGGCCGATCGGCGCGGGCCCGGCGGGGCGATCGGCGGCGCGGAAGCACGGATCGGGCGGGGTCATGGCGGCCTCTCAGTGCGCGGCGGGGGGTATACGCTTGAAACGATAAAGGGTACTGCGATCGGGCGCCGCGAACAGCTGCGGATGTTCACGCAGCTGCCTGGCGATCGCGCCGCGCTCGCCGGTCAGGAAACCGGGTGCGTCCGGGCCGGAGAGGCCGCTGCGGGCGTTGCGCGCGGCGACCACTTGCCTGAGCTGATCGGGATTGCCCAGGTCGAGGGTCACGAACCCGGGTTCGGTCTGATAACGCATCAGGCTTACGGTGTGCGGATACTTCGCCATGAGCGCGTCGCCGGCCACTTCTTGCGCGCCCTTCTTGCCGGTCAGCAGCACCGCCACGTCGGCCAGGGGCAGCGCCAGATAGCGATGGCCGTTGGCCTTGTATACGCCGAGTTGGACTTGATGCGGCTCGTACTTGGCCGGCAGGTGGGCGCGGCATTGCGCATCGATGCGCAGCCGGCGTTCGTCGTCGTCGGTGAAGTCGTCGTCCGCGGCGGCGTGGCCGGATGGGCCGAGGATGGCCTCGCCTTCGATCAGGCCCCAGTCGCCGACCAGGGCGCGGTCGCAGGGCAGGGGCGCCGACGGCGGGTTTTCGGCGATCAGGCAGCCGGTTAGCGAGACGGACAGGGCGATGGCCGCTATCAATGCGCGCCAGACGATGGAATGGGAGCGAGCAGTCATTGCGGGAATCTCTGCGAATGGATGGCGACGGGCGGTGCGCATTCAAGCGGCATCGCGTTCGCCGACAGGAACGCGGCGTTGCGCGAATCGCTGCGATCCGCGCACGCCGGCCCTATGAGCTGCGTCAGCGGTTCGCGCGGGGCGAGGGTTTGGTCGCGGCTTTGCCCGGCGCTTTGCCGTCGCGGCGCAGGACGACGCCCGGCTTGGCGAAGAACAAATCCTTGCGCGAAGCCAGCAGCGCATCGATCTGCGTGCTGCTGCCTTTCACCGACGCGTCGATCTGCGGCTCGTCGTACTTCGCCTTGGTTTCGCGCAGCGCAGCGTCGAGTTGCTTGACCGAGGTGATGTCGGGGTGTTCGGCGTGGTTGTCGGTGTTCTTGACGGTGCCGGGGACCTTGCCCGCGGCGATCAGCCTCGCCATTCGCAGCGTATCGACGCTGTGGATCGCGATCCGATCCGGAGTGACGACATAGCGCAGCAGCATGTAACGGCCCCGATGCGATTCGCTGTCGTCATCGGAGTCTTCCCTCTGCATGCGCTGGCAGGTGGCGGGTTGAGTCGCCAGCGTGGCGTCGGTCGCGACGATGTACCCGCCGGTGGCATCGGGCAGATACGTAAAGCGGTAGCCGATCAGGTCGGAAGGGCACTCGCCGGTGTTGCGGTCGATCAATCCGCAATCCTTGGGCAAGATGCTGATCCGGTCGGTGTCGTCGAGTTGGCGGCTGTGCCATTGCCCGACCAGGCGCGGATCGCAGGCGACCTGGGTGCCGCTCGGCGGCGATTCGAAGGTGGTGACGCTGCACCCGCTCAGCAGGGCCAGCATGAGGCCGGCCGCAAACAGCTTTCGTACCCGCGACGACAGCATGGGTAAACGCATGGGATTTCCCTCCATAGAACACACAGACCAGGGGCCGCCATGGTTCGGCGGCCGAGGAATCCGGCGCTCCCAGCCGGGATTGACGCGTTTGCGGCGCCATTATTCGGCGCGGATGGGGGTTGCGGTCAAGCAGCTGGGGGGCGCCGGTCTTTCAAGGGCGTTATTCCTGCGTTTCCCTCAAGGCCGTCATTCCCGTGAAGGCGAGCTGTACTTTCCTTCGGCGAAGCCGAACATCCAGAGACCTCAGCGTCATCCTCTAGAACGTCATTCCCGCGAACGCGGGAATCCAGCGACTTCAAACGTTCTCGCACGAAAGGCCCTGGATTCCCGCGTTCGCGGGAATGACGGTAGGAAAGGGCGTGCGGACTTGGTAGGTGCGCAGAGCCTTCGTCGTCATCCCCATGCCGTCATGTTCGCGACGGAGGGAGTCCGCAGCCTTCAGCGCCATCTCTCAAGAACGTCATTCCCGCGCAGGCGGGAATCCAGAGACTTCAGCGTCATCCTTCCAGACCGTCATTCCCGCGAAAGCGGGAATCTAGCGACTTCAAAGGTTCTCGCACGAAAGGCACTGGATTCCCGCGTTCGCGGGAATGACGATAGGAAAGGACGTACGGACTTGGCCGGCAGACAAAATCAAACCGTCTCCAACGTCACCAACACCGCATCGGCCTCGACGAAATCCCCCGCCGCCGCGCGCACTTCGGCGATCTTCCCAGCGCGCGGCGCCTTCAGGCTCAGCTCCATCTTCATCGCTTCGATCACCATCACTTCCTGGCCGGCTTCGACGCTGTCGCCGGGCGCGGCCTTGACCACGACCACGCGGCCGGGCATCGGTGCGTTGACGTTGTTGCCCGAGCCGGCGGCGGCGCTGGACTGGTGGTGGTACATCGGCACCGCTTCCAGGCGCAAGCGGCGCTCGCCGTCGTGCATGACCACGCGATGGCCGTCGCCCAGCGTGCTCAGGCGGCGCGCGCGGCCGTCGATGCGCAGACTCAGTTCGCTGCCGTCCATGCGCGCGCCCTGCACGTTGTAGGCGGCCGCGTCGTTGGCGGGAATTTCGATGCGGTAATCGCCGCCGCTGCCGTGCGCCTGCAGTTCCAGGCGCTGGTCGCGGCGCAGGAAGGCGAGGCTGCGGCGGCCGCCGTGGCCCAGGCGCCAGCCGTCGGCGATCGCCCACGGCGAGCTGGGATCGTTCGACGCGGCCGCGGCTTCGCGGGTGCGCTGTTCCTGGCTCAGCAACTCGGCCACGGTCGCGCCGATCAGCAGGTCGCGGTCGCCGGCTTCGTCCGGATTCGCCGCCGGCATGAATTCGTCGAGATGACGATCCAGGTAGCCGGTGTCGATGGTGCCGCCGACCACCGCCGGATGGCGGGCCAGGCGTTCGAGGAATTCGATGTTGGACTTGGGCCCGACGATCTCGCACGCGGCCAGCGCGCCGCGCAGCCGCGCCAGCGCGCGCGGACGGTCGCTGTCGAACACGATCATCTTCGCGATCATCGGGTCGTAGAAGATCGTCACCGTGTCGCCTTCGATCACGCCCGAATCCAGCCGCACATGCGCATCGGCCTGCGGCAGGCGCAGGCGTTCGAGCTTGCCCGAGCCCGGCAGGAAACCGGCTTCCGGATCTTCCGCGTACAAACGCACTTCGATGGCGTGGCCGCGCTGGACGATCGCGTCCTGGCCCAGCGGCAGCGGCTCGTTCGCGGCGACGCGCAACTGCCATTCGACCAAGTCCAATCCCGTCACCAGTTCGGTCACCGGATGCTCGACCTGCAGGCGCGTGTTGATCTCCATGAAGTAGAAGCCGCCGTCCTGGCCGACGATGAACTCCACCGTGCCGGCGTTGACGTAATCGATCGCCTGTCCGGCCTGCACCGCGGCCGCGCCCATCTGCGCGCGCAGCTGCGGCGTCAGGAACACCGACGGCGATTCTTCCAGCACTTTCTGATAACGGCGCTGCGCCGAGCACTCGCGCTCGTTGAGATGGATCACCTGGCCGGCGGAGTCGCCGAAGATCTGGATTTCGATATGGCGCGGGCGTTCGACATAACGTTCCAGCAGCACGCGGTCGCGGCCGAACGCGTTGCGCGCTTCGCGCTGGCAGCTTTCCAGGTTGGCCAGGAATTCACCGCTGTCGCGCACGATGCGCATGCCCTTGCCGCCGCCGCCGTGCGCGGCCTTGATCATCAGCGGATAGCCGATGGCGTCGGCCTGGCGATGCAGATGCGCGGGGTCTTGATCCTCGCCGGTATAGCCCGGCACCACCGGCACGCCGGCGGCCTGCATCAGTTCCTTGGCGCCGGCCTTGCTGCCCATCTTGCGCATCGACGCGGCTTTCGGGCCGATGAAGGCGATGCCGGCGGCTTCCACCGCGTCGGCGAAATCCGCGTTCTCGCTGAGGAAGCCGTAACCCGGATGGATCGCCTGCGCGCCGCAGCGGCGCGCCACTTCGATGATCGCGTCGCCGCGCAGATAACTGTCGGCCGGACGCGGGCCGCCGATCGGATAGGCCTCATCGGCCTGGCGCACGTGCTGGGCGTCGGCATCGGCGTCGGAATACACCGCGACGGTGCGGATGCCGAGCTTGCGGCAGGTGCGGATGACGCGACAGGCGATTTCGCCGCGGTTGGCGATCAGGATCTTTTCGAACATGGCGTGCATCGCAAGTCGGGGCGCGTGTGCGCATGGAAAGAAAGACGGTCGGAACCGGTGACTACGCCGGCCAGCCGACGCGATGCGGGGATTTTCGCCGATTAGCGGGCGTCGTGTCGCCTGATCGGACGGGCGAAAACGCGACGTAGCGCGACGATGCACGCGTTTGCGTGATCTGGTGGTGCCGGCGCTCGCCCATACGCCGAGGTGTTGATGACCATCGCCCGGTCGCTGCCGCGGCTCACTGCGCGGGTATGCGGCAGACCGCTTCGATGTTGTTGCCGTCGGGATCGAACACGAACGCGCCGTAGTAATCGGGCGAGTAGTGCGGACGGATGCCCGGCGCGCCGTTGTCGCGTCCGCCGGCGGCCAGCGCGGCGGCGTGGAAGGCATCGACCTGCTCGCGCGATTTGGCTTTTATCGCCACGTGCAGGCCGCTGGAGGTGCGCTCGCCGGTGCCGATCCAGAACGCGGGCTCATGCTGCGGGCCGAAGGCGTGGCCTTCGTAGCCGCCGGTCTGTTCCTTGCTGAGCGACATCACCAGGCCGTAGCCCAGCGGCGCCAGCGCGCGCAGGTAGAAGTCGTGGCTGCGGCGCAGATCGGAAACGGCGAAACCCAGGTGATCGAACATGGCGGACTCCAGGGCGGAAGTGGGGCGGGCGGTGAGGTTGGGTTCGGGATGCGGGATCGCCTAGGCCTGACGCGCGGCTGTTGCCGGGACGACGGGCTTGGGTTTATGCGGGGCGGTTGAGGCCGGCAGGTTGTGGGGTCTGCCGGGGTGAGGGGTTTGGGTTTACGCGGTACTGCGGGGGCCGGTCGATTGCGGCTTCGGCCGGAGCGACGGGCCTGATTTACGCGATCCAGTTTGGCTTTCGCTTATCCAGAAACGCCGACAACCCTTCCTGACCTTCGGCCGATACTCGCAGCCCGGCGATCAAGGCCGCGTTGTCGGCGTCCAGGCGGGCGCCGTCGCGTTCGCCGGCGACCCGGCGCACCAGCGCCTTGGCCTGCGCGGCCGCATGCGGGCCGGCCTTGAGCAGCAACGCGATCTGCTGGTCGATCGCCGCGTCGAGCTGATCGGCCGCGACCACCTCGTGCAGCAGGCCGATGCGCAGCGCGGTGGCGGCGTCGAAGATCTCCGCGCTGGCGAACCAGCGCCGCGACTGGCGCGCGCCGATGGCTTCGATGACATATGGCGAGATCACCGCCGGCAGCAGGCCGAGCTTGCTTTCGGTCAGGCCGAACTTGGCCTGCGGCGCGGCGATGGCGATGTCGCAGCAGGCGACCAGGCCGACGCCGCCGCCGAAGGCCGCGCCCTGGACCCGGGCCAGGGTCGGCTTGGGCAGTTCGTTGAGGGTGCGCATCAGCCGGGCCAGGGCCAGCGCGTCCTCGCGGTTCTCCGCTTCGCCGGCCGCGGCCATGCCGCGCATCCAGTTGAGGTCGGCGCCGGCCGAGAACGAAGCGCCTTCGCCCTCGATCACCACCACCCGCACGCCGTCGTCGGCGCCGACCGCCTCCAGCGCGCCGGTCAGGGCCGCGATCAGGATGGCGTCGAACGCGTTGTGCAGCTCGGGACGATTCAGGCGCAGGCGGGCGACAGGGCCCTCGCGCAGGCTCAGCAGCGGGTGGCTCATCGGCATGGGGAGAGTTTGTGGGAGTTGGCGAATGATACCGTTCAGCTTGCCGCATCCGCCCCTGTACGGCGGTCGGTGCTAGAATGAGAACAATTCCCATTTGGGACGCCACCCTCCGTGGAAGCCACCTCTTGAAGCTGTCCGAACTGCCGCATCGAACCGCGGCCACGGTCGAATCCGTCGATGACCACACGCCCAACGACACCATTGCCAGACGCCTGCGCGAATTGGGTTTCGTCAGCGGCGAGCGGGTCGAAGTGATGGCCGCCGGACCGGTCGCCGCCGAGCCGCTGCTGGTGCAGATCGGCTACACCCGTTTCGCCCTGCGCCGCAGCGAGGCCGCGCGGGTTCGGGTCAGCGTGCTGGAGAACCAGGCATGAGCGCCGCCGCGCCCGTCGCACCCGCCGTCGCCGCGCCGCACGAGGACACCGCGCAGACCATGCGCGTGGCCCTGGTCGGCAATCCGAACTGCGGCAAGACTGCGTTGTTCAACCTGTTGACCGGCAGCCGGCAGAAGGTCGCCAACTACGCCGGCGTTACCGTCGAGCGCAAGGAAGGCCGCCTGCACGCGCCTTCGGGCCGCCACTACGCGGTGCTCGACTTGCCCGGCGCCTACAGCCTCAGCGCCGCCAGCCTGGACGAAGCGGTGACGCGCGACGTGCTGCGCGGCTTCTATCCCGGCGAACGCGCGCCCGACGTGCTGCTGTGCGTGGTCGATGCGACCAATCTGCGCCTGCACCTGCGCTTCGCCCTGGAACTGCGCGAACTCGGCCGGCCGATGGTGATCGCGGTCAACATGATGGACGCGGCCAAGCGCCGCGGCATCGACATCGATCTGGTCGCGCTGGAGCGCGAACTGGGCGTGCCGGTGGTGCCGACCGTCGCGGTCAAGCGCCATGGCGCGCGCGATCTGGTGGCGATGCTCGACCGCATCGCGGTCGCGCCGCGCGAACCGCACGAGCCGCGCGCGCATCTGCCCGAAGGCGCCGATCTGCACGCCGAAACGCGGCGCCTGCTGGAACTGACGGTGAGCATGCCGACCCGCACCGCCAAGATCGACGATGCGCTCGATCGCTGGCTGCTGCATCCGGTGCTCGGCCTGATGTCGCTGGCGCTGGTGATGTTCCTGATCTTCCAGGCCGTGTACGCCTGGGCGACGCCGTTGATGGACGCGATCGAGGCCGGCACCGCCTGGGTCGGCGGCAGCGTCAACACGTTGATGTCGATGGACGGTCCGCTGCGCGGATGGGTCTCGCAGGAAACATTGCGCAGCTTATCGGAAGGTCCGGTGCGCAGCCTGCTGGTGGACGGCATCATCGCCGGCCTGGGCGGGGTGATCGTGTTCCTGCCGCAGATCCTGATCCTGTTCGCCTTCATCCTGGCGCTGGAAGAGTCCGGTTATCTGCCGCGCGCGGCGTTCCTGCTCGACCGGATGATGGCCGGCGCCGGCTTGTCGGGCCGCTCGTTCATTCCGCTGCTGTCGAGTTTCGCCTGCGCGATTCCCGGGATCATGGCCACGCGCTCGATCCAGGACCCGCGCGACCGCCTCGCCACCATCATCGTCGCGCCGCTGATGACCTGCTCGGCGCGCCTGCCGGTGTATGCGTTGCTGATCGGCGCGTTCATTCCGCAGCAGAAGATCTGGGGCGTGTTGAACCTGCAGGGGCTGGTGCTGTTCGGCCTGTACATGGCCGGCATCCTCAGCGCGCTGGTGGTGTCGTGGGTGATGAAGAAATGGCGCCGCGACAAGAGCGAGCACGCCCTGCTGCTGGAGCTGCCGTCGTACCGCATTCCGCATCCGCGCGATCTGCTGATCGGTTTGTGGGAACGCGCGTGGATCTTCCTGCGCCGGGTCGGCGGCATCATTCTGTCGCTGACTGTGCTGCTGTGGTTCCTGCTGTCGTTCCCCGGCCCGCCGGACGGCGCCACCATGCCTGCGATCGACTACAGCTTCGCCGGACGCATCGGCCATGCCCTGACCACGGTGTTCGCGCCGATCGGCTTCAACTGGCAGATCTGCATCGCCCTGATTCCGGGCCTGGCCGCGCGCGAAGTGGCGGTGTCCTCGCTGGCGACGGTGTACGCGCTGTCGGCCGCCGACGACGATGCCGCCGCGCAGGCGCTGACGCCGATCATCACCGACAGTTGGTCGCTGGCGACGGCCTTGTCGCTGCTGGTGTGGTTCATCTATGCGCCGCAGTGCATCTCCACTTTGGCCACGATCAAGCGCGAAACCGGCTCGTGGAAGCAGGTGGCGATCAGCGCCGGTTATCTGTTCGCATTGGCCTATCTGGCCTCGCTGTTGACCTATCAGGTCGCGGTCGCGCTGGGAGCGGGGTGAGCCGATGAGCGCCGGACTGTTCGCACAATACGTGGTGATCGCGATCGCGGTGCTGATCAGCGCCGTGGTCGTCGCGCGTAAGCAGTTCCCAGGCGGTGTGCGCCGCTTGCGCATCGCCTGCGCCTTGCCGCTGGTGCGCGACGGACGCCCGCAATGGATGCGCAACCTCGGCAAGCGCATCGCGCCGGCGCCGAGCGCGTCCGGGCCGAACTGCGCGGGATGCGACAATTGCGGGCCTTCGGACTGAGGCGGCGATAACGCGCGCGCCGTGCCAATCAGGCGCGGCGTGGATTCACATTGGATCGGACCGGCGCGCGGCTCAGCCGGTGCGGTCGCGCATATAACTTAGCGCCTCGCGCAGATAACCGCCGGCCTCCTGCAGATGCGCGGGCGGGCAGTCCTCGACGAAGCGGCTGGCGCCGTCGCGCAGCTGCAGATATGCGCTGATGTCGCCCTCGTCCCAGAGGAAATCGAAGATCACGATGAAATCGTCCGCGCCCGGATCGTTGTAGGCGCTGGCGCCGCGCAACGGCGTCAGCAGCCGCAGCATCTCGTGGAAGTTCTCCGAGGCCTGCAGCATGGCGATGCGCAAGGTGCGCTTGATCTCGTCGTATTCCACCGGCGGCGTGCCGGTCCAGTCGTCCTCGCGCCAGGCCTTGATGACGTCGGCCACGCGGGCCGCGTCCAGGTCGCCCAGCAGCGCCGCGGGCACGCGGTTGTCGCCGGCCATGGGGTGGCGGTCGAACCAGGATTGCCAATCGCCGAACGACGCCGGACGCGCCGGCGTGGAGTTCATGAAGGCCTCGTACTGCTCGTGGCTCAGGGTGAAGCGCGCATACAACGAAGCGGGTTCCGACATCGAGGGGGATCCTTTCCTTCTGATACCGGCGCGCCGCCGCTCAGCGGCGCAACCGGCCCTTGTTCGCGGCCTTGTAACCGACCGCTTCGAACGCTTCGACCGAGAGAGTGAAAGTGCGCTCATCCCCGGGGAACAGCGCGCCCACGCCGACGACCTGGCGGGTGATTTCCTCGCCACGATCGTTCTTGATCGACAAGACCATCGAGTATTCCCAGGCACCATCGCTGGGTGGGTGGCGAATGGTGCCTTCTACGTGCAGCGGCGAAAATCGTTTCGCCGCTTGCGCGTTTGCGTCGGAATCGAATCGCAGATGATGCCGGCACGCAGGGCAGACGCTCGCGGTTTCGAGAATCGTCGCCTTGCAGTGCGGACAGACGCGTGTCGCCCCGGGCATGCCCTGGCGAACAGCGCTCATGAGTCGGCGCCGGTCTCCGTCTTGGCGCCGTTCTTCTCGCCCTTGTCGTTCTTGTCGGCGTTGCGGTCGGACTTGCCGGCGTCGTTGCGGGCGACCGACTTGCCGCTGTCTTCCCAGCCGAACTCGACCTGGCCGCGAACGCGCGCGCCGGCGGCGACGGTGACCACGCCGGCCTTGACGTCGCCGATCATCACGCCGCTTTCCAGCAGTTCAACCCGCTGCGCGGCTTCGATGTTGCCTTCCAGTTCGCCGGCGATGACGACCTTGCGCGCGCGCACGCCGCCGTTGAGCTTGGCGCCGAGTTCGACGGTGAGATCGCCGTCCACTTGCACGTCGCCCTTGAAGCGGCCGGCGATGCGGATGTGGCCGGCGCCGTGGATCTTGCCTTCGATCGACAGGTCCGAGGCGATCAGCGATTCCTTGACGACCGGCTGCTCGGCCTGACGCGGCGCGGGGGCCGGAGTCGGGGCGGGCGCGGCGATCGGGGCCGGCGCCGGCGTGGACGGCTGGCCGAAGGAGAATTCGTTTGCGGTATCGGGCTCACGCTTGAGCGCGGTTTCCGGCTGCAGCGGCGGAACCGGATTGTCGCGCTTGGGCGGGGCGGGCTGGTTGAAGATTGCCATGACGCGGTGTTCCTCAGGTCGGGGGATCAGGTGATGACACGCGTGAACTTTGGAGCCTAACACGCTGATACGAAGCGCCCACTGTGATGCATCTCACCAATCCGAGTTACGGGAAAAGGCGACTCCAGTTCAGTTTTCGCAGGCAGCGGCGCGATTGAGAAACAGCCTGATCCGGCGCGCATTCATGCAAGCGCGCCGCTTCCTTGATGGCAAAAATAATTCAGAAGTCTTTCAGGACGATGAATGGGGTGGGCCGATGTGACCGAGCGCGCAACGAGGGTGTCAGCCCGTCACCATGGCGCTCACCACCAAAGCCACCACCGCCGCGATCATCGCCGGCCACAGCCATGCGGCCTGTTCGCGGGCGGCCCGCAGGCTGATGCGGTGACGCCTGGCGTGGTGCAGATCCTGCAGCACTGGCGTGGTCACGCCGATCAGCACGAAGAACGGCATCCACGCGCCTGGTAAATCGGTATCGCCACGTACGCCGAGCAGGGCGTCGATGCAGGAGGGCAGGTAGGAGGCGACAAGTGCGCCCGACAGCATCGCGACGAAGGTGCGCCCCATCAGCCGCCGGCCGCGCGCGATCAGCCAGATCAGGCCCATCACCGACACGATCAGCAAGGCGAACTGGCTGGCGGCCGGTATCAGCAACAGCGCCGCGACTGCCAGCGCAGCGAACAGCCACAGCGGCCCGTCCCGGTCGATAGGCAAGGGTGGCTCGCGATTGGCCGGCCTGGGCCGCCGTGCCCGCCGATACAGCCATGCCTGCACTATGGTTACCGACAGCCATGACGCGGCGGCGACCCACCAGATCCTGGGCAAGCCGCCGAGCACGTCGGTGCGTTGCCCCAGCGCCGCGATCGCGCCCAGCAGGAGCGAGGGATACAGCACGATGCGCGCCAGTACTACGAAGGCGCGGCGCCAATGCAGCCGGCTGTGGTCGCAGATCTGATGCCAGAACTCGATGGTGCCCAGGTTCAGCCGCTCCGCCGCCAGTTGCGGATCGAGCTGGCGCAGCGTGCTCGCCATCTCCATCAATCGCGTCGGCAGGCCAGCGACCAGTGCAATGATCAGGCGCCGGCCCAGTTGCGGAGATTCCAGCAATTCGCGCAACAGCAAACGATCGACCGGCCGCGTCTGCGGCGACTGCAACTGCACCAGCGCCTGTTCGAACGCGCGTGTGGATTCGGCGCGCAACTGCGCTTGATGAGCCTGTTCCAGCAGCCAGCCGTCGTTCGGGCCGACGACGTTGAGGGCGAAGAAGTCGAACACCGTCGCCAGTGCCTGCGGCGACAACGCCGGTTCGGCCTGGCTCGCGGTCTGCGCCACCGGCCCGCGCAGCGCGCGGGTGAGGTCGAGCGAGTACAGTGGCTCCAGGCCGAGCAGCCAACGCTTGAGCTCCGCCGGCGATTGGGTGCGCGCGCGTTGCAGCAGTTCGTCCAGGAAGGCGTGCAGGTCGAAGGACCGCGAGGTTTGCTCGGTCGGCTCGGACGCCGCGGCTGCCGGTTGGTATCGCGAGGTGGCTTCGGGTGTGGATTCGACCGCGGCCGAGGCCTGCGGTGCGCGATCGCCGCGCGACTGCCATGCAGTATCGAGGTCGTCTTCGTTTTCGTCCGCGACCTCGGCGAGTTCGTCATCGCCGCTCGCATCGGTGCCGTCATCGAGCGAAGCCTGCTCACGCCGATACTCGGCATAAGCCAGACACTGCTGATAGGCCTCGTTGAGCGCCTGGAATCCGGCCGGGTCTTCGTCCGGACGCGTGCGCCTGAGCTCGCGCGCATTGGCCCGCTTGATCTCGCGCTCATCCGCCGTCGGTTCCAGGCCCAGCCGTTCGAATGCGGTCATAAGGTGGAGTTGAAACCCTTGAACGCCCGCATCACCGTCATGCACACGAACAGCAGCACCAGCAGCCACATCCACGGCGGCTCTTCGCTGCTGCGCTGGGGAGCCGGTTGGGCGAAGCGCAACTCGCTGAAGTCCGTGCCGGTCGAACGCGCGCGTTCGCGCAATTCATCGACGGCCGCGTGCATCCACGGCCGGCCGGGGTGCAGGCCATCCAGTTCGAAGAAACGCAGGATCACTTCCAGCGGCCGCATGTACAAGGTCGGCCCGTCGCAGAGATACTCCAGGACATGCCGGCCCACCGCTTCCTTGCGTTCCAGGTTGTACAGCGCCGGATGCGCGCGCAGCCATGTATCCAGCTGCTCGGGCGAGTGCCGGGCCTGATAGCGGAACAGCTCGCGGGTGAATTGATCGAGGTCGAAGGCGGTCTCGTCTTCGGCCGGCGCCTGCGCGATGTCGATCGCCGGCGCCGGCCAGTGCGGCGGCTCGTGGGTTTCGCTGCGATGGCTGTAGCGCCACAGCGTCGACGGCGCCGCCGCCGGCCAGCGGGGATCGATCGCGTCCAGCGGCTGCAACGCCGGCGCATCGAATTGCAGCGTTACATCGTCGAAAGCGGCGACAGGCGCGTCGGCGTCGCTGAAGTCGGCGGCATCCTCCGGCGCCGCCAGTTCCAGGCATCGCAGATACGCCTCATGCAATTGCTGGAACGCCTGCGGGTCTTCGTCGGGCCGCGCCAGCCGCAGCTCGCGCGCGTAGGCGCGCTTGATCTGCGCCTGGTCCGCATCCTCGGACAGGCCCAGCCGCGCGAACGGGCTCACGTATAGCCTTGGGCTTCGATCGCGTCGAGAAAGCGCGCGAACTCGCCGCGGTGTTCGGCGATCAGATCGCGGTCCTGCAGATCGAGCACGCCGCGGAACCGCACCAGCGCGCCTTGCAGGTCTTCGCGCGCCCACAGCAGTTCTTCGTACAGGCGCTCGGCGCGCGCGACCAGGACGATGTTCTCCTGCTGCTCGCGCGGATGCACCTTGATCGCCGACAGCGCGGCCAGGCGTTCGCGGATCTGCTCCTGGGTCATGACGCCGGGGTTCTTCTCCAGCACCACTTCGCGCTTGAGCCCCGTCGACAGCGCGACCGCTTCGACCTGCAGCAGGCCGTTGATGTCGTAGGTGAAACGCACGTCGATCGGATTTTCGTCGCGGCGCTTGGGCGGCAGGTCGATCGAGATCATCCCCAGGCGCACGTTGTTTTCCACGCGCGGGCTTTCGCCCTGGTAGATCTCGATTTCGACCGCGCGCTGCTGGTCCTGGGTGGGGTAGTAGCGCTCGACCCGGCTCACCGGCACGGTGCTGTTGCGGTGGATGATCGGCGAGAACACGCCGCTGGTGTAGCCGTGCTGCGATTCGCGGCTGGTGTTGACGCCCAGGGTGTGCGGGCACACGTCGGTGAGGATGATTTCCTCCAGCGACTGATCGCGCGCCTTCATTCCGGCGGCGACGCAGGCGCCGAAGCCGATGGCTTCGTCCGGATTGACGTGGCGCAGTGGCAGCCGGCCGAACATGCGCGAGACCAGCCGTGCGCACAGCGGCATGCGCGAGGCGCCGCCGACCAGGACGATCTCGTTGAGCTGGCCCGGGCTGAGCTTGGCGTCGCGCATCGCCCGTTCCAGCGGCGCGCGCAGACGCTGCACCAGCGGTTCGCACAACTGTGCGAAGCCGGCTTCGTCCAGGCGCCAGGCGCGGTTCTGCCCGGCCAGCGGCAGTTCCAGGGCGATTTCGCCGCCGCGCGCCAGCTCATGCTTGAACAGCTCGATGCGGCGTTCCAAGGTCGCCAACTCGCCCAGCGACAATTGGCTGGCGCTGAGCGAGTGCTCGTTCAAGAACGCGTTGAGCAAGGCCGCGGAGAAATCTTCGCCGCCGAGAAAGTTGTCGCCGGCGCTGGCGTGCACTTCCATCACGCCTTCGAACAACTCCAGGATCGACACGTCGAAGGTGCCGCCGCCCAGATCGAACACCAGATAACGGCCGCCGCCGTCGCGTTGCTGCAGGCCGTAGGCCAGCGCCGCGGCGGTGGGTTCGTTGATCAGCCGCTCGACCTTGATCCCGGCCAGCTCGCCGGCGATGCGCGTGGCCTTGCGCTGGCTGTCGGAGAAATACGCCGGCACGCTGATCACCGCTTCCTGGACTTTTTCGCCCAGGTCGGCTTCCGCGTCGGCGATCAGCGATTTGAGGATCAGCGCCGACAATTCCTCGGGCCGGAACCGGTGCGAGCCCAGCGCGGTGATGCGCTCGCTGCCCATCCAGCGCTTGAACGCGGCGACGCTGCGCTGCGGATGCGAGACCAGACGCTCGCGCGCGGCGCGGCCGACGATGACGCGTTCGTCGTCGCCGACGCTGACCACCGACGGCGTCAGCGATTCGCCCAGGGCGTTGCGGATCAGGCGCGGACCGTCGGCGCCGTAGACGCCGATCAGCGAATGGGTGGTGCCGAGGTCGATGCCGACGATCATGGCGTAACGACAATCCGTTGCGGTTGGCCGAAAGCTTACATGCGGAACACGCCGAAGCGGGTTCGCTCCTCGATCGGCGCGTTGAGGCTGGCCGACAGCGCCAGACCGAGCACGCGGCGGGTGTCGGCCGGATCGATGATGCCGTCGTCCCACAGCCGCGCGCTGGCGTAGTAGGGATTGCCCTGGCTTTCGTATTGGTCGCGGATCGGCGCCTTGAAGGTTTCTTCTTCCTCCGGCGTCCACACCTTGCCGGCGGCCTCGATGCCGTCGCGGCGCACGGTGGCGAGCACCGATGCGGCCTGTTCGCCGCCCATCACGCTGATGCGCGCGTTCGGCCACATCCACAGGAAACGCGCGCCATAAGCGCGGCCGCACATGGCGTAGTTGCCGGCGCCGAAGCTGCCGCCGATGACCACGGTGAACTTGGGCACGTGCGAGCAGGCCACCGCGGTGACCATCTTGGCCCCGTCCTTGGCGATGCCGGCGTTCTCGTACTTCTTGCCGACCATGAAGCCGGTGATGTTCTGCAGGAACACCAGCGGAATGCCGCGCTGGTTGCACAGCTCGATGAAGTGCGCGCCCTTGAGCGCGCTCTCGGCGAACAAGATGCCGTTGTTGGCGACGATGCCGACCGGATAACCGTGGACGTGGGCGAAACCGGTGATCAAGGTCTTGGCGTAGCGCGCCTTGAATTCCTGCAGATCGCTGCCGTCGACGATGCGCGCGATGACTTCGCGGATGTCGAACGGGCGGCGCGTGTCCTTGGGCACGATGCCGTACAGCTCGTTGGCTGCGTACAGCGGCTCGCGCGAGGGCTGCGCGGCGACTGGCAGCACCTTGCGGCGATTGAGATTGCCGACGATCTCGCGCGCGATCTGCAGCGCATGGCGGTCGTCTTCGGCGAAGTGATCGGCCACGCCGGACACGGTGGTGTGCACTTCGGCGCCGCCGAGCGCTTCGGCGTCGACGACTTCGCCGGTCGCGGCCTTCACCAGCGGCGGGCCGCCGAGGAAGATCGTGCCTTGTTCCTTGACGATGATCGACTCATCGCACATCGCCGGCACATAAGCGCCGCCGGCGGTGCAACTGCCCATGACCACGGCGATCTGCGGAATGTTTTCCGCGCTCAGCCGGGCCTGGTTGTAGAAGATGCGGCCGAAATGTTCGCGATCGGGGAAGACTTCGTCCTGCAGCGGCAGGAACGCGCCGCCCGAATCGACTAGGTAGATGCACGGCAGGCGGTTCTCGCGGGCGATTTCCTGCGCGCGCAGATGCTTTTTGACCGTCATCGGGAAGTAGGTGCCGCCCTTGACGGTGGCGTCGTTGGCGACGATCACCACTTCCAGGCCTTGCACGCGGCCGATGCCGGCGACCATGCCGGCGCCCGGCGCGGCGTCCTCGTACATGCCTTCGGCGGCGAGCGGGGCGATTTCCAGGAACGGCGAGCCCGGATCGAGCAGGGCGGCGATGCGGTCGCGCGCCAGTAGCTTGCCGCGTTCGGTGTGCTTGGCCCGGGCCTTGTCGCCGCCGCCGTGCGCCGCGCGCGCCAGGCGCGCGTCGAGTTCTTCGACCAGGGCCTGGTGATAGGCGACGTTGTCGCGGAAATCTTGCGAGCGCGGGTCGAGCTGGGAAGTGATCGCGGGCATTGCTGGGACGGCCGGATGCTTGGACGCGGCATCAAAGCATAAAGCGCCGGGGCCGGCCAATCACTTTTGGCGGCGGTGTGGCAACGAACGCAGGCGTATGCGCACAAAACTGACATTGTTTGAGTGATTGCGATGAAATCTGAGTGTCGTGGCGCCGATAAACATCGGTGGCCCGGCAATTCAGGAGCGTTCGCAACCGTTCCCTCTCCCGCTTGCGGGAGAGGGCTAGGGTGAGGGCGTCACGGCGAGGCATCCCCTCCATCGCGCGAAAATCAGGCCCGCAAAAAAACAAAACCCGCACAAGCGGGCAGGCACCACACAAAAAGAAAGGCCCGCAGATGCGGGCCTCTCAGTGAACGATAGCGCAAGCCGATTAGTGCTTGGCTTCTTCCTTCTTGGCTTCGGCGGCAGCGGCGTCGGCCTTGTCGGCAACCTTCTGCGCAGCGTCGGCGGTCGCGTTGGCGGCCTTGGCGGCGGCGTCGGTGGCGCCAGCAGCGGCGGCATCGGCGGCGTTGCCGGCAGCAGCAGCGGCCGAATCGGCAGCGGCGGCGGCGGAGTCGGCAGCCTTGCCGGCGGCGTCGCCAGCAGCGGCGGCGGCGTCGGTGGTCGCGGCAGCGGCGGCGTCGGCGCCAGCGGCGGCGGCGGTGCCGGCGGCGTCAGCGGCCTTGGCAGCGGCGTCGCCAGCCTGCTCGGCGGCGGCCGAAGCTTCGGCAGCGGCGTCCTTGGCTTCTTCCGACTTCTGGGCGCAGGCCGACAGTGCCAGGACGGCGGCGGCGAGCAGGACGTAGAGATGGGTCTTCATGAGCTGTCTCCTGAGGAGTTGTCTGAGAATGAAACGTGTGGTGGATCTGTCAGGCAACGCCAGTGCTCGCAGCGGTCCGGCAAGCCGGCTTCGATCGTTCACTGACCTTACGGAAAAAGCCGCCGGAAATCCGGCGGCTTTCCCGTTCGACGCGAGATTCGCGTCGGAACTAGCAGTATCGCTTGCGCGATATTACTTCTTCGCTTCTTCCTTGGCAGCTTCCGCCGGAGCGGCAGCGTCCTTGGCGGCGCCAGCGGCGTCCTTGGCAGCGTCGGCAGCGCCGGCGGCAGCGTCGGCAGCGGCGTCGGCAGCAGCCGGGGTCGCAGCGTTGGCAGCGGCGTCGGCCGAGGTAGCGGCAGCGTCGGCAGCGGTAGCAGCGGCGTCAGCCGAAGCAGCAGCGGCGTCGGCGCTGGCGGCGTCGCCGGCGGCAGCGGCGGTGTCAGCAGCGGCCTGAGCTTCGGTCGAAGCGGCAGCGGCGTCGGCGGAAGCTTGTTCGGCCTGCTTCTGGTTCGAGCAAGCGGCCAGGGCCAGGCCCAGAGCCAGGGCGATCAGCGCCTTGTTGAAATTCATGATTCGGTGTCCTCGTCGATTAGTTAGGCAACGCGCAGTTGCGCGCCGATAACATGATGACAAGCCGGTGACGTGTGTCAAGCGGCATGCCGGTTTTTTTTGTGCAACGCGTTTTTAACTTTTTACACTAATTCGATCGCAATCGCGGTGGCTTCGCCGCCGCCGATGCACAAAGACGCGACGCCGCGCTTGCCGCCGCGAACGCGCAGGGCGTTGATCAGGGTGACCACCAGGCGGGCGCCGCTGGCGCCGATCGGATGGCCCAGCGCGACCGCGCCGCCGTGCACGTTGATCTTCTCGTGCGCGATGCCCAGGTCCTTCATCGGCGCCATGGCGACCACCGAGAACGCCTCGTTGACCTCGAACAGATCGACGTCCCCGACCGTCCAGCCGGCCTTTTCGAGCACGTTTGAAATCGCTTTCACCGGCGCGGTGGTGAACCATTCCGGGGCCTGCGCGTGGCCGGCGTGGGCGACGATGCGCGCCAGCGGCTTGAGCCCGCGCGCGGCGGCTTCCTCGGCCGACATCAGCACCGTGGCGGCGGCGCCGTCGGAAATCTTCGAGGACGCGGCCGCGGTCAGCACGCCGTCCTTGCCGAACGCCGGGCGCAGGCCCGGGATCTTGCTGACGTCGATCTTGCCCGGCTCTTCGTCGGCGTCCACGACCACATCGCCCTTGCGGCCCTTGACCGTCACGGAAACGATTTCAGCCTTGAAGTGGCCGGCGGCCTGCGCGGCCTGGGCGCGCTTGACGCTTTCTTCCGAATACGCGTCGATTGCAGCGCGATCGAAGCCGTATTGCGCGCAGGTGGCGTCGCCGAATACGCCCATCGCCTTGCCGTCGTAGGGGTTGGTCAGGCCGTCCCAGGCCATGTGGTCGAGCATCTCGGCGCTGCCGTAGCGGATGCCGGTGCGCGAGTTGTTGAGCAGGTGCGGGGCGTTGGTCATCGACTCCATGCCGCCGGCGACGACCAGCTTGGCCGAGCCGGCCTTGATCAGGTCGTGGCCCAGCATGATCGCCTTCATGCCCGAACCGCAGACCTTGTTGATGGTGGTGCAGCCGGCCGAGGTCGGCAGGTTGGCGCCGAGCGCGGCCTGGCGCGCCGGGGCCTGGCCGAGGCCGGCCGGAAGCACGCAGCCCATGATCACTTCGTCGATCTGATCGGCGGCGACGCCGGCCTGTTCGAGCGCGCCGGTGATCGCTGCGCTGCCCAGGGTCGGGGTCGGGACGCCGGTGAATTGGCCAAGGAAGGAACCGATGGCGGTGCGCTTGGCACCGACGATGACGACATCGCTCATGGAGGAACTCCGAAAACTGTGGCGTTGTATGGGCCGGTGGCCGGCGCGGCCGGGACCGGAACCCATCGATTATGCGGCGGCATGCTGCGGTGCCGCAAACATGCGCCGCGGGATGGGACGCGATGCCGGCCGGGCTAACGAAAATTGAACGAATCGGAGGCGATATCGGGCCGGCAAACCGGCGCGCAACTGAATGCCCGCGGCGGGGGTTTGGTCGGGAAACCGATTACATGCGCGAAGGCTCCGGCCCGGGCGGCGGGATTATCGGGGTCGAAATTCGCCCGATCCGGGGGCTGAGTATCGAATCGCGCCGAACAGGCATTGCGGGTCGGTCGGCGCGGCGGCTCCGGGGTCGGCCGATTTTCCGTCAGCGGTTTCAGCCGGCCTCAATCCCGATTCCGCACCGAACTTCGGCCCAAACCCGCCGCCGAGCGCGCCCTGCATCTTGTTTCCTCCAGATTTGCGTAATAACTCCACGAATCGATTGTCGGTTCACAAGGCTTGGATTAAAACGAATCTAAAGGTGCGATCGATCCGCTGGGGAGCGGCGACGCATCGTCCCGCAGCGGGGTTAAGGCCATGAAACGTTTCGAATCGGCAGTCCGTCGTAATTCGCGGCTGGTCCTTTGCGCGCTGAGCGTCGCCATCCTGACCGCCTGCGGCGGAGGCGGTGGAGGCGGCGGCAACGTCAAGCCCACGCCGCCGCCGACCAATAACCCGCCGCCACCGCCGAGCACGCCGCAGCCGCCGATCGGTGCGCATCTGGATCTGACCAACACCCGCGCGGCGCAGGCGCTGGGACTCACCGGCGCCGGCATCCGCATCGGTGTGGTCGACAGCGGCGTGCGCCGCGATCATCCCGCGCTCAACGGCCGGGTCGGGCCGCACCTGATCTACACCGATCCGCGCACCAACAACCATCGCGTGGACGATGTGCTCGGCCACGGCACCTACGTTTCGCAAATCATCGCCGGCACGCCGGTCGGCGCTTGGCCGGGCGGCATCGCCCAGGGCGCGACCATCGTTTCCGCGCGCATCCTCGCCGACACCCGTCCAGCCGACGACGGCTCGGGCATGGGCAACGAAGCGCGCGACAACGGCGGACTGGACATCGTCAGCCGCGATCTCATGAACGCCGGCGTGCGGATCATGAACAACTCCTGGGGCGGCCTGTACTGGACCGGCGACAACGTCACGCAGAGTTTCATCGCCGCGTACCAGCCCTTCATCGACAACGGCGGACTGGTGGTGTTCGCGACCGGCAACGAATCCAAGCCGCAGCCGTCCGACAACGCCTCCTTGCCGAGCCAGGGCGCGGGCGCGAACGTGCTCGAACGCGGCTGGATCGCGGCGGCGGCGCTGGACACCAACAATCCGACGCAACTGGCGAGTTATTCCAACGCCTGCGGCATCGCGATGAACTACTGTTTGGTCGCGCCCGGCGACGTGCAGGCCACCGGCGTCAACGATGCGGTCGGCAGCCCCAGTTACTGGATCGTGCGCGGCACCTCGTTCGCCGCGCCGCAGATTTCAGGCGCGGCCGCGCTGGTGTGGCAGGCGTTCCCGTACTTCAACAACGATCTGGTCCGGCAGGCCTTGCTCGGCAACGCCAAGGACCTGGGCGCGCCCGGAGTCGATCCGGTGTTCGGCCAGGGCCTGCTCGATGTCGGCGCGGCGGTGCGCGGTTTGCGCCGGCTGGATTGGGGCGATGTGCGGGTCAACTTCGACGGCGCTTCGACCTGGAGCAATCCGATCAGCGGCGCCGGCGGCCTGATCAAGGAAGGCACCGGCACGCTGCGCCTGGATGCGACCAGCGCCAACACCTACACCGGCGCGACCGATGTCGCCGGCGGCACCTTGCGCTTGAACGACAACGGCAGCCTGGCCTCGCCGGTCACCGTGCGCGCGGGCGCGATCTTCGCCGGCGGCAACGGCGCCAAGGTCGCCAATCGCGTTGATAACCAGGGCGCGGTGCGGGTGGAAGGCGCGAGTCTGCGCATCGACGGCAACTACGCGCAGTCCGCGGCCGGGCAGTTGCAGTTCTTCATCGGCTCCAAGCTGGATGTCGGCGGCAGCGCGAGTCTGGCCGGCGATGCGCGCGTGCTCGGCCAGTTGCCGGGCTATGTGCGTTCCAATCGCGAAGTGTTCCTCAACGCCGGCAGCGTGAGCGGGCAGTTCGCCAGCCTGTCTACCGCGCCGGGCGTGTTCCTCACCGCCACCCTGGGCTACAGCACGACCCAGGCCTGGCTCGACATCTCCGCCTTGAACATCACCGCCACCGCGCAGGCGCTGGGCATGCAGGCCTCCGAGACCGCGGCCGCCGCGCGCGTGGACGGCGCCTTGCGCGGCCTGGACAACGGCGCGGTGGTCATCGGTGGCGCGGGCGCGCAGGGCGCGTTCAATGCCGCCGCCGGCGCCTTGCAGCAATCGGCGACGCCGCAGATCGCGCAGCGCTCGCTGGCGAGTCTGTCCGGCGAACTGCACAGCGCAGATGCCGCGTTCGCGATGATGGCCATCGAAGGCAACCGGCGCGCGCTGGAATCGCGTCTGGATGCGCAGTATCTGGATCGCCACGACGGCGCCTGGTCCGATCGCATCGACACGCAGCGCGTCGCCGCCGGCCGTTTCGATCTGGACGCGCGCGGCTGGATCGTCGGCCACGATCAGCGGCTGGGCGCGTTGAGCGTTGGCGCCGCGGTCAGCCAGACCGACGGCTATGCCTATACCCAGTTGCGCCGCGATCGTGAGCGCAACCGCCAGATCGAAGGGCAGTTCTACGCCTCGTGGGATCGCGGCGGCAGCTATGTGATGGGGCGCGCCGCGTTCGGCAACATGGACCGTTACCTGCAGCGCGAAATCCAGTTGGGCGCGGCGCAGTTCGGCACCGGTTCCAGTTACGCCGACCGTTACATCAACCTGGGCGTGCAGGCCGGCCATCGCTTCGAACTGCACAACGGCCTGCTGACGCCGTACGTGGGCGCGCAGAGCTTGCGCTTGAATCGCGACGGTTTCCAGGAGGCCGGCGCCGCCGGCTTCGGCCTGAGCGCGGGCGACTCGAACCTGAGCGCGACGCAGTTGTTGGCGGGCGCGAGGCTGGAGCGCGAATGGCGCCTGGGTTCGGCCCTGCTGAGCCTGAGCGGCCGCGCCGAATGGCAGCGCACGGTGGCGCAGTCCGGGCGTTTCATCGACGCGCGCTTCACCGGTCTGGAAGTGTGGTCGCCGATCGTCAGCGATCCGTTCTCGCGCGAAGCCGGTGTGCTTGGGGTGGGATTGAGCGCGCGGTTCGCGCGGGGCGGGGTGCTCAGCCTGGATCTGGATAACCGGTACGAGTTCGGACGGCAGTATCCGCGGGCGTTGGCTAATTGGTCGTTTTCGTTCTGAACGTGGTGGGGCGCGCAGGTTTGGCGGAAGAGCGAAGAGCAAATCTCCCCTAGCCCCTCTTTTTTAAAGAGGGGAACGCATTCGCGGCTTGTTGGGTGAGCGCGGGATTTCAAGTGGTTCGCGATCCGACTTCGGCCGCAACGCAGCTGCGCAACCCCAAACCCAGGCAGACAGGTTCCCCTCTTTAAAAAAGAGGGGCTAGGGGAGATTTGCTCTTCGCTCAAACAAAAACGCCGCCACGTCCCCGTAGCGGCGTCTTGCACCGAAGCCTAACCCCGCCTCAGCTCTTACCGTCGAACAACTCGCGCCCGATCAACATGCGCCGGATCTCGTTGGTCCCCGCGCCGATCGCATACAACTTCGCATCGCGCAGAATCCGCCCGGTCGGGTACTCGTTGATGTAGCCGTTGCCGCCCAGGGTCTGGATCGCCTCCAGCGCCACCTGCACCGCCGCATCGGAGGCATGCAGCAAGCACGAAGCCGAATCGATCCGGCTCTTATGCCCGGCATCGAAATCGCGCCCGACCTGATATGCGAACGCGCGGCTGGACTGCAGCGCGGTGTACATGTCGGCGATCTTGCCCTGCATCAGGCTGAAAGTGCCGATGGCGACGTCGAACTGCTTGCGCTCGCGCACGTAGGGCAGGGCGATGTCCAGCGCCGACTGCATCAGGCCTAACGGGCCGCCGGTCAACACCAGACGCTCGGTGTTGAGGCCGCTCATCAGCACCTTGACGCCGTGGTGCACTTCGCCGAGCACGTTCTCGGCCGGAATCTCGCAGTCCTCGAACACCAACTCGCAGGTGTTGGAGCCGCGCATGCCCAGCTTGTCGAGTTTCTGCGCGGTGGAAAATCCCTTCATGCCCTTTTCGACGATGAACGCCGTCATGCACTTGCTGCCCGCGCTCTTGCCGGCGGTGCGCATGTACACGATCAGCACGTCGGCCTCGGGGCCGTTGGTGATCCACATCTTGTTGCCGTTGGCGACCCACACGCCGTCCTTGAGCTCGGCGCGGCAGCTCATCGAGCCGACCACGTCGGAACCGGCGCCCGGTTCGCTCATCGCCAGCGCGCCCTTCCACTCGCCGCTGCACAGCTTGGGCAGGTACTTGCGGCGCTGGGCCTCGTTGGCGTTGGCGTAGAGGTTGGATACGCACAGGTTGGAGTGCGCGCCATAGGAAAGACCGACCGAACCGGACGCGCGCGAAATCTCTTCCATCGCCACCAGATGGGCCAGATAGCCCATCTCGCTGCCGCCGTATTCGCCCGGCACGGTCATGCCGAGCAGACCCATCTCGCCCAATTTGAGCCACAGGTCTTGCGGAAACGCGTTGTCGTGATCGATCTGCTCCGCGCGCGGAGCGATTTCGGCGTCGGCGAAACGGCGCACTGCATCGCGCAGCGCGTCGATCTCTTCACCCAGGGGGAAACTGCGCATATCAGCCCTCGTAACGAATCAGCGGCCGCCCGTTGAGCGGTTGGATGTTGCGGTTGTTGCGACGGTAATGGGACAAGAATCCGTCGATCTGCTTCTTCGACATCGTCACCGGTGCCGGCAGCACGTACCACTCCACATTTTCCGTCAACGGCGGGGTCGTGAGCGAGCCCAGGTAGTGGAAGTAGCCGCGCGACTTCGGCAGCAGGCCTTCGATGTCGATCTCTTGCTGGGCCGGCTTGGCCTTATTCTTGCGCGGCTTGAGGTCGTCGAGCACCTCCTGCGCGACGGCGTTGGCCTTGCCCTGTTCATACATCACGCCGACCACCGCCAGGCGGCCGTCCTGGGCCTTGAACACGAAGTGGCCTTCCAGCGGGAAGTGCTTGCCGTCCAGGGTGTGCTCGCTCTGGGCGTGGAAATGGAACTGCGCCAGGGTGAAATGGCGGCCGCGGATGGTCGCTTGCGTGGCATGGGTGTCCACCTGCACCGCGTGGCCGTTGTCCTCGACTTTGTCGATCCCGCCGCGGGTGTGCTGGAACTCCAGCGCGCGCGGCTCGTCGTCGGCGGCGGCGACCGCGGAGGAAGTGACGATGTCGATCGGCGACTGCGACTTGTCGTGCGCGGCCTGCCACTGTTCCTGGTGTTCGTAGTCCAGCGCGTCGTGAGCGGCGTGCGCGGCGGATTTGGCCGGCTCGCCGGCCTGCGCGGAGAAGGCCAGGCTCAGTGCGATGAGCGTGGCGAAAGTGTGTTTGCGCATATCGGAATCCTTTACGTATACACAGCGATTGGGGGACGAATCGCACTGCGGCGCGATCGCCGGACACGCCGGCGCACTCCATCAACGCAGATCCGCGGTGAAAACCCTACTCCGGATACGACGACGGGGCCGATGGCCCCGTCGAAGTGTGCGTCAGTGACCGCTGCGGATGCGTCCGCGGAAGCTGGGGTTGGAGCGGCCGAGCGGCAGCTTCAACTTGCCGATCGCGCTGATGCGCTCTTCGGCCAGACGGTCGGCGGCGGTGTAGGTCGGGATGCTGTCGCGCTCGGCGATCTCGAAGATGCGGCCGAGGTTGTGATAGATCGTGCGCATCATGCGCATGGCGCGCTCGCGGTTGTAGCCGTCGAGTTCCAGCGCCACGTTCATCACGCCGCCGGCGTTCACCGCGTAATCCGGCGCATACAGGATGCCGCGCTTGGCCACTTCGTCGCCGATGGCGTTGTTGGCCAGCTGGTTGTTGGCCGCGCCGCAGATGATCTTGGCCTTCAAACGCGGCAAGGTCTGCTCATTGACGGTGCCGCCCAGCGCGCACGGCGAGTACACGTCGGCGTTGACGTCGTAGATTTCGTCCAGGCCGACGGCTTCGGCGCCGTATTCGGACACGGCCTTCTCGACCAGGCCCTTGTTGATGTCGGTGACGAAGATCTTCGCGCCGCGCTCCTTGAGCAGCTTCACGAATTCCATGCCGACATGGCCCAGGCCCTGCACGGCGTAGCTGTACTTGCCGACTTCCTCGTCGCCGAAGCGCTTGTTCAGCGACGCCATCAGGCCCTGCAGGGTGCCGTAGGCGGTGAACGGCGAGGGATCGCCCGAACCGCCGTGGACCTGGTGCACGCCGGTGACGTATTCGGTCTCGCGGTACACGTATTCCATGTCGTTGACATCGATGCCGACGTCTTCGGCGGTGATGTAACGGCCGCCGAGGGAATCGACGAACTTGCCGAACGCGCGGAACAGCGCTTCGGACTTGTCCGCGGAAGGATCGCCGATGATGACCGCCTTGCCGCCGCCGATGTTCAAGCCGGCGACCGCGTTCTTGTAGGTCATGCCGCGGCTCAGGCGCAGCACGTCGTTCAGCGCGTCCTGCTCGGTCTTGTACGGCCACATCCGCAAGCCACCCAGGGCCGGGCCGAGCACGGTGTTGTGGATCGCGATGATGGCCTTCAGGCCGGCGTCCTTGTTGTGGCAGAACACGACCTGCTCGTGGCCGAAGGTGTCGAGGGTTTCGAAAATCATCGGGTGCTCCGAACCGGGCGGGAGTGCGCGGAAGATTGCGCTTACGCGTCGCGCCTGGCTGTGGGTTAAGTCGTTGAAATGAAATGAATTCGCTTGTGCGGCGGTGGAATGGCGGCCGGCGCAGGGGCGCTAGTCTAAAGCAATCGGGCAATACGGCTAGGTACGTGTTCCGTAGGGTGGGCGCGGCCGGCGGCGGGTTTGCCGAGGCGGTCGTTTGCCACGATCCAAAGCGCGCGGCCTGCGGGCGCCGATGGGGCGCGCGATCCGCGGCTCGGCCGCCGCTTATGCATAAAACAGCTTTCCAAGTCTCTGATCGTGTGGATCGTGGACGCGATAATGGTGGATTCGATTTGTCCGGAGCCGCCGCTCGACGGCGTTAGCCCGGATGCAGATCGCACCATCATCGCCACAGGACGCCGACTTCATGGCCACCGCAAGGAACGCCGCCGCTTCACGCAAACGCACCGCCGCCGCTCGCGCCGCCGCCGCCGCCACCGAACGCCCGGCCCGGCACGCGGGCAAGACCGCGGCCAAGGCCGCGGCGAAGAAAACCGCACCCAAACTGCGCTCGCGCCTGCTCGATGCGCGCCCGGACACCGCCGACTTCCGCGACAGCATGTTCGAGCCGACCCTGGTCGAAGTGCCCTCGCACAAACCCTTGAGCGAACACCTGAAACTGCGCCTGCCGATCCTGGACCAGGGCGACGAAGGCGCCTGCACCGCGTTCGGTCTGGCCGCGGTCGCGCACGCGCTGCTGCGCCGGCGCAATCCGCGCGCCAAGCTGGCCCCGGTCAGCACCCGCATGCTCTACGACATGGCCCGCCGCTACGATGAATGGCGCGGCGAAAAGTATTCCGGTTCCAGTTGCCGCGGGGCGATGAAGGGCTGGCATCACCACGGCGTGTGTTCGGAAAAAATCTGGCCGTACAAAGTCGGCGACAGCATCGAGACCTATACCGAGCAACGCGCCCGCGACGCCACGCTGCGCCCGCTCGGCGCCTACTTCCGCGTCAATCACAAGGATCTGGTGGCGATGCACGCGGCCTTCGCCGAAGTCGGCGTGCTGTACGCCTCGGCCGCCGTGCACGACGGCTGGGACGATCCAGTGCGCGGGCGCATCGCGTGGAAACGCCAGGAAATCGCCGGTTATCACGCCTTCGCCATCGTCGGTTACGACGAAGGCGGCTTCTGGATTCAGAACTCCTGGGGCAAGACCTGGGGCTTAAGCGGCTACGGCTACATCAGCTACGACGAATGGCTGGAACGCGGCACCGACGTGTGGGTAGCGCGGCTGGCGGTGCCGGTGCGCCTGCACAACGCCCAATCCAGCGCGGTCAGCCATTCCAGCGTGGCGCGCCAGTCCACCGGTTACTCGCAGGCCGATCTGCGCCCGCACATCGTCAGCCTGGGCAACAACGGCTGTCTGCGCGACGACGGCCGCTTCGGCACCAACGCCGACGACGTGCGCAATCTGATCCGCAAGGACTTGCCGCGCATCACCGCCGACTGGGAGAAAAAACGCGTGCTGCTGTATGCGCACGGCGGCCTGGTACCGGAGCAGGGCGCGATCCAGCGCGTCGCAGATTACCGCCAGACGCTGCTCGGCAAACAGATCTATCCGCTGTCCTTCATCTGGAAGACCGACGCCTGGACCACGCTCGGCAACATCCTGCGCGATGTCGCCAAGCCGCGCAGCGAAGGCGTGGTCGATAAAGCCAAGGATCTGCTGCTGGACCGCTTCGACGACACCCTGGAGCCGCTGGCGCGCGCCGCCGGCGGCAAGCTGATGTGGGACGAGATCAAGGAAAACGGCCTGCTCGCGACCACCGCGCGCACGCCGCTGGCCAACGGCACGGTGCAGGAAGCCGGCGGCGCGGCCTTGGTCGCGCGACTGCTCGACGAATGGATCGCGCGCGATCCCAAACTGGAATTGCATCTGGCCGGGCACAGCGCCGGCTCGATCCTGCTGGCGCCGCTGGTGCAGTTGCTGACCACTCAAGGCGTGGTGCCCAGCGGCCCCGCGGTCGGCATGCAGGGCTTGGGCCGGCAGATCGAAACCTTGACCCTGTGGGCGCCGGCGATCACCGTCGATCTGTTCCTCGACACCTACGCGCCGGCCTTGCGCAGCGGCGCGATCAAACGCATGGCCTTGTTCACCCTGACCGACAAGGCCGAGAACGACGACCACTGCGCCGGCATCTATCACAAGTCGCTGCTGTATCTGGTCGCGCACGCCTTCGAACGCCAGCCGCGCACCTGGATCAACAAGCGCTACCGGCACGGCACGCCCTTGCTCGGCATGGCCCGGTTCCTGGACCGCGACGCCGCGCAAGGCTCGATGGAACTGCGCGAACTCATCGACAGCGGCCGCATCGACTGGATCCAGTCGCCGACCGCCGGCGCGCCCGACGGCTCGCCGGACGCATCGGCCTCGACCACGCACGGCGGCTTCGACGACGACCGCGCGACCTTGGCCGCGACCCTGGCGCGCATCCTCGGCCAGACCGGCACCACCGCCAGTTTCGACATCCACCGCTCCGAAGCCGGCAACGCCGACCGGCGCAGCGCCATCGCCCGCGCTGTCAACAAATGATCATGTTGGCGCGATAACAATGGAGTCACCGGAGCCGTACCGCCGCAGGGATCGCGGCAGCCAGCAGCGGTGCGACGCGTCCACTATCGAGACGCGTCGCACCCGGCAGGCGAGACCGGCGCACCGCCGCCGCAGATACAGCGCCTCAGCGCAGCCCCCCGATCGCCCCGCCAGCAGTCTCCCCCTTTGAAAAAGGGGGATTAAGGGGGATTCGCTTCACCCCGCCGCGAACCACCGGCCCTCAACGACGCTCCCAGCGCCCCGGATGAAACCGCCACGCCGGCCCATACGCATGCCAGCGCGGCCCGACGTACACATAGCCCGGGCGCGACACCACATAGGCCCCGCCGACCCAGTAATAGCCGCGGCCGTCCCAGCGCCAATGCCCCGGCGCCCACACATAGCCCGGCCGCACCCGCACCCGCTCGTACCGCGGCGGCGGAGGCGCCACGCGCACGTCCACGCCCACATAAGTGCGCGCCTGCGCCAGCGGCGCATGCGCACCCGCCAGCGTCGCCACGCCCAGTACCGCCGCCAGCATCAAAGGACGCATTGCCATGACCGTTCTCCTCGGATTCGGCGGCCACCCGCCGTTACCGATGGCAACGCCGCGGCTCCGGGCGTGTTGACGCGGGCCGGGAAAACGTTCAGAGGCGTGCCAGATTGCTGAAGGGCGGCTGCATGGATTGGGCGAATGTGCGTGCGGGCAATGCGGCTGCAGTGGCGGAAACACTGCCGGATATTGCCGCGTAGTTTCAGATCGTCGCGGGTCTTTCCAGTCCGTCATTCCCGCGAAGGCTGGAATCCAGTGCCTTTCGTGCGAGAACGTTTGAAGTCTCTGGATTCCCGCCTTCGCGGGAATGACGGACTGAAAGGCGGCGTTGAAGTCTCCGGCTATTCGGCTCCTCCGACGCAAACCGCAGCCGCGTTCGCGAAACCACGGCACGAAGATTCCGCACCCCCCATTGACACCGCGTCCCATCCCCTGCCAAAGCCGACCATCCTGCACCGCACGGCCACCCGCCAAACCGGGCCTGCTTCACGGAGCTACAATACGCACAGCCAGACCCGCGTATCGAGAAGCCGATGAGCACGACCGCCGCCAAAATTCCCGCCGCCCAGCCCGACGCCACGCCGCTGCGTTTCGTCACCGCCGCCAGTCTGTTCGACGGCCACGACGCCGCGATCAACATCATGCGTCGCCTGATCCAGGGGCAGGGCGCCGAAGTCGTCCACCTCGGCCACAACCGCTCGGTCGAGGACGTGGTCCGCGCCGCGCTGCAGGAAGACGCCGACGGCATCGCCCTGTCCAGCTACCAGGGCGGCCACGTCGAATACTTCAAGTACATGGTCGACATGCTGCGCGAGCGCGGCGCCGGCCACATCCGCGTGTTCGGCGGCGGCGGCGGCACCATCACCCCGGAAGAAATCCGCGAACTGCAGGCCTACGGCGTCGAGCGCATCTACCATCCCAACGACGGCATGCACATGGGCCTGGTGGCGATGATCGAGGATGTGGTCCGCCGCGCCAGCGAAGGCCGCATCGCCGACACCACGCCGGACAAGCCGGCCGCGATCGACGACGAAATCACCATCGGCAAGATGCTCTCGGCGATCGAAGAGGGCACCCTCGACGAAAGCCAGCTCGCCCACCTGCGCAAGCAATGGCAACTGGCCGGCGGCAAGACCCCGGTGGTCGGCATCACCGGCACCGGCGGCGCCGGCAAGTCCTCGGTCACCGACGAACTGCTCAACCGTTTCCTGGCCAACTTCCCCGACATGCGCATGGCGGTGATCTCGGTCGACCCGACCCGCCGCCGCACCGGCGGCGCGCTGCTCGGCGACCGCATCCGCATGAACTCGCTGCGCAGCCCGCGCGTGTACATGCGCTCGATGGCCACCCGCCGCCAGAACGCCGCCACCAACACCGTGCTCAAGGACTGCATCGGCTTGCTGCGCGGTCTGGGCTACGACTTGGTCATCGTCGAAACCGCCGGCATCGGCCAGAGCGATTCGGAAATCGTCGATCTGGTCGATTTCCCCATGTACGTCATGACCAGCGACTTCGGCGCGCCGAGCCAGCTCGAAAAGATCGACATGCTCGACTACGCCGAGCTGGTCGTGCTGAACAAGTTCGACAAGCGCGGCGCCGAAGACGCCTTGCGCGACGTGCGCAAGCAGTGGAAGCGCAACCGCGTCGCCTTCGCCACGCCCGACGAAGACGTGCCCGTCTACCCGACCATCGCCAGCCAGTTCAACGACCCCGGCATCAGCTGGATGTTCGTCAACCTGTGCCGCCTGCTGCGCGAGAAGCTCTCGCTGCCGGCCGAGAAGTGGTCGCCGCAAGTCGATACTTCGTTGAAGGAACCGCGCGCCACCGTGCTGATTCCGGGTGCGCGCGTGCGTTACCTCGCCGAAATCGCCGAGCAGGGGCGCTCGATCAACCGTCAGATCGAAAGCCAGTCCGAAGTCGCCGATCGCGCGCAGTCGTATTGGCAGTCGCTGCACGATCTTGAAGACCCCGAGCTGCCGAAGGCGTTGAATCTCTACGCCGCCGAGGCGTTACTGCCCGGACACCCTCACCCCAGCCCTCTCCCGCAAGCGGGAGAGGGAGCCGACGCTGCATCGAATACCTCTCCCGCTGGCGGGAGAGGTCGCGCCGAAGGCGCGGGTGAGGGCACCCCGGCCGCCGCGGACCGCACCCTGCTGACCCTGCGCCAGCGCTACAACGACGCCGTCCAGACCCTGTCCTCGGAAGCCCTGAAGCTCCTGCGCGACTGGCCGCAGCGCCTGAAGTCCATCACCGACGACATCACCGAATACGAAGTCCGCGGCAAGGCCATTCGCGTCGAAAACTACCGCGACTCGCTGAGCCACCAGAAAATCCCGAAGATCGCCGCGCCCACCTACAAGAGCTGGGGCGAGCTGCTGACCTTCTTGCAGAAAGAAAATCTGCCGGGCTATTACCCCTACACCGGCGGCGTCTACCCGTACCGCCGCAGCGGCGAAGACCCCATCCGCATGTTCGCCGGCGAAGGCACGCCCGAGCGCACCAACCGCCGCTTCCATTACCTGTCGGTCGGCCAGCCCGCCGCGCGCCTGTCCACCGCGTTCGACAGCGTCACGCTGTACGGCGAAGACCCCGCCGTGCGCCCGGACATCTTCGGCAAGATCGGCAACTCCGGCGTCAACATCGCGTCGCTGGACGACATGAAGAAGCTGTACTCCGGCTTCGACCTGTGCGCGCCGACCACGTCGGTGTCGATGACCATCAACGGCCCGGCGCCGATGCTGCTGGCGATGTTCATGAACACCGCCATAGATCAGCAGGTGGAGAAGTACCTGCGCGAAGACGGCGCCCGCTGGGACGCCGCGCACGACAAGATCGAAGCCATCTTCAAGGACCGCAAGCGCCCGCAATACAGCGGCCTGCTGCCGGAAACCAACGACGGCCTCGGGCTGGGCCTGCTCGGCATCACCGGCGACCAGGTCGTCGAACCTGATGTCTACCAGCGCATCAAGGACAAGACCCTCGCCACCGTGCGCGGCACCGTCCAGGCCGATATCCTGAAAGAAGACCAGGCGCAGAACACCTGCATCTTCAGTACCGAATTCGCCCTGCGCATGATGGGCGACATCCAGCAGTACTTCGTCGACAAGAACGTCCGCAACTTCTACTCGGTGTCGATCAGCGGCTACCACATCGCCGAAGCCGGCGCGAACCCGATCAGCCAGCTGGCTTTCACGCTGTCGAACGGCTTCACCATCGTCGAGTACTACCTCGCGCGCGGGATGAAGATCGACGACTTCGCGCCCAACCTGTCGTTCTTCTTCAGCAACGGCATGGACCCGGAGTACACCGTCATCGGCCGCGTCGCCCGCCGAATCTGGGCCCGCGCCATGCGCGAGCGCTACGGCGCCGACCCGCGCAGCCAGATGATGAAGTACCACATCCAGACCAGCGGCCGTTCCCTGCACGCGCAGGAAATCCAGTTCAACGACATCCGCACCACCTTGCAGGCCCTGTACGCGCTGTTCGACAACTGCAACAGCCTGCACACCAACGCCTACGATGAAGCCATCACCACCCCGACCGAAGAAAGCGTGCGCCGCGCGGTCGCGATCCAGATGATCATCAACAAGGAACTGGGCCTGAACTTCAACGAAAACCCCTGGCAGGGCAGCTTCGCCGTGGACTACCTCACCGACATCGTCGAAGAGGCCGTGTACAAAGAGTTCGAAGCCATCAGCGAACGCGGCGGCGTGCTCGGCGCCATGGACACCATGTACCAGCGCGGCAAGATCCAGGAAGAAAGCCTCTACTACGAACACAAGAAGCACGACGGCAGCCTGCCGCTGGTCGGCGTCAACACCTTCCTGCCGAAGGACCACGGCGGCGATATCGTCACCGAGATCGAACTGATCCGCTCCACTCCGGAAGAAAAGGGCCAGCAGATCGACAACGTGCTGTCGTACCAGCAGGGCCGCAACGACTACGCCAGCGAAGGCCTGCGCAGCCTGCAGGCCGCCGCGCGCGACCGCAAGAACGTGTTCGCGTCCTTGATGGAAGCGGTAAAGACCCACAGCCTGGGCCAGATCAGCCACGCGCTGTACGACGTGGGCGGCGAGTACCGCCGCAACATGTAACCCCGTATCCCTCTCCCGCTAGCCACCCAAGGTGACTTCCTTCGGGGCGCGGGAGAGGGCAGGGGTGAGGGCCCGCGCAACCAACACGACCCAGACGAAAAGCCCGCTCACGCGGGCTTTTTTGTTTTCTGCGCGAGACCCGCAGCATTTCACCGCGATTTCCAGATACCGACAGCCCGCCGCCGAGGCGGCCCGCGGTCATCCCCACGTCATCCCACGCACCTAGCCTCCTGCGTTTTGACCCGCAGGCTCCCGCATGTCCGACCATAGCCGCCGCGACTTCCTCCGCCTCGCCGGCCAATCCGCCGGCGCCCTCGCGATGGGCGCGGTCCTGCCGCCATCGATCGCCAAGGCCCTGTCCATCGCCCCCGCGCGCGTGATCGGCAGCATTCAGGACGTGCAACACGTCGTCATCCTGATGCAGGAAAACCGTTCCTTCGACCACTACTTCGGCCGCCTCAGCGGCGTTCGCGGTTTCAACGACCCGCGCGCGATGAAGCAGCCCGACGGCAAACCGGTGTGGCAGCAGAACTACAAAGGCCGCGACTACACCCCGTATCACCTGGACACCAGCAAGACCTACGCGCAGTGGATCGATAGCAACGACCACGGCTGGAGCGGCCTGCACGACTGCTGGAACCAGGGCCGCAACGATCGCTGGATGCACGTGCAATGGCCGCAGGCGATGGGCTACTTCACCCGCGCCGACTTGCCGTACTACTACCCGCTCGCGGACAGCTTCACCATCTGCGACGCCTACCACGCCTCGATGTTGGGCCCGACCAATCCCAATCGCCTGTACCTGATGAGCGGCCGCGCGTCGGCGCAGGACGGCGGCGGCCAGGTGCACACCAGCAACGACATGGCCGACACCGGCGGATCGGTAAGCTGGACCACCTACGCCGAACGCCTGCAACAGGCCGGCGTGTCGTGGCGGATCTACCAGAACGGCGGCGTCGGCTCGTACAACCCCGCGCTCAACTTCCTGCTCAGCCGCTACAAGATCGACGACAACAACAACTACGACTGCAACGCGCTGGCGTGGTTCAGCCAGTTCAAGAGCGCGCCGCGCGCATCGCAGCTGTGGGAACGCGCCATGACTGTGCGCGGCCTGGACAAGCTGCGCGAAGACGTCGTGCAGAACAAACTGCCGCAAGTCTCGTGGCTGGTGCCGCCGTTCTCTTCGTCCGAACACCCGTGGTGGGGCCCGGCGTTCGGCGAGCTGTACGTATCGAAAGTGATCGAAGCGCTGACCGCCAACCCGGAGGTCTGGTCCAAGACCGTGTTCCTGCTGACCTACGATGAATCCGACGGCTTCTTCGACCACATGCCGCCGCCGACGCCGCCGTGGGCGATCGGCAAGGGCGCCTCGACCGTGCACACCACCGGCGACATCGAAGCCGCCTCCGGCCTGCCGATCGGCCTGGGCCATCGCGTGCCGATGCTGGCGATCTCGCCATGGTCGAAGGGCGGCTGGGTGAGCTCGGAAGTGTTCGACCACACCTCGGTGATCCGCTTCCTGGAAACGCGTTTCGGCGTCGCCGAACCCAATATCAGCCCGTGGCGTCGCGCCGTGTGCGGCGACCTCACCGCCTTGTTCGACTTCGCTGCCGCCGACATCGCCGTGCCGCCCGCGCTGCGCGACACCGGCGCGACCGATGCGCACATGAACGACGCGTACTGGAAGCAGTACTACTACGCCAAGCCCGCCTACCCGGCAACGACGCCGGCGTTGCCGGGGCAGGAGCCGGGCATGAAGCTCGCACGCGCCGTGCCGTACGAGCTTTACGTCACTTCATGGAGCGAACCGGCGCGACGCGAGTTCTGGCTGGAGCTGTCCAACGAAGGCCGCAACGCCGCCGTATTCCAGGTGTACGCCGCCGGCGCCGACACCGGGCCGTGGACCTACACCGTCGGCCCCGGCAAGCAACTCAGCGACTACTGGAGCGTCGACGCCCAGGGCGCCTACGACCTCACCGTCTACGGTCCGAACGGCTTCTTCCGCCGATTCACCGGCACCGTGGCGCAGGACAGCGCTCAACCCGATGTCATCGCGATCTACGACAAAGCGCGTTCGCGTCTGGTCCTGTCCATCCGCAACAGCGGCGCCCGCGCCTGCACCGTTCAAGTCGCAGCCACCGCTTACAGCGACGCACCCGCGCGCAGCTACCGCTTGAACGCGGGCCAGTCGGTGAGCGTGAACTGGTCCTTCGCCGCCAGCGACGGCTGGTACGACCTCACTGTATCCAGCGACGCACCCGCCGGTTACACGCGGCGCCTCGCCGGACATATCGAAACCGGTTTGCCCAGCATCACCGATCCCTTGCTGAATACGAGTGCGAGCGCAGCGGCTTCAGCCAACGAGGCGATTCCCGCGACGGCGAGTTGAGCGGCGTGTATCAGCGCGATGGCCTCCAATGAGAGGCCATCGCGATCTCGCGCCCGCGCCGCAAGCAATATCCATCATGGCGATGCGAACACCGATCCGATCCGCGACGCGGGTCACGCCGCCATGCGTTTGCGTGATCGCCCGCAACACCCGTCCCGAAAAACGCGCAGACGTTGTTGAACGCGGCTGCGAATGCCGCGCAATCAGACCGTGCCGCAAGCCCGTTTATGAACTTCAAACCATGCGGCTTTTCTCATTAGCCCGGTTTGCATTCTGAGAAGATCGCCGCGCGTTACCGCGCCGGCAGGGGACGGCGACCCTTCGCGTCTTCCTCAGGAGAGGGCACATGACTATCCCCAAGCGGCGTTTGCGCGCATTGGCTTATCGCGCCTGCGCGCTGGTACTGGTGGCGCTCGCGGCGACGGTCGGCGCGCATGCGCAGGCCGCCGTTCCGTCCGCGGCCCGGGCCATCGGCGATTTCAGTCTCGGCATGGAACCGGCGGCCATCGCCACCAGCCGCGAAAGCGCAGTCAGCACCTATGTCGTGCTGACCAGCATCGACCAGTACAACAAACCCACCGCGCTCAGCGTCGCGAATCTGCCGCAAGGCATCACCGCGAGCTTTTCGCAGTCATCGATCACGCCGCAGGCCAATGGCAGCGTGCGTTCCAGGCTCACCCTGGCCGTCGCCGCCGGCGTGGCGGTGGGCCGCTATCCCATCACCGTCACCGGCACCTACGGCGAACTCGCGCACAGCGCCGCGGTGAATCTCACCGTCACCGCCGACTCGGGTTTCAAAGTGACGGTGGCCGGAACCCAGCACATCGCCTTGATCGGCGAAAGCAGCCGACTGCCCGTCACCGTCGCCGGTTACGCCTTCAACGAACCGGTGACCCTGGCCGTGAGCGGAGTGCCCGCCGGCGTCAGCGCGAACTTCAGCCTCAACCCGGTGAACCCGGGCGCCAAGGCCGCGGTGAATTCCACCCTGACCTTCAACGCGTCCACGCAAGCGGCGCAGGGCCAATACCCGATCACCATCACCGGCACCGCCGGCAACATCGTGCGCAGCGCGTCGCTGACGCTCTTCGTCAACCCGAAGCCCGACTTCGCGCTCTGGACCATCGGCCGCAGCCGCGCGCTGGTGGCGGTGACCCAACACGCCGGCATCAGCGGCTGGCTGGAGATCAATGCCCGCCCGCTGCACGCCTGGGACCAGCCCATCGCGTTCTCGATCGAAGGCCTGCCGCCCGGCGTCAACGCGACCTTCAGCCCGGCCATCGTGAATCCCTACGGCCCCACCAGCATCGCCTTCACCGCATCGGCCGAAGCGCCGGTGGGCAACTTTGAGGCGACCATCGTCGGCACGGGCGGATCGACGATTCATCGCCTGCCGGTGCAACTGACCGTGCTGCCGTACCTCGATCCCAACCGCCTGCTCAACAGCGTCACGCGAGTCGGCATCTCGTTGCGGGCCGGCGAATCCATGCTCTTCAACATCATGAAGCCCGAGAGCAATGGCCGCTTCTACTCCTTCACCTCACAGATCGGCTTCGGCACAGGCACCGGAACGTTCTACGTGCGCGAAGGCGCGCCGCCGACCGAGACCGACTTCCATTGCCGCTCGACCGGACGTTGGGGCACCTACTGCGAAATCGAGCGCAACCCACGCGCCTACTTCCCCATGACGTACTTCCTGCTCATCAAGGCCGACACCGACATGACCGGCGCCAGCCTCATGGCCAACTACGGCTACGACGGCCGCTCATCCGAATGGCGCTCCAATCCGACCGACTACCTCATCAACGACAACACCGTCGTCGAAAGCCCCATCACCGCCAGCGACTTGAGCGGCAACGCCGGCTTCGTGTCCGTCACTTACCGCCTCAACCACCCGTACCGCACCGACCTCAAAGTCGAACTGATCGCCCCCGACGGCCAGGCCTACCTGCTGCGCGACCACGTCAACGGCCCGATCAATCCCAGCGTCGTGCACACCTTCGACTTCACCGACAAAGTGGCCAACGGCGTGTGGAAGCTGCGGGTAACCGACGACACCTTGGGCGGCTCGGGGGTCTTGCTCGACTGGGGCGTGAGTTTCTTTGGTATCGCGCCACCTAGCCGATAGTCGCAGCCAGCGATCCAAGCAAAAACAGGCCCGCATCTGCGGGCCTGTTTGTTATTGGGCGATACCATCGATCGCGCGTGTTCTTGCGTATGCCTGGGTGAGTGCGCATCGCGATATCGGCGCTGGCGCAACTGCCAGTTGCGAAATGTGTGCCAGAGATTGCGCAGGATACCGAAAAGCCCCGCTTCGACAGGTTTTCTGTTCCGCATGTTGAATGGCCATAGGCACGCTTTTACGATGGCTAGTTCTTCTCGGCGAACGGGCGAGTCAGATTTTCCGCAACCGGCAGTTGCGCTAAATCGCGATCACGGCAACCAGTTAACATCTCATTCGAAATATTCAATGAAACAGGCTTGCAACGCCGGCCGCAATGCACGATGTTGCCTCCGTATCAGGAGGCTCAGACCATGCGAACACAGATGCCTCGCGAGGAAAAGGATTTCAAATGAGCAACTTCGGCCGGATGTTGAAGAACATCCTGAGTCCCGGTCGTTCTTCAACACTGATTCCTCCAGAAGTTCCCGCTCAACTGCGTGAACTGCTCAAGGACTACCCGGCGTATGTCGAAAACTTACAAACAGTCCTGAATGAATTCGCAGAGCCGACGCCCCGAGTGCAGCCGTTGGACGAGGCCATCTGGGCGCTTCAGAACCGGCTCGACTGCTTCCTTCAAGAGGCCGTTCGACAGCTTGAAGCCGCGCAGGCCGACGGATATCTCTTGTTGATCGACGAGGCTAACCGCGCAAGATCGACGATGGGCCGTGCGCTCCTGAGTTTCGACAGCGATCCTGACGGGCTTGGGCGTTACTTCAAGCTGCACAAGAAGGCATTCGAATGACTTCCCAACAGCGAGCGTTGGACATAAGGATCGGCGAGATGATTTTCTGGGATCGGATCGTTCCTGACAGCGGTATGGAGCAGGCCGCATCCCACTCCCAACCCAAGGCGATCTTCTTGGCGGGCCAGCCGGGCGCAGGGAAAAGCGCTCTGATAGGCATGGCCAGAGCAGACCTGGGCAATGATCTGATCGTGATCGACCCGGACAGGCTCCGGAGCTATTGGCCGGATGTGCGTGAACTGCGCAACGCAAGCCCATATACCTGGCCTCTGGATACCGACCACGATGTCGGTCTATGGGCCGCTGCCTTGCAAGAGGTAGCGGTTCGAGGCCGTAAGAACATCATCATCGATACCACGTTGAACGACGCGGAAAGCCTACTCGAACAGATACGGCTACTGCAGGCCGAGGGCTATGAAGTTCAAGTCCGAGTCGTGGCCGTGCATAAATTGGAGAGCGAGCTCGCCGTCGATGCGCGCTTCTTCAGTGGCTTCCTCAGGGATGGTCACGGTCTTTATCACCTAGCGACCTTTCGTAAGCAATGCTACGAGAACATGCCAAGCAGCTTGGACCATGTGCGCAGTCAAACAGAAATCCCGATCCGCATCTTCAATTGCGATGGTCTGGAGATCTATGACGGCCGCATCAACCCAGCGCCGCCCGGAGCCGCGCTTGAACAAGCCCGCGAGGCCCGGCTTACCAATCCAAAAGTGACCAAGGCAGTGCATATGAGGTTGCAAAAGCAATTGGCCCTGCACCGGGACCTTCCGGAGATACTTGCTCGCATGACCGAACCGCCAATGCCATGAGGTGGGAGTTTTGATGCCGGATTGATTCCTTCCGAGGTTCTGTTCAAATTGCTTGAACTGCTCCATTGCCGGTCAGGCTGTGGCCATGCATTTCCCAGCTTTGCTTTACATGGAATAAGGATCTTTATGTCTAGACTGACTCCCCCGCCGGTTCCCTTCAAATTGCGAGAGATGCTTAAGGGCTATCCCGAATACCTTGCGCGGCTGCAAGAAGTTCTGAATGAGTTTGCCGAGCCTCAATCGCGCGTTCAGCCGTTCGACGAGGCCGTATGGGCGCTTCAAGATACCCTCGAAGCCTTCATGCATGAAGCAGAGGCCGAACAGCAAGTGGCTGAGTCCGATAACGATCCTGAGGCTGTCGAGAAGGCAAAAGAGAAGACATCGTTGATGTCGCGCGCGAGCTTCAAGCATCGTTGGATCGATGATGAGGGGCTGGAGAAATACTTCGCAGAGAATAAGAAGGCCTTCGAGTGAATGCTTTGGGGTCGCGATTACGGCCTGTATTTCTAAAGTCGGTTCTAACTGATAGCTAATTTTTAGTGTCGCCTCATAGGAGTAAGGAATTCCATGTCTAGACTGACTCCCCCCCCGGTGCCAGAAAAATTGCGTGAGCTGCTCAAAGACTACCCTGGGCACATTGATCGTCTGCAGGAAATTCTCGATGAGTTCGCTGTTCCTCAAATGAGGTTGCAACCGCTCGATGAAGCCATATGGGCGCTTAAGAACAGAATTGAGGCATTCATCCAGGAGGCCACTGAGGAACTCAAGATTGCAGAAGCTTCGGGTGACGTGGCGGAGATAGAGAGGGCAAAGGAAAAGAGAGAGCTGATGTTCTCTGCGTACTCTAACAACGGTGGTATGGGTGGGGCGCTTGTTGAACTCTGGCAATACTTCGAGAAGAACAAGGAGGCCTTTGAATGAGCGCCTCAGATACGGCGCTGGATGAGGCGACGCATGCGCGGATTCTGCATGAGGTCATCATTCCGGGTAGCGGTTTGCACTCGACAACGCAACAAGCCAGGCCGAGGGCGATTTTTCTCGCGGGTCAGCCTGGTGCTGGCAAAAGCAATGTGACGGCGGCGGCCTACGTCGAGTTCGCCGGTGACGCTGTGATAATCGATCCGGACGCGCTACGTAGTCGCCATCCCGATGTGAATAAATTCCGGCACGACCGGCCATTCGATTGGGCTGATGATACGCACCCGGACGCGAGTCGATGGGCCAAAGAGTTGCGCAGTGTCGTGGCCGAAGGACGAAGAAACATCATCGCGGACACGACACTCGGGAATGCCGAATCTGCGTCGAAGCTGATCAAAGAACTACAGGGTATGGGCTATGACGTTGAGATTCGAGCTTTAGCGACACATAGACTTGAGAGTGAGCTGGGCGTCGATAAGCGTTTTACGGATGGCGTCGCAAAGGACGGCTTCGGCCGCTATGTGCCTCCAGGTATCCGCACGGAAGTCTATAAAAATCTTCCCGGCAATCTCGACCATGTAAGTGCCGAAACAGGTGTCCAAATCCGCATATTCAATCGCGAAGGCGCCCAGCTATACGACAACCGCACCAGTCCGCTCACACCCGGAGCCGCGTTGGAGCAAGCACGCGAAGCCCGGCTCCAAGATCCGAAGGTCACACGATTCGTCCACGAAGGTCTCAAAGCTCAGCTAGAGGTGCATCGAAACCTTCCCGGAGATTTGGAGCGTAACTCCAAAGTTCCACCTCCTATGGCGGAGGCCTTGCTCGTTCGTCGTGGCGAGTACGGTCCAGTAGAAACGCTCCAGCATTTCAAAAACGAAGTGGCTCCCATCGATCATGCCGTCCGAGTGCGGCCCGTCGTACTAAAAGCCGGCGCCATCGCCGGCACCGCAGCCGCCGCCTACGACATAGCCACCACCGCCCACGACGCCTCCCGTCAGTACGACCAAGGCAACCTGACCGGCGTCGAATCCAAAATCGTCGGCACCGCATCGCGCAGTGTCGGCGGATTCGGCGGCATGGCGGCGGGCGCGGCGATCGGCGCGAGCGTCACGGCGGAAACCGGGCCCGGTGCGCTGATCGGCGGCGCCGTGGGCGGTATTGCCGGCGCAATCGCCGGCGACAAAGCGGCCGAGTGGATCGACCAATACCGCATCAACCACCAGAAAGATAAAGACGGCAACACCTGGACGTTCCTCCCCGCACAACCGCAGCAAGGTTGGACGCGGCGAGAACTCGACCTGGACGCGATGAGCCGCAGCGACGGCGCGCCGGTCTACAAGCCGCAAGTGCTCAAGGCCGATCCCGCGCTCACCGACCGGCTCAACTTCCAAGCCTCCGGTCGCGCGGTTGAATTGGCCTTATCGGCGCCGCCGAAGCCGCAGAATCCCTACAGCCTTCCCGCCAGCGCCCAAGATGCGCGCGGCATCGAAGAGAGCAATTGGGAGCGCAACGCGGCCACCAAGCAATGGACGCGGCAGGTCGCCATCGGCCAAGTCGACCTCGGCGCCACCAGTTATCGCACCGACCTCGCGACCCCGCAACGCGCGGCGGAACTCGAAAAGCAGTCGCAGGCCGTCATCGCCGACAACGCGACCCGAACACCGCTCGCGCTCGCGGCCAACTACAAAACCGCTTACGACCAATACGACTGGTCCCGCCAGGGCGAAATGCCGGCAGCGGTAAAAGACGCGATCAAACATCCCGGCCGCATGCTGGCCTCCGACGGCGACACCTACGAGCGCAGCGCCGACGGCCAATGGACCAGCCCCGGCATGGTCTGGGACAGCAAAGCCCAAGGCAACATAAAACAGGAACTGGACGCGACCTATCAGCGCCAGCAATCCGGTCCCAAGATCACCACGCTGGAACCGGTGGAAGTGCACGCCGATCCCGAGCCTACGCGCACCGCATCGGCGCCCCCCGCGCCGACCCTGCGCTCCACGCCCGAAGACCCCGGCCATCCCGATCGCGCCTTGTACGAGAAAGTCCGCGGCGCCGTCGAACAACTCGATCGCCAAGCCGGAAAACCCTGGGACCAGCAGAGCGAACGCATGACCGCCAGCGCGCTGGCGATGGCCGCGGAGAAAAAGTTCGAAGCCAAGGACGACATCCGTCTGGCGTTCAACCCACCCACCGCGAATCTGGCCGCGGGCGAGATGGTGCACGTGTACCGAGTCGGCCACCCATCGCCCGATCCTGCCGCGCACCACGCCAGCATGAAGACCGCCGACGCGTTGTCGGTGCCGGTGGAAGCGCGCTATCAGCAAGTGGAGGCGACGCGCATCGCGCAGGCCGAGCAAGTGCAGCGCGAGCAGCAACAAGCGCAGACACGCGCGCAGGATCAATCGAACCAAAGCGCGCCCAAGATGACGGCCTGAGGCCGTCGCCTCGCGCGGCGTTCCGGCTAACGCATGCCATCCCGACGCGACACGGGATGGCGCGACAGACGCGGCACCGACATGCCGTGCCCTCGTACCAACCCGTCGCGGCACCGTCCCGCCGAAAGCGCCCACCACCCGATCCACCCGCAGCGGACACCACCCACCCGTGCCCGCATCCCCTCGGTATTCGATAATGCGTCCATGACCATCATCCTCACCGACTTCGCCCGCACCCGCCTGTTCCCGCGCGAACCGCGCCGCAACACCATCCAGGACTGCACGCCCGAGCAATTCGAGCGTCACCTCAACGACGTCCCGCCGCTGACCGTCCTCGACGGCTACGCCCCGTTCTGCAAACTGCACGTGCATCGCAACTGGACCAGCACCCGCTGCCTGACGGTGCCGATCACCGACGACAACCGCCACCTGCTGCGCACGGACTACGAGGCGCGCACCAAGGACGAACTGCCCGTGCTGGTGCGCTGGTTCGAAGGCATCGACCCGCCCGTGGCCGACTACCTCATCGTCATCCTCTACAGCCGCGAGCAACTGGCGAAAGAGGGCACCGACACCACCGCCGACTGGGGCGTGGTCGGCTGCATGTACACCGCCGAGCCGGTCGAGACGCCTATGGCGCCGATTACGATGATGCGTAATGCGCTAGGGGTGGAGGAGGGCGGGTCGGGGGTGGGGTTGGATCGGGAGGCTTATTTGCGTGCCGTGGAGTTTTGGCGGGGGCATGCTAATTGGCGAGGGTAGGGTGATACGAGTCGCCTATGAAACAAAGTCCGTATCTGTCGGATTTTTTATAATTTAGGATTCGCCTTAATTGTTAACAATCAGCGTACTCTCTTGCTGAGCAAGGTTTCGTTTGGGCTCGGGACGACTGACTAATGGCTACTCAAGATCGTTTTAAGCAATCGACCGTTATTACACTGGCAAAACGAGCTGCTAATCTTTGTTCCAATCCCGAATGCAATGCAATCACAAGTGGCCCGGGCGTTGAAACGACAGATACGGTGAATGTTGGTGAAGCCGCCCACATCTACGGTGCGAACCCTGGCTCAGCACGCTACGACCCAGATATGGCGTCTATTGATCGCAGTGGCATCAATAATGCTATTTGGCTTTGCGCCAATTGTCACAAGATCGTAGATGACGACCCTAATAGATATCCGGCGGGACTGCTGTTCGAGTGGCAGCGCGAACATGAGAGCTGGATTGCACGGAAAGTCGGAAAAGTATCTGCTGAAGCGCGACAGCGATATGAGAAGCGACACCTCGAAGAGTTCGGTAAGTTGAGTTATCTCGCTGAACGATTGATTCTTGAAAAAGGAGCGGATTGGGAATATCTGCTGACAGCCGAAGTTCTGCGTTACGAAATTGCCCCGATTGTACGAAGGTGGAACGCGCTTAAACGAGGTCTGTACGTTAAGCCCTATCATCGTGTGGATAAATGGGGTTTTTTTACATGGATGCATGGTAAGTCTGATGAAATGCTTCGCATCGTACGGGCTTTCACTGCGCTGACGAATACGGAGTTCGCGCGTGCGTGGGGTGCGCCCGGTATCGCGGGAAATGATGTTGATATTGTCTCTGTGTGTCGACTATATGGAGAGGTATGCAGTAATACGCTCGCCTGGGAAGAGTCGGTACGGTTTACCCATGTTGATGAGGAGCTTGCGGAGGTCCGTGATCTCTACGTGGGCGTGGCGGGGGATATCATTGAGCAGGCCGAAAGAATACCTAAATTTATAATTGATCTTTTCGATGGTGCGCCTAAAGCAGGTACACATAATTTGGTTCTCAAGATTGAGCTTCCCGCCGGATGGACTGATGCTGTTAACACCGCAATGATTCGATCCAGTCGCGCATTGGGGATCGATGCATAGGCGGCTGCGCACGAAATACGAAGTGCGCGAAGGACGAACTGCCTGTGCTGGTGCGCTGGTTCGAAGGCATCGACCCACCCATGGCCGACTACCACCTCATCGTCATCCTCTACAGCCGCGAGCAACTGGCGAAAGAGGGCACCGAGAGCACGGCCGACTGGGGCGTGGTCGGGGGGGGGCATGAGTGACCGCGATCTCTCAGTAGCCGAGGCCTGCACCAGGGGAGCACTATTCACTCCGGCGTGAGCCAGTGCCATGGACAAGCTCCCAGCCCCACGGCACCATCGGCCTCCAGTTGCTATCAAAGGGAATGACGAAATGTTCGTCGCAGGATTGCAAGGACGGTCCGCGCTGCCCAGACGTGGTAGCAATCCGCAGCACCATCAATGTCGAGATCTCCCAGTAAGCGGACATGTCGCGTGAAGGGCCGAACGTATTGATCGGTCCGCGATGGTGTGCTGTCAATGTCCGCGCTAATTCAACGGAGCCCCCGTTGCAAAAAATCTCGACCGAGGAGATGTTTGTCCTGCGAGAGGGCGAGCGGTAGCTTGATGCGAGGAGACGAGTTCCATTCGTTGTCTTTGTGGCCGCTGCGCTAGACGGGTTGGGCGCCGCCAAAGAGTGATAGCTGGCCGGATAAGTGTTCTTCGTGCGTTTTCGGAATGCACTAGCAGCGTATAGATCGATCTTTCCGGAATGTGCGATCGTCTGCCCCGCGGAAGAGTGTCCATCCAAATTTGTAATTAACAATTTGCGAGTAGGTCATGAGGATAAATAAGTTTAGTGCTCGTGGTGTTTATGGATATTTACGTTTTGATTTCGATTTCTTGCGAAATCCCACAATCCTGACTGGCCCAAACGGGAGTGGTAAAACTACCGCCTTAAGAATGATGCAGGCCCTTTTGACCCCTTCACTCAGAGATCTTTTATTCATTCAGTTTGTTGAGGCCTCGGTCGAGTTCAGTGATGCGAGTGGGGTGAGGGCCATAATTGCCCGAAGGCAGCGTGACAAGCTTGTAATATCTATCTCAAGTGAAGGCGCTCCTTTGGAAATTTCTAGAAGCTTGATGGAGAGTATTGAGCCCGAACTAGGTGACTCGAGGCGCGTTGCTGAATCTAATCGAATGATGAGAGTGAAGTTTTCAGATAATCCAACTTATCGAGCAATAAGTGACCTCCAGGCTCCGGTTTTTTTAGGATTGGATCGGCGGCATATGGGGCTTCAAGATGAGTATGCGTCGGGTCCGGAAAGAGAAAGTCTGTTCATTAGAGAGTACGGGCGTGGGGCTGGGCCTATAAAAGGCTCTCTTGCTGCGGGCTTAATAGAAACGCAAGCTCTAGTTTTGGATGCTTTTCGTCGTGTGCGTCAAGTCAAGGATCAGCAGTCTGAACGATTAAGGAGGAAATTGCTCTTAACAGGATTTAGGTATGTGGAAGTCTCAAAGGCGAAGATATTTGATCAATTTAGGCTTGGCTCGCAGGTTGCTTCGGTAGAGGACCTAGCGGCACAAAGAAGTGCGCTGATTAGAGCGCTTATATCCGTGGGTATTGATGAGTCTGAGTCAAAAAAGGAATTGGACCCCTTTTTCCACCAAGTAACGGAGTTGTCCAAAAGGCTGCAAAGAGCAGGCGCAAAAAAAAATGCGGAGGATGCAGGAGATGCGATATTTGAGGCGCTGTTGAATCAGTCGAATCTTTTTAGATTGAAAGAGCTAGTTGAGACTGTTAGAGAGTTTGATGCAAAAAGCGACCAGTTATCATCGCGATTTGTTTCATTCGTTTCCTGCGTCAATCGTTTTTTTTCAGACTCGGGGAAGTCAATTAATATTGACGCGGTGGGTCAGATAAAGGTTCATCGTCCCGATGCGACTGAAGTTCCATTGGGTGCATTAAGCTCCGGCGAGCGGCAATTGCTTGTGATGTTCGGGCATATTTTCTTTAATTCTTTCGGGCATAGGAGTAATGTTTTTATCATTGATGAGCCCGAGTTGTCGCTGCATCTTCGTTGGCAAGAAATCTTACTCGGTGAGATGCTTGAGAGTAGTGCTCGGGCACAATTTATAATAGCGACTCATTCCCCTGAAATTGTGGGGGAGTTTGTTGACAATTGTGTGGATGTTTAACCTATGTTGCGGCGTAGCGCGGCAGCTAAATACGCAAAGCATGTCTTCTTTACGTCATTTAATGACGTCGATGTTTTTATTGAAGATACGGCTGTTGAATCAAAAAAAATATACATGGAGATAATTCAGCGTGCCTTGGGGGGGGGGAGGTCGCTTTGGCGCAAATATTTCCCATTGGGAGCAAATCAAAAGTGCTTGCTCAGTGTGCTGCAGATCAGGGGCACAGGAAAAGGCGATGCGTATACATCGTTGATGGTGATTATGATGTGCTTCTTAATGTTCCTGGGCCAGCTTTAATTCGCTTGTTTCGGTTGAGTCGGTACTGTATTGAAAATTATCTGGTCGATGAGGACGCTGTTGTTTCAGTTCTTGACGAGGAAATTTTCTCTATGGATAAGGAATCTATCCGTAAGGGTCTCGATTTCCCTCAGTGGATTGCGGACATAGCCTGCCATTTGTCGAAGTTCGTTGTGGCTAGTGGTGTCGCATCTCAGCGAAAGTGCGGTATCGCCACCGTTAATATCCCGCTTTCAGAGCTGTCGAGTTGCCACACCGGACTGGTCGATGGGCATAAAGTATCGCAGAAGATTAGTGACTTTGAGTTGTGTACGGATACTAAGTGTGGCGCGGGCACCTTTGCGGCTGATTTTGCGCGAATTAAAGCTATGCATTCAATTGGTGATCATGAAATGACGCTGTTTTTTTGTTCTGGAAAGAGCCTAGTGCTTCCTCTCTTAAAGAGAAGACTCCAAAGTATTTTTGCATTTACCCCCAGCTCGGCAAGTTTCAAGCTTCGCGTGGCTAAACGATGCAATATTGATGATTTTAGGTTGCTTTCTACGATTATTTCTTAATGTTGTGTTGGGCGTATATAATTTATTTGACTTCGTTCTCGAGGTGGTGGCCAAGTGACGCTGTCGAGTATTTTTTTGTGATGGTGGTGCGCGCAAATAAATCAGATTTTAGTCTTTATTCGGATTTTGAATATAAAGTGCTTATGGTTAGATTTGACGCCTATCTCGAAAGTTGGAACGTTATGCGAGACGGATGCCGCTGCTCCACGCCCCTTCCTCTTACCTACCTTCTCCCTGCCACCGCCTACTTGGCCCTAATTCAAACCCGCGACCACCTGCGCCTATTTGCACAGCTCACTGAGCCACAGAGCGAGGCGGGTCCTGATGTCGTCTATCTCTCGGCGCAAGCGCTGGCTCACTGCTTCGATCGTTTGGCTGATCACATGGACCGGGTCGCAGAAGCTGTCGATCCGGTCGCATCGTAGCGAAGCAGCGTTTCGCCTTCTTATTCGCGTAACGCAGCTGGGCTTGTCTTGGAGGGTATGCGCTTTGAAGGCGTGCACTTTCGTGACTGACCAGCAGATGCCGCGCGCATGGCCTTCATTGCCTCGGCGCACGACTCAGATCATCAGGTATAGACCATCCCGCATCCCGCGTTAACTGCCATTCGCGCTACTTGTTAAAAGACTGCGTCTGATGCCATGCCTCTTGTGTGACGGTACTGGCTAGGATGTGCGCTTGCAGTTCAACTCGGCGATGACTTCCGAAGGTCGGTTTCGGGTCAGCTTGAATACGGTGTAGCCCGCGGTGTACTTGCCACCCTCTTCCTGACTGGCCTGCACGTAGATGGTGCCTTGGCCGGTGAGCGACACAGCGAAGAACGCACCTTCGCCAGCGCCTTCCTCAAATTCGCCTGCGGAACATTTTTCGGCGATCGTCGAGATCAATGCCTTGGCTCCGAACTGCTGTTTGAGGATGCTCAGATAGTTGTCGGAGTAGAGGGGCTTGCTGATCGAAATAGAGTCCACTTCACTCTGTGAGCCACTAATGGAGAGCGTGGACTTACCCTCATTACGCCTGATGACTTCGAAGTCCAGTCCGGGCCTGCCGTTGGGGATGTCTTTGACCGAAAACCCAACCAGAAGAATTTTTCCGGCGCGCGAATAGCGGCCAGAGCCGTACTGCTTTCGCGACGCGTCGATCCATTTGATCTGCGGTAGCGAACTGTATGCATCCCAACGCCGGCCTTTGTCGCTCGCAAACAGCTCGGCTGCGGCGAGCATGTCGCTCGATGATGTCAGTGTGGCGTGTTCGCTGTCGGACTTGTGCTTGTCGGCATTGTCTGCCGCAGTTGCTCCCTTCTGACAAGCAACCAAGCTTGATGCGACAACGGCAACTACTGCGATCAGATGTTTGAGATTCACGTTATCCGCCTCTTGGCGCGGGCCACCGCGAAGACAGCATCTGTATCGACGTGCGGTTGGTCAAGACGACTCGCGCAGCACGTTTCTTTTGGGAGGGACGATATGTGCCTTGTTGTGTAATTGACTGTGGCTTGATGTGGAGGAAGCTTAGTGGACACCTCCGAAAAGTCCGGGGCGTCAGGCGAGGACAAGACCCTCGCTACTCTCGCAGTCAGTAGCCTGCGATAAGAAAAAAAAGCGCCCCGGAACCCGGGGCGCTCGACTCGCACTTCGTCAACGATGAATTACGGGCTGGTACGCAACGTCAACGCATACGCGCTCAGGATCGAGTTGATCGGCGTGTAGTAGCTGTTGCCGCCGCCGTTGTTGCCCTGGCTGCCCGAGCAGCTGCCGCTGCCGCCGGAGAGCACGCCCTGCGCCTGGCCGGCGCCGGTGATGAACGAACCGCCGGAATCGCCGCCTTCGGCGCAGGCGCTGGTGCGGGTCAGGCCGGTGACGGTGCCGTCCGGATTGCCCGCGTCGTCCACGTACGACACGGTGTTGTTCTTGCTGCGAATCGCGCCGCAATGCCAGCCGCTGGTGCGGCCGGAACGGCACAGCGCGGCGCCGACGGCGGCTTCGGTGCTGCCGCGCACGGTGACATCGCCGTTGCCGTAGCCGTAGACGCTGGGCGACAGCGTGTGCGTGGTATCGACCTTGACCCAACCGCGATCCGGGCCGGTCTGGTTGCCGCTGGGCATGGTCGAAGCCGAGAACGTGCCGACGCGGACGCCCGGGTTCCACTGCGAGACTTCCTGATAAACGATCTCGCCCGCGGTGCCGCAATGGCCGGCGGTGGCGTAGCCCGGCGTGCTGCCCTTGGTCACGGTGAAGCCGACCGAGCAGGCATACAGATAGCCGTCGCCGGGATCGCGCAGCATGCCGCGGCCGCCTTGCACGGCGATGCGGCGCTGCGGCGCTTCATTCAAGGTTTCGAAGCGCACAACGCGCGCATCGAGCCCGCTGCGGGCGACGAAATCGACACCGGCTTCTTCCGCGCCCGGCGCAACGCCGACGACCACGCTGTTGCTGGGCAGATCGACCGTCCAGCTGTACACGCCCTTGGGCACCTTGGCGCTGCGCGCGAGCAGGCTGTCGAGTTGTCCCTTCGCCGAGTTGAGCGCGGCGAGGCTGTGACGCGCCTGACGCGTTTCGACGCCGGCGACGGCCTTGGCGTTCTTGATCGACGTGCTGGCCGCGACGAAGCCGAAGGAACCATCGGCCTTGCGCTCGACCCACGCGCCGGCGAAGTTGCGGCCCAACTGCGCCTGCACGGTTTTTTCTTGCTGCTCGGCCAGACGTTCGACCTTGAGGTACTGGCTCAGCTGCGTGCTGGACAGGCCCAGATCGCGCTGCATAGCCGTCTTCAACGCGGGGGAGAGATCGTCGGCGGCGAAGGCCGCGCCGGATACGGTCATGGCTACGGTGGCAGCGAGAACCGACATACTGAACTTACGCATATCCAAAAGCTCCTTAAGCAAAGAGAGGGATGCGAACAGAAGTTGCGGCGGGTCTGGGGCAAGTCGCGGATGTGTGCAGTGGAATGTCTAAACGCTCAGTCGGGCCGCATTGACTAGAACGGGCCCTCATCGCCGCACCCCTACGCGGAAAGTGAGACGTTATCGGTGGTTCTGGAAAACGCGCAAAAAGCGGGGTTTGGCGCACGCTTTTTTGCACTCGTTGTTTGCCGAATGAGGCGTGTGCGGGGCGTTGTGTTCATTTACCGCGGTGTGGGCGCGCTCCGATCATGTTTGGGAACATGAACCGCTGTGACGTAGACACGTTATCGTGTCGGAGCGGCTTGGCTTGGATCGCTCGGATTTTTTAGCGCCTGGAATCTTCGCGACTGTCTTTACACTCGGCGAACGGGCAGTGACTCAGGTGTTGCGCGGAGATACCGATATCTACTGCTGATCCCGTTTTGGCGTCGATTCAAGTTGCGCGCTTTTATTCATCCGATGAGCGTTGCCGGAGTCGAGCCTTGCATTCACGGCCGTTCCGTCGGTAGAGGATAGATGTGGATCGCGGTGACGCAGCGATAAGTTACGGGCGTCGTGTTGATGCGCAATGCCATTGCGTTGCCGGTAACGTCGTACTGTTTTCCGCGATCTACGCCATGAGTGTCTTGATCCACGGAGTTCAACATGGCGCCGGTAACGGCAGCGGCCCAATCGGGGTCGATGCATGATTTCGCGTCGATGCCGATGTCAATGTCGCCGGACAGATTTCGCACGTGTGCGAAGCTCAGTACGTGGCCATCCACAAGTCGTACCGGACCTTCTCCGGAAGACTGCGAAGCGCGCAGCGGTTTCATTTCGAACAACCGACTAAGCGCCGCGACAACTTTGTCCCTGCCGGCAGCGCCATCTAACGGCCAGCGCAGCAAGTTTTCGATCGTTATCGGATCAACAAGCGAGACGGTGGGCTTCGTCACTGCAGTTGGCGGCAGGGTGCATTGTCTGGGGCCGACCGTATTGCATGCTTGCAAGGTGAGGGCGAGTGCGAGAGTGGCGAGAATCTTCTGCAAGCAAAGCTCCCTTCAAGATCCTTGGACAGCGCGGGCAAACACGGCGATGCGCTCTTGCCTTCGCTCCTGACATGTAGCTTTTTCGAGAGCATCGGCATCGACGCCTGACCGGTCAAGACAGCCCGCTAGCCGCGCACGCTTGAATGAGGACGATGTGTGCTTCCGCATGCGACGCGATGTGACTCGCCGCGAACCCCGAGCCTATGTTCGCTACCCGTGAAGAGCAGCCCACCGCGACTAGACCCGCTATTAACCGCCCAGCCCTCAGCGTGAACCATCGCCGGATCCAGCCGGAGCCGACGTCTTACGAGGACGACTCAGATGGGCAACGACACGAAGCAGGCCGGGCCGAAGCCGCAGCGACAAGGGAACGGGGACGGGCCGCCGGGCGGGCAGGGGCATCAGCCGCTGCCGGGCGAGAATCCTTCCTCCGACGACGCGAAGGCCAAGCGCAAGCACGTTCAGAATGCGGACTTGCCGCCGGGGAAAGGGCATCAGCCGTTGCCGGGCGAGGACTCGCAGCCGGACGATTAAAGAGGCGATCGGGGGTGGGTTCGACTGAATCGGCCGCGTTCGGCCCTGTTCCCACAATCAATTTATAGCGCGCCGGGGGGCTTGCGGCAAGACCCTTGGCGTGCAACACAATCCGCGCCCTACGCCGAAACCGGCGGATTGGGAGCAGCGAAATGCGGATTTTGTTATCGACGTACGGGTCGCGCGGAGATGTCGAGCCGATGGCGGGTCTGGGGGCGCAGTTGCAGGCGCTCGGGGCGCAGGTGCGGGTGTGCGCGCCGCCGGATCAGGAATTCGCGGACTTGCTGGAACGCGCCGGGGTGCCGCTGGCGCCGGCGTTCTCTTCGGTGCGCGAGTGGGTCGGCGAGGCGCTGAAGCGGCAGGCGGCGGAACCGCCCGGAAGCAAGGGCACGACGATCGCCACGCACGCGGCCCGGATCGTCGCCGCGCAGTACGATGCGATCTCCGCGGCCGCGCAAGATTGCGACGCCATCGTCGCGGCGGGGCTGTTTCCGTCGACCGCCGCCGCGCGCTCGGTGGCCGAGCGCATGGGTATCGGCTATGTGTATGCGGCCTATTGCCCGCTGTTCCTGCCGTCCTCGCACCAGCGGCCTTACGAATACCCGGGCCATCCGCTGCCGGCGGACGTAAGCGACAACAAGCTGTTGTGGGAGTACGACATCCAGGCCAAGAACGCCTTGTTCGGCGCCGGCGTCAACCATCTGCGCGCGTCGGTCGGCTTGCCGCCGGTGGACAACGTGCGCGATCACGTCCTGACCGATCGCCCATGGCTGGCCTCGGACCCGACGCTGTGTCCGTGGCCGCCGACCAGCCTGCGCGATGTCGTGCAGACCGGCGCGTGGATCCTGCCCGACGAACGTCCGCTGCCGGACGAACTGCTCGCGTTCCTCGATGCCGGCGCGCCGCCGGTGTATGTCGGCTTCGGCAGCATGCCGATGCAAGGGTTGAAGGAGTCGGCGCGCGTGGTCATCGAAGCGATCCGTGCGCAGGGCCGGCGCGTATTGCTCTCGCAAGGCTGGGCCGAGTTGGCGTTGAGCGACGATCGCGCGGATTGCTTCGTCGTCGGCGAGGTCAACCAGCAGGCCTTGTTCCGCCGCGTCGCCGTCGTCGTGCATCACGGCGGTGCCGGCACGACCACGACCGCCGCGCGCTCGGGTACGCCGCAGGTGGTGGTGCCGCAGATCGCCGATCAACCGTACTGGGCCGGCCGCGTCGCCGACCTGGGCATCGGCGTCGCGCACGCCGGGCCGAATCCGAGTTTGGAGTCATTTTCGGCCGCGCTCGATACGGTGTTGAGCAGCGGGGTTCGCGCACGCGCCAGCGCGGTCGCGGGCATGATCCGCAGCGACGGCGCGGAAGTGGCGGCGAAGTTGTTGGTCGATGCGTTCGGGCAGGGACCGCGCGGCGGGTAACGGCAAGAGGCACCGCCCCAAACGAATTGGGGCGGTGTCGGCAAGGTTCGGACTGAGTCGGCGGATTACGGCGACTCAGTCCGCGCCGTCAATCGACACTGCCGCCGCAGGCCGCCGCGGCTTTCGACGAAGCATGAAACTCGATCAGCAATCCCAGATCGCTCTGGGTCGGCGCCAGAAACGCTTCGCCCAAGGCGCCGCGATAACCGCTGAGCTGGGTTTCGTACCCGCGTTCGACCTGTCGCTTTGCGATGTCGAGATCGGCCACGCCGATGCTGAGTCCCAGCAGCTGCGGGCCGCCTTCGCGCAGGGCGTCGGCGGCGATGCCCGGGCCGTCGGGTTGCAGCGCCAGCAGGCGTTTGCCGTTCACCGGTACGCAGTAACCTTGGGCGGCGATCTGCGGGAAGCGAATGGGCTTCGCGCCGGCAATCCCGAGCCGCTCGAATTGTTTGCGGTCGGCGTCGGCGTCGGCGGACAGCAGCCAGATCGACGTCAAGGCTTGCGCGCTGTTGGGGTGCTGCGGCGCGATCTTGTGCTCGGACACGCGCGCTGGCGTGGTCTTGAGCGTGGCGTAGTCGATGAAGAACAGGTTGCTCGACAGCGGTGCATGTTCGAAGGCGAACAGGCGCCAGCGCGGCGGCGCCGACGGGCCGTCGCCGTCCGGGTCGTTGAGCGCGGCGGTGAAGATCGGCGTGGGCGCGAAGGATTGTTGTTGCAGGAATGCATGCGCCTGTTCGAGCACGGTCGAGCGCAGGCCGAAGGTGCGGGCGCCCGCTCCGCCGCGTAGCGAAGCCTGGTCGGCCTTCATGCCCGGGTCCATCGCGGCGTCGGCGCGGGCGATGCCGAACAACTCCATGTAGCTGCGATCGGCCATGCGCACATAGCGGTTGGCGACGCCGTCGGGGTTGCGTCCGGGGCGGACCTGGAACCCGAGTTTCACCGCCATGACCGCACTGATCTGGTCGATGTCGCGTCCCCACAGCAGGGCGTGGTCGATCTCGTTGCTGTGTTCGGGCGGTGCGGCCGCGCCGACGGCGGACGGGGCGACGCCCAGGATCAGGGCGGACAGCAGGACGAACCTGCCGGCGATGCGTTTGCTGCGCTGGAACCTCATTCCGACTCCTAGTGGCCACGGTGCGATTGCCGCGCAGCATGCGAGGACGCGCGGGGCGCAGGCGAGCACAAACGGCCGGTGGCGGACATGGATGGATGATTTTGCTCGACGCGGCCGCGGCGGGCGGGGGGATGGTCCCGCTTCGGTGAACGGGCCTCTGCGCTTCGCTGAGGCCGGGATAGCCAATCTGTTTACGGTCCGCTTACTCGTTTTTCACGGTCGCCTCCCCGGCGCATGCTCGAATGCCCCCGGACTCACCCTCGGGAGCGCGAACATGAGGAGGCATTGCGTCGTCATCGCTTTAGCGTTGCTGTTGCCGGTCTCGGGCGGGGCCCTGGCCGGCGTTATCACCGTCAGCGGTCACGGCCAGAGTTACGACCCCGGCATCGCCCTGAGCGACGCGCGCGCCGATGCGGTCGGCAAATGCACCGCGCAAGGCGGGACGCCGGTGGAAGAGATCTACAACCACATCACCCGCGCGAATCTGTGGCTGGCCGATTCGATCTGGAAATGCGAGGTGCCGTGATCCGGGGGGGCGGGCTGACCCAGCCAGATCGCCTGGAACCTTCACCGCCGGATCGCCAACACGCCGTCCAGCGCCAGCTGCGCCTTGAACCCGGCCTTTTCCAGGCGCTTGGCCACTTCGCGCGGCACATCGCGGCCGCTGGTGAGTTTGTTCGGGCTGCCGGTGTAGTGGAACATGCGTCCGCCGCGGCGCAGCACGCGCGCCAGCTGATCGTAGAACGCCTGCGAATACAACTCGCCGGCGATGCCGAATCGCGGCGGGTCGTGGAGCAGGGCGTCCACCGAGTTGTCGGCGATCTGCGTGATCGCCTGCGACACGTCGGCATGCGTCAGGCGCAGACGGCCGCCGCTGGTGTCGGCGTCGGGATCGGGCGACCACGGATTGAGCGTGCGCAGCCACAGCACGTCTTCGTTCTTCTCGAACGACTGGATGCCGGTCGCGCCCGCTTCCAGGCAGCACGCGGCGAAATACCCCAGCCCGCCGCAGGTATCGAGTACCCGCTTGCCGCGCGGCTCGATCAGCGCCACCTTGGCTCGCGCGTCTTCCAGCGGCGAGGCCTTCATCGTCGGCAGCATCTTGATGCCGTCGATCTCGAAGGTGGGCGCGCCCCATTCGGTCGGCACCAGCTTGATCAGCGAACCGGAGAAGCGCGACACCGGCGCGAAGTCCTCGCCGTCCCAGTAATAGATCGTGCGGTCCTTGAGCACGGGCGGATACGGATACTCGCGCTCGCGCCATTGCCAGACATCGGCCTGCAGCCGCGCTTCGCCGCTCGATCGGCCCAGATCCAGCGAGCCGGTCCACGCCGGCGCTCCGGCGTCGCGCGCCGCCCGCAGTTGTTCGGCGGCGGGGCGGGTGAGCAGGGGGCCTGAGTAATGCGGCATGTGGGCTTGCTTGGCAGTGGAATTGGGAGAGTTTAAAGGGGCAGCGGATCTTTCGTGGCGAAGATCCGACAGTTCCAGCGATGCGTTCGGCCACGGCGCTTCGTGCGATGGGATGCGGTGCGTATTCGACGGGGGCCGCCGAGTCGGGTGCCGCTTTGCGTTCGCGGACACGGCGTGTGGAGCGCCAGTGAGGTCGTGCGCATCAGTGGACGAATCTGCGCGCTCTACTCCCAACCCGTATTCGATGCTCGTGAATCGGCGGCATTTGCAGTTGATTTCACGCTTTCGGACATTGGTGTTTCGCCAATCCACCAGAACTGCACACATGGGGTAGGGCGATTGCGAACGAGCGCGTTTGTGCATGAGTCCCCGTCGTATCGCACCGACAAGGTCGTGGGCCGGATAGGGGGATGTCCGGTCTGCGGCCGCGCTCAAGGAGTTGCCCACTAATGAATCGCAAGAATCCGCTGTCTTTGGCGTTGCTGGCCGGCTTGACCGTACTGGCGCCCGCCGTCGCCGCCGAAGAAATGCCGGCTGTGCCGGTCGTCGCCCCCATCATGCAAATGCCCTCCGCGCCAGTCACCGCCAGGCCGTCTGCTAGCGCGTTCGGCGATGCCGACTTCGCTACCACCGACAAGGCGCGCGTCACCCGTATCCTCGAGCTGGGGCAGCCGGCCCGGCAGGTTTTGAGCGCTCTCGGCGAACGTCGCGCGCGCCAAGGCGAATTGGGAAAAACCTTGGAAGTCGGTATCGGGCGCGCCGTGCAGCGCAGCAACATCGATCTGAACTCGCTGAGTTGGCAGAGCTTGGCCGACGGTTCGCGCGGCGCTCGTTTCAGCCTTACCTCGACTAAGGCGGCGGCGCTGCGTGCGGGTTTGCAACTGCGCGGCAACGCTCGCTCCGGCGGCGATCCCGCGGCGGTGTCGCTGCGCTTCGCCGGCAACGACGGCCGTGTGTTCGGCAAAAGCGGCAGCGATTTCGCCAAGGGGCCGCTCGCATGGTCCCCGGTCGTGGCGGGCGATACGCTCACGGTGGAAATCGTTCTGGCGCCGGGACAGCGGCCCGACGGCCTGAGCTTGAAGGTGCCCATGCTGTCGCATCTGGACATGGATCCGGCTGCCGCTTCGGGCCGGCTGCCGCCGTTTGGAACGGGGCAGGGAGCCGCGATGTGCCAGCGCGATATCGCGTGCCGGAGCGTTTATTTACAGAGCTTCAAGCCCACAAGCTCAGCGGTTGCGCGGATGGTGTTTACCATGCCGGATGGTAAAACGGGCTATTGCACCGGCACCTTGCTCAACAACTTCTTCGTGCCAAAGAAGCACTTGTTCTGGAGCGCTGCGCATTGCATCGAAACTCAGGCCGTGGCCGACTCCCTGCAGACGTACTGGTTCCTGGAAGCCGCTGACTGCAGCGAAGACACCTTCATCAACACGAAATACGCAGCGCTCAGCAATGGTGCGAAGCTGCTGCACGCCGACACTGCCCACGATACGGCCTTGCTGGAACTCAGGCAGGCCCCGCCGGCCGACGCGGTCTATGCCGCCTGGAACAGCGCAGCGTTGACGTCTCCCGGCACTAACATCGAAACCATCCATCATCCCCAGGGAGATCGGAAGAAATATTCACTGGGCACAGTGACCAGGCTGAAGGTGCCGAAGCAGGGGCATTCGTCGCTGACCGAGGTGAAGTGGGATGTCGGTGCCGTTGAAGAGGGGTCGTCGGGTGCGGGCTTGTTCACCGTGAACGCCAATCTCGATTACGAGTTTCGCGGCAGCGCGGTCGGTGTTACCCCGATGGCGGTCTGTTTGAACAATACCACTCCGACGCCGGAATTCCGGGCTTATTATTCGCAGCTCAGCGATGTCTGGTCGGACGTGTGGAAATTCTTCACTCCTTTCACTCTTGAGCCTGGTAAGTAAGGCATGACGCGCCGCGTCTTGCCGCTGATGGGAAGACGCGGCTTGTGCGCCGGGCGGCCGCGGAGCGTAGCGCTTGCGGTGTCGGTTTCGCGCAGGGGCCGAATCGACAACAGGACGGAAGAGGTTCGGGGCTTATGTTCGCTGGCCGATGCGCCCGCGATGCCCGGCGTGGCCCCGGCCTTCGGGGCGGGTGTCCACAGCGCGGTCGGGTTCACCGCCGCCGGGACAGGCGAGGGGGCCGCGAAAGGGCATCGGACTTTGCCAACTCGGTGGTAACCCGGGCTTGTGCCCAACCAACGGCCCACGACACCCGCGCGCCCACTGAGCTAGGCTCCCCCCTTTCCACCGGGGACCACCCATGAAGCCTTCACGTTTGAGCCTGAGCCTGGCGCTTGCCGCCGCGTTCGCCGTTTCCTCCGCCCACGGCGCCGACAGCGCGGCCAAGGGCAAGCCGCAGTTGGGCAGCTTCGGCGTGGACCTCAGTGCGCAGGACAAGAGCGTTAAGCCGGGCGACGATTTCAATCGCTATGTCAACGGTCACTGGCTCGACACCTACCAGTTGAAGGACTACGAGACCACCTACGGCTCGTTCAACATGCTGCGCGATCAGTCCGAGGCGCAGGTGCACGCGATGATCGAGTCGCTGCAAAAGCGCAAGGATCTGGCGCGCGGCAGCGACGCGCAGAAGCTGCGCGACTACTACGCCAGCTACATGGACCGCGCCGCGCGCGACGCCGCCGGGATCGCGCCGCTGCAGCCGGTGCTGGATCGGATCGGCGCGATCAGCTCCAAGGCGGCATTGATCGAAGCCTTCGGCAACAGCGATCTGGACAACAGCGCGGCGCCGCTGCGTTTCAATGTCGAGCTGGATCGCAAAGACCCGGACCAGTATCTGGTCGGTCTGCGCGTCGCCGGCCTGGGTTTGCCGGATCGCGATTACTACCTCAACCAAGATGCGCGCTTCGCCGGCATCCGCACCGCTTATCTGGCCCATATCGAGCGCATGCTCGGCTTCGCCGGGGTCAAGGACGCGAAGGCGCGCGCGCAGGCGGTGCTGGCGCTTGAGACCGAGCTGGCCAAGCCGCAGTGGGAACGCGCGCAGTTGCGCGATCGCGACAAGACCTACAACGTCGCCACCCTGGCCGAACTGGCGAAGCAGTACCCGGGTTACGACTGGGCCGCGCAGGCCAAGGCGCAGGGGCTGCCGGTGCTGGACCGCGTCAACGTGGTCACACCGAGCGCGGTGCAGCCGGTGATCGACGTGGTCGCGCGCACGCCGCTGCCGGTGTGGCGCGATTACCTGACCTTCCACGCCGTGCGCGGCAACGCGCCGCTGCTCAGCCGCGAGATGGACGACGCCGCGTTCGCCTTCACCGGCACCGTGCTGGGCGGGCAGAAGGCGCAGCGCGACGACTGGAAGCGCGCGGTGGCCGCGGTCACCGGCACCGACGGCCTGGGCGATGCGATGGGCAAGCTTTACGTCGAGAAGAATTTCTCGCCGCAGGCCAAGGCGGCGATGCAGGCGCTGGTGGAGAATCTGCGCACCGCGCTGCGCAGCAATATCGAGAAGATCGACTGGATGGGCGATGCGACCAAGGCCGAGGCCTATCGCAAGCTGTCCACGTTCCGGCCCAAGGTCGGTTATCCGGACAAGTGGCGCGATTACTCCAGCGTGACCATCGTGCCCGGCGACTTAATGGCCAACGTGATGCAGATGCGCCGCTACGGCCGCGACGACCAGAACCGCCGCATCGGCACGCGTCCGGATCGCGATGAGTGGTTCATGACGCCGCAGACGGTCAATGCGTACTACAACTCGACCTTCAACGAGATCGTATTCCCGGCCGCGATCCTGCAGGCGCCGTTCTTCGATCTCAACGCCGACCCGGCGGTGAACTACGGCGGCATCGGCGCGGTGATCGGCCACGAGATGGGCCACGGTTTCGACGATCAGGGCAGCAAGTCCGACTACGCCGGCGTCCAGCGCAACTGGTGGACCGACGCCGACCGCGCCGGGTTCGAGCAGCGCACCAAGGCGCTGGGCGCGCAGTACAACGCGTTCTGCCCGCTGCCGGGCCAGTGCGTCAACGGCGCGCTGACGATGGGCGAGAACATCGGCGACCTGGGCGGTGTTTCGATGGCCTACACCGCGTACCAGCTGAGCCTGGGCGGCAAGCCCGCACCGGCGATCGACGGGGTGAGCGGCGATCAGCGTTTTTTCCTGTCGTGGGGCCAGGTGTGGAAGAGCAAGTATCGCGATGAAGCCTTGCTCAACCTGATCAAGACCAACCCGCATTCGCCGGGGCAGTACCGCGCTTATGGCCCGCTGCGCAACTTCGACCCGTGGTATCAGGCGTTCGACGTGAAGGCGGGCGACAAGTTGTATGTGGCGCCGGATCAGCGGGTGCGGATCTGGTGATGCGGATTCGGTAACGCCGATCCGATGACGCGGCCCGCGTGTGCGGGCCGCGTCTGACGAATGCGCCGGGATTCAAGCCGCGGCCGAAGCCTGCGGCAAGATATCCGGCCGGGCCGGGCGCGACATCTACGGGGGTTTATCGCCGCCTGCGTGGGTTCGACTGGGCGGATTCCGGCATTCAGCCAACGCCCTGCGCGCGGTATCGGACGAAAAACGGCCTGGACACGCGAGCGGCGGTGATAAAATCCCCGGTTCTTCCGTAGTGCAGCCAAGCGAGCGACGCGATGACCAGCCAAGCCTTCTACCCGATCGGTACGCCCGGCCAGCCCTGGGGGGCGGCGGAGGTCGCCGAATGGCGCTCGCGGCAGGTCCGTCATCGCAGCTACGAAGCCGAGGTGGTGAGCAAGATCGACAAGCTGCGCTCGCGTTTCGATGTGGTGGAGTACGGCCGGCTGGACTATGCGCCCGAGGGCTATCCGCTGTTCGCGATCAAGAGCCGCGACTGGCGCGACGACCTGCCTACGATGCTAGTAACCGGCGGCGTGCACGGCTACGAAACCAGCGGCGTGCACGGCGCGCTGCAATTCGTCGAGCGCCATGCCGCGGACTATGCCGGCAAGGCCAACCTGCTGGTCGCGCCCTGCATCAGCCCGTGGGCCTACGAGCGCATTCATCGCTGGAACATCGACGCGATCGATCCCAACCGCTCGTTCCGCGACAACAGCCCGGCGCAGGAATCGGCCGCGCTGATCGCGCTGGTGGCGCCGTGGCGCGAGCGCGTGCTCATGCACATCGACCTGCACGAAACCACCGACACGGACGAATCCGAGTTCCGCCCGGCGTTGGCCGCGCGCGACGGCAAGCCCAACGAGCCGGGCGAAATCCCGGACGGTTTCTATCTGGTAGGCGACAGCGAAGACCCGCAGCCGGAGTTCCAGCAGGCGGTGATCGCGGCGGTGGCGATGATCACCCACATCGCACCGGCCGACGCCAAGGGCGAGATCATCGGCGCGACGGTCGTCGCCCAGGGCGTGATCAATTATCCGGTACGTTCGCTGGGCCTGTGCGCCGGCATCACCAACGCGCGCTACCGCACCACCACCGAGGTCTATCCCGACAGCCCGCGCGCCACGCCCGAGCAATGCAACGCCGCGCAGGCGGCGGCGGTGTGCGCGGCGATCGATTTCTCCCTGGCGCAGGCCTGATCCGGGGGCTTCAAAGTTGGCCCGCGCGGCCCTGCAACGCGTCACTATCGATTGAAGGCCAGCCGGGGCTCCCGGAGGTTTGAGTTGGATATCGACGGTGGCAAGACTTGGTAGAATATCGCCGGATTCCAACATTCAGACGATGCGCTACCGGCGCAGGGACAGGTCGGAATATTAACGTCCGCCCATGCCCGGTCTGGGCTCCTCTTGCTGGGGCTGAGCCATTGGCGACGGCACTTGTTCCCGGCTCGGGACATTACCGCTGACTTGTGCCAGTTGCTCGGTGCTGGTTTGTACGGATTGTTGGATGCCTTGTTCGGTGCTTTGCGGCAAAGTGTTGCGATTAAGCGCGGGCTCGTTCATGTGTGGATAGATTTCCACGGCACGCGCGAACTTGCCGGTGTCGTTGAATTCGATGCGATCGATACGAGAAAGCCCATCGCGCTTTGCGTCCGCCGTGAGCGCTGCCGACAGATTCACGGTGTATGGACCAGCGGCGATACCCAAACGCGTTTCCTCATTGCGCAGCGCAGCGTAGGCGCTTTGATACAACTTATGGTCAGGGTGTCCGGCATCGGTGATCGGAACCGGTAGCGCGGCATCCCGAGAACGATCGCCGTTGGCCGCACGGCTTTCCCCAACGGATTGTTGTTCCGGCACCTTGCGAAGCGCCTCCAGGGTCTTGGTTCCCACCACGCCATCGTCGTCTAGGCCATGCGCTTTCTGGAACTCCTTCACAGCGTGGCGAGTACCCGGACCGAAGTCACCGTCTTCGGTCAATGGACGGTCCTTGGCGTCGTGGAATCCATGCTTGTTCAGAAGTTCCTGTACTTCCTTGATCTCCTTGCCTTTTTCTCCCTGCTTCAGCAAACCATCATCGGTCGCCGAGTGCGAGCGTTTACCGCGGTGCAGTGCCTTTAGCGAATCCTGGATATCGTTGTCGCTGCTTTCCTGCGATGGATCGTAGGATGCGCTCATGACTTTCTTGTGCGCTCGCTCCAAGGCGTCGCCCCGTTCGGGCTTGTTGAAATTGTCTTCGTAAATGCCAGCGAGTTTTCCAGCATGGCCGGCGGCGAAGTAGGGGCGCTTGGCCTTGATCGCATTCACCGAATCCATGAACTGCTCATAGTCGCCGCCGTCGGCGAGCGTCTTTTCCAGCGTCGGCAGCTTTCCGGGTAGCTGATTCGCGGTCTTTGCCAGCATGCAGACGACTTCGAAGCGCTTGTCTTCGGGAATGTTCTGCCGATGCTTCTCGACGATATCGACGGCCTGTGCCGTCGCGTTGCGGACTTGCGGCAAGTCGATGTTCTGGTGAATCCACTGCTTGCCTTCCTTGGAAGACGCCCATTGATTGATCGCGTCGCGGGTATCGGTATCGATAAAGCGCAGATTCGGGCCGTGAGTCAGCAGGTCTTTGCGCAGTTGCGCCTGATCTTCGCTAAAGGGCAGGTTGTTCGCCTTGGCGTACGCCGCCGCGGCGTCCACTACGGCGTCTACATAGGTTTTTTCACCCGGCTGCAGTTTGCGGCCCTCGATGGCGCCCAGTGGCCAAGTGCCACGTTGGCCGAAATCGACTTGGACCGTGCCCAGGGAATATCCGCTTTGCGCGATAACGTTGTCGACATCGCCCCATCCGGGATCGGTGGCTTTCGAGGCGTTGGTGACGCCGGTTATGGACAGGTGATACGAGGAATTTCCGCCCTCGGTTCCCCGGCCCATAGCGAAATAAACAGCGCCGGTTACTTGATCGGGGTCCTTGAGGTCAATGTTCTTCCCTGACATGGCTTGTCCTGTTGAATCAGTCGCGAATGAGGTCTAGGTATTTCTTTAGTTGGTCGGCGCGCTCGGACAGTCGATATAGCGTGTATTCGCCGATCTGAAGATTGCTGGCTTGATCGGAGCCATAAAGGGAACCTTGCAGTACACCTTCTTTGGCGTGATAGGCCAGCCATGCCCGTTGTGCGGCGATGAGAGTCTGTTTCTGGCTGGTGCTCAGCGCCTTGGTGAGAGCTTGATAGTTCTCGTTGAGGCGCTTGTCCTGGTATTTCTTTTCTTCGGAGATGCAGTAACCGATCTCCAGCGTCGCACCCTCATGCTTCCTGGTGCATTCGACATAAGATTGACGAATGCCGGAGTGGCCTTGCGACGCGGCAACGCCTGTTCGCGTCTGTGCCATCACGGAAGAGTGAAACGCAGCCAGAAAAATCAGAGCGAGGATCGGCTTCGGTTTCATCATGGGTTCTCTGGTTTGAGGAGCGATGACGTGCCGCGGATTCAATCACGGAGTATGAGTTCGTGCTATCGGAAAAATCTGACCCGGATTAAGTCTGCTTGGAACGTGTTCTTGTTGTGGATGGGACGCTTATGTCCGTTGCGTAATGCATGGTTTTTGTTGAGAGCGCCCACAATTTCCAGCGAGCACGACGATGCTCCAACAAATTGTCGCGCGCCGCATACGAGCGCAACGGCAGCGCTCGCGGCTCGTCCGAAGGTCGATGTTTTCGGTTGTTCGGCCTGATTCGATCGCCCGGCCGTGGGCGGTTAAGATGGCTGCTATTCCTGCTTTTGGCCGCCGCCGAACAACTTGTTGGCGTTGCCCCAGCGGATTTTCTGCTTCTCTTCCGCGGTCAGATCGAGCTTTTCCAAGGCATCGCTGGCCTGCTTGAGCGAGAGCTGCGGATAGTCCGAGCCGAGCATCACGTTGTCGATGCCGACATTGCGGATCGTCCACACGAACTCCGGCTCGACCGGCGAATCGGCCACCAGCACCGCGGTGGCCGAGATGTCGAAGTGGATGTTGTCGAAGAAGAAATCCTTCGCCGTGCGGGCCAGGAACAGGCTGTTCCAGAAGCGGAAATCCAGGCCGCCCATGTGGGCGAAGATAAATTGCGTCTTGGGCAGTCCCACCGCCAGGTTGAACAGGTTCTGGCTGTCGCCCGGGACGATGTTGAAGTTGTCGAACAACACCGCCACGCCCAGTTCGCCGGCCAGTTTGCACAGCGCGCGCACTTGCGGGTCGGTGATGTCGAAGTGCTGCGTGTGCGGGTGTAGCTTGATCGCTTTCACGCCCAGTCCGGCCAGCCGTTTCAGCTCGTCGATGGCGATCTGTCCGTCCAGCGGATGCACCGAGGCGATCGGCATCAGCTTGGGGTAGCGCTTGGATAGCGCGATCAGCTCGTCGTTCTTGCGCCGGTTCTCTTGCGTTTCGCCCTTGATCGCCATGTAGATGCCGCTGTGGCGGGTGACCGGCTGGTGATCGGCTTCCAGTTGCGCGTAGTACTCCTTAAGCGACTTCTCGCCATGCCAGACGTGGACGTGGACGTCGAATACTTCGTCCTGGGCCAGGGCGAGCGGGGACAGGCAGGACAGCATCAAACCCAGGATGGCGTGCTTGATCATGGGGCGGGCCTCGTCGGATAGGCGCAGCGGTGGGCCGATGTCGCGGGCGGCAGCGAACCTTGCGGCGCGCGGGAGCGAGTCGGGCTGCGAGCCATATCGCATGTCTTTTCGCCCAAGGCAAATCCGATGCTGCGATGCGGCGCGAACGGGCCTGCATCTTGAATGCACGACGCCCCGCCGACCGGCCTGCCTGCGCGCGCTGACCGCACCCGGCCGTCTTCACATCATCGATGCGTTCGCGTTTGAACCAGTGCGTGCGGCGCGGCATTCGATGCGCCGGAGCGGGCGGGCCGCTCGACACGGCGCTAACCGCTACGTCGGCGAATCCTCGCCGCACGCACTCGTCCTTGAACGCCACAGCCGCAGGCCTCGCTGCTCCGCGCATCCCCCGCGAGGCCGCATCCCCTCCGAACCCGATCGCATCGGCTCCCGCCAGGGAGCGCAGAAGGAGTTTCGACATGCCTATCAATTTGTACCGCGGCGACAGCCGGCCCCCCGCCGACATCCAGGCCGCGGGCGGCTTCACCGCCTGGGTTCCGCTGACTCAGCCGCTGGCCGTGGCGCTGGTCAATCGCTGCATGGGCCAGCCGCCGCCGTACGCGCCGGTGGCGCTGCCGCCGCCGGCCGACACCACGCCGCTGCAGGCGGCGCTCAACAGCAACAACCCGATCAACCTGCTGACCTTGATGGCCGAGATCAAGAAAGGCAAAAGCCACGACACCGTGCACATCTCCACCGACGTCAGTCCGGCCGCGGGCGGCTACGGCACCAGTTACGTCTATCGAATGACCATGACCTTGAACTATCAGCGCAACGGACGCGGCGCGGTGATCCCGGTCGGCAACAATTCCGCGGTGCTGGCCTCGGCGGTAAGCACCAATCTGGTCTTCGACGGCGCCACCATGCCGGCCTCGCAGCTGATCGCCCTGACCGGCGTCGGCGCGGTCGGGCTGACCGAGGTGGCGTTCCTGACTTCGATTCCCTACGCGTACATCACCGACTATCAGGCGCCGGGCGGCAACGTGTGGTTGCCCATGCCGTAACGATGCGGTTCAGCGGTGGCGCCGGGCCGTTCCCATGGGCGATGGGAGCGGCCCGATGTCGCGCAGCCGGTTCGCTAGTTCTTCCCGTCCTCGCCCGTCACCCGCACCTCGCGCACCTCATCCGCGTTCGCATCGCGCGCCACGCCGCCGGCGGGCGTGGTGACCAGGCGGATGCGCACGCGCGTGCCGCGGATCGCTTCGGCGGGCAGGGGAACGGTGTAGGTGCCGGCGTCGCGTCCGGCGCGGATCGCGTGTGGCGAGATCACGCCCAGACTGCGGCCATCGTCGCCGAGCACTTCGATTTCCTGTCCGCCCGCCAACGCGCCCAGGTGCACTTCGAGATAAACGGCTTCGCCCGCGCGCGGCGGATGCGCGAGCGTCAGCGTGCGATAGCCGCCGGCGGCCGCGCACCCGCTCTGCGCGATCAACACCGCGAGAGCGAGAACGACGGCGCGCCGCGGCATGTCCGCTCAGCCGCCGGAGGTGATCGACACCGCGTGCACCGGCACCGGGTCGGCCGGTTGCATACCCGACGGCACCAGCCGGATATTCAGGCGCGTGCCGGCGTTTTCCGCGTTCGAGCTTGAGAACGCCTGCAAGGTCTTGCGCAGCGGGACGGCGAAGGTGGCCGAATGCGACATCGCCATGTTGGGCATGGTCGGGCCGAAGAACGCGATGGTGCCGGCGTAGTACGGGCTGCTGGCATCGACATGGCTGACGCCGGCCGGTGCGTTGACCAGCACGTCGAACTCGCGCGTTACCGCCAGGCCTTCGGGCCGGTCCATGGTGACTTCGGCGATCAGCGGCGCCGCCAGCGCGTCGCTGAGGTGGCGCTTGACCAGGGCCGAAGGCAGCACGACCGAAGCGGCATCGGCTTCGATGTTGCCCTTGATCGCGCCATAGCGGTTCGCGGACGAAGTCGATTTGATCCGCGGAATGATCGGCATGTCGCTGCCGAAGCCCGGACCATAGTCGTAGTCGAACGCGCTGGTGCTGACGTAGTCGCCGGCCTTGCTCGGGCCGACGAATCCGCCTTCGCCATCGACGTAGAACAGGAACGGCTCGTTCATGAAGGTCGCCAGATCGTCGCCGGTCGGCAGGATCGGTTGCCCGGCGGCGAGCTGTTTCTTCGTCCACAGATCCCACAGCCGGTCCATGTTGGAGTGGTGCAGATAGAAGATCGGGTCCACCGGCGAGAGGAAGTTGGTCATGTTGCCGTAGGGGCCCGGATCGATCGCGCCGACGCCGCCGATGTAGTTGTGCACCTTGTTGTGCGGAAAGCCTTCCAGGATCGAGAAGTTGGTCGAGCCGTCGGGCTGCACCAGATGGGTCGCGGTCTTGGAACTGGCGAAGCTGTTGCTGATGCTGGGATCGTAGAACAAGGTCGGCATCAGCCCGGAGCTGACGATATGCGGCGAGACGTCGTAGGTGGTCTTCGCGTCGAGCTTGGGATTGGAGCGCGACAGATAGCGCGCGCCGCAGGTGATGGCGTAGCTCTGGTTGCCCGACAGGCCGGCCTTGTGCGCGACGCTGTAGCCGGTGACATCGTTCCAGACATCGTCGAAGGTGGGGTAGCCGCGCGTTTGCAGCTGCGCGCGCTGCGCGCTGCTGAGCGAGTTCCAGTACTTCAGCATCGCCGGTTTGACGAATTCGGTGAACTTGAACAGATTGCCGGTGTAGGGCGCATAGGCGCTGTCGGTCGGCGTGAGCACGCCGTCGAACATGCCGGAGGGAATCTCCGGATGCCGGGTCCAGTCCCAGAACGGCATGGCGAAGCTGGCGTCGCCGCTGAGCTTGCGGATGGTGCGTTCGAAGTAGCCCACATAACCGCGATGCCAGACGTAGAACCACCAGTTGCCGTGCGGGCAATCCAGGAAGTGGGTGAAGGCGTTGCGGAACCAGTTGTGCGGGTGTTCGGCCGGGAGCGCGAGCATGGCCTGGACGCCGCGCGCGTAGCTGGCGAGCATGCGCTGGCCTTCGACGCTGGCGACATCGTGGCGGCGATAGCGCGCGGTCGGGTCCGAGCCTTTGGGGCCGGAGCCGGGACCGGCGGCCAGCAATGAGCCGAACGGCAGCAGCGAACCGCCCACGGCGGTGGTGGCGGTGCTCAGAAATTCGCGGCGTGTGTAGCGCATCGGGCTCTCCTTTGGGTACGTGGCGATCCTCAATCCCTTGCACGGACGGCGGGGCGCATGGTCCGCGTCGCCGCCTTGAGTGCAGGGCGGCGGCTGGATTCGTTGCGCGATCGAGCCCAGGCGAGCGCGCCGGTGGTGGTGAGCGCGCGTGAGCCAGATCTTCTATCCCCGTCGATCCGGATCGAGCGTTCTATGTGTGAACGGGTCGGCAGCCCGGTTTCGGACAGCCGCGGCGAGATAGATCCGGATTTGCAATTGAGGTCACACAATGCAGCGATGCACGCGGGCGCGAACACGGCAAGCGCTTCGTCGATGCGGACGGTGTCGGCGGGCGCTTCGACGCCGAAGCCCGCGCAAGCCTTACGCGCCGCGCACCGCGGTAGGTATGATCGTGCGCAAGGACCGGGCCGAGCGCCCGAAGGAGCGTCCGGGCCGGCCCGCCGAATGCGCGCCGGGTTCGGCATCGATGGATCAGGAGAAAGACCGCATGGATTCGAAACTGCAACAACTGATGGCCCGCAGCAATCTCCACGAGCTGATCGCGCCGCCCTCGCGCGAAGTCGATCTGAATCAGCCGGTGCAGCTGGCCGAACCGGTGGGCCTGGAGGTCGCGCGCTCCACCTCCGATCCGCTGCAGATCCATTTCGCCAGCGCCGACATCGTCGGCAAGCTGCAAGAGCCCGGCGTGCGCGGCGGTATGCGGCTGGTCGCGCTGCTGTGTTTCGGCGGGCCGATGCTGATGGTCGGGCTCGGGTTCTTGTACCTGACCTGGCTGACTCCGGAGCTCGGCTTGCGGATGCCGCACACGCTGACCGACGTGCTGCGTTCGCTGTTCGGCACCTTGGCCGCGGTCGCGACCGCCGGCTTCTGGCCGTATCTCATCTATCGCCGCCGCGCCGCGTAATCGCGGCGCCCATAACCCGTTTCGTGCCGGACAGGCCGCGGCCTGCCCGGCGCCTTGTCATGCCCGGCGCGGCTCAGGTGCCGCAGATCTGCGGCGTGCCTGCATAACCGCAGCACAGCGTGCCGTTGCTGTTGACCAGATTGCGGCCGCCGAAAGGATCGGAATAGCACTGGCCGAACTTGCTCATGTCGAAGGTGGCTTTGCGCCAGTTGCCGTTGGCCATGCGGCAGCTCGCCTGCAGGGTGCAGCCGTTCATGGTCACGTCGTTGCACGACTGCCAGAACGAGTACTGGGTGGTCTTCGGCGGCAGCGCGCAGGTGGTCGCGGTGGCTTTCGGAAACGCGTCGGTCAACTTCGCCGGCGCCTTGGACGGCGGTTCGGCGGCCGCGGCGATGCCGGCAAGGATCAACGGCAGCGATGCGAGGATCAGGGACAATCGGTTCATGGCGATTTCCTTGTAGGCGTGGAAACGAGCGCAGGCGACCATCGCTTGCGCTTGCTCGTGCGGCGCCCGCGCCGCGCGACTTGCGTGGCACGCTCGCGATCGCCGGCGCCGGTCGCTTGCGGCGAGCGGCTCTTGTGGCAACGGTGTATGGCGATCGCGAAGGACACGGCAGCGGCGCCATCGCGCGTGGATTGCCAACCTCGTCACAGGCCGAAGGCCGGCCGGTGCCGCGGCTGCGCTGCGCTTCACCAAGTCGCTGGGGCCGGGGGCGGGGCGGCTCGTCCGCGCCGGCGCGTGGTCGCGACGAACCGATCGCGATTTTTTTCCGACATCGTGTCGATCCGGCCGCCGCCCGTTCGTCGTCAAGACAGGAGCGGGGTTTACGCGCCGGCGCTGTCCGGCGGCCCGCGTTCCCCTTTCATGCCACCAGGAGACCACCGATGCGCTTTCTTTCGCTGATCCGGATCAACGAGGCCACCAGCCAGCCGCCCACCGAGCGCTTGCTCGCCGACATGGGCAAGCTGATGGAGCAGATGACCCGCGAGGGCGTGCTGATCGAGACCGCCGGGCTCAAGCCCAGCGCCGAAGGCGTGCTGCTGCGCCTGCGCGGCGGCAAGGTCTCCGCCACCGACGGCCCCTTCACCGAGGCCAAGGAAGTGATCGGCGGCTACGCCATGCTGGAAGCGAAGACCAAGGAAGAAGCGATCGCGCACACGCGGCGGTTCCTGGAAGTCCACGGCGAGGAATGGGACATCGAATGCGAACTGCGGCCCTTGCAGGACTACGGCCGCTGCGGCGAAGAAGCGGCGGCGGCCAACTGAATCGCCGCTGCGGCACGGGTCAGCGATTCGTCGCCGGCCCGTTGACTCCGGCGTATCCGTTCGCGCAGCCGGTGGTGCAGGTCGTCGCCAGCATGTTGTAGACGATGCGTCCGGCGTTGGTCTTTGAGCGGAAATGGCCGACGCCGTTGCTGGTGTCGCCGCCGCCGGCGTTGTACGGGCTGCCGTCGCTCCAGTCCCAGTCGTAGGCATAGGCGCTGCTGCCGGCGCCGATGTCCACCTGCGCCTTGAGGTTGCTCGCGGCGTTGAACAGCGCGCCGTTGGCGCATCCGGCCGAGTAGCTGGTGGTGAAGCACTGCACCTGATCGTAGGCGCCGGCGGTGATGCTGTAGAAGGCGATGGTGCTGTACATCGTCGGCATCGCGCGCAGGCTGTTGCTGCCGCTGCCGGTCCAGCGGTTGTAGCCGTAGTAGGCGACCCCGCTGCTGGGATACAGGCCGAAGGTGTAGTAGTCGTAAGGGAAGACGTAGGCCTCGGCGTTGCAGGTCGGCGCGTATGCCGACTGATAACCGGTGCTCAGACAGGTCTGTAACCCGCGCAGGCCGCCGCCGATGTTGACGAAGCGGCGCACGCTGGCCTGGTAGCCGTAGTACTTCACCATCGCCAGGCTCATCGACGAGCCCAGCGAGTGCGAGACGATGTCCACCTGGCTGCGGCCGGTGTAGGTTTTGACCTTGTCGATGAAGGTCTTGAGGATCTGGTACTTGGCCGGCTGGTGATAGTTGTATTGCGGCGAGCCGCGTTCGTCCGCGTCCAGGTAAGTGATGCCGAACAGTTCGCAATCGTTGTAGCCGCGCGACTTGAGTTCGTCGTAGACCGAGTACGCCGGCGTGGTGTAGCCGCTGACCGCCCCGGGCGGCATGTCGAAACTGATCGCGATGTCGCCGTTGCCGGCGACGAACACCACCGGCGTGCGCGTGGCGATGCAATCGCCGCCGCCGAATCCGCCGCTGCCCACGCCGGGATTGAAGCCGCCGGCATACTGGCTGGCGGCGCCCTGGCAGGTGTAGCCGTTGTTGGCGCCGCAATCCAGCGCCTGCGCGGTGGACGGCGCCAGCAGCGCGCCGCCGCCGGCCAGCGGCAACAGCGCGGCCAGCAGCGCGGCCGATGCGCGGCCGGCGCTGGCTTGCGGATTCGAAAGCGCGAGTGAAACCAACTTCAGCGTGTTGCGGAACATGAGTGCCTCCCCTGAGTGCCCGTTCGACGACAACGAAAGCCGGATCGGGCCGATGCTGGACCGGCCTGTCGCGCTTGGGTATTGCACCTATGGGCGATGGGGAAACGGTCGGCCGCCGTCACCCATCGCGATGTCCGCAGCGGTTTTCGCGCCCGCCTTATCCTCCCGCGTTCTTCAACGAAGCGCAGCCGCACGCTGAAGTGGCGGTGGCCGGAAGCAGGTCGAGCAGGGCGCGATGGATTTCCGCCTTGCATTCGAAGGCGACGTCCGACGGCGGCGCCTGGCCATCGGCGTAACACACCACGATCGAATCCTGCGTCGTGCATTCGGCCAGGTCCGGCATGCCGGTGTCGTATTGATGGAAGGATTGGTAACCGCCCGAGCGCTGGCCCAGGACTTCCGTCTCGCAGGTGAACGGCGGCGGAAACGCCGCGATCGGCGCGCTGCAACTCTCGCTCAGGCCCAGCACCACGGTCGCGGTGACCACGGTTCTCTGATTGACGATGGCGACATTGCAGGTGGCGGCCGCGCCGGCCGGAACCATCGCCCCGGCCAGCAGCAAGGCGATCGGCAACGCACGCAGGCGCGTGGAAAACAGCGAGGTGTTGACCCGTTTCATCGCAACTCTCCTTGGGGGCGCTCTTGCGAGCGGAGGAAGCGTGGTTGGTGGGCGGACGGCGAGCGCGGACGGGTCGCGCATGGAACGGGGAAGCGCCGCCGGATAAGCCCAGCCTATGCCCGGCCATACGCGCAAACACGTATCCAGTTATCGGTTTGAACATCGGTTGGATCGGCGCGGGTTAGCGTGGCCATACGTCGCGCCGATCGATGCGATGGATTCGATGAAGGCCGATTCCGGCGCGTTCATATCGGCGCCGTCGGCGCAAGGACGCCGGCCGCGCACCCGGGTGCGCGACCGGCGTCTAAGGTCGGATGGTTTCGACCCGATCGCTTGCTCAGGAATCGATCGCGCTGGCGCCGAACAACACGCCGTTGGCGCCGCCCGGCAGCGTGCACAGCACCGTGGTGTAGCCCCAATAGCTGACCGTCGGCAGCGAGGTGTAGTTGCTGTAGGTCGCGTCGCTGCGGGTGAAGCTGGTCGAGCTCAGGTAGGTGCCGTTGTAGTCATAGGCCGAGACGGTGCAGGTGGTGGATGCGCCGGCGTAGTTGCTGCCGTCCACGTAGTAGGCCTGGCCGGGACCTGTGACCGGATGACGCGCGATCGGGCAGATGACCGAGCGCGGACTGGCGTTGAGGTTGCGCACGCCGCTGGTGAGATAATCGATGTCCAACGCCTCCGACGCGTTGTAGTTCTTGCAGGCGGTGCCACTGATGTTGATGTTCTGCGCGGTGGCCGCCTGCGCGCTTGCCGGAACGGCGCTGCCCAGCGCGCCCACAACCAGGCTGAGGCCGAGAATCATTGCATTGGCTTTCATGTGTAACTCCGTGAGTTGAGTAGACGTTTCCCTGTCCTTCATCGCCGGCGTCGGTTCAGGGGGGCCGGCGCCGGGTTGAAGCTCGGTGCTGCGCGGCGATCGCGCTCAGCCGCGCGGGCCGCGCGCGGCGGCCGGGTCGGGCGCCATCAGATACAGCACGGTTTCGGTCTGGCCGCGGGCGTTGACCACGCTTTGCCCGACCATGCGCGGCAGCAGATCGCTTACCTGCTGCGACCACAGCGGAAGATTCTTGTTGACGCTGCCGCTGCCGTCGTCGCTGACCTGCACGCGGCAGGTAGTCGCGCGGCATTCCACGTTGCGCATCGCGCCGCGCATGGTGTCGTCATGGTTGATCGCGTCCCACAGCCGCGAGGTGGCGGCGGGCGCCCAGCGCGGATCGACCCGTTCCTGGCCGAATGCGGATTGCAGGCCGGCGACATAGGCGGCGTGGCGCCGGCTGTCTTCCTCGATCGCGCGCTTTTGATCGACCGGCGATGCATCGCCGTTCAAGCGCTGCGCGGCGCTCTGCGTGCGCAGCTTGTCGATCTGCGCCTGCAAGGCGGCGATCTGATCGGCCGTGCCGGGCGATTGCGCGGGATCGGCCGCCTGGGTTTGCGCGGGAGCCGCGGGGCCCGATTGCGATACGGCCTGACGGCTATCGGAATCGAGGTAAAGGAAAATCGCGAGGCCGCCCAATCCGAGCAGCGCGCCACCGATCCATGTGGGCGGAATAGTTTTCATGGATGACGATGTACCAGATCGTCGCCGCGAAGGCATGTCGCTTAAACAACGACACCGCCGACGCTGCGCAGCGCTTCGCTCCAGATCTTGGCGATCAGCTTGCGCCGCGAGTTCAGCCCGGTCTTGTGATAGATGCGCTGCCACAGCGTGCGCACGGTGGAGATCGAACATTCCAGCGATGCGGCGATCTGCTTGTCTTCGGCGCCGCGCGCGGCCGCGATGAGCACCGATTGTTCCATCGGGCTCAGCAGGCGGTAGGTAGTGCGGGCGACCTCGCGTAGCAGGTCGTCCCGGACCGTGTCGGGGTAGTGCGCAGAAGCCGATGACATCCGATGTCGGAAAACGCTGCGTGGGAGATGAAGCGAACGCAAGTTTCCGCGCAGGCAGGCCAATTCAAGGGGTTTCGCGTTTAGACGCGGTTAAAAAGCATGAAGGAGACGGCGCGCCGTCTCCTTCATGTTTTGCCGGGAGCCTTGCGGTGCAACGCATGCGGCGGCGTTTGAATGGCTTGCGCCCGATGAATCCACCGGCGTGGCCGGCCGTTCGATTTCGTTACGTTGCGCGTGCGAATCCGTCGACGCGCCGAGCCTGAACTTTGCCGATATTGGCGTTGGAATCGCGAGGGCTTCAGCGGCCGCGCCGCGGTTCAGGGTTTCGGCTGCGGTTTATCCACGGCCAGCGGCCGTACGTACTGCACCAGGCTGAGCAGCACCTTGCCCGGCTCTTCCCACTGGATCATGTGCGAGGAATGCTCGAACCACACGCCGTGCTTGTACGGCGCCTTGACCTGCTTGAGCCAGGCCTCGGTCGGCTGCGACGGCGTGGTGTAGTCGTGGCGGCCCATGAACATCACCACCGGGATCGGAAATTCGCGCACCCGGCTCATGTCCACGGCGAGGAACTCCGGCAGGATGCGGCCCAGCGAGAACACATTGCCTTCGTCCACCGCGGCGCGATCGCAATCCTCATACTCCGGCGACAGCGACGGCGCGCGATAGAAGTAGGTGGAATCGTCGCGATACGCGCTCAGGCCGCCGTAGTACTGCGCCCACTTGCGGGCGATGATGATGCGCTCGCGGGTGATCGGCTGGTCGCCGGGGTAGGGCGCGATGGTCTGCATTTCCTTGACCGCCTCGGTGTTGCCGTGCGCCTTGGCCTGCTCCATGCCGTAGTCGAAGCTGATGCGCTCGTTCTCGCGCACGTTGATGGCCTGGCCGATGCCGACATAGGCGTAGAACAGGTCAGGACGCTTCAGCGCGGCCTTCATGCCGACGATGGTGCCCCAGCTGTGGCCGGCCAGCACGACCTTGCGCTTGCCGTAGCGCTTGCGCACGTACTCGGCGATTTCGATGGCGTCATCGACGTAGCGGTCGATGTGGATGGTGTCGGCGTAGCTGTTCGGGTCCTGCCGGGTGTAGGTCCTGCCGGCGCCGCGCTGGTCCCAGTTGACGACGGTGAAGTATTCCTCGATCGGGCGCTGGAACTGCCACATAGTGGGGATCAGCGGCGATGCGGGGCCGCCGTGCGCCATCAACAGGATCGGATTGGCCTTGTCCTGGCCGCGCACGTTGATCCACTGGTCGATGCCGCCGATGCGCGCGGCATAGGCTTCCTGCACGCCGTCGGGCGCGAGGATGCGGCCCAGGTCGTTGACGATGGCGCGCGCGTCGGCGTACTTCGAGGTGTCCTTGCATTCGGCGGCGATGGCGGTGGAGCTGACGGACAGCAGCAGGGCGAGCAGGAGGTGAGCGGTCTTCATGGATTGGATCCCGAGCGAAAGGCCAGTTGCCGATGGCGGCGATGATACGGTCCGCCGGGCGGGCCCGGCATCGCGGATCATGTGGCAACTGATGCGTCGCAGGCGACGGCGGTTGCACCGGATGCGGGCCTGGATCGGAATTTTTTTCTGTGCTGTCGGAGCGGCGCCGCGCGCTCAGCGCACGCGAGTGAACTGCATGACCCAGTTGGTCGCCCAGGTTTTGCCCGCGTCGGCCGAGTAGGCCTGCTCCCAGTGCGCGGAGCGCGGCGTGATCCGCGACCAGGTGTAGCGGGTGCGGATCGGTTTGCCGTTGAGGGTGTCGTCGGAGTAAAACCGGCCGACGCCGTCTTCGAAGCGGCCGCGCACCGGCGGGTCCAGCGGCCCGGTCGGGCTGCGGCCGTCGAGCCACCAGATCGACCATTGCCTGCTGGCGCGATCGTAGGAACGCAGGCCGACGGCGCGGTAGCGCCCGCTGGGGGCGTCGAAGGCGTTGTCTTCAACGTTGCCGGCGCCGCCCATGACCTTGCGCGTGTTGCAGGTGCCTTCGAACTCCACCCAATGGTCGCTGCCGGGCTTGAGCACGCGGTGATGGACGCGCCATTCGCCGACCTGGAAGTCGAAATCGTGCAGGGCGGGGTCGTCGGTATCGGCGGGTTGCGCGCGCGGCGGGTCTTGCGAGGCCTGCGCGGTGGCAGCGAAGGCGAGCGCGAGCACGGCTCCGGCGGCGATGCGGCGGCGGATGCGGTTCATGCGGTGCTCCTATGGGCGCTGCGGCGACAGGGCGGGCGGTGAGGCTTGGAGGCTTTCCGTGTAACCGGTATTTATACGATCACAGGTTAAAATAACTGTCAACCTGTAAACATGTTTTTGCCGGTTTGGCCGACGCCCGGCCGGTTCCGCCGCCGAAAACGGGAAAGGCGGCCAATGGCCGCCTTTCCGTACACATACCCGGGAAGCAGATGCTTACGGCAACTTGGTGCCCTGGTCGGCGATGCCGAGCCATTTGAATCCGTCGTGGGTGTAGGTGACGCCGGTCAGGGCTTTCTGCCGATAGCCGATACGCGGAATCTCGTAGACGGTTTCGTACAGGATGTAAGCCGAGCGGCAGCCGTCGACGACGCGATAGCGCTCGGTCCAGCTCCACTTGGCTTCGCGGTTGGTGAAGTGGCTAGCCAGCGCGGTCATGATCGCGTCGATGCCGATGCGCGTGCCGCCGCTGTCGAACACGGTGATGGCGCGTTCGTCGTGGATGGCGCGGAAGGTCGCCGCGTCGTAGTCGCGGAAGGATTCCATATCGGTCTTCTGCGCGATTTCGAACTGGCGCGCGCAGATGCGATGCAGGATGTTCTGGCCCTGGTTCTGGCCCTGGTTCAGGCCTTGCGCCGATGCGTCGGCGACAGCTTCGCTGGCGACGGCGCCGCCGCTGGCGCATACGGCGAGGATCGAGCACACCAGCGGAAGCAGCGCACGCGCGCTGCGGGAATGTTTGGTAGTCATGGCCGTTCCTTGTTCACTGCGGAGGGTGTGCGCACGGTAGCCAAGGGCCATGCGCGGTGTTGTCCCCGAATCGCGGGGCCGGATGCTCGCCGGCGACAATTGGACTTATGCGCTGCGCAGGGCGCGCGTAAGCGCAAGCGCAGGCAAACGCGGGCGCGCGTTCGGCGGCCCGACGCGTAACCGGCGCGGCGAACGCGCGCCGGATCCGCGCCGCCGCGCGTGTTGCACGCGGCCGATCCGCCGCCGCCCGATTACGCAAAACCCGATGCTCACCGCTCAGCCGAGCGCCCGCCGAACCCGACTTTTATCGCGACCCGCATCACAACTCAGTCGCGGGATGACAGCCTCCACTATTGAGCCATGACGGCCCATGGCATTACCTGCGCAGCCCAGGCACGCGCCGGGACCGGAGCGGGGAGCGCTTCGGATCGCGCCCACCGGCGGCCGTCATGGCCGCCGCGGCGAGGATCGCTTCGCGTGCGCGGCTACACCTTTCATATCGCCACCATCCACGGGGATTTCGCAGTGGCCATCGACCGACGTAAACCGTTGTCCGTATTCCATCGCAGGCTGCGCGGGCTGTGCCTGCCGGCCGTTTTCTTGAGTTGCACCCTGATGCCGCTGGCCGTGTCGGCGCAGGCGCGGATCGGCGGCGAAGGCCAGGCCCACACCGGCCTGCTGTGGCCGGCCGAAGCGCCCGCCAATTACTGCAGCGCCGGCGTCATGCCGACGGGCCCTGCGACCTTGCCCGAAGGGGCGATCCTAGTACCGGCCGGCGACAACAGCCATTTCGATTTCAACCGCAGCGGCGTGACGTTCTGGTTCGAAACCGGCGAGCACACCTTCGGCGAGGACATCTACGGCCAGATCATCGCCCGCGCGGGCAACACCTATCTGGGCGCGCCGGGCGCGATCCTGGACGGCAAGAACAAGAATCTGTACGCCTTCACCAACGCGGTCGATAACGTTGTCATCCGCTATCTGACCATCCGCAATTTCGGCCGCGACCGCGACAACTTCGATCAGGGCGTGGTCAATCACGATGCCGGCGACCACTGGACCATCGAATACAACAACATCGTCAACAACGACGGCGCCGGCGTGTTTCTCGGCAGCGACAACCATGTGCGCTACAACTGCCTGAAGGACAACGGCCAGTACGGCTTCAGCATGTACAAGAAGCCGCTGCCCAGCGTCGAGCCGACCCCGGACAATCCGGTGCCGGGCCGCTCGGCCATCGTCGGCATCGAGCTGAGCTACAACGAGATCGCCGGCAACAACACCGACGACTGGGAAACCTCGACCAAGTGCGGCTGCACCGGCGGCGGCAAGTTCTGGGACGTGCGCGGGGCGAAGGTGGTCGGCAACTACGTCCACAACAACCGCGGCACCGGCTTGTGGGCCGACACGAACAACATCGACTTCCTGTTCGAGAACAATTACATCAAGGACAACGACGGCGTCGGCATCTGGTATGAGATCAGCTACAACGCCACCATCCGCAGCAACACCTTCATCAACAACGCCTGGGTGTCGGGCGGCTCCGACCGCGGCTCGCCGGCGCCGGCGATCTACCTGTCCGAGTCCGGCGGCGACTCGCGCCTGCAGTCGCAGATCAGCGGCTCCACCTCGCTGCGCATCTACGACAACTACTTCGAGAATAATTTCTCCGGCGTGTCGATCTACGAGAATGCCAACCGCTTCTGCAATTCCAACGGCAATACCAGCTCGGTGTACTGCACCCCGTTCGTGCATCCGGCGTTGATCGCCCGGCCCGATCCGGACCATCCGACCAAATACCCCGATCCGGTCAGCAACCTGCATCCGTGCTACACCCAGATCGGCACCGACCCGGTCCTGCAGCGCGATTGCCGCTGGCATGCGAAGAACATCGAAGTGACCAACAACGAGTTCTACTTCGATCCGGCCGTGGTGCCGTGCAACAGCTCCAGCTACTGCGGCGCGCAGGCGCTGTACGCGACCGGCGAAAACAACATGACCTGGTCGCCGTACACCGTGCAGCAGGTTCAGAGCGATGTGATGTTCAACAACAACAATCGCTTCGCGAACAATCACTACTACGGCCCGTGGCGCTTCGCCAAGCGCTACGGCGAGGCGATCAGCTTCAGCGCCTGGCAGGCCGCGCCGTATCATCAGGACGCCGGCAGCACCACCGACGGCTCGCCGTTCAATTTGCTCGATCCGCCGACCGCCACGCTGGAGTCATCGGCCGGCCTGTGGAACGCGTGGTACGGCAGCAGCATCGCCCGCGCCGATCAGGGCCACACCGGTACCCACAGCCTGCAGGTAGTCAGCAGYGGCTATTGGGGCGTGCAGGTCGCCAATCATCCCGGTTATCTCGCCGACAACGGCGCCAAGCGGGTGAGCCTGTGGGTCAAGCATGCGGCCGGCACTGCGTCGCTGCCGGGCAACTCGCGCCTGCGTCTGCGCTGGCTCAAGGAAGACGGTACGCCGGCCACCGGCGATGAGGACACCTCCTTCAGCGACGTGATGTTCGGCGCGGTCGGCGACGATTGGTCGCAGGTGACCGGCACCGTGCAGCCGCCGCCGCTGACCGCGAGCGTGTGGATCATGCTGCTGGGATCGTCCGACTCCGGCCATGAGGACGCGACCTTCTACGTGGACGATGTCGTGGTCGAAGACGCGCCGCAGTAAGCGCCGCGAAGGCGCCGCCCGCGCAGTCAGCTTGCGCGGGCGAGGGCGGATCGCCCGCGCCGGCAGGATCGATCTCGAAGACGGAGCAGCGGTTCGCGCGCTGCTCCTTTTTTTGTCCTGAAGCCCGTGCGTTTGACGTACTAACGAATGCCGCGTGCGAACCGGACCGGCCGCAACCGGCCGTGTCCCGCCGCAATCAGGCAACGCGCGTCACATTGCCTATCGCACGTTCTGCGTCGCATCGCGACGCCGGACGCGCTTGCCGCGCGCGACGTCATTCCGTTAACCCACGACGAGGCGAACCATGAGCCCGAGCAACGCGATGGCCCAACAACCGACTGCCGATGCGCAGCCGGTGTCCAATCCCACTCTCGATGCAACCTTGACCCTGGCCCTGGCGGCCGCGTCCAAGGCCGCCTACGACTATTACCAGGGCGTGCCGTATCAGGCGCCCGCCGGTTACACCCAGGTCGGCGCCTGGACCGGCTGGGATGCGATCTTGTTCACCGGTTCGGAAGAAAAATACGGGCTGGTGTTCCAGTCCGACAGCGACCCGGGCACCTGCATCTTCGCCTTCCGCGGCACCGACTCGGACCTGGACGCGTACGAGGACGTGCATTTCATTCCGACCGATTTCGTTCCCACCAGCGGCAGCATCAGCCCGACGCCGCGGGTGTCGTCGGGCTTCTACGGCATCTACGACGGCACCGGCGGCGGCATGACCCAGTCGATGCGGCAGCAGTTGTTCGCCCTGCTGCGGCAGTTCCCGACCACGCAGCTGTACGTGACCGGCCACAGCCTGGGCGCGGCCTTGAGCCAGTTGTTCTCGCTGGACGTCGCCATCAGCCAACCCACCACGGCGTTGAATATCAATTTCTCCAGCCCGATGGTCGGCACCGACGACTGGGCCACCGCATACGCCAGCAAGATCGCCGACAGCGACAGCGTGCGCGTCTACAACTACTGGGACTACGTGCCCTCGCTGCCGCCGTCGGCGTTCGACTACAACGCGGTCGGCAGCGGATTCCGCACCGCGTTCTATGTCGATCGCGAGTGGTTCCCGCATCTGCTGTCGCGCCACTCGCTGATGAATCTGAGCACGGTGCTGACCAACGCCCTGCCGGCGACGCCGCAGCAGTGGGCCGGCACGTTCCCGGATTACGTCGACGCGTCGCTGACCATGATCAGCACCGATCCGCCGGCCGGCGCGGACGTGCGTTGGGCCGATCAGGCCCAGGCGCAGATGGCGTTCGAGAACAGCGCGGCCGCGCGCGGCTGACCGCCGCGACGGCTACGCGGCAAGACGGGCGTCGCGCGCGGCCATCGCGCGCGGCGTCCTTCACTTCGGCGTGAACCGGAAAAACCCTATAGTGGCGGCCGTTTCCCGGGAGGTCCCGATCATGAACCAACGCGCTGTGTCGCCGCTGCTGTCGCTCGCCATGCTGGCCCTGGCCGCCTGCAGCACCCCCTCGGGCCCGACCGCGGACAACACCGCTCCGGCCCGACCGACCGCGATCGGCATGGCCAATCCGGCCTCGGTGCATTGCCAGAAAGTCGGCGGCAAACTCGAAATCCGCACCGGCAAGGACGGCGGCCAGTACGGCCTGTGCACGCTGCCCGATGGGCGCGTGTGCGAAGAATGGGCGCTGTTCCGCGACGGCAAGTGCGAGAAGCCGGCGGAGTAAGGCGTCCGGCGCGCGCTCGGGCGTGATGCGTTTGCAGGCGCGCGTGCGCGGCGAAACTTACGCCAGCGCCGCCTGCAACGCGGCGATTTCGCGCCGCAGCGCCTCATTCTCCACGGTCAATTCTTCGACCCGTTGACGCAAGGCCTGCAGCTCGGCGGCATCGCCGGCCGAAGCCGCATCGTTCGCCTTGGGCTCGCGCGGCTTGCGCTTGGATTCGCGCGCGCGCTTGGCTGCCTGCTTGAGTTCGTCGCCGCCGGCCATGGCCGCGGCGCGCTGCTCTTCGGCGGGCAGGGTGGCGACGGCGGCCGCGGCGTTGATCGAGATCGCGCCGGACTTCACCGCGGCCACGACTTCCGGCGTGGCCTGCTTCTGGATCTTCTCGATCAGCCCGACCTGATTGCTGCTCAGGCGCGCGGCCTTGGCCAGGTCTTCGCGGCTGTCGAACACGGTGGCGCCGGCGGGCGCGTCGCTGGACCACGGCGGCGCGCCGTCGGCGTCCTGATCGGCCGGTTCCGCCGCTGCCGGCGCGGTGTCGGGCTCCGGCGCCGCCGCCTCGGCCTGGGCGCGCTGCTCCTCGGCCAGCGCGCGCCGCGCGGCGAGGATTTCGCGCTTGCGCAGCGCCAGCACGCCGCGCTGGAAGTCGGAGACGCTGCGCCGGCCCAGGTGCTGGTCGATCATCCACAGGTGCACGTCGTCCATCGACTGGAAGCGGGTGTTCTGCACGGTCTGGAACGGCAGGTCGTGCTTGCGGCAGATGCCGTAGCGGTTGTGGCCGTCGATCAGCACGCTGCCCCACAGCACCAGCGCGTCGCGGCAGCCCTCGGCCAGGATGCTGGTTTCCAGCGCCTCGTATTCGTCCGGGGTGAGCGGATCGATGTAGGCCTTGAGCGATTCGTTGATCAGGATTTCCATGAAACAGGGCCAGCCGACAACAGTGGGGGCGGCATTGTAGGCAGTTGCGGGCGCGGCGTCAGGCGTTGACAGACGGGATTTGTTGCGCGGCGGGCGATTGGGGCTGCGCCGCGCTAGTCTTGGCAAGGGCGGACGAAGCCTGGACCGACAAGGAGCAGTCGCATGTTGTGGGCAAGCTGGATAGTGATGGCCGCGGCGGCGGGCACGGCCGCGCCGCCTCCGATCGCCGTGGGCGAGGTGCCCAGGGACTGGCTGGTGATCGATCCGCCATCGAGCGAGAGCGGATGGCAATGCGTGTACGATTCGCGCGTGCGCTGGACCGTGCGCACCGCGCCCGGCGGCCGTTTGAGCATCGCGCCGCGACAGCCCAGGACCAATCCGTCGGTTCGGGTCGATTTGGCCGACGGCACGCTGATCGGCACGGACCATGGCGAATTCGAGGGCACCATCGAATGGAAGCCCAAGGATCGCAGCGCCGGCTTCGTGATGAAAAATGTCAACGCGATCGCCTCTACGCAATTCGGCGGCGAGGTTTACATCCTCGAAGGCTTGGGCCACCTGGGCACCAACCGCGGGGTGATTTTTCGATTCGAACGGCGCGACGCGCGCAGTTGGCGGATACACCGTCCGGTAATCTTGAATGAGGCGCCCAGAGCCGCGGCGGACATCGACCACGGCCAATGGACCGTATTGACCCACATCGGCCTTATCCGGGCCGATCTGCACAAGCGCAGCCAGCAGACGGTCTATGAGAACAACAATTGGGCCTGGATACAGCCGGATTCGGTGCAGGCGCTCGGCGATTCGTGGTTGATCGGCGCGGGCCCAGGCGTGATCCGTCTGTCGCCGCTGGGCGATGGTTATGTCGAGCAATGGTGGGTGCCGCGGTCGTGCCGGTCGCTGGAGCCGGTGTGCGACTGCGGCAGCGATCCGCGCGCCGCGCTCGCATCGCCCAATCCGCCTGGATAGGGCAGGCCGCATCGTTGCAGCGAGCGATCACGCCACGCGTTTGTACCGAGACACCCAATTGGTCTCCCAGGTCTTGCCCTCGTCCGGCGAAAACGCCTGCTCCCATTGCAGCGAGGTCGCGGTGATCTTCGACCACACGCCGCGGACCTTGACCGGCTGGTCGCGCACGGTGTTCTTGCCGAAGAAAGTGCCGACGCCGTCGGCGAAGCCGCCGAGCATGGGCGGGTCGAGTTTGTGCGGGTTGCGCGTGTCCAGCCACCAGTCGGCCCAGGTCTTGCTCGCGGGGTCGTAGCTGCGCAGGCCCATGCCTTGGTACGGCAAGCCCGGGCGGTGCACGCTGCTTTCGTCCATGTTGGCCAGACCGCCGAACATCGGCTGCACTTTGCACACGCCTTCGAACTCCTCCCAATCGTGACTGTCGAGCAGGCGTTCCTTGAGGCGGCGATAGCGGACTTGCCAGGTGCCGAGGAAGAAGTCGAACGCGCGCGCGGGATCGTCGGCGGCCGCGGTGCCGGTGTTTGCCTCGGCGCTGGCGACGCCGGCCGGAATCGCGCCGGCGAAGGCGGCGAGCAGCGAGAGTTGCACGATGCGGCGACGATCGGGGTCTGGCGTCATGAACGGCCTCGTTGAGTGAGGATGAAGCGCGACAGGCTGGAAGATTCGATGGGATCCCGCACTGGGCGCGAACTAGCCGCCGTCGCGCACGCGCGTGTCCGTGCCGATCCAGTTCATTTCCCAGGTCTTGCCCGCATCGGCGGAGTAGGCTTGTTCGAACAGGCAGCGGTCGCGGGTCTCGCAACGGATCACGAAGCGCACGCGGATCGGTCGGTCGCCCAGGCGGTCGTCGCCGTAGAACTCGCCGCGCCCGCGTTCGAAGCGGCCGGTGATGGGCGCGGTCAGGGCGCCGTCGCGCAGGTTGGCGTAGTGGATCGTCCACTGCCGGTTCTGCGGATCGTACAAGCGCAGCGCCACGCCTTCGATGCGGCCGGCGGGGCCGGCGACATCGAGTTCGGCGACATTGGCGCGGCCGTCGTGAAGTTTGCGCACCACCGTCGTGCCCTGATATTCGACCCAGTCGTCGGAGCCGCTCAAGGGCTGCTTCAGGCGTTTGACGTGGCTGGTCCAGCGGCCGAATTCGAAGTCGAAACCGTTTTGTCCGTCGGCGGGCGCGTCGCCCGCGGCGGCGTGGGCGCGTTGCGCGGCGGTGGGAGCGATCGCCAGCAAGGCCGCCAGGCCGCCGGCGATCACGGCGAAGGTCACGCTGTTTCTTGCGCTCATCGAGCGGTGTTCCTTTCCGGCCGCGCGGGGAGCGGCCGCCGCTGCACTGTGTGGCGTAGGCCGGGCCCGCTCCAGGGCCAGTTAGGCGACGCGCTCCAGGCCACTTTGCGCGGGCGGCAATTGCGCGTGATCGCCGCTTCGCCGGAGAATGATCGCGACCGGGTTGATGCGCTCGGGCCGACTCTCACGCAGGATGCGACGCCGATGCCCACCGCACGCAAGACTCTTTCGATCCTCGCGCTGGCGGCGAGCCTGTGCACGGCCTGCGGCGAACGCCAGCCGCCGTCGCCCGCGCCGGTCCCGGCCCGCGCAGCGCCGGCGCCGGTGCGGATACCGCCGGGCGCGCAGGAATTCCAGACCGATCACTACGCCATCTTCAGCACCGCCCCGGCGCGACGCACGGTGCAGGTCGCGGCCGCGGTGGAGGCGCTGCACCGCGCCTACGGGCGCTTCTTCGATCTGCCGGCGGCCGCGGCGGATGCGCCGCGGCTCAAGCTGATCCTGTATCGCGACAAGCACGAGTTCTCGCAATACAACACCAGCATGCCCTGGGCCGAGGCCTATTACCGCAAGCCGTACTGCCACGCGTACTACGCCGACGGCGGCGGCAACCCGTATCACTGGATGCTGCACGAAGCCACCCACCAGTTGAACGCCGAGCGCGCCGGCATGGCGAATGCGAAATGGATCAACGAAGGGCTGGCGACGTATTTCGGCACCAGCCGGCTGGAGAACAATCGCTTGTCTGCCGGGCGGATCGATCCGGACACCTATCCGATCTGGTGGGTCGGCGACTTGCAACTCAGCGGCTCGCTGCAGCGCGATCTGGGCGAAGGCCGTTTGATCGAATTGCGCAAACTCATCGACGGCACCGGCCCGGACATCGGCGGGCGTTATCTCAACACCTACTACATCGAGTACTGGAGCCTGTCGCACTTCCTGTTCCACTACCAGGACGGCAAATACGCAAGCGCTTATCGTCAGCTGATTCGCGGCAGCGGATCGCTGAAGGAGTTCGAAGCGGCGCTGGGCCCGATTGAGGGCGTGCAACAGCAGTGGTACGACTATCTGCTGGAACGGCAGGCCGAATTGGCGCTGCAGAAAGAAGCGGTGCCGGCGACCAAGATCCAGCGCTGATCGGCCCGGCGTTGACACTGGCGGCGCGGGCGCTTTGAATCTGCGCACCCGGCCGATGCGGCATTCGCTCGCACAGGCCCGTTCAATACTGGAAACGCCATGGCGCACGCACGCATCAATCTCGGCGCACTGAAGGTCTTCGAAGCCGCCGCGCGCGCGCTCAGCCTCACCCGAGCGGCCGATGAACTCAATGTCACCCAGGCGGCGGTCAGCCATCAGGTGCGGTTGCTGGAGAATCAGCTGGGCGTGGAGCTGTTCCGCCGTCTGCCGCGCGGTCTGGCCCTGACCGACGAAGGGCTGAGCCTGCTGCCGGCGATCCAGGAAGCCTTCGACCGCATCGACGATGCCCTGGACCGCGTCGGCGACGGCCTGGCGCGCGAAGTGGTGCACGTCGGCGCGGTCGGAACCTTCGCCAGCGGTTGGCTGCTGCCGCGGCTGGCCGAGTTCGCGCGCCTGCATCCGTCGGTGGACGTGCGCGTGAGTACGCACAACAACCGCGTCGATCCGGCCGCGGAAGGCCTGGACTACGCGATCCGCTATGGCCGCGGCGCGTGGCCGGGAATGGAAAGCCGGTTCCTGATGAACGCGCCGGTCACGCCGCTGTGCACGCCGGTGATCGCCGCGCAACTGCGCCGCGCCGAAGACCTGCCGCGCTTCGCCTTGCTGCGCTCGTATTTCGTCGACGACTGGCGGCTGTGGTTCGAAGCGGCGCAGGCGGTGCCGAACGGCCCGATCAACGGGCCGATCTTCGATTCCTCGTTGACGATGGTGCAATGCGCGTTGCAGGGACTCGGCGTCGCGCTCGCGCCGGCCTCGATGTTCGCGCGCGAACTCGCCGAAGGCCGGCTGGTGCAGCCGTTTGAGACCATGCTGGACGCCGGCGGCTATTGGCTGACGCGATTGGCGCTGAAACCGGCGGGCGACGGCGCCACGGCGTTTTCGCAGTGGATCGAAAAGACCGCGGCCTGAGCGCTTATTGCGGCGCGGGCGCGAACACCCGCAGCCGGTGGCCGTCGGGGTCCAGCGCGACGAAACTGCGGCCGAAATCCAGATCGGTTGGCGCCTGAGCGATGCGCAGCCCGCGCTCGTTCCATTCCTTGTGGACGGCATCGACGCGGGCGTAGTCGCCGACCGGGAACGCCAGTTCGGCGCCGCCGAACGCCGGCTGCGCGGCCGGTTCCACCGTATGTCGCGACCACAGGCCGAGCTTCATGCCCGAATCGAGCACGAACAAGGCGAAGGTCGGCGAGGATTCGACCGGCGTCTTGCCCAGCAGCTCGCGGTAGAACGCGGCGCTGGCGTCGGGACGGTCCACGTAGAGCAGGACGAAGTTGCTATCGAGCATGGTGACGCTCCAGAGAAAGGGCGATGGAGCGGGCGAGTGCCGGCTCGGTGCCCATGCTAGGCAGCGGCACTGTCAGGGTTTGTCAGCAGTGATGCCGCGCCGTTCAACGCTTGCGCGGCTTGGCGGCGGGCCGCTCCAGCACGCGTTGCAGCAACCACGCCATCGTCGCGCCCACGCGCTCGGCATCGGCGCCGGCGTCGATCTCCAGCGCGGCGCGGTCGAACGCGGACGACAGCAGCTTCGCCAGAGCGGGGACATCGACCTGATGCTCGCCGAGCGCGGCGGCAAGGCCTTCGTGCAAGGTGTCGGCGGCGTTGGCATCGTCGATCGCGGCGATGTCGGCCAAGCCGAGCACGGCGGGGCCGTCGATCAGCAGCAAGCGGGTGCGGCCGGGCACGGTCATCGCGCGCAGATAGGCCTGGGCGCCGACGCTCAGCGCCGATTGCGGGTCCGGATCGTTCGCGGTGGCGGCGACGATCTCCTCGCGCACGCTCTGCGCCTCGCGCTGCAACACATGGCGGAACAGATCGCGCTTATCGATGAAGTGGTGATAGAGCGCGCCGCGGGTGATGCCGGCGGCGACCGCGACCTCGGGCGTGGAGGTGTCGCTGTAGCCCTTGCTCACGAACAGCCCGCGCGCCGCTTCGAGCAGGGCGTGGCGGGTCGCCTCGGTGCGCTCGCGGTTGCTGCGCGGGCCGGGGGAGGGCGAACGGCTCGGACGGGACTCTTGCATACATACAGCCTGTACGTTAATGTCGGTTTACATACAGACTGTATGTCACCCGGCCGAGGCCCACAACCGATGAAAGTCACCAGCTATTACCCCGTGATCATGACCGGCGACGTCGCCGGCACCGCTGCGTTCTACCAGCGCCATTTCGGCTTCGTCGCCTTGTTCGCCGCCGACTGGTACGTGCACCTGCAATCGGCTGGCGATCCGTCGGTGAATCTGGCGGTGCTGGACGGCGGCCACCACACCATTCCCGAATCCGGGCGCGGACGGGTCGGCGGGCTGCTGTTGAACTTCGAAGTCGAGGACGTGGACGCGGTCCACCAGCGGCTGCGCGAGGCCGGGCTGCCGCTGCTGCTGAGCCTGCGCGATGAGGCCTTCGGCCAGCGTCACTTCATCACCGCCGATCCCAACGGCGTGTTGATCGACATCATCCAGCCGATCGCGCCCAGCGCCGAATTCGCGGCGCAGTACGAGGCGGGCGCGTTGCCGACTTGATCGGTTGACCGATTCGGCGCGGCCGTCAGCCGGCGCGGCGCAAGCGCGCCCAGATCAACAGGCTCACGCCCAGCACGATCACCGCCGCGTCGATAACTAAAGCGATGCTGCTGCGCTGCACGCGGAAATAACTGCCCTTGGCGACATGAATGACGCCGTCGTGAAAGTGCAGGTACAGATCCACCGCCAGCAGCGACAAACCGCAGATCGACACTATCGCGCCGATCCAGATGGCCGCCAGGCGAAGGTGATCGGCTTGCGGCATCGGATCGTCGGCTCATCATACGAGGTGTCGGCCGATGCTAACGCGCGCCGCGGCGCCGGCTCAATCCGCGCTCACCACGCCCTTGGCGAGCGCGCCGGCTTCGTCGGCGAAAATCGCCATCGCCGTGTTCATGCGCTTGAAGCCGAGCCGGCGATAGAAGCCTTCCTTGCCGGGATTGGCGTACAGAATGATCTTGCGATGCCCGGCCGCGCGTTGGCGCAGATGCTCGACGATGGCCTTGCCCAGTCCCGTGCCCTGGTAATCCGGATGCACGGCGATATCGCACAGATACGCGCAATCCACGCCGTCGGCGAGGGCGCGGCCGGCGCCGATCAGGCGGCCGTGTTCGTAGACCAGACTGACGTAGCGGCTGTTGCCGAAGGTGGTGCGCAGATCCTCGGGACTCTTCTCGCCGAGCGGGGCGATGCGGTACAGCGCCGACAGTTCGTTCCAGTCGGTGTCGTCGATGCGCTCGATCCATTGCATGGAATGTTCTCCGTAAAGTTTCAGTACGTGGCGCGCTGGTTGAGCGCCAGGCTGCCCAGGATCAGCACGCCGGCCACGGCCATGCTCGCGGTCACCGGTTCGCCCAGCAGCAGCCAGGCCCAGGCGACGCCGAACAGCGGAATCAGGTAGGTCACCATCGACGTGCGCGCCGCGCCGATGCGCGCGACCAGGCGATAGAACAGCACGTAGGCCAGGCCCGTGCACAACACGCCGAGCATCAACGCCGCGGCCCAGGGACGCGCGCCGATCGCATGCGCCGGCCAGTTCGCGATCGCCAGCGGCAGCATCAGCAACGCGGCGCTGCCCAGCGTCGACGAAGCGACCGCCGCCGCCGGCAGGCCGGCCAGATGGCGGCGCACCAGATTCAAACCGACGCCGTACAAGAACGCCGCCGCGCAGCCCGCCGCCACCGCCCAGCCGATGCTGGCGCCGGCGGTCTTGCCCGCCGCCAGCACCGCGACGCCGGCGAAACCGCTCGCCAGCGCGAGCGCGCGCCGGCCGCCGATTTTTTCGCCGAAGAACATGAAACCGACCAGCGCGGTGAACAACACCGTCATCGCGCTGGTGATCGCGCCGATCCCGGCCGGCGCGCGCTCGGCGCCCCAGGCGAACAGGGTGAACGGCACCGCCGAGTTGATCGCGCCGATCAGCGCCAGCTTCGGCCACAGCCGCAGCGGAAACTGCGCGCGCGCTTTCCACAGCAGCGGCGCCAACACCAGCGCGCCCAGCGCCAGACGCAGCTCGACCAGCGCGATCGGCCCGAACTGCGGCGCGGCCACGCGCATGAACAGGAACGACACGCCCCAGATCGAGGCGAGCGCGCACAGCTCCAGGGGGCTGAGCCAGTGGCGCAGCCCGGTGCGGGGCTGGGACAGGCCGGCGGCGGCGGCGAGGTGGCTCATGGCGACTCCTGGGCTGATCCGATGGGATCAGCTTAGGGTGGCCGTGGACCCTGGGATGAGCCAGTTGCCGGGACTTGTATGGAACCAGTTTGGCCGGTCGTCCTCAGTGCCGGAGCGGCCGGGGCCGGGCTGACGAGAGATAGTCACGGCGGTAAATTTCGACGCGTGCTGTCGCGCATCCGCTATCGCGAGCAGGCCACGTAGCGGAAGGCCGAACTCGACAAAGCGCCGCGCTGATCAACGCGGCCGCACATGCAACTCAAACCGGCGCCCACGCGCGCCGGCCCGGCCTCAATGCCCGCCCGGCGGATACTTCTCGCCGTACTTCAACTCCACCGGCACGAACGTGGTCAGGTTGATCGGGCAGTTGAAGTAGTCCGAATGCGCGCACAGGAAGCTGTACATCGTGTTCAAGTTGACGGTCATGGTCTTCGGCGCGGCGCCGGGCTCGAACATGACTCCGACCGCGCGTCCGCCGCCGTAGCTGGTTTTCTTCGAGGTCTTGTCGGTCACGAACATCAGCACGTGATTGATCTTCGACCAGTCGCGCTCCTTGTTGAACGCGCGCAAGGTGTAGGTCTTGCCCTGGATCGGCAGTTGCACGTCGCCGATCCAGTACATCAGCCCGGTGTGATTGCGCGAATCCAGATGGCTCACGCCCACCGGCACATCCTTGCGGGTGAAGGTCGCGGTGACCACGCCCTTGGGATCGTAAGGAAAGAACGACATCCCCTTGTAGTGCGTGGCGACGCGGGCCGGGTTGTACAGCCAGACCTTGAGCGAATTTTCGTAGGCGGTGCCGCGCACGGTGAGGCCGCCGGGCAGTGCCTGCTGCTGATCCTTGGCCTTGAGCAGATCGGTGGCCGCCACGCCCGGGCCTTCGATGATCGCCTTGCCGTCGCGATAGCTGACGCGCACCTCGTCCTTGCCGCCGTCGTCCTTGGCCCAGCGCGTGTCGGCCGGTTTCTGGCCGGCGGGCAGATGCGCGCTGGCGCCGGCGGCGATGACGGTCACGTCCTGGATCGCGTACATCCCGGTCGGCCCGCTGGCCTGCTGGATCATCCCGGCGCGAAAGGCGTCCCAGTCCTGGCGCGGGTCGGCGTGCGCCGCGCAAGACAGTCCGAGCAACAAGGCCGAATACAGTAATGCGCGCATGAGCGAGTCTCGTGGAAGGGCGGGCGGACTGTGCCAGTAGCGGGCGCGGCGCGCCTGCCCCGAAAGTAGGGGGGCGCGAGGTGACAATTAAGCGCCGGTGGGCCGCGGCGCGTGTACTGCATTGTCATAAGCCGACGAACGGTGGCAGCGCGCGCCGACGACCTTCGTGGTCTCATTCGCCGTTGCGCGCGGGCCCCGACGTCGCACGCAGGCCCGCGGCGCGCTCCACCGCCTCGATCCCCGCCAGCATCCGCATCCGCGCCGCCGGATTGGCCGAATGCACGGCGATCCGCGGCGGCACGAAACCGCGCTCGATCACCGCGCGTTCGATCCAGACGATCACGTCGTAACCGGTGCCGCGCGCGTCGTCGCCGAGGTCGTGATCCAGACTCAGCTCGGCGACCTCACCGGTTTCCAGCAGCGCGATCGCTTCGTGTGGCCAATAGACGCGCCGCCAACCCGGCGGCGTCACGCGTTCGTCATCGAGATATACGCGCATCGTCCGCGGTCCCTGGCGAGAGTCGCCGCATCCTGACACCGCATCGATCGCATCGGCAAGATCGCCGCCGCGCGCGGGGCATGGCGAAAACTGCGGGCGCGGTCGGATTCCAGTGAGCGCTGTCGCACGAATCGGAATATCCGCGTTCACGGCGTGTCCTCCGTTGCCTGCCCGCGGGCGTTATCAGACGACACGGATGTCGTCTGCGGCGACATCCCTTGTTCGTTCCCGGTTGCTGTTTCGAATGCGCGCCGCATTGGCGCAGCGGTTTCGATACGGCGCCGATCCTGATCACGGAGCCGCGCATGTCCTCGTTGTTGTCGCCCGCCGAACTGGCCTGGTACGTCACCGGGCGTTTTTATCGTACCGGCGAAGGTTGGCTGGCCGACTACGGCTATTTCCTGCATCTGTCAGGCATCGTCGGGGATATGTTCGACGGCGAACCGGGCGAGGGCGCGGCGTATTTCACCTTCGCGGCCAAGCCGTTCAAGGCGCGCGCGGCCAGCAACGGCGCCTTGAACCTCGCGCTGGACCCGGTCGGGGAGTTCTCGGTGTATCTGCAGCGCGTCCCGGGCGGCGATTTCGACCGGCCCGAGTCGTTCGCGCAGGGCGAGCGCATCGCCACGTTCCGGCGTACCGGGCTGGTGGTCGGCAGCACGGTGAGCGCGCAGGTCGGCGGCGCCTCGGTGCCGGTGCTGGGCGACAACGTGTTCAGCGCCCGCCTGATCGACAGCCGCGCCTTCGAGTTCAACGGCGCGCACTACGACCTGGCCCGGATCCTGGGCCGTGGAGTCACCCAATTCGGTACCTCGGCCACGGTTCCCGTCGCATTTCCGGCACATGGAACGCATCCGCCCACGTACGAACTCGTATTGCCGTTTACAGGGTCGGCGATCGCCTTGGCCGGGAATCCCGGCGGCATCGTCGAAAGCGTGATTAGCAACTGATAAGTGCTGTTGATTGCAATCTAAAATACCGTTCTAGATGACCCTGGTCGAAGAATGCGCAGCGATCGATCACGCAGGCGATGCGGAGCCGTTACAGCGTCGTGCAGGCAGGGCTGGAGCATTCGGGAAGGAGGTGGGCGATGACCCGTTACTGGATCAAGGTCGGCGATACAACCAGCGGTGGCGGCACCGTGCTCAGCGGCGCGGCCTACGACCCGGCCGGCGGTCTGGCCTGGGCGCGCATCGGCGATTCGGTGCAATGCGGCGTGCACGGCATGACCACCATCGTGACCGGCGACAGCGAGCATCCGATCGACGGCCGCGCGGCCGCGCGCCACGGTGATTTCTGCGCTTGCGGCTGCATCCTGATTTCGCGCAGCCAGATTCAATGCATCGCCGAGATGGGTGGCGGTTTCGCCGCGGCGCGGGAGATGTAGCGCAGGTCCGGCGGCGCATGCGCGGCGCGGCGGCGCCGGCTAGACTCCGCGCGGGCGGCGTCGCCCGGGTTTCAGGATCAACCGCCGCATGGATCTGGCGTTATTCGATTTCGACGGCACCATCACCCATCGCGAAACCTTTCCGGGGTTCGTCCGCGCCAGCGTCGGCCGCCGCCGTCTGTGGTTGGGCAATGTCCTGCTCGCGCCGCATGTGATCGGCTACAGGCTGGGTTGGGTCTCGGGCCAGACGGTGCGCCGGCGCATCGTCTCGTTCGGTTATCGCGGCCGGCGTGAGCAGGAAGTACGCGCCGCCGCCGCGCGTTATCTGCATGAGGTGGTCGCGGCGCAACTGCGGCCCGAAGCGATGCAGCGCATCGCCTGGCATCGCGAACGCGGCGATCGCATCGTCGTGGTCACGGCCAATCTCGAACTGTTCGTTTCGGCCTGGTGCGACGCGCAGGGGCTGGAATACATCTGCTCGCATCTGGAAACCCGCGACGGCGTGCTGACCGGCCGCTATCTGGGCCGCGATTGCTGCGGCGCGGAGAAGCCGCGACGGGTGCGCGAGCGCATCGAGCTGAGCGACTACGGCAGCGTGTACGCCTACGGCGACACGGTCGAGGATCTGGACTTGCTGGCCTTGGCCGATCGCAAGTATTACCGCTGGCGGGAAGTGGCCTGAGCGCGGCGTCTGCGTGGTTGGGTTCGAAACGCGCGCGATCCATGCGCGCGAACAAAAGCAGAGCGCCGTCAGCCCGTCCGGGCGCGGGATGATAGGGGGCGCCGGCGCAGGCTGCGACGCTCTGCATGATGGAAAACGCGCGTGCATCGCCGTTGTGAATCGCGCCCACTTCGCCGCCGCGCAGCCGCGGCGGCGAATCCGGCGATCGGCTCAGCGCCGATAACGATTGGAACTGCCGTCCGCGCGCAAGGTTTCCAGCGCCGTCACCCGGCCGTCGTCGCCGCGCTCGAAGCGCACGCGTAGGCCCGGGTTGCCATCGACGAAGAACAGATCGCGCTGCAGTGCGATCAGCGTTTGCGGCGGGCGCTGGCCGTTGCGCAATATCAGTTGCCCGCCGTCGGCGCCGATCTGGATGCGATCGTATTGGCCCAGGTAATCGGTGGGAGCCGGTGTGTCGCGGTTAGGCGCGGACTGCGCGCGCAGCGCTTCCAGGGTCCAGCGCGCGTCCAGCGTGTCGGCGCCGGCCGGCGCCGCGGCGATTACCCGTTCCAGCGCCAGTTGCTGCGCGGTCTGCAGCGCCTCGCGCTGCGGCACCGCGACATCCGGGGCCACACCGCTGCCTTCCCAGTTCTTATGCGTGATCGGATTGGTCGGCGAGCCGCTGGCAACGAACACGCTGAAGCCGTCCTTCAACGCGATATCTCCGCCGGGATTGGCCGCGCCAGCGCTGGCCTCGCCGATCACTTTCGCCCGGCCCGCGCTTTGCAAGGTGTAGGCCAGCGCTTCGGCCGCCGAAGCGGTGCGCGGGCTGGTCAGCAGATACAGCGGCACTTGCAGGCGCGGGTCGCGATACCAGTCTTGCGGGGCTTCGCTGTCGCTGCGCATGCGCTCGCCTTCGCGCCAGCGGAAGGTGTTGTAGATGTCGGCGTTCTTGGCGGTGAAGGCGCTGGTCAGATAGCCGACCGCGGCCGGCGAGCCGCCGCCGTTCTCGCGCAGGTCGATGATCACCGCATCGGTGGCGACGATGAGCTGCAAGGCCGCCTCGAGCGCGCGCCGCGCCGGCGCGTTGGCATCGCCGAAGGCGAAGTCGGGAAGCTCGCGCAGATCGATATAGCCCAGATTGCCCGGCAGCACTTCGACCTTGCGCAGGCCGTAGTTGCCGCGGCGGCTGAAATCCACCGGCGCGGGTCCGGCAGTGGGCCCGGGTCCGGGACCGGGCCCAGCGCCCGGCGGCGGCAACCGGCGATGGCCTTGCGGCGCCGGGCCCGGTTGCGCCGGGTCGCGCCAGTTGACGCGGAAGTGCGCGTCCAGCGGATGCAGGCGATCGCTCAGCGCGGTGGCCAGATCGCGCGGGTCCGCATAGCGGTCGTAACGGCCCTGGGCGGCTTCGCCGCGCAGTTCCTCGGCGATGGCATGCGCGCGCTGCGCATCATAGAAATTGCGTTCGATCGCCGAGGCGACCTCGGCGACGGCCTCGCGCGGCGAGGGCAAGCCGGCCTGGGCGGCGCCGGCCAACAGCAACAGCCCCAGCAGCGAAGACAAACGGGACAACGACGGATGCATTGCCTTGCGCATTGGATTCTCCTGTGTGGACCCGTCGCGCGAGGGCGCGACGGGCGGCATTCGATCAGCCTTTCCAACACGGATGCGCGCAGGCGCCGGAGCGTCGCAACGCGGGCTCAGGCAAAGCTGCTGGAGGCGTCGTTGTACCAGGCGCCGGGCGAGGGCAGCACCGGGATCGTCTTCAGCGCCGACATCTTGACGCTGCCGCCGCCGAAATCGACCTCGCTCAGATCGACCTTCTGCACCGTGGGATTGAACGCGGAGCTGAAGTAATAGACCGCGTTGGTGTGATCGCGCGCGACCTGCCACATGGTCCAGTCGCCGACCGTGGGCGCAGCGGTGATGGAGGCCGGGCTGATCAAGGCGCTGGCGTAGGGCGTGGCCTGGATGATCTGCACCAGCGACAGCGCGGCGTTGACGATGGTCTGGGTGCTGTCGGTCGCGCCGGCGTCGGGCACGGTGGGCAGCCAGCCGGTGCCGTCGCTGGGCAGCTTGCCGTAGCCGATGCGGAAGGTCGCGGCCTTGACGAAGCGCGAGGCCGACATGATGTCGCCGGGCAGGCCGAGCAGGCCGGCGCCGACCGGCGGGCCGGAGGTGTTGGTGCTGGAGGTGCCGCTGCCTTCGACACTGAGGTTGACGTAATCGGCCAGATTGGTGCGCTGCCAGTCGTAGGTCGGCGAGTTGGTCAGCACGCCGTCCTGGGTCGCGCCGTTGTTGTAGCTGGGCGGATAGACGTTCATCGCGCCGTCGATGAATTCGATCACCACGCTGGCCCCGGTCGGGTCGGTGGCGATGAAATGCAGGGGCTTGTACAGATCCGAGCCCGGCGCCGCGCCGATGACGTTGATGCCGGCCAAGGCCGTGACCACCTCATCGACGGTGGCGAACTGGCTCATGATCCAGGCGCCCAGGTCGTAGTACTCCAGCGCGTTGCTGCTGGCGCTGGCGGCGTAGCTGGTGCCGGGCAACCACAGCGAGGCGCAGGACAGGCCGGCGCTGTTGATGCCATCGACGAAGCACGGGAACAGCGGCATGCCGGACGGATCGGCGAGGCCGACGAAGCCGTAGGTGCCGGTCCACTGCGTGGATCCGTTCGATATCAGCGGAAAAACTTGCTGCGCGGGCACCAGGTACATCGAGGTCTTCATCACCCCGGTCAGTTCCATGCAGCGCGAGGAGATGTACTGGGTGGCGCCGGCGCCGGTGGCGGGGATGTTCGGAACGGCCAACAAGAAATTAGTGCACATGCGTAGCTCCTGTCCTGGGCGATCGAAGAAGGGACGAATCGGTGCGGCGGAATGTCGCGGCCGCTGCGTTGCGTCGTGCGCAGGCTTGCGGTGCGATCGGCTGGTGATAACAGGCCGTCGCGATTGAGCGCGGCCATCAGGTAAGACCGTGCCGGAGGCGACGGCGGAATAAACAACGCGGCGACGGCGCGCATGCGGCCAGAGGCGGCTGACTTTCATGACTCGGGGCGGCCGGCGCCGGCGGTGGCGCTCGCCCCGGCCTGCGGCGCCCGGGCCACTTCCGCGATTCGCGGATCGGGTTTAGTGTTGCTTCCGGCACGCGCAATACGTGCCCGGGGCGGCCATGCTGCCCGCACGTCGGCCCGTAGCGGCCGGCTCGACTCACATCCAGGGACCGGTCGGCGCATGTTTCAATGTTTTTCGCACCCTTGCTTGTTGCTGGCCGGCATGGCGAGCGCCTGCGCGGCGGTGCTGCATCTGGGCGTGATCGTCGGCGGGCCGTCGTGGTACCGGTTCTTCGGCGCCGGCGAACGCATGGCGCAAATGGCCGAGGCCGGACGCGCGTATCCGGCGGTGGTGACGGTCGGCATTTCCGCGGTGTTGATGCTGTGGGCGGGCTACGCCTTGTCCGGCGCCGGCGCGATCGGCCCCTTGCCCTTGCTCAAACCCGCGCTGTGCCTGATCACCGCGGTGTACCTGCTGCGCGGACTGGCGGTGGTGCCGATGGCGGTGGCCTCGGTGCCGCAGCCGGCGACGCCGTTCTGGTATTGGAGTTCGGCGATCTGCCTGGCGATCGGCATCGCCCATCTGACCGGCCTGATCGGCGCCTGGTCGTCGCTGTAGAGCCCGCGCGCGGCGCGGCGGAATCCGGCAGTCAGGCACAGGCGGGCTGACACTTTCCGTTTAGGCTGGGCGCCCCTGAAAACGCATCGAGGACGCGGCCGTGATCAAGCAGCGTATCCAGCAGGCCGTGTTCGCGGCCGGTTTGACCTTGGCGACCGCGTTCGCCGCAATCGGTCCCGTCGCGGCGGCGGCGCCCGCGGCGCAGGCGGCATCGCTCGGCCATCCGCATCCGGATTACAGCCAGGCCTGGCCCGATTACCGCAAGCGCCAGGCGCGCGTGCCGCTGCGCTACGAAAGCCTCGGCCGTACCGTGCTCGACGGCGCGCAGAAGCGCAGCTACCGGCTGTACTCGCAACGCTGGCCGGAAAGCGGCGGCGCGGTCCCCGACGAATGGACCCATCAGGTCGATATCTATATCCCCGAGGTGGCGCGGCCCAAGTCGGCGCTGCTGGTGATCAACAACGGCAGCAACCGCGCCAACGGCAGCGACCCGGTGCGGCCGCCGAGCGATTTCGACGAAACCCTGGCGCTGGAAGTGGCCAAGGCCACGCACACCATCGTGATCAGCCTGTCGGATGTTCCCAACCAATACCTGACCCTGCCCGGCGAAGCGCCGAAGAAAGAAGACGTGCTGGTCGCCGCCACCTGGCGCCGCTTCATGGACGAACCGTCGGCGAGCAACGCCACGCTGCCATTGCATGTGCCGATGGCCGAAAGCGCGGTCAAGGCGATGGATCTGGCCGAGCGCGAGCTGAGCGCCTGGCGGGTGCGTTCGTTCGTCGTCACCGGCGCGTCCAAGCGCGGCTGGACCGCGTGGCTGACCGCGATCGGCGATCCGCGCGTGCAGGGCCTGGTGTCGTATGTGATCGACATGCGCATCCAGAAACTGATCGAACACATCCACAAGACCTACGGCGGCGGTTGGCCGATCGCGTTGCTGCCTTATCACGCCGAGGGCGTGACCACGCGTTACGAGCAGCCCGAGTTCGCCGAGCTGATGCAGATCGAAGATCCTTTCGCCTATCTGAGCACGCGTCATCGCCAGCGCCTGCGGATTCCTAAGTATCTGGTCAACGCCAGCGGCGACGACTTCTTTCCCGCCGATGCGCAGCGGCTGTACCTGGACGATCTGCCCGGCGCGACCAGTCTGCGCGCGGCGCCCAATTCCGATCACGGCGGCATTCGCCGGCATATTCGTGAAACGCTGATTCCGGCGCTGCAACGCTGGAACCGCCATCAGGCGCTGCCTTCGGTGGATTCGCGGCTGAGCGAACGCGACGGCCGCCTGAGCCTGCGTGCGCGCGCCTCCGAGCGGCCGGTCGCGGCCAAGCTGTGGGTCGCCGACAATGCCACCGGGCGCGATTTCCGTTTCGCCTGCGGCGTGCGTTATCGCGAACAGGCGGTGCAGGTGAATCGCAATGCGGTGGAGATCGCGCTGGAGAAGCCGGCCAGCGGCTGGTCGGCGGCGTTCGTGGAATTCTCTTTCGCCGACGGCTTCATCGCGACCTCGCCGGTGTACGTGTATCCCGAGCACGACTATCCGCAACAGCCGCCGCCGAACGGCACCGGTGCGTGTTTGATGGTTCCCCAGTAACTCGCTTCGTCGGCGTCCGCGCATCGCGGCGGTTCTCGCGCGGTGCCGTCGCTGCGCGCGCCGTCGCGAAGGAGTAGGCTGGCCGCCTCGACGGAGGAAGCGGCATGAACAAGACGATCGCGTGGCCGGCGATATGCGCACTGGCGCTGTCGATCGGCGCCTGCAGTGGCGGCGACGACAAGGCCGCGCCGGCCGCTGCTGCGGCTAACGCCGCGGGCGCTGAGCCTGCGGCCGCGTCCTCGTTCGATTTCGCCGCCTGGGTCGCCGCCAACGCCGATTGCAAGGGCGAATATTTTTCCGACGTGCAGGAACCGGCCTTCGCCCAGACCTTGCGCGACGCCGGCGTGGCGGTCAGCGCGGAAAGCTCGATCGGCGAAGTCGGCCCCGGCGGCGGCACGCTGACGCCGGGCCGGCCGATCCGCTTGCACGGCTTGCCGGTGCGGCGCGTGGACTACGACTTCGGCAGCGGTTCGACCTTCGCCGTGGTGGTCGATGCCAGCGCCGAACAGGCGCGCGCGGCGATCGGCGCCAAGCCCTTGCCGGAAATCTATCGCGAGTACTACAGCCTGGGCGTGGCGACCGCGCCGCCGAGCGAGGACGTGCCGATGCCGGATATCCAGTTCGTGCGCGCCGGCGAGCAGAAGGGGACGCAGGAAATTGGTTGCGCGGCGTTTGATATGTGATGGGTGAGGCGCGGGGTGGTTGCCGCGCGGTGATGCCGACGAATGCAGGCGGCCTTGGCAAGGGCAGGGCAAGACCCTGTGGAAAATCTCCAGGCTCGTCATTCCCGCGAACGCGGGAATCCAGGGCCTTTCGTGCGAGAACGTTTGAAGTCGCTGGATATTCGGCTTCGCCGAAGTAAAGCAGAGCCCGCGTTCGCGGGAATGACGTTCTTGGGGATGGCGCTGAAGTCTCGGAGTATTCAGCTTTGCTGCGCATCTGAAGCGGAGCGTTCGAACAGACCCCAAGCCCACTTAGACCCGAAACATCGCGCGCCCGGCCGCAACCTCGCGACCGGGCGCGCAAGCGTATCAACAGGTCTGGTTATTGCCCGGCGCGACGTTGAGGATCGCGGCGTAGTTGCGGTAGTAAGTGCCGCGGTTGAGCATCTGCTGGTGGCCGATGCCGGTGGCGTTGCATTCGATGCCGCCGTTGATCGCGCGGATGGTTTCGCCGAACGCGCGCAGGTTCACCATCGCCTGGTGCGGGGTGTTGCTGGCGCCGCCGCGTTGGGTCATCCAGTACCACAGCGCGGTCTGCCACGAGATCGCCGAATTGGTCGCGACCAAGTCCGGATCGTTGAGCAGGTTCAAGCCGAGCGCGCTGCCGGCGGAGGCGTAGTTGTAGTTCCAGCTCAGCTGGATCGGGCCGCGGCCGTAGTACTGCTTGTTGCCGCAGGTGCCGGCCGGCTGGCAGTAGTGATTCCAGTTGGCCTGGTTCAATTCGCGGATGTACTGCAACGCGCCGGTTTCCTGGTTGACGTTGGCCAGGAACGCCGCCGCTTCCTGGCGCGCGATGGTGTCGCCGCCTTCTTTCGCGAAGTTGGGATACGAGCGGATCGCCGCGACCAGTCCGGCGTAGGTGTAGAAGGGATTGCGGTTCGGGAACATCTGGTTGAACTGCGCTTCGGTCACCACGAAACCGCCGGTCGGCGGCGTGCCGTCGCAGGTGGTCGGCTGCCAGTACCAAGTGCTGATGGTCGGATCGGTGCCGTCGCTGCCGTTGGTGCCGACGTTGACCAGCTTGTAGTACTGGCCGTTGGGCGGATAACGCACGATGGTGCCGAGCGTGTAGTTGACCCCGCGCGTCCAGTCCACGGAATTGCAGGCCGCGGCGGGAGCGACGATGGCGGTGGCGCGCAAAGTGTCGGACGTGTCCGCCGCCGCGGCTTGCGGAGCGGCGAAGGCGGCGGGGGCACAGAGCAGGCCGAACAGGCCGGCGGCCCAGGCGCCAGTGCGGCGCGAGTGGATGGGTGCGTTCATTTCGTATCCTCAGGCAATGGACTCTCGGTCCCCCCGGGGTACGCATGCCGCACAACCGCGACGAATGCGTGGACTTGCGATTGGCGGCGATCTAATCGTTATGGAATAAGGTCTTCGTGCAGCGCGCCCGCGATGGAGCGCGGCCGTCCCATGCGCCGCGTTGCCGCGGCCGGTGCGATATCCGGACGCTGCCGCGTGTAGCGGCGTGGCGACGCTGGTGGGCGACCCGCGGGCGACTGTAACGATGCGGTAAAGATGAATCCGGGCAGCGGTCGCGAAAAAGGCCTCGGCCGCGCGATGCCTGCGCAATCCGGTGCGCGCGTACGCTGCCGGGGCGACCGCGGTCGCATTTGCGTTGCGATGCGGCAACCGTTTTCACCCGCGGCGCGGTATAAACCGCAGGACGCAACACGGCGGACGCGGCCACGCGGCCGTCGTCAACCGGCCCAGGGCGCCGCGCCCGAGGCCGCGCAGCAGCGAGGTGCAGCGATGAAGCGCAATGCGAACACGGCAATCGCGATGGCCACGGCAGTGGCGCTGAGCCTGATTCTGGGCGCCTGCGGCGGCCCGGGCGAACGCCAGGCCGCGGCCAAGCCGGCGCAGCCGGCCGGCGAGCCGCTGGACCCGGCCAAGACCGCCGAACGTCTGGTCAAGATGCGCAGCCAGGCGCTCGGCGGCGATCAGCAGGGCCTGCAGCAGAACCTGAAGGCGCTCAACGACGACGTCAATCGCTCGATCCGTCTGGCCGATCCGGCGCGCCGCATCGATCGCGAGAACGCGCGCATCGCCGCCAAGGGCGTCAAGGGCGTGCGTTCGGTGGTGTGGCTCGACAGCGAGAATCTGTTCGTGATCGTCAATCGCAACGCCGAGCGCAGCTACGGCACCATCGATTCGATCTGCGGCGAGCTCGAGCCTTTGGGCGATACGCTCGGCGTGGTGGTCAACGTGCAAAGCGGCGCGGCGCGCAACGGCGATGAACTCGAAATCCTCAGCCGCAACTGCCAGCTCAAGCCCGGCGAGCGCGCGATGATGCAGGCCAATCGTCAGGTCGATGCCTTGCCGCCGCAGGTGCGCGCGCAGCACCGCGCCAACGCCGACGCGGCCCTGCGCGCCGAACGCGCGGAAGACCGCCAGGAAAGCGATCGCATCATCCAGGCCGGCACGCCGGAGATGTAGGCACGGCAGCCCGGCCGCATCAGCGCTTGCGCCGGGTTCGAATCCGAAGCGGATGCAGGCTAGTCGCGCGCCGACAGGTGTGCGCGGGCGCGCGATGACCGACAATGCCCGTCCCACATCCCTGAGGTGAACCCATGATCCAGCGATTCGACGTCGGCGCGCGCCTGTCCGAAATGGCGGTCTATAACGGCGTGGCTTATCTGGCCGGGCAAGTGCCCGACAGCGAGGACCTCGACATCGCCGGCCAGACCCGCGAGACCCTGGCCTCGATCGACGCGCTGCTCGCGCGCGCCGGCACCGACAAGAGCCGCATTCTGATGGCGCAGATTTTTCTCACCGACATGGCCGATTTCGCCGGCATGAACGCGGTATGGGACAGCTGGGTCGTTCCCGGCCACACGCCGCCGCGCGCGACCGTGCAGGCGCCGCTGGCGAATCCGAAGTTCAAGGTGGAAATCGTGGTGACGGCGGCGGTCGCGAGCGAGTAAGCGCCGCGCCGCCGATGCGGCGCGAAGGTTTCGCGCCGCATCTTTCATGCCTGTTTTTCGCATCTTCGACCGCGCCATCCGATCCACGTTTGGATCGCACCGTCGCCGGTTTCGCTGACTAGCGCAGCGATATTTTCGATCGACATCCGCCGCGAAATTTTATTCGCGTCGATGCGCGCGCACGCGTCGAACTCCGCATCGATCGACGCAATCGTCTGATCTTTCGCCCGCGCCGGTTCATGTACCTCTTCGAAGTTCTGTGATCGCCCTCAACGATCATTTAGAAGCGCCGTTCGTATTCGCATGGACGCGGTCGCCCGCGCGGGCGCAGTGTCGGCGGGCGTCTTCGCGACGCGAGCAGCACGGACGTTGCCGTCCGGTGTTTTCCAAGATCGCACCCACCGAGCCGTCGCCCGCACGGGCGGCGTTTGTCGAACCTTTCTGGAGAGAACCGCATGAACCGTCGCCGCATCCCGCTCACGGCCCTGGCCGTGGCGCTCGCTATTACGCCGTTGCTGTCGCTCGCGCAGGCCGCGCCCGCCGCGCCCGCGAGCGGTTTCGAACTCGATCTGGGCGGATTGCGTTTCGATCCGCTCAAAAGCAAACCCGTGCAGGCTGCCAGCGCCTGGGGCCGCACCCGCGCCGACGGCGAAGACTGGCGTCTGGTGCAATTCAAGGGCCCGGTGCAACAAGCATGGCTGGACGAATTACGTCGCGCCGGCCTGGAACCGGTGCAATACCTGCATCCGTACACCTATATCGCCTGGGGCAAGCGCGATGCACTCAACCGTCTGGCCGGGCAAGCCGAGGTGCGTTGGAGCGGCGACTTCCTGCCGGCGTATCGCGTGCAGCCGGAACTGCGCAAAGCCGCGACCGGGCCGGTGCAGGTCAGCGTGATCAGCCATCGCGGCAGCGCTGAAGTCGGCGCCAGCCTGAGCAAGATCGGCGTGGCCGACATCGGCGCCGGCAGCAAGATTCTCGATCGCAGCCTGCAGACGCAGACCGTGCAGATTCCCGCTGACCAGATCGCCGCGCTGGCGCAGACGCCGGGCGTGTACAGCGTGCAGACCGTGCCCACCGACGGCGGCCTGCGCGGCGAGATGAGCAGCCAGATCAACGCCGGCAACGTCAATGCGAGCAATCTGGCCGTGCCCGGTTATCTGAGCTATCTCAGCGGCCTGGGCGTGAACGGCACCGGCGCGATCATCGCCAACGTCGATGGCGGCATCTATCACACCCATCCTGATCTGGCCGCGCGCATGACCACCTGCACCGGCACCACCTGCGGCGGTTCGGCCAGCAGCGCGCACGGCACCCACACCGCGGCGATCATGGCCGGCGACGGCGCTTCCAACGCGCGCGCCACCGCGTCCACCGGCAGCTTCCTGCGCGGCCTGGGCGTCGCGCCGGGCGCCAAGCTGGTCGAGCAAGTGTATTCGCCGACCTACACCCAGGCCGGCGGCATGTTGGCGTTGATGACGCAGTCGGTGCGCAACCGCGCGACCATTTCCGGCAATAGCTGGGGCCCGTCGGGAACGCCGCGCGGCTACGACGGCGACACGCGTCAGGTCGATGTCGGCGTGCGCGACGCGGACCCGAATGCGCCCGGCGATCAGCCGCTGAACTACGTGCTGTCGTTCATGAACGGCAACGGCGGCACGCAGAGCCAGGGCTCGCCGGACGAAGCCAAGAACACTTTCACCATCGGCTCGACCAAGGGCCAGACCTCGGCGACCGTGCAGATCGCCGCGATCAACGATCTGTCCAGCAACACCGCGCACGGTCCGGCGCGCGACGGCCGCCGCATTCCGGGCATGGTCGCACCGGGTTGCTCGATCGATTCGGCCAACAGCGCGACCGGCCACGGCCTGATGTGCGGCACCAGCATGGCCTCGCCGCAAGTGGCCGGCGCCAGCGCCTTGTTCACGCAGTACTACCGCAGCCGCGCCGGCGTCGATCCGAGCCCGGCGCTGACCCGCGCGGCGTTCACCGCGGTGGCGCAGAACCTCGTCGGCAAGCTCGACGCCGACGGCGTCACCTTGACTACCGCGCCCGACGCCAAGCAGGGCTGGGGACGGATGCTGATCGAACCGGTGCTGCGTCCGGCGCAGACGGTGCAGTACATCGACCAGAGCCACGTGTTCAACAACTCCGGCGAAAGCTGGACGCGCACGTTCACCGCCGCCGATCCGAGCAAGCCGGTGCGGATCATGCTGGTGTGGACCGACGCCCCGGGCCACGGCCTGGGCGGCACCACGCCGGCCTGGAACAACAATCTGGATTTGCGCGTGACCGCGGGCGGCAACACTTATCTCGGCAACGTGTTCGCCGCCAGCGGCTGGTCGGCGACCGGCGGCGCGGCGGATGCGCGCAACAACAACGAGGGCGTGTTCCTGCAGCCGGCGCAGCATGGCGGCAGTGTGAGCGTCGTGGTGCGTGCGACCGATATCAACTCGAATGGTCTGCCGAATTCTGGCGACGATACCGATCAGGATTTTGCGCTGGTTTGCTACAACTGTGCGGCTAGTTTGTAAGCGGCGTTGACGACAGAAAAGCGCTCTAAGCCCCTCTCCCGCTTGTGGGGTGAGGGGACGCTGCTTGCGAGCCACTGGCTCGCGCGTCCGCGAACGCCCAAACGCTATGCGTTTGGGCCGGGGTGGGGTTGGGGTGAGGGTGTGGGTAGCGGTGAGGCTTCATGCAAGAGTATTCGCGCCTACGGCGCTCAGCCCTCACCCCAGCCCTCTCCCGCAAGCGGGAGAGGGAGTTCAACAGCTTCGCCGGGCAAAGAAGTCATCACTTCGTAGCATCAGGTCTTGATGTCGCTACCGTCCACCCCTCACGCCGCCAACACCTGCTCCCGCCGCCGCGCCGCCTCCATGAACGCCATCAACACCGGCCGTCCCGGCAGCAATTCCGGAAAACGATGATCGTGAAACTCCGGATGCCACTGCACGCCGACCACGAAGCTGTCGCCGTTGCCGCGGATGCATTCGGGAATGCCGTCCTCCGACCAGGCCTCGACTTCCAGCCCCGCGCCCAGATCCTTCACGCCCTGGTGATGGATCGAGTTGACCCGCGGATCGGCCACCTGCGGATACAGCGACGACAGCCAACCGTCTTCGCGCATGCGCAGCGAATGCGCGTGTTCGTCGTATTGCGCCGGAATATAGTGCTGCGCGCGCGTCGCGCCGCCGCCGACCAGATCCTGGTACAGACTGCCGCCATGGGCGACATTGATCAGCTGCATGCCGCGGCAGATGCCCAGCACGGGCTTGCCCGCATCGACGAAGGCGCGCAGCAGATTGAGTTCGAACCGGTCGCGCTCCGGATCGGTGGTCATCAGCAGTTCGCTGGGACGCTCGCCATAGGCCACCGGATCGATGTCGGCGCCGCCTTGCAGAATCAAGCCGTCCAGCGAACGCGCGTAATCGCGCACCGACAGATCGGTGGCCTGGACCGCGCCCTGGGCATCGACGGTGGGAATCATCACCACGATCGCGCCGCTGGCCATCACCCAGTGCGCCATCGACTGCTCGAGGTATTGCAAAGTCTTGTTGCGGAAACCGTATTCGGGCGGCAGGTTGCGCATCAGGCGCGGCGACAGGCCGATCAGCAGTTTGCGGGCGGGCGAGGGCATGACGGATATCCGTAAGGGCGGGTGTCAGACGGTGGAGTCGATGGCGACGGTGGTTTCCAGCAACCAGTCCACCACGGCCTTGAGCGCGTTGGCGCGGCTGGCGCCGCTCTGGCGATGCTGGCGGTACAGCGCCAGCTGAGTGTGCGCGCTGGTGCCGCGCGCGACGATGTCGTCCAGGCCCGCCAGCGCCTGCGTGCAATCCAGTTGCCGCGCGTCTTCCGCGCACAACTCGCGCAGGCGCTGCAACTGTGCCAGCGCCGGCTCGGTGTTGCCCTGTTCGTCGATGAAATCCGCCTGCAGGCCGAAGCGTTTCGCGCGCCAGCGGTTCTCGTCGATGATGCGGCGGGTGGCGGCGTTGCACGGCGGCGCCTGCGCCGGGCGCTGCGACAGATGCCGCATCAGACAGCGGTACAGGGCCGCGATCGCCAGACTGTCGTCCAGGCGCGTGCAGGCGTCGGCGATGCGCAGCTCGACAGTGGGAAAATTCGGCGACGGACGGATCGCCCACCACAGCGAACCTGCATCGGCGATCGCGCCGGCGCGCTGCAGCACCGCGGCGAAGGCGTCGTAATCGGCTTCGTCTTCGAAGAAGTCCGGAATGCCGGTACGCGGCCATTCGTCGTACATGGCCTGGCGGTAGCTCATCAGGCCGGTGTTGCCGCGGTCCCAGAACGGTGAGGACGTGGACAGTGCCAACAGTAGCGGCAGCCACGGCATCGCCCGGTTCATCACCTGCACCCGATCGACGCCGTCGGGCAACTGCACGTGCACGTGCAGGCCGCAGACCTGGCTGCGGCGGGCGACGATCTGGAAGTCCTCCACCAAGCGCCGATAACGTGGCTTGTCGGTCTGGGCCTGCTCGCGCCATTGCCCGAGCGGATGCGTGCCGGCGGCGAGCAAGGCCAGCCCGTGCTCGTGCGCCAGTTCCGACAGGCCGTGGCGCAACTCGCCCAGCTGGCGCCGGGCCTGAGCGATGTCGCATTGCACCGGCGAAGCGATTTCGATCTGTGCTTGCTGCAGCTCGCTTTCGATCGCGTCGCCTAGTTGTGCGCGGGCGCGCTTGAGCAGACGGGCCGGGACTTGCGCGGCGAGCAGGCGGCTGTGCGGACGCACGAGGAAGAATTCCTCCTCGATGCCGAAGCTGTAATCGCACAGCGCGCTCATGGCCGCCGGCCCCGGGACTGCGAACGGTGTGGGTTCGTCATGCGCCCAAGGTAGCGTTCCGGATGTAAGCGCGAGTTGAAGAGCGCGCGGGCCGGGCGTGCACGGCGGTGAACTCTGCCGCAACGGCGGGCGGATGCGGGCGGGCTTTGCTGCAGTTGGCGCGATCAGTCCGCCGCGGCGCCGTGGCCTTGCGCGAGTGCGGCGACGAAATCGACGAAGGCGCGCAGTTTCGCCGCCGGCAGATGCCGCGAGGGATACAGCGCGTACAGCGGGAACGCTTCGCCTTGCCAGTCCGTCAGCACCTGCGTCAGCTGGCCGCTGTCGATGAAGCGCTGCACGCCGATCGCCTTGACCCGGGCGATGCCGGCGCCGGACAGGCAGGCGCCGAGCATGCTGCCGAATTCGTTGACGGTGAGGCGGCCGTGCACTTTCACGCTGACGCGCTGGCGTCCGCGCCGATATTCCCAATCGGTCAGCGGTTGGCCGCTGAGCGAATCGCGCATCTGGATGCAGGCGTGATCGGCCAGTTCGCTCGGCGCGGCCGGCGCGCCGTGGCGTTCCAGATAAGCCGGCGCGGCGATGGTGATGGTGCGGGTGCGCAGCAGTTCGCGCGCGATCAGCGACGACGATGGCGGTGTGCCGAAGCGCACCGCCAGATCGAAACCTTCGCCGACCAGATCGCCGAGTTGCTCGCGCGTGACCAGATCCAGTTCCAGCCGCGGATGACGGTCGAGAAACGTGGACAAGTGCGGCGCCAGCATCATCCGGGCGAAGAACGGATCGACGTTGACCCGCAGCCGGCCGCGCACCGCCGCTGAGGCGTCGGTGGTCTGGCCGACCGCGTCCTCGATCCCGCTCATCAACGGACCGACCTGCGCGTACAGGCGCCGGCCTTCGTCGGTGAGGGTCATGGCGCGGGTGGTGCGATCGAGCAGGCGCACGCCGATGCGCGATTCCAGGCGCGCGATCGCCCGGCTCACGCCGGAAGGCGTCAGGCCCAGGCCATCGGCGGCGCGGGCGAAGCCGCCGGCCTCGACCACGGCCGCGAGCACGCCGATATTGGCCAACAGACGTCCGTCAACGCTCATGGATGTGGCTCCGACAGCGGTTCAGATGGCGATCCGCGGATTGATGACTGCATAGCATCAATGTTGTGAGTCTGGCGCGCTTCAGTCAATCGGTCGCGCTGCCTATCATGCCGCCACCGCAGCGCTCAGGTCTTGCTGCGGCGTAGCTACGCCGTCGCCGGCCGGTTCGAACCGCGCGCCTCGTCGCCACCTTTCTGCACGCAACGCGCCCGAATTCGCAAGGACATCTCATGTACGCCATCACTGGAATCAGCGGCCGCGTCGGCGGCGCCGCCGCGCGCGAACTGCTGGCCGCGGGCCGGAACGTGCGCGCCGTCGTGCGCGATCTCGACAAGGCCGCGCCGTGGCGCGAGCTGGGTTGCGAATCGGCCCAGGCCGAATTGCACGACGCCGACGCCCTGGCCGCGGCCTTCGCCGGCGCGGAGGCCGTGTTCGTGCTGCCGCCGCCTGATTTCGATCCCGAGCCCGGCTTCCCGGCTGTGCGCGAACGCGCCGCCGCGATCTGCGAGGCCTTGCGGCGCGCAAAACCGAAGCGCGTGGTGTCGTTGTCCACCGTCGGCGCCCAGGCCGCGCACAGCAATCTGCTGAGCCAGCACACGCTGATGGAGCAGGCGCTGGCGGAACTGCCGATGCCGGTGTGCGTGCTGCGGCCGGCGTGGTTTCTCGACAACTGCGCCTGGGACATCGAGACCGCGCGCGACAGCGGCCGCTACGAGAGTTATCTGCAACCGCTGGAGCGGCCGATCGCGATGGTCGCCAGCGTCGATGTCGGCCGCGTCGCCGCGCAACTGTTGATGGAACCGGCGCAACACTCGCGCGTGGTCGAGCTGGAAGGGCCGCGACCGGTGTCGCCGCGCGATATCGCCGCGGCTCTGGCGCGCGCTTTGCAGCGCGATGTGGCAGCGCACGTGCTGCCGCGCGATCAATGGCAGGCGCGGTTCATCGCGCAAGGCATGAAGCATCCCGAACCGCGCATGCGCATGCTCGATGGCTTCAACGAGGGCTGGATCGACTTCGAGTCCGCGCCGCCGTCGCGCCGCCGCGGCCAGACTGGCCTCGACGCCGTGCTGCAAGCGCTGGTGTGAAGCCGAGCAACGCAAAGCGCACCGCATCGTCGCGACGATGCGGTGCGCCGGGTTGCGCGGATCGTCACGACCCGCGCGTTGCCGCAATTGTGCGGATCAGTCGATGGTGACCGCCGAAACCGGACGGGTCGAGTTGACGGTGATGGTCGAGGGGCTGGCGCTGGCTTCCACGCGCACCGCGATCAAGCCCAGGCCGCCGACCGAGACGCTGCCGCCCAGGCCCAACTGCGCGGCCTGGTGGGTCACCGTCACGTGGTTGGTGCCGGCGCCGCTCGCAGCGGCCTGGTTGAGCACCAGCGCGCCGCCGACCGGCACTTCCACCGGCAGGCCGAGCACGACCAGACGCAGACGGCCGCCGACCGGCACAGTGAAGTTGCGCGGAATCGGCGAGGGCAGGGTGATGACGTTGCCGCCGGCGATGCGCACGTCGGCGACGGTCGAGGTGGCCTGGCATTGCAGACGGGTGTCGCCCGACAGCGAATCGCACGACAGGCTGCCGCGCAGGCCCTGCGCGGTGACCAGGTTCTGCACCAGGCTTACGCCGGCGGCTTCCGAGAAACCGTCGAGCGCGGTCGCGCCGGTCAGGTTGGTGTAGTCGGCGCGCTGATGCACGGTGTCGAGCTTCACCACGTTGACCAGACCGAGCAGACTCAGGTCGATGCCGACCGCGCTCTTGTCGTCGTTGCCGGCGGCGGTGACCTGCGCTTGTCCGGCGCAGGGCAGCGGCAGCGTGGTGTTGATGCCGAGCACGGTGACGGTCACGCTGCCGCTGACGGCGCAGGCCTTGACCGCGGCCGAGGCCACTTCCGAGCTTTGCGCGGCGGCGTTGTTGGCGGCGAAGGTCAGGCCCAGGGCGCAGACGATGGCGCTCAGGCGGGCGGAGCGGAGGGTGCGTTGATTCATGGTGTTTACCTGCTCAGTTGAGTGATGAAGTCGCGGATGAAATCCGTCGAGGTATTGGCTTGCTCAAGTCGTTGTCGCTCGATGCCGGCATCGCGCAGCCGCCGTCCACGGCGAGGGGAGCCGTGATCGGGCCGATTGCTTGAATGCCGCGGATAAACCCCTGGTACGCGAAGCGGCCGTGGCCGTTCCGCCAACTGCAGTCAGGACGCAAGCCTCGCGATGGCGGGCTTGGACGCAAAGTGTGGTGACACGTGATTCGTTCGGATTGTGAGCCGCATCCGTTGCGCCGGGGCGCCGGTGTTCGGGGGTGACCGATGCCTCGTGGTTGGTGCGGGCAAAGAGTAGAAAACCGCCGGTGCGCGAAACCTTGATGCTTCGCGCATTAGTCGCCGGGCTTAAGTCCGTTTTGCCGATCTGCGATGGATTCGTCGCTGCGCTTGTGCGCGCGGATCGGTTGCAACTCTATCCGTGCTTGCAATTCGCTCGGCGAAGCGCATGCGGTTGTGCGCGAGATCGATTCGCGGGCGTGATGCGCGGCTGGGTTTGGCGATCGCATCGCCGCGCATCTGAACGTGTTTTGTTTTCGCTGTTTCCGCAGCGGAAGTTTAATTTCGCGCGGATGCAAAAATACTGGGGCGCATGGTCGCGATGCGCATTTGCTTGTTGTGGGAGGGAGCTTCAGCCCCGATGCTTTTCGATCCGCAGTGGGAAGACTCTCAGCGTCGGATCGAAAAGCATCGGGGCTGAAGCCCCTCCCACAAAAGACCTCGACGCCGCTGATCAGCTTTGCGCGAACGCCTCGCGTTCTTGCGCGCTCAATGCCGGCATCACCGCCCGCCCTTGCGCCGCCGATTCGACAGCGGCTTCCAGCACCGCCATCAACGCCACCGCCTGCGCGGGCGCGACCGGATTCGGGCCCTGGCCGCGCAAGGCGTCGCGCACGGCCATGTAATAACGACGCTGATCGCCCGGCGGCGTCGGCACGCGGCTGACCGCGCCGTGTTCGTCGTGCCACAGCTGCGCGTCGTCGTCCTCGCCCCAGCCGTCGGCGCCGGGCACGATCCCGGCCAGCAACTGCGCTTCTTGTTGATCGGCGCGCGGCTTGATCAGGCTACCGCGGCTGCCGTGCACGATGAAGCGCGGGCTGCCGCCGGCGACCAGCATGCTGGCGTGAAGCACGACCCGGCGCCGGCCGTATTCGAACACCACATGCGCCCAGTCGGCGACGGCGGCGCCGTCGCGCTGCACCGCCAGGCTGGCGATCACGCGCTCGGGCAGGCCGAACAACTGCAAGGCCTGATCGGCCAGATGCGGGCCCAGGTCCCACCACACGCCGGTGCCGGGGCCGGCCTGTTCGCGCCAACGTTCGCGCACCTGCGGGCGGAAGCGGTCGATATGCGATTCCAGATGCACCACTTCGCCGAGACGGCCGTCGTCGATGGCCTGCTTCACCGCGAGATAGTCGCTGTCCCAGCGGCGGTTCTGGAACACCGACAGCAATCGGCCGTGCTGCGATGCTAATGCCGCCAGTTCGCGCGCTTCGGCCAAGTCCAGGGTGAACGGCTTATCGACCACCACGTGCTTGCCGGCGGCGAGCGCGGCGCGGGCGAGCGGGGCATGGCTGTGGTTGGGCGTGGCGATCACCACCAGATCCGCGCGCGCGTCGGTGACCGCGGCGATCGGGTCGTCGATCACGATCGCCTGCGGGTGATCGGCCTGCACCTTGGCGGCGTCGCGCGAGCCGACCAGGCTCAGCGTCAGCCCCGGCGTGGCCGCGATCAGCGGCGCGTGAAAGGTCTTGCCGGCGAAGCCGTAGCCGACCAGTGCGACGCGGATGGAGGCATCGTTCATTGTGCGGACTCGTTGGGGGGAACTGGCACCTTGCCGGATCGCGCCGGCCGCGGCCAGAGGGCGCGGCACGGCCTGTGTGCGCAATGTGCGCAAAAGCTTTGCGCGGCCGGGCCTGGATGGAGTATCAATTCACCGTCCCCTGTCCGGAAACCTCGATGACTCCTGCCGCCGCGGCACCCGCCAACTCTCCCACCCGCGTGTTGTTCGCGAGTTTGATCGGCACCACCATCGAGTTCTTCGATTTCTACATCTACGCCACCGCCGCGGTGTTGGTGTTTCCGAAACTGTTTTTCCCCGCGGTCGATCCCACCACCGCGACCTTGCAATCGCTGGCGACCTTCGCCCTGGCGTTCTTCGCCCGGCCGGTGGGCGCGGCGGTGTTCGGCCACTTCGGCGACCGCATCGGGCGCAAGGCGACCTTGGTCGCGGCGTTGTTGACGATGGGCTTGTCCACGGTCGCCATCGGCCTGCTGCCCACTTACGCCAGCATCGGCATCCTCGCGCCGGCCTTGCTCGCGCTGTGCCGTTTCGGCCAGGGCCTGGGCCTGGGCGGCGAGTGGGGCGGCGCGGTGCTGCTGGCGACCGAGAACGCGCCGCCGGGCAAACGCGCGTGGTACGGCATGTTTCCGCAGTTGGGCGCGCCGATCGGGTTCTTTCTGTCCACCGGCATCTTCCTGTTGCTGACCGACACCATGGGCGATGAGGCCTTCTTCGCCTGGGGCTGGCGCATTCCGTTCCTGGCCAGCGCGGCGTTGGTGTTCGTGGGCTTGTGGGTGCGCCTGCGCATCAGCGAGACGCCGGCGTTCCAGAAGGCCATCGACCGGCACGAGCGGGTCAGGCTGCCGATGATCAAGGTGTTGATGCAGCATCCGGGTGCGTTGATCGCGGGCACCTTCGCCGCTTTGGCGACCTTCGTGCTGTTCTATCTGATGACGGTGTTCGCGCTGAGCTGGGGCACCTCCAAGCTGGGCTATTCGCGCGAACAGTTCCTGCTGCTGCAACTGGGCAGCGTGGTGTTCTTCGCTGTGACCATTCCGCTGGCGGCGCTGTTCGCCGACCGCCGCGGCCGGCGTCTGGCGATGATCCTGTCGACGCTGGCGGTGATGGTGTTCGGAGTCTTGTTCGAGGCATTGTTCTCGAGCGGAAACGCCTGGGGCACCTTGTTGTTCCTGGGCCTGGGGCTGGCGATCATGGGCCTGACCTACGGCCCGCTGGGCACGATCCTGTCGGAGATGTTTCCCACCTCGGTGCGCTACACCGGCGCCTCGCTGGCGTTCAATCTGGCCGGCATCCTGGGCGCCTCGCTGGCGCCGTCGATCGCGACGTGGCTGGCCAGCACCTACGGCCTGGCCTATGTCGGCTATTACCTGAGCGCGGCCGGCGCGCTGACCTTGATCGCCTTGCTGATGGTGCGCGAGGGCGACCCGGCGGTTTGACGGCGAGGGCGCGCAGGCGTGGAGAACGCCTGCGCCGCCGCTACGGGCGCGTGCCTTTGGCGGCCTGAAGCTTGGCCAGCAGAGCGGCCTTGTCGGCGACCTCTTCCGCGCTGAGCGCGTAATTCAGCGCTTGTTTGCCCTCGGTTTCGAAATAACCGCGGCGGTAGCGCGGCAGATCGTCGCCGCCGACATAGCCGGTCTGCACCAGCGCGTAGAACAGGCGCTCGTCCGGATCGCGGGCTAGGCTTAGATCGTAGAGCCGCACCCGCTCGCTCTGGCCGGGGTAAATCAGCCAGATCTTTTCCGGTGTTTCGCAATAAGCCCGGGTCACCGCCTGCTGCTGCGCGTCGGTCATCGCGACGGTGCCGTCCTGGTCGGTCTCGCCGCGCGCCAGCGCGATGCCGCCGTCGTTCTCGAATCCGTACAGACCCTCGGGCGTTTGCGAACTCAACGCGAACGCCCATGGCGTGAACGCCAGCGCATGGCCGCCCGGCCCGGGCGTGTCGGCGAGGCGATAGGCGATGGTGTCAGGGCAGGCGTAGGGCGGCCGCGAGGCCTGCGGCGCGTGGGCGCAGCCGGCGGCGATCAGTACCGTCAGCAGCGCGCAGACCCGCGCCGGAACAGCCGCGGAAGCGGCGATGCGCATGGGTTCGGTCACGTTGCGTCCTTGCCGGATTTGGCCTGGATTTCCAGCTGGGTCAGATACAGGCGCAGATCGAATTCGAGCTGATGGTAGTCGGCGCTCATGTGAGTGCACAGCTGGTAGAAGCTCTTGTCGTGCTCGCGGTGCTTGATGTGCGCGAGCTCATGCACCGCGATCATTTCCAGGAACTCGGCCGGCGCATCGCGGAACAAAGTCGCGATGCGGATCTCGCGCGCGGCCTTGAGCCGGCCGCCGTGCACGCGCGAAATCGCGGTATGCGTGCCCAGCGCGTGTTTCACCACGTGCAGCTTGTTGTCGTAGATCACCTTGTTGAGCGGATCGGCCTTGCGCATGTAGCGCTCTTTGATATCGACCACGTATTCGAACAAGGCCTTGTCGTCGCGCACCTCATGACCGGCGCTGTAGCGATCGCGCAGCATCTGCTGCAGGCGCCCGCTGTCGATCAGCGCGCGCACCTGGCTCAGTACGCGTTCGCCGTAACCCTGCAGATAGCGCAGTTCATCCATGTGGGCACGATACGGCAAACCCGTCCGGGGACGCGAGACTGGGGTTGATGGCGGTCTCGGTCCACGCATGAGGTTAGAAATTCCTGCGCAGAAGAAACCGCCCAGCCCAGGCAGAGGAACCTCCAGTCATAAACGCCGCCCGCTCGACTTGAGCTAGACCAAACCCCGCCATACTCTTGCCCGGATACATCACCCTGCGGGCTTTGCGACATGCATTATCTGGACCAGGACGTTCGATGCCTCACGCAAAGCCAGTTCAGCGTCGGCATAGGCAGCGCGAACTTTCTCGCGGCCATGGCCGCGGCCGGAACCGAATACGCGCGCGAACTGGCCGAGTACCCGCGCACGCAGCACGAGGCCTTGGCGAACCACTACATGAGCCTTCGCGGCATGGCCGCGCTCGATCTTTTCCTGCTGCGCGATCTGTTGTCCGAACACGGCCCGCGCGGAGCGATATTCGGCGCGTGGTTCGCCGCATTGTCGCCGCATGCCTCGTATCGCCAGCCCTTGCTGGATACGCTCGATCCGCAACACCGCCAGCATGCGCTTCATCTGGCGCTGCAGGCGATCGACGAGCTGGACGGCGCCGCGCCGTCCGAGTCGTCGATCGTTCTGGCGCAGATCCGTGCTTCGCTGGAGGCGCTGCCTAAGCCCGAATGTCAGCTGAGACTCGCTCCGTCGCCGGAACAGATATTGCATCTGGAAGCAGAGCGGCAGCGCATCGCCGATATCTATCGCCGCGACGGCGCTCAAGCCGCGCGCAGCGGTTTGAGCGGAACGATGCTCGCTTATTTCCAGATGGAGCATCGCGAATGGCGCCGGCTGGGTTGCCCCAGCGTCGAGCGCTATATGGCCGTTGTCGAGGCGTCGCCGGCGTGACGGCCGCGAACGACTATTCGAGCCTGCGCTCGTTGCTTGCGCGGTTTCTCGACGGCGACAACAGCCGGGTCCTCCTGCACGAGCTTGAGGGCGAACTCGCGGATTTGTTCTACGAGGAAGACGACACCCCCGGCGAACGCTTGCTCCACTCGATGGCGCTGTATCGGCCCGGCGGCGGTCCTTACCTGCTTGGCGACGAAGAAATGATCGGCGACGTTCGCCGCTTTCTCGTTTGGCTGGATCGCAACTTCCCGCCTTAGTCGAGCGGCCTGCGGATAAAAGCTCGCCGAACTTTACGACGGATACGCGGCGCACCGGACGCGACTGATCGCAGCCTTGAAGCAGGCGGGCGTGACCGGCCTGGAAGACGGCGCGCGCCAATGAGCGGCGCGCTCAAAAACTCGACAACCCGCTAGCCTCGCTGAAGCGATACCAGACCTTGCGCCACGCCGATTCGTCGGCGTAGGCGGGGTAGTCGGTGCTGATGTTGCGGCCGCCGCCGTTGCTCCAGCTTTGTTCGAAATACGCCGCGGCCTCGCGCGCGACCGGGGCATCGGCTTCGGCGACCACGCGGGCGCTGCTTTCCAGGTTGTAGTCGTCGAGGTTGCGGCGGGTGTAGTTGGCCGAGCCGGCGATCAGTTCGATCTTGCCATCGCGGTCGCTGCGCAGCAGCAGTTTGGCGTGGCATTGCTCGCCGTGGGTGTCGCACCAGCGCAGCGGCACGCCGGCTTCGTGCAGTTCGGAGGCGACCTGACGGTTGGGCACGCCGTTCTTCTTGCGGCCGAAAGCGTCTTCGTTCGGGTCGAGCAGCACGCGCACGCCGACGCCGCGTTTGTGTGCGGCGACCACGGCATCGACCAGTCGGCGATGGGAGAAATAGAACACCGCGATGTCCAGCCGGTCGCCGCCATGGGCGCCGTCGATCGCGGCGAGCAGGCCGTCGCGGATCTTGCTTTCGGTGAGGATCTGCACGCGCGGCGCCGAGGTGGTATCGACGATGCTTTCGCGCGGCACCGCGGTCGGCAGGCCTTGCGGCCAGGCGCCGCCCGACAGCGCGACAACGGCGCGCTCGCTGGCCAGCAGGTCCAGCGCGGCGGCGCCGCTGAAGCGCAGCGCGACGTTGCCGTGCAGGCTGCTGGCGTCGTGCGGATTGGCCGAGGCGACCAGCGCGGTCCAGTCTTCGCCCTGATCGACGATCAGGGTCTTGCGATGGTTGGCGTTTAGGTTCAGCAGCGCCAGCCAGCTGCGCAGGCTGACTTTGCCCGGGCCGAGCGGATTGGGCAGCCAGCCGTCGGCGTCGCTGTTGCCGGCCCAACTGCAGCACAGATGCCACAGGCCCGACCAGGTCGGGTTGGGCGTGCGCAGGCTACGCAGATCGGTGATCACCACTTCGACCCCGGCCGCGCGCAGCGCGTCCAGGCGCGGTGAGGGCAGACCGCCGTAGACGGTGTTGATCGGGTCGGTGATCAGCACCGCATGCAGGTCGGGCTGCGCGCGTTTGCGCGCGATCAAGGCATCGGCCAGTTCCTGGCTGAGTTTGCGGTACTGCGCGCCACTGGTTTCGCTGCCGAAATCGTTGAACAGGAACTGGTCCGCGACGATGACGCGCTGGGCCTGTCCGATCAGGCGCAGGGTTTCGTCGAACACGTGCTGATCGCTGTGGCGCACCTGCCCAGCGTCGGTCCAGGTGATGTCGGTCAGCAGTTCGACGTTCGTGGCCGTGCGCAGCGGGCCGGACTGACTGACTCCGGCCGGCAGCGGTTTGTAGACCTGATAGATGCCCATCGCGATCCAGGCCAGCAACAGCGCGGCGAACGCGCGTTTGAGCCAGCGGCGGAAGCGGCGCGGCGGCGGGGCGCCTGCGGTGGAATCGAGTGCGGAATCGGAAAACGACGACATGCGGATGATGAGAAGGTCCGGCCGGGGGAGGGATGCGGCCATGGTGTGAACCCGGGGCGGGTTATGCAACCACCCTCGGCCGGCGTCGCTGTGAAGCCCGACGCAACCAAGGAGCTGGCGAAGCACCACCGCCTCGCCGCGAACCCCTCGGCCCGCGCCTGAACGCCCCTGGCAGGGCCCCGAGAACGGTTTCCCACCCGATTCGGCAGTATTTTCAAGGTTTTGCGCCGATCCGCCACAAATCGGTCATCCGCCCGGCCTAGGCTGGCCGGATGAACATCCTGATGCTGTCGGACGTGTACTTCCCTCGGGTCAACGGCGTTTCGACCTCGATCCGCACTTTCGCCCAGTCGCTGGCGCGCATGGGGCATTCGGTGACCCTGGTGGCGCCGGACTACGGGCCCGGCAGCGGCCAGGAACTGCACGAGAGCGGCGAGTTCGAGATCATCCGTCTCGATTCGCGGGTGATCTTCTTCGATCCGGAAGACCGCCTGATCCGCGCGCCGGAGCTGCGCCGGGTGATGCCGCAGCTGACCTTGCGGCATTGGGATGTGATCCACATCCACACCCCGTTCCGCGCCCATCGCCTGGGCGTGCAGCTGGCCGAGCTGACCGGACGGCCGACGGTGGAGACGTATCACACCTATTTCGAGGAATACATCGGCCACTACCTGCCGTGGGCGCCGGTGGCGCTGCTGCGGCTGGTGGCGCGGCGGCTGTCGCGGTTCCTGTGTCACGGCGTGGATCATCTGATCGTGCCGACCGCGCAGATGGTCGAGGTGCTGAACCGCTACGGCATCACCACGCCCTCGACCGTGCTGCCGACCGGCATCGACCTGAGCGAGTTCGCGCAGGGCGACGGCGCGCGCTTTCGCGCCGAGCACGGGATCGAGGCATCGAGACCGACTTTGGTCACGGTCAGCCGTCTGGCGGTCGAAAAGAACATCGCTTTCTTGTTGCAGGTCGCCAAACGGTTGGTCGCGGATTTCCCCGAGCTGATGTTCATCATCGCCGGCGAAGGCCCGGACGCCGAGCGGCTCAAGCGTTTGTCGAAGGACTACGGTCTGGAGCGCAACGTGCGCTTCTTCGGCAATCTCGACCGGCGCACGACCTTGCTCGACGCCTATCGCGCCGGCGATGCCTTCGTGTTCGCCTCGCCGACCGAAACCCAGGGGCTGGTGCTGATCGAAGCAATGGCGCTGGGCGTGCCGATCGTATCGACCGCGGTCATGGGCACCGCGACGGTGCTGCGCGACGCGCACAGCGCGGTGATCAGCGAAGAGGACGTCGAAGCCTTTGCCGGCCATGTGACCCGGGTGCTGCGTTCGCCGCAGTTGCGCGCGCAGTTGTCCGCGGCCGGGCCGGTCGATGCCGGCGGCTGGAGTACGCAGGGGTTGATGGAGCAGGTGGTGGCGCTGTACCAGCGCCTGGCGCAGGCCGCGCCGCAACGCGCGTTGGCCTCGCAGCAGGCGACGCAGACCGCGCGCTAGGCGCGCGGCCTGACCCGCGCCGCCAGCAGCAATCCCAACAGCGCCAAGCTCATGGCGATGGCGAATCCGCACACGTAGGCCATCGTGTGCGAGCGGCTCAGCAAGGCGGCGAACAACGAACCGCCGATCGCCAGCGCGGTGGCGGTGTAGATGGCGTCGCCCAGATGCAGCGCCGAGGAATTGACGCCCTGCCGCTCCGGCGGCGACAGCTCCAGCATCAGCACGGACAAGGTCGGATAGAACAGGCCCATGCCCAGGCCGGCGAGAACCCAGCCGGCGATGCCGAGCATCAGCGGCGTTTGCGGCGCGATCAGCGTGGCGACCGCGCCGATGCCGAGCGCGACCATCGCCATGCCGGCCTGCAGGAACCGCTGCGGCTTGCGCGCATCGGTGGTGCGGCCGCGGAACCACGCGCCGCACGACCAGCCCACCGCGCCCAAGGTCAGCACCAGCCCGCTCCAGGTCGGCGACAGCGCGCGTTCCTGCGACAGCAGCAAGGGGATGTAGGCCTCGGTCAGGAAGAACGCGCCCGAGCCGATGCCGCGCAGCGTGACCACGGTCGGCAGCCCGCGCGCGGCGCGCAGGGTGCCGCTGGGCAACAGGCGCGACGCGGCCAGGGCCAGCGCGGCGGTCGCCGGCAACAGCCACAGCGGCGCCGTCCAGCCGCGCTGTTGGCCGCCGTAGTGCAGGGCCAGCAGGCTGGCGGTGGTCAGCAGCGCCCACAGCAGGCGCGTGGATTGTTCGCCGTTGGACAGCCCGCTGCCGGCCGCGGCCGAAGGCCCCAGGCCGCGCAGCGCCGGCAACACCAGCGCCGCGGCGAGCGCGGCGGCGATCGGCACCGACAGGAACACCCAGCGCCAGCCGGCGTGTTCGACGATGGCGCCGCTGATGGCCGGGCCGACCACCGCAGGAACCACCCAGGCGGCGGCGAAGGCGGCGAAAATCTTCGTCCGCAACTGCGCCGGGTAGACCCGTCCGACCACGACGTACAGCGCGACCGAAATCAATCCGCCGCCGAAACCTTGAACCACGCGGCCGGCGATCAACCAGCCCATCGACGGCGCCAGCCCGGCGGCGATCAGACCCACGGCGAACCAGGCGATGCCGTGGCCCAGCGGCGCGGCCGGCCCGCGCGCGTCGGCCCAGCGGCCGGCGGCGACCATGCCGATCACGCTCGCGGCCAGCGTGCCGCCGAAGGCCAGCGCGTACAGCGACAGGCCGTTGAGCGCGCGTGCGACGGTGGGCATGGCGGTGGTGATGGCCAGCGCTTCGAACGCGACCAGCGCGACCAGGGCGATCGCGCCGATGGTCAGGCTGCGGTAGCGCGGGGCGAACAGGCTGCTGTGTTCGGTTTCGTCCGTGTTCGCGCGGTCCGGCGCGGTGTCGGTGGTTGCATTCACTGCGAAGTCTTGTGTTGTTGAGGCGTCGGGACCGGTGTCGCCGGGGCCGCGAGCGTCGGCTTGGGTCATCGGATCGCGCGGCCGTGGCGAAGAAGGGGCGCCATCATCGTCGATCGCCGGTGGCGGCGTTGTATGCGTTCGATTCGCTGCCCCAGGCGCTCCAGCCGCGACCGGACCGCTCCGCAGCGCCAGCGTGCTTTCGTCGGGTGTCGGGGCTGGAGCGCCTGGGGCAGCGGACTGCGCGGATGTTTCACTATCGCCGATGGACGCGTCGAGCGGCCGCGCGCGATCGAGCGCATCGGCGTTCATGCGCTCAACCTCAGCAACGGCAGCGGTATCGCCTCGTAGACCATCAGCACCACCTTGCCGCGCGCCGGGCCGCGTTCCACCGCGCGATGCGCTTCGGCGGCGCGGGTCAGCGGAAACATTTCGCGCACGTGCACCAGCAGGCCGTGGCGTTCGTGCAGGCTCGCCAGTTCGGCCAGGCGCTCGCGGCTGCGCTGGCTGCGCAGGGTCCGCAAACCCAGGCGGCGCGTGCGTTCGCAATCGCACAGCGTGACGATGCGCGCGGCGTCCGCGCCCATGCCGATCCAATCGGCGAAGGTTTCTTCGCCGCAGGCATCGAACACCGCATCCATGCCGCGCGGCGCCAGCGCGCGCGCCTGGGCGATGCCGGCTTCGCCGTCGCCCACCGGATGCGCGCCGAGCGAATGCAGATAGTCGTGATCGGCCGCGGCGGCGCTGGCGATCACGCGCGCGCCCCAGATCCGCGCGAGTTGCACGGCCACGCTGCCGATGCCGCTGGCGGCGCCGTGGATCAACACCGTTTCGCCCGCGCTCACGCGCAACTCGCGCAAGGCGGCGTGCGCGCTCTGGCCGGTGGAGGGCAGGGCGCCGGCCACGGCCCAGGACATCGTCAGCGGTTTGCGCACCACTTGCGCGACCGGCACGGTCAGGGCTTCGGCATAACTCATCGCCGCGGCCCAGCCCATGACTTCGTCGCCGAGAGCGAAGTCGCGCACGCCGTCGCCGAGCTGATCGACGACGCCGGCGAATTCGTTGCCCAGGCGGCGCGGAAACGCGGTCAGCGCGTCGCCGCGCGCGGCGTCGTTCGCGCCCGGGCCGCGGCGCAGGGCGATATCGCCGGGACGCACGCCGGCGGCGCGCACGCGCACCCGGATTTCGCCGGGACCGGCCTGCGGCATCGGCAGGTCGATCGCGCGCAGCACATCGGCCGGGCCGTAACGGTCGAATACCACCGCCTTGACTCGCGGCGGCACCGGCGCGGTGTGAGATGCGCGCGGCTCAGCATGATGAAGGGCCATGACTTGACGCCGTGAGGGGATGGCCGCCAGGATAGAACCTCAATGTAACTTGAGGTCAAGCGCCAATGTGTCGCACCTTCAGTCCGCATCCGCCCCATGCCGGCAGCGCGCGCCGATGAGCATCGCCGCCGAACTCAGCGTGGGCCAGGTGGCGGAACGTTCCGGCGTGGCCGTGTCGGCCCTGCATTTCTACGAAGCCAAGGGCCTGATCCACAGCCTGCGCACCGCCGGCAACCAGCGCCGCTACGGCCGCGACACCTTGCGCCGCATCGCGATCATCCGCGTCGCCCAGCGCGTGGGCATGCCGCTGGCGACGATCCGCGAAGCGCTGGACACCTTGCCCGACTCGCGCGTGCCTTCGCGCGCGGACTGGGCGCGGCTGTCGGCGTCGTGGAAAGACGAACTCGAACAACGCATCGCCAACCTCAGCCTGATGCGCGACACCCTGGACCAATGCATCGGCTGCGGCTGCCTGTCGCTGGATCGTTGCCGTCTGGCCAATCCCGACGATACCTGGGGCGACCAGGGCGCCGGCGCGCAGCGCTGGGCGGCGGCGTTGAAGCAGGCCAAGCCGCGGCGGGGCGCGAAGAAGGCGGATTGAGCCCGGCGGGGGTGCGCACGGCGAGGTCGTTGGCCTTGCGAAGACGGGCGTTTGATCTGCGAGCGCGCGCCGCGTCGTACCATGGGCGCTTCCCTCCGCCTGACGATGTCGCCATGACCCTTTCGATTCACTCCGCCTGCGTTCCGGTGTTCAAGCAACTGCTCGGCAGCCTGAGCGAGATTTTGGCCCGCACCGAGGCCCACGCCGGCGAGCGCAAGATCGACCCGGACGCCTACCTGCAGGCGCGCCTGTTCCCGGACATGTTCCCGCTGCTGCGCCAGGTGCAGATCGCGTGCGATTTCGCCAAGGGCGTCAGCGCGCGCCTGGCCGATGTCGATGTGCCGGTGTACGACGACAAGGAGCGCAGCTTCGCCGAGTTGCAGGCGCTGATCGCCAAGACCCAGACCTTCATCGACGGCCTGGAGCCGGCCTTGTTCGAAGGCGCGCAGGATCGCGAAATCGTGCTGCGTCCGGGCACGCCGAAGGAACGCCGCTTCGGCGGACACGACTATCTGATCCATTACGGCCTGCCGCAGTTCTTCTTCCACGTCACCACCGCTTACGCGATCCTGCGCGGCAACGGCGTGGAAATCGGCAAGCGCGATTTCATGGGCAAGTACTGAGCATCGCCGCGCGCAACGCGATGGATTGAAACATCGCGATCGCGTCGCCCCAAAGCCCGCTTCGGCGGGCTTTTTCGTGGTCGCGACAAAGCCTTCGGACGGCGATTTCTTCGCCCCGAAATCGACGTGTTCGAAGACGATTTTTTCGATCGCCGTCGCCTCTGATCTCGGCCTGTGCGACGCCTTGCTGCGATCATGTTTTCCCGTTGACGACAGGACGTCGTAAGCGGGTCCGGACACTCTCAGGACCTCGACCGCGGAGCGGTCGGCGCAAGGACGCGCGGTCCGGAATCCCCCATCCGTTGCAACCCAGAAGGAGTTGGCATGCCGTACAAGAGTATCCAGGGGCCCTTCGTACTGAGTCTGGCGCTCGCCGCGCTGGTCGCCGGTGCGTCCGGTGCCCCGCAGTTGGACGATGTTCGCAAGCAAGCGGCGCAGCCGCTGCGATCGCAGTCTGCCCACACAGCCTCGCAGTCTTCGCGCGATGGCGGCTTCGACACCTCCGCCCTGGCGCCGATCGAGCGCGACCTCGCGCGCCTGCGCCGTTACGAGCCGCTGGCCGCGTCGGATCTGGTCACCAACAGCGTCGATGGCGCCGATTCGACCATCGCGCTGCGCGGTTCGATCGGCAACGGCGATGCGCTGAGCTACAGCCTGGCGGTGGCGCCGCGCCATGGCCGGGTCACCATCAACAACGGTCGCGCCACCTATCGGCCCGATCCGGACTTCGTCGGCGTCGACACCTACACCTACCGCGTGCATGCCGGCCAGGACAGCGCCGAAGCGGTGGTGGCGGTGACTTCGATCCGCGAACGCAGCCTGCCGGCGACGGCAGCCGCGGCCTTGTAACGGCCGCTCACCTTGCCGCCGCCGCGCGCACCGCGGCGGCGCTACCGGTACCCCTCGGAAAGGGGTAGGGGACGGCTTCGGGCGCTGGGCGCGCGAGCCGATACGCAGTGCTTCGGACCGGTCCGCGCGATGCGCGGCCGTTTCGCCGGCCCTCTCGTCGTGGTGATGGCCGGGCCGATCGCGCCGGCGCGTCAGCCGCGGATCGGGACGAGGATTGCGCGATCCCCGGTGTCGGCCGGTCCGCGGCGTTCGCAGGTCTTCCGCCTGCGGCGTCGCGGCCCGGTACGGACCGAAACCGGCGGGCACGGCCCGGTCGGAGAGATTCGAGTCAGGACGCCTTTCATCTCCTCGTCAGTGATGAAAGTCGAAGCGGGCAGGGACGCCCGCGTGTCGGCGGCTCCGGTCGCCGCCCGCCGCACTGGGCTTGCGGCGCGGCGGCCGGAGCCGGGGCGGTGCGATGCTCGCCGCCGGCAGGTTCGCGATGAACCATCCCGCGGCGCACAAAGCCGCGCCGCCATCGCGCGATTGCGCGCACAGGCGCACGGCGTGCGGCGAACGACAGCGGATTAGCCGAATGCATCGCAGATTCGCGCSGGGGGCTTGCATCTTGCCGCCGGCGCGACGACGATGCGGCCTCGGCTTGGGGAGGCCCTGAACGATGGAACTGCTGACGCTGGAACACTTCGCCGGGCATGTGAACGAGACCTACTCGGCGCAACTCAACGACAGCGAGGTGCCGTTCGTGCTGGTCGAGGCGCGCGCGCTGAGTACGCGGCCGCAGCAGGCGGCGCGGGCGCCGTTCTCGCTGCTGTTCCGCAATACTTCGGCGTTCCTGTTTCCGCAGCAGATCTATGTGATGCGCCACGATTCGATCGGCGAGGTCGGCATTTTCCTGGTGCCGGTCGCGCGCGAACGCGAAGGTTTTCTTTACCAGGCGATCTTCAACTGAGATCGGATCGGGCCGATCCGCGGATCGGCCTGTTCGAAGATTTTCATCGATGACCGCCGCGTGCGCGGATCGCGGCGCGCAGTCGTATCGCGCGCGGCCGCGGCCACGCGCTTGCCGGCGATCGATTGCCGGCGTGCCACTCCCACTCAACGCATATCCGATTCCCAGCGCATCAACGCATGCGTCGGCATCGCGTCCACCACCACGAAGCCCAACCGCTCGTACAGACGCCGCGCGCCGTGATTGCCGTGTTCCACATGCAGGCGCATGCCGCGTCCGAGCGCGCGCGCCTCGTCCTGCGCCCACACGATCAGCGCCCCGCCGATACCGCTGCCGCGCGCGGATTCGTCCAGGCTGATATCGACCAGCAGATGCTCCGGCGCGGTGCGTTGCAGATAGATGCGTCCGAGCCGCTGGCCGTCGCGTTCGACCATCAGGAAATCCGCGCGCTGGTAATGGCGGATGTAGTGCACGTGCTGCATCGTGAACTGTTGGTCCAAGAACGCATGCAGCGCCTGCGCCGGCCAGCCCATCGGCGCGAACTCCTGCGCGCGCAGGCGCCGGTACATGCCGCGCAGCCAGTCGATGTCGTGGGTGCGCGCCGCGCGCACGGCGATCCCGCGTCCGCTCAGGGACGCGGGAAGCTCCAGGGCGCCGCCGTGCGCGTCGGGAAACGCGAGCGGCGGAGCGGACTGCAAGGCGTGCATCCGGCTCAGGGGAACGAGGGGAAGATGCCTTCCAGCGCGATGCAGAAATTCATCGCGAGGTAGGGCTGCCGGTTTTCGTGCGGCTGGCTGTTGCCGGTGGGCAGTACCGTGGACGGCGAGAACGACGTGTTCGGCGTGCCCGGGGCGAAGGCGAAGCTCGCCGGCGTTCCCAGGCTGTTGCCCGAACTCGGCGAACCGGCGCGCTTGCTGGTGTCGTTCTGGCCGTAGAGCTGGACGATGTGGTTGTGCGCCGGCATTTCGTTGGTGGTCAGGGTGACGCTGTTGGAGCCGAAAGTCTCGCCCATCGAGCGCGGGCTCAAGCCCGGGCCCTGGCCTTGTTCGCAACCGGTGCGGTTGACGAAGTTCGGCAACTGGAACGTGGTCGTGCCGTTGCCGCCGTACTGGGTGCCCAGCAGCGCGAACAAGGCGGTGTTCTGCTGGATCGGCAGGGTCTGGCCGGCGCAGAAGGCCCATCCGCGCGGGGCGAAGTTGAAACCGAAGATCTGGATCTGGCCGATGAAGGGCTCAGTCATGGGTGTGTCCTCTTGAATCTGTCCCGGGCCGCGCGCAAGGCGCGCCGGCCGGAGAGCGGGCGAATGGGATCAGGACTGCGACGGGAAGATGCCGGCCCAGGCGATGCAGTACTGCACCGTCAGCGTGGGCATCGTGTTGTCGTGCGGCTGGTTGTTGCCGATCGAGCTCGTGCAGTTGGTCGCCATCGGAATCGGCACCAGTCCGGTGATGTCGGTGACGTACATGGTGTCGCCGCTCAACGCGCCCAGTTGCAGATTCGTCGCCGGTACGTTGGCGGTGGCCGCGGTGGTGGTCGCGAGCAGCGTGTGCGTGTGCGCCGGCATCTGAGTGCCGATCAGGGTCACCGACTCGCTGCCGGACCTCTGGCCGATGACGTAGTTGCTCAGGCCGGGGCCGGTGCCCTGGTGGATCGGCACGCGGCCTCGCAGGTCGGGCAGGTTGAAAAAGCTCTGGCCGTCGCCGCCATAGGTGGTGCCGAGGAGGGTGAACAGCACTTCGTACTCGGCGATGGACACCGAGGCGCCGTTGCAGGCAAACCAGCCGTTCGGTGTGCGGCCGAAGGCGAATAGGCGGATTTCTCCGACGAAGGGTTGGCTCATGAGATGAACTCCGTAAACAGTGAATCGTGCAAGTGGATCGCGGTCGGCGCTGACGCTGTTGCGCGTCGATGGCGTGGCGTCAGTTGCGCGACGGATAGATGCCTTGCAACGCGATACAGAAGTTGATCGTCAGATACGGCTGGATATTGGAATGCGGCTGGGTGTTGCCGGCCTGCGCGAGGGTGTTCTGGCCCAGCGGAATCTGCGGGCCGCCGGTGTTGGCGTAGATCTGGGAAGTGTCGTTGCCGTACAGCGCATCGCGCGGGCTGCGGGTGGTCGCCGCGGCGGTGATGCCGGACATGACGTGGGTGTGGGTCGGCATCTGCGGCGGCAGCAGGGTGACGTTCTCGACGCCGCCGGTTTCGCCGATGTTGTACGGCGCCGGGTTCCAGCCGCCGTCGGCCGACTGGCCGGTGCCGACCGGCGTGCGGCTTTGCATGTTGGGCAGCGCGAAGTTGGTCGTGCCGTTGCCGCCGTACTGGGTGCCCAGCAGCGAGAACAGGGCCTGGTTTTGCGCGATGGCCAACAGCTGGCCGTTGCAGGTCGCGAATCCCTTGGGCGCGAACGCAAAGCCGACCGTGATGATTTGTCCTACGAATACTTCTGTCATCTCTTCCCCCAGAGGATGGTTCCGGGCGCCGTGCGCGCTTGCGGACGAGAATCCCGGGCCACCGCTCGGCCCCTCCGCGCACGGCGGGTAGGGCCGGTCCGATCGGCTCGGGCATGGCGCACTGGGCGCCATGACCTTGCTTAACGCAATGTCGCGGCAAAGGCGGCCGGTTTTGTGATCGAACTGCGTATTTGGTCATGAAAGGGGCGTGCCGGGAGCCGTGGGCACGCGGACGAACGACCTATCCAGACAGCGGGAACGTCGGCAGAACGCGCCAGAAGGCGGTTTTGCGGACATCAGGGGATCACAGCCATGCAGCAGCAGTCAGCGCGTCATTCGGGCGTTTCGTTGGCCCGTCCGGCCGTCTCCTCGGGACCGGATCGGTTCGCTATTGGTGGGTTCGGGTCGGCCCTGCGCCGGTTCGCGCTGTTGCTGATCTGCCTCGGCCTGACGGCCTGGTCCAGCGGTGCCTGGGCGGCGCCTTCGGTCTTTTGCGGACCGTTCAATATCAGCGTGACCAACAACGGCGCGCACATCATCGACGCCAGCGCCTGCGACGGCCCGGACAACCTGGGCATCGGCGGCGTCGGCGCGCCGGGCTATGTTCCGCCCACGCACGGCATCGTCACCATCTCGCAGTTCAGTCCGCAGACCGTCACCTACACCCATAACGGCGACAGCGCGACCAGCGACAGTTTCGTCTTCAACGACGGCACCGGCGGCACGGTCAACGTCAATGTGACCATCGCGCCGTCGGCGAGCCCGATCGTGGTGTCGCCGGCGTCGATCGCGCCCGCGCTGGGCCTGCCCTTCACTCAGGCGCTGAGCGCCACCGGCGGCGTTGCGCCGTACGTGTTCAACCTCAGCGCCGGCACGTTGCCGACCGGCATGACCTTCAGCGGCGGCGCCTTCAGCGGCACCCCGACCCGGCGCGGCAGCTTCACCGTCAACATCGGCGTGACCGATTCGACCGCGCCGACGCCGCTGACCACCACCAAGTCCTACACCTTCACCATTCCCAACACGCCGCCGGCGATCGGCCCGGCGGCGTTGCCGACCCCGGCGCGCACGGTGCCGTACTCGACCACGCTGACCAGCAGCGGCGGCGTGGCGCCGTACACCTATACCCTGGAAGCCGTGCCCGGCCCGCTGCCGAACGGATTGAGCCTGAGTTCGGGCGGCGTGATCAGCGGAACGCCGACGGTCTCCGGCACGTTCACGTTCCGGATCAAGTCGAAGGACGGCAGCACGGCCAACGACGGCTCGGATAATTTCGGACTCAAGGACTACACGGTCACGGTCATCGAACCGCCGACCATCGTGGTCAACCCGGCCACCATCCCGGGCGCTACCGTCGGCGTCGCCTACAGCCAGGCCTTTACCGGTAGCGGCGGCACCGCGCCGTATACGTTCTCTCTTGCCGCCGGCGCGCTGCCGGCAGGGCTCGCGCTCAACACCACCACCGGCGAGCTGACCGGCACGCCGACCGCGGCGGGCACGTTCAACTTCACCGTGCGCGCCACCGATAACGCCAACTTCTCCGGTACCCGCGCCTATAGCCTGGTGATCGCTCCGCCGACGATCTTGATCGCGCCGGCCACCTTGACCAACGGCACGGTCGCCGCGGCCTACAGCCAGACCATCACCGCCAGCGGCGGCATCGCGCCGTACACCTATGCCATCAGCGCCGGTGCGTTGCCGGCCGGGATGAGCCTGAGCAGCGCCGGCGCACTGAGCGGCACGCCCACCGCGGGCGGCACCTTCAACTTCACCGTCACCGCGACCGGCAGCAGCACCGGCACCGGCGCGCCGCATACCGGTTCGCGCGCGTATACGCTGGTCATCGCCGCGCCGACGATCAACCTGCCGGCGACCACGCTGGCCAATGCGACTCAGAACCAGGCGTACAGCGCGACCTTGAACGCCGCCAGCGGCGGCACCGCGCCGTACACCTATGCGGTCACCGCAGGCGCGCTGCCGGCGGGCATCGCCCTGAGCAGCGCCGGCGCCTTGTCGGGCACGCCGACCTTGGCCGGCACCTACAACTTCAGCGTCACCGCCACCGACACCAGCACCGGCAGCGGGCCTTACAGCTCGGCGCCGCGCGGTTACACGCTGCAGGTGATCAACATTCCGCCTGTGGCCAATCCGGTCACGCAGTCGGTGAGCTACAACGCCGGCCCCACCGCGATCGCGCTGAACACCACCGGCGGCGGCCTCGCCACTTCGGTGGCGATCGGCACCGCGCCGGCGCACGGCACGGCGATCGCGTCGGGTCTGTCGATCACCTACCAGCCCACCGTGGGCTACGCCGGTCCGGATACCTTCACCTACACCGCGACCAACAGTGCCGGAACCTCGGCACCGGCCACGGTCACCATCACCGTGCTGCCCCCGGGCATCACGGTGACCGCGTCGGGCCCGTTGACCGCGCAAGTCGGCACCGCCTACACCCAGACCTTCACCTGGAACGGCGGCGCGCAGCCGTTCAGCGGTTACGCCGTGACCGGTCTGCCGGCCGGCTTGAGCATCACCGGCAACACCGCCAACAGCGTCACCGTGAGCGGCACGCCGAGCGCGGCGGGCAGCTTCACGCTCAACGCCAGCGCGACCGACAGCAGCACCGGCAGCGGTCCGTTCACCACCGGCCAAGCCTTCACCCTGACGGTGAGCGCGCCGACGCTGAGCATGACCCCGGCCGCGGGCACCTTGAGCGCGACTTACGGCGCTGCCTACAGCCAGGCCTTCGTCGCCAGCGGCGGCACGCCGACCTACAACTACACCGTTTCGGCGGGCGCGTTGCCGGCCGGCCTGAGCCTGGCCGGCGCCACCGGCCTGTTGTCGGGTACGCCGACCGTGACCGGTCTGTTCACCTTCTCGGTGCGCGCGACCGACAGCTCCACCGGAGCCGGCGCACCGTTCTCGCGCACGCAGAACTACGTGCTGCAGGTGGCCGCGCCGACCATCGTGATCGCGCCGCCCACCTTGCCGGGCGCGCAGATCGCCGCGAGCTACAGTGAAGCGTTGAGCGCGAGCGGCGGTATCGCTCCGTACACTTACACGCTCAGTGCCGGTGCCTTGCCGGCCGGCGTGAGCCTGAGCAGTGCGGGCACGATCAGCGGCACGCCGACCGCGGGCGGCACCTTCAACTTCACCGTCACCGCGACCGATGCGCACGGCCAGACCGGTTCGCAGGCCTATCCGGTGGTGGTGGCCGCGGCGACGATCGCCATCGTGCCGGCCGCGCTGCCCAACGGCGGCGTCGCGCAGGCCTACAGTCAGGCGTTGACCGCGTCGGGCGGCACGCCGGGCTACAGCTTCGCGCTCAGCGCCGGCGCCCTGCCGGCCGGCGTGAGCCTGAGCAGCACGGGCACGATCAGCGGCACGCCCACCGCGGGCGGCACCTTCAACTTCACCGTCACCGCGACCGACAGCAGCACCGGCAGCGGCCCGTACACCGGTTCGCGCGTTTATTCGCTGACCATCGGCGCCTCCACCATCGTGCTGCCGCCGACCTCTCTGGCGAACGCGACCGTGGCCTCGGCCTACAGCGCCAGCCTCAATCCGGCCACAGGCGGCACCTCGCCGTATTCCTACGCGCTGGCTTCGGGCAGCTTGCCCGCGGGCATCAGCTTCAGCAGCGCCGGCCAGCTTTCCGGCACGCCCAGCGCGCCGGGCACTTTCAACTTCACCGTCGTCGCCACCGACAGCAGCACCGGCACCGGTCCTTACAGCTCGGCGCCGCAGAGCTACACCCTGGTGGTCAACGACATCGTGCCGGTCGCCAATCCGCTGACGCCGCCGCCTGTGGCTTACGACAGCCCGCCGGTTTCCTTCGCCGCGAACACCAGCGGCGGCATCGCGGCGTCGATCGCGATCGCGGCTCCGCCGGCGCACGGCACCGCCAGCGTCAGCGGTTTGAACATCATCTATCAGCCGAACCCGGGCTACGCCGGACCCGATCCGTTCACCTATACGGCCAGCAACAGTGTCGGCACCTCGGCTCCGGCCGCGGTGAATGTCACCGTGGCCAATCCGGTCATTTCGGTGACGGCGTCGGATCCGATGACCACGCAGGTCGGCGCGGCCTACACCCAGACCTTCACCTGGAATGGCGGCGCGCAGCCGTTCAGCGGCTACAACGTCGCCGGTCTGCCGGCGGGCCTGAGCATCACCGGCAACACCGCCAACAGCGTGACCGTCAGCGGTACGCCGACCGCGGCCGGCACCTTCCCGCTCAACGCCAGCGCCACCGACAGCAGCACCGGCAACGGGCCGTTCTTCCAGGCGCAGGCCTTCGTGTTGACGGTGAGCGCACCGACCATGGCGATGACGCCGGCGGCGGGCAATCTGCCGATGAATTACGGCGTCGCCTCGACCATCAACTTCGCCGCTTCCGGCGGCACCGCGCCGTACAGCTTCAGCCTGGTCAGCGGCTCCTTGCCGGTCGGCGTGAGCTTCAGCTCGGCCGGCGTGCTCAGCGGTACGCCGACGGTGCCGGGCAACTACAACGTCGCGGTGCGCGCGCAGGATTCCAGCACCGGCGCCGGCGCTCCGTTCTCGGTGCAGCAGAGCTACACGATCGTGGTCGCGACTCCGGTCATCGCCATCGATCCGCCGACCCTGCCCAACGGCACCGCCGCGGTCGCCTACAACGCCACCTTGAGCAGCACCGGTGGCGTCGCGCCGTACAGCTATTCGCTGCTCAGCGGCGCGTTGCCGGTCGGCGTGAGCTTCAGCTCGGCCGGCGTGTTCTCCGGCGTGCCGCGCTCGGACGGCAACTTCAGCCTCACCGTGCAGTCCACCGACAGCAACGGCCAGACCGCGTCGAAGGTCTACACCTTCACCATCGACCCGGCGACCGTGGTGATCGCGCCGGCGACATTGCCCGGCGGCATCGTCGGCGTGGCCTACAACCAGACGCTGACCAGTAGCGGCGGCATCGCGCCGTACAGCTACGCGATCGTCTCGGGCAATCTGCCGATCGGCTTGAGCTTCAGCTCGGCGGGTGTGCTCAGCGGCACGCCGACCACGGCCGGCAGCTATACCGCCAACATCCGCTCCACCGACGACGCCGGTTACAACACCACGGTGCCGTACACCATCGTGATCGCCGATGCGGTCCCGGTGGCGGTGAACGACAGCGCGACCACGCCGTCCAACCAGGCGGTCACCGTGAACGTCACCGCCAACGACACCGGCATCATCACCGCCGTCGCGGTGGCTTCGGCGCCGGCGCACGGCACCGCGACCGCCAGCGGCATCAACGTGATCTACACGCCGGCCGCGAACTACTTCGGCAGCGACAGCTTCACCTACACCGCCAGCGGTCCGGGCGGCACCTCGGCGCCGGCCACGGTCAGCATCACCGTGACCGCCCTGCCGGTGCCGGTGGGCCAGCCGCAGAACGTGACCACGCTGCAGACGCAGGCGGTCACCATCGACGCCGCCAACGGCGCCAGCGGCAGTCCGTTCACCGGCGTGACCTTGCTGACGCCGCCGAGCTCGGGCACGGCGGTGGTGCAGGGCACGCAGATCCTCTACACGCCCGCGGCCGATACCGTCGGTGCGATCGCGTTGACCTACACCCTCAACAACGCCTTCGGCCCGTCCGCGCCGATCACCTCGACCATCACCGTCAACGCGGTGCCGGTCGCGCAATCGCGGCGCGTGCGTACCGTGGCCGGCGCGACGATCACCGTCGATCTGACCCTGGGCGCGCGCGGCGGCCCGTTCACCGCGGCCAATCTGGTCTCCCTGACGCCGGCCAACGCCGGCACGGCGACGGTCGGCGCATCGGGCGGCACTTACGAGCTGCGCTACACCTCGGTGATCGGCTATTCCGGCGTCACCGTGGCCAGCTTCACCCTCAACAATGCCTATGCCACATCGGCGGTGGCGACGATCGAAATCGAAGTCATGCCGCGCAGCGATCCTTCCAAGGATCCGGAAGTGCTCGGCATCCTCAACGCCCAGACCGAGGCGGCGCGCCGCTTCGCCAGTTCGCAGATCGGCAACTTCCAGCAGCGCATGGAAGGCTTGCACGACGGCGGCACGGCGGGCACGCGCTTCGACAACGGCCTGAGCTTCTCGATCGACTCGCGTTGCCGCGACGAAGCGCGGCGCACGCCGGGCAGCGATTGCCGTCAACCGATGCTCGGCGACGAGCGCGCCTCGCTCGAACCCAAGCCGGCGGTGGAAGGCACCGGTCCGCAGTACGGCATCTGGACCGGCGGCACCATCAACAGCGGCAACCGCGACGGACGCGGCGGCGGCTCGGCCGGGCTGGACTTCGAGACCAGCGGCATCAGCCTGGGCGCGGATTACCGCCTGCGTCGCGACTTCGCCTTCGGCGGCGGCATCGGCTACGGCCGCGACGACACCGATGTCGGCACGCGCGGCAGCCGCAGCAAGGGCGAGAGCTACAGTGCGGTGTTGTACGCCAGCTACCACCCGGGCGAGAGCTTCTATCTCGACGGCTTGCTGGGTTACCAGTGGATGTCGTTCGACTCGCGCCGCTACGTCACCGACACCGGCGGCATGGTCCGCGGTAGCCGCGACGGCAACCAGTGGTTCGCATCGGTCTCCGCCGGCATGGACTACCAGCGCGATCGCCTGCGCGTGTCGCCCTACGCCCGCGTGGACGTGGCGCGCGCCACGCTCGACGGCTACACCGAGAACGGCGATCCGCAGTACGTGCTGGCTTATCGCGACCAGAAGGTCGATACCACCACCACCAGCCTGGGCCTGCGCGTGGATTACCGTTACCCGGTGCGTTGGGGCACGTTCTCGCCGCAGTTGCGCCTGGAATACCAGCACGACTTCCAGGACGACAGCTTCGCGACGATGAGCTATGCCGACATGATCGGCGGCCCGTTCTACCGTGCGCGCCTGCAGGGCCTGGACCGCAACCGCTTCGTGTTCGGCCTGGGGGCTGTGTTGCAGAGCGAGCGCGACTGGGCGCTGCGGTTCGAGTACCGCGGATTGTTCGGCAGCGGCAATGACGACGACAACAGCTTCATGATCAACTTCGAGAAGAAGTACTGATCGGCGTGGGGCCGGTCTGGATCGGAAGGTGGTAGGTATGTGAAGCGGGCGCGGCCTCAGGGTCGCGCCCGTTTTGTTTTGCGGGGCGGACTAGCCCGTCACCCAACCAAAGCCCGTGCTGTTCCCCCCTTTGAAAAAGGGGGGCAGGGGGGATTCGCTTTTGCTCTAAGCAACAGCAAAAGCAAATCCCCCAGCGCAGCAGGCAACGCCCTCTTCGCCAATCAACGCAGGCGCCAGCCCCCTTTTTCAAAGGGGGCAATTTGTCGACGCATTCCGTACACCAGGCCAACACAACCGCCACGCCGCGACAACGGCAAAAATGCCAAGATGCCGCACCCCTCCGTAGCAGCCTCGCCGCTATGTCCGAAATCGCCGCCGCTCCGTCCGATTCCAAAGACCGCCTGCCCGACACCGCGCTGGCGCAACTGTCGCTGCAACTCGCGCCCGAACAGCGCGCCGCGCTCGAAGCCGCCTACGCCACGCCGCCGCGCGCTTACCACAACATCGGCCACGTCGCCGAAGTGCTGCGCCATTACGCCGACGTCGCCGCCGGCCCCGGCTGGACGCAGCCGCGCGAGGTGGCGTTGGCGGTGCTGTACCACGACGCCATCTACGAAGCCGGACGCCGCGACAACGAAGCGCGCTCGGCGCTGCTCGCGCGCGAACACATTGCCCGCTGGATGGCCGGCGCCGGCATCGACAGCGATCGCGTCGTCGAACTCATCGAACTCACCGCGCGCCACGGCGCGATCGCGCGCGAGGATGTGGACGAACAAACCCGCCTGTTCCTCGACGGCGACATGGCCATCCTCGGCGCCGAGCCGGCGGCGTTCGACGCCTACGACCGCGGCATCGCCTCGGAGTACCGCGGCCACGTGCCCGGGCCGCTGTTCCGGCTCAACCGCCGGCGCTTTCTCAAAGGGCTGCTGAAACGCGAGCGGATCTTCCTCAGCGACTACTACCACCAGCGCTTCGACGCGGCCGCGCGCAACAACCTGCGGCGTTCGATCACGACCAAGCGTTAAGCGCACACCGCGCCTGAAAACCAAAACGGCCGCTGCGATCGCGCAGCGGCCGTTTGTTGCGATACCTCGTTCGATTACCCGGCGGCCTCATCCAGAACGAATGTCATCCGGACCGGCCGCCCGCGAATAGAACATCGCAGTGCTTCATCCGCCGCGATGCGATTAAAGCGACGGCGAAGACGACTGTGATCGCTCCCATACTCAACCCGACAATCGCCCCAGCGAACTGTCCAGCACCCTCTGCAACTTGCGCGCCGCGCCGCTGATCGCGCCGCGCATGGTGTCGGCGTCTTCGGTCACCGCCACGGGCGGACGTCCTTCCAGGCGCGCTTCCATCGCGCAGTGTTTGTCGCCGCCGCCGGCCTTGGGGCCGTTGACGTCGCGCAAATGCACTTCCACCCGCGTGACCTGATCGCGGAAGCGGCTCAGGCTGTGATCGATCACGCCTTCGACGTGGTGGGTCAGCGATTCGTCGCCGCGCAGGTGATGGTCGGTGTTGAGCTGAATCTTCATGCAAACGCCTCCTTATGGCGCAGATGTCGGGGGCGACGCCGGGCCCCTGCCGCGGCGTCTGCGCGGTCCGTCGGCTTTACCAGCCTTCGCGATACGGCCACGCAAAACTTGGGACCGCGGCTGTCGCGGAAGGTTCGCGGCGCGGTTCAGCTTCGGCCCAGCGCCGCCGTGTCAGGCTCGCAAAGGCGCCGCCGCCCGGGGGTGCTTTAGAATGGCGGCATGATCGTCAACATCGCCGCCTACCATTTCACCGTCATCGACGATCCGCCGCAGCTCGCCCGGCACCTGCGTGAACAGGCCGAAACCTTGCAACTGCGCGGCACCGCGCTGGTCGCGGGCGAGGGCATCAACCTGTTCCTGGCCGGCCCCGGGCCGGCCATCGAAACCCTGCTCGACGGCCTGCGCGCCGATCCGCGCTTCCAGGCGCTGGCGGTCAAGTACAGCCACAGCCAGGCCCAGCCGTTCGCCCGGCTCAAGGTGAAGGTCAAGCGCGAGATCATCGCCTTCCGCCGCGATCAGGCCTCGCCGCTGCAAGAACGCGCGCCGACTGTGACGCCCGACACACTCGAACGCTGGCTCGACCGCGGCGTCGATGACGACGGCCGCCGCGTCGTGTTGCTGGATACGCGCAATCGCGAAGAGGTCGGTTACGGCAGTTTCGAACACGCGCTGACCCTGCCGATCGACAACTTCACCGAACTGCCCGAAGCGCTCGCGCCGCACCGCGAAGCCTTGCGCGACGCCACCGTGGTCAGCTTCTGCACCGGCGGAATCCGCTGCGAAAAAGCCGCGTTATGGCTGCGCGCGGACGGCATGGACAATCTGCTCCAGCTCGACGGCGGCATCCTGGGTTACTTCGAGCGCGTCGGCGGCAAGCACTATCAGGGCCATTGCTTCGTCTTCGACGAACGCGTGGCGCTGGACCCGCAGTTGCGGCCTTTGCGCGACGCGGCCGCCTGATCGGCAATTTTTGCCATTTATTACAAACTATTAACCCGTCCAAACGCGGCCTGCGGTTAGGCTGCGCGTTCGCATCGCGCCGGCGCCCGCGCGCCGGATCCCCTTCGCGTTGCGGATGGATGCCAGGCCGGGCGCCGTTGCCGGCCGAATTTGAATCGAATTGAGGACCCTCGATGAACCGACGCTCGTTACCCGCTCTGAGTCTGCTCGCGCTCGCCGTTATGGCGTTGGCCGCCTGCAGCCAGAGCGCGCCGGTCAACACTGCCGCCCCGCAGGAAACCACCGCCGCTCCGCCGCCGCCGCCGCAGGCCGTGCCCGATCCGGACGCCGATCCGGTCTCGCGCGCTTCGCCGCCGATGCTCACGCCGGTCGCGCTGGGTGTGTTCGAACCTGGTAATCCGGTGGCGCAGGCCACCACCGGCAAGCTGACCATCGACGATCTGGAGCTCAAGGGCGAGAACGGTTCGCTGTACAAGACCGAGCGCGTGGCGATCGTGCGCGGCGGCGACCAGTATTCGGCCGGCCAGACCTACGGCGCGACCATGCAGGTCGAAGCCAGCCAGGCGGTGGAACTGCGCCGGGTGATCGAGCAGACGCCGCCGAAGGAAATGCCGGCCAATGCGTTCTGCGGCACTACGCCGACGGGTTTCATCGCCTTGGCCAAGGTCAGCGAGCCTACGGGCGATGTGGTCAAGCTGATGGCGTTGCAGGGCGGCGATCTGCCCGCGGCGACGGCGCAGGGCGTGGGTTTGTGCGCGTCGATGTTTTATATGGGTAAGGCGGTGGAGAAGGCAGCGTCGTAAGGCGTTGTCGATGTCGTGTCGCCTGATCGAAAAGAAGCCGCATCAATTCGCCCCCTTTGAAAAAGGGGGCTGGCGCCGGCGTTGATTGGTGAAGAGGTTTTGCTTGCTGCGCCGGGGGATTTGCTTTTGCTGTCGCTGAGAGCAAAAGCAAATCCCCCCTGGCCCCCCTTTTTCAAAGGGGGGAACTCATCTTGAGGAGGCGCTCAAGCCTTCGGCATTTCCAACAACCGCTTAGCCCTGCCCGCGGCGACGGCGCAGGACGTGGCTTGTGCGCGTTGTCGATGTCGCTATGCCTGATCTATACAAAGCCGCGTTAATTCGCCCCCTTTGAAAAAGGGGGCTGGCGCCCGGCGTTGATTGGCGAAGAGGGTTTCGCTTGATGCGCCGGGGGATTTGCTTTTGCTGTTGCTGAGAGCAAAAGCAAATCCCCCCTGGCCCCCCTTTTTCAAAGGGGGGAACTCATCTTGAGGGGCGCTCAGGCCTTCGGTGTTTCCAACAACCGCTTCGCCGCCGCGCGACCTGCGATCAAGCCACTGGCGAAGCACGCGGTCAGCAAATAGCCGCCAGTCGGCGCCTCCCAATCCAGCATTTCCCCCGCGCAAAAAACGTTGTCCGCCAGCGCCGACACCCGCAGCGCGGAATCCATCGCCTCCAAGCGCACGCCGCCGGCGCTGCTGATCGCTTCGGCGATCGGGCGCGCGCTGCGCAGGCGCAGCGGCAAGCGCTTGATCGTGCGCGCGACCACCGCCGCATCGTTCAATCCGTCCTTGCCCAACACCTCGAACACCAGCGCGGCTTTGACGCCATCCAGCCCGGTCTGCCGGCGCAGATGCTCGCCGACGCTGCGGCCGCGGCGCGGTTGGGCGAAATCGTCCTGCAAACGCGCGAGGTCGCGGCCGGGCGCCAGATCGAGTTCGAGCAAGGCCGACCCCTGCGCCGCGATCGCATCGCGCAGCATCGCCGACAAGGCGTACACCAGGCTGCCTTCAATGCCGGTGGCGGTGACCACGCATTCGCCCTGCAGCGATCGCTCGATGCCGTCGCCGTCGCGCCAATGCGCGATCACCGGCTTGAGCGGCGCGCCGGCATGGCGCTCGGCGAAGTGCGCGCTCCAGCCGATGTCGAAACCGCAGTTGGACGGCTGCAAGGGCGCGATGTCCACGCCGCGTTCGCCCATCCACGCAGTCCATGCGCCGTCGGAGCCCAGTTCCGGCCAACTGCCGCCGCCCAGCGCGAACACGCTCGCGCGCGCCTGCGCATGCACAAGGCCCGACGGCGTGTCGAAACGCAGCGCGCCGTCCTGGCTCCAACCGGTGCAGCGATGCTGCACGTGGAAGCGCACGCCGTCTTCGCGCAAGCGCCGCACCCAGCCGCGCAGCAACGGCGCGGCCTTGCGGTCCATCGGAAACACGCGGCCGGAACTGCCGATGTAGGTTTCCACCCCGAAACCGCGCGCCCACTCGCGTAAGGCGTCGGCGTCGAATTGATCGAGCCAGTGCGCGATCGCCGCGCTGCGCCGGCCGTAGCGCTGGTCGAAGGCCGGGCGCGGTTCGCCGTGGGTCAGATTGAGCCCGCCCTTGCCGGCGATCAGAAACTTGCGGCCGACCGACCCCTTGGCCTCGAACAGATCCACCTCCACGCCCATCGCGCGCGCGGCCTGCGCGGCCATCAGGCCGGCCGGGCCGCCGCCGATCACGGCCAGGCCGGGCAGCGGGAGCAGGGAGGGAGCGGGCGGGGTGGGCATGGGCGGGATCAACCGGGTACGAAGAAACGAGCGCCGGCGGAAACCGACAACGGGCGACGGCGCATTATGCCGCGCGCGCGCCGCCGGCCGCCGGCCTGCCCGGTCCGGACGCCCGGCGCCACCCAACTTCCGGCCTCTGGTGCCGCGCCGTGCGATCGCCGACAGTGGGCGACTTGCCGATTGCCAGGGTCATGAAACGATGCGAGCCACCGACTGGAAGGCGCACGGCGCCGGATTGCTGATCTGCGTGAGCGCCGCCGCCGCGGTCGCGCAAACGCCCGTCAACACCGCCACCGCCGAGCCGCCGCTGCCGGAACAACTGCGGGATTTCGACGTCTTTGTTGAATCGGTGCGCAAGCAGTTCGAAGTGCCGGGCATCGCCGTGGCCATCGTCAAGGACGGGCGCATCGTGCTCGAACGCGGTTACGGCGTGCGCGAGCTGGGCAAATCCGAGCCGGTCGATGCCCACACCTTGTTCGCCATCGCCTCCAACACCAAGGCCTTCACCTCGGCCTCGCTGTCGATGCTGGCCGACGAGGGCAAGCTCAGTCTCGACGACCGGGTGATCGACCATCTGCCGTGGTTCCGCATGGCCGATCCCTACGTGACCCGCGAGATGCGCGTGCGCGATCTGCTCGCGCACCGCAGCGGCCTGGGCCTGGGCGCGGGCGATCTGCTGTACTGGCCCGGCACCGACTACAGCAACGAAGAAGTCGCGCGGCGCCTGGCCGAAGTGCCGCTGAGCGGCGGTTTTCGCGGTCAGTACGCTTACGACAATATTCTCTACGGCGTCGCTCAGTTGGTGGTGGAGAAAGCCAGCGGCCGCAGCTATCGCGAGTTTCTCGACCAGCGCATCTTCAAGCCGCTGGGCATGGACGAAACCCGCTACAACGCCGATGCGCTCCGCGCCGGCGACAACGTCGCCAGCGGCCACGCCAAGGCCGATTTCAAGAGTCTGCAGACCGCGCCGCGCATGACCTGGTCCAACGTCGCCGGCGCCGGCGGCCTGTATTCCAGCGTGCACGACATGAGCAAGTGGATGCGCGTGCAGCTAGACGGCGGCGTCTACGGCCGCGAAGGCGACGAGGAACAACGTTTGTTCAGCGCCAAGCGCCAGCGCGAGATGTGGTCGGTGGTCACGCCGATCGCGATCTCGGAACCGGCGGTGCCGGAACTGGCGGCGGTCAAGCCGAATTTCTCCGGTTACGGCGAAGGCTGGCAGCTCACCGACTATCGCGGCAAGAAATTGGTCTGGCATACCGGCGGCTGGCCGGGCATGGTCTCGCGGGTGACCTTGCTGCCCGAGCAGAAACTCGGCGTGGTGGTGTTGACCAACGCCGAACTCGGCGGCGCGTTCCAGGCGCTGACGCTGCGTGCGCTCGACGCTTACCTGGACGCGCCGAAAACCGACTGGAACGCGGCCTATGCCGCCGCCCTGGCCAAGAGCCGCGACAAGGCCGATGAGGATTGGAACAAACATGTCGCCGCGCGCGACGCCAAATCCAAACCCTCGCTGCCGCTGTCGGGCTACGCCGGCACTTATCGCGATCCGTGGTACGGCGATGTGTTCATCGAGCCGGCCGCGGGCGGCAAATTGCGCGTGCGTTTCGGCCGCACCAAGGACTTGGTCGGCGAACTCAGCCACTGGCAGCACGACACCTTCATCGTGCGCTGGGATCAGCGCTGGCTCAACGCCGACGCTTTCCTCAACTTCGCCCTGACGCCGGACGGGAAAGTGCGCGAGCTGCGCATGGAGGCGATCTCGCCGCTGACCGATTTCAGCTTCGATTTCCAGGATCTGCGGCTGACGCCGGTGACGAAGGACGCCGAGGCCAAATCCGATAAGCCGAAGGCGGCGAAGAAGTCCTGAGCCGCGCGAACGCAGTGCCCGTATTTCCTCCCGGCCGATGGCCGCTTACCGTGCTGACAAGGGATGTATCCGTTATGAAGGATCAAGGTTTTCCGCTCGCCGCGTGCTTGCTCGCCGCCGCCTTGTCGCTGTCCAGCCTTGCGGCGAAGGCCGATGAGCCCGATGCCGACGCGGCGCTGCGCCAGACGATCGCCGCGCTCGACGCCAAGGTGTTCGATGCCTACAACCGCTGCGACCTGGAAACCTTCGAGCAGTATTTTTCGCCCGACGTGGAGTTCTATCACGACAAGGGCGGCGCCAGTTTCGACCGCGCCACGGTCGTGTCCAACACCCGCAAGTACATCTGCAACAAAGTGCGCCGCGAGTTGTTGCCGGCGACGCTGAAGGTCTATCCGATCAAGGACTACGGCGCGATCGAGGAAGGCGAGCACCGCTTCTGCGAAGTGAGCAGCGGCAACTGCGAGGGCAGCGCCAAGTTCCTGATGGTGTGGGCGCTCAAGGACGGGCAATGGCGGATGACGCGGGTGATGAGCTACGGCCATCGCGCGCTGAGTGAACAGGAAAAGGCGGAGTTGTCGAAGAAGCCGGGCGGCTGATCGCGGCGGCGGGCGTCTCTGACGTCGCGGCCTGCCTGCGGACGTCGGCGGGCGGAACCGATTACGGGCCGATCGGCGGCTCGGTGGCCCGCGCCGGCGGGGCTGTGCCGGCCGTGTCTATCCACGGCGCCTACCCCGCGAAGATTGTGGCCCGACCGAGGTAGGGGGTCATGCCGCCTGTGCCGTTGTTGCTTATGACTGGGCCCAGTCGAACCGCCGTCATATCTCCAGGATGCCGGCGGCAGCTTGTGGCGGGACGGTACCGTGACCGTCCGCCACTTCCGGCCCTGCACCGCGGCGCTACGCGGTGCAGGGCCATCTTCCTTCCAGATCCCGCTCGCTCGGTTCGCTTGCTCGCTGCGTGTCCGGCGGCGCTCAGGCGAACGCGGCGCGCAGCGCGGCGGCGGCTTGCGCGAGCGCCGTATCGGCGGCATCGACTCTGCCTTGCTGCAGCAGAAAGCCGTGGATCTGCCCGTCCCAGCGCCGGCTGCTGACCGGTACGCCCGCCGCGATCAGCGCCTGCGCATAGGCCTCGGCCTCATCGCGCAACACGTCGTATTCGGCGCTGAACACCGTCGCCGGCGGCAGATCGCGCAGGTCCGCGGCGCGCAGCGGCGACACCCGCGGGTCGGCCGGATCGGCGCCGCCCAGGTACTGGCGCCAGTACCACTGCATCATCGGCGCGCTGAGGAAATAGCCTTCGGCGAATTCGCGATACGACGAATGGGCGCAAGCAGCGTCCAGCACCGGATACAGCAAGAGCTGATGACGCAGACGCGGCCCGTCGCTGCGCGCGCGTTGCGCCAGCGCCGCGGCGAAATTGCCGCCCGAGCTGTCGCCGGCGATGGCGATGCATTCACCGTCGCCGCCGAATTCGGCCGCGTGCCGCGCAACCCAGCACAAGGCCGCGTAAGCGTCGTCGAGCCCGGCCGGGAACGGCGCTTCCGGCGCGAGTCGGTAATCCACAGACACCACCAGCGTGCGCGCGCCCGCCGCCAGGCTGCGGCACAGGCCGTCGGTGGTGTCGGGACTGCCGAGCACGAAGCCGCCGCCGTGCAGATAGACGGTGATCGGCAGGGCGGACGCATCGCCGGGCGCCGCAGCGGGACGGTACAGCCGCAGCGCGATCGGCCCGGCCGGGCCCGGTGCGCTCAGGGTTTCGATGAGCACGTCGGCGCGCGGCGCCGCCGCGGGCTCGGGGATGGCGAAGGACGCGCGCAGTTGCGCGGCGTCCAGTTGGCGATAGTCGAGGTCGGGATCGGGCGAATAGGCCTCGATCATGGCTTGGGCTTGCGGATGCAGGGGCATGCGACTTCCGGTCGGAGACGATGTCCACAGGCTATCGGCGCGCCAATCGGCGATAAACGAGGCGGCAATCCGGATATCTCGGATCGAAACGCTCTAATGCGGTGGGTGACGGCGTCGGGTGGTGGCTGCGCTTTCGGCGCGGCGCGGGTCCTGGTGCGAAGCGGCTCGTGCCCGATCGATTGTGTTCGGACTTGCACCGCACACATTGCCGGAGCGCTTAGAGCCGCTAACAAAACTGCCTCATGACGGGAGGGCCGACGGAGCCCCTCTCCCGCTTGCGGGAGAGGGGTTGGGGTGAGGGCGCGAGAGTCGCCGAACTCCAAGCAAGAGCATTCGCGCCTGCGGCGCTCATCCCTCACCCCAGCCCTCTCCCGCAAGCGGGAGAGGGAGTAGGAGTAGTTCGGTTCTTTCAGCCGCTCTCATTCCCAAGCCGCCTCGCCCCCACGCGGCGCCAGCCGCTCGGCGACGAAGTCGAGAAAACACGCGATCCGCGAGGCCAGCTGGGTGTTGCGGTAGTAGACCGCGTTGATCGGCTGTCGCGCATCCAGGGTTTCGCCCGCGAACAACTGCACCAAGTCGCCGCGACGCCGGTCTTCGCGGGTCATGAAGTCCGACAGGCAGACGATGCCTTCGCCGGCCAGGGCGAGCTGGCGCAGGGTTTCGCCGCTGGAGGCGTGCAGGCGCGGGGCGATGTCGAGTTCGTTGCCGTGGACATCGCGCAGCGGCCAGCGGTTGAGCGTGGCGGTCGGGGCGAAGCCGAGCAGGCTGTGTTCGCTCAGCTCGGCGACTGCGCGCGGCGTTCCGTGCGCCTGCAGATAGGCCGGGCTGGCGAGCACGCGCAGACGGCTGCTCGGCAGCGGCCGCGCGTGCAGGGTCGAGTCGGCGAGCTGGCCGATGCGGATGGCGATGTCGGTGCGTTGTTCCAGCAGATCGATGATCTGATCGTTGGTGTTGAGCTCCAGTTCGATCTGCGGATAACGGCGGCGGAAATCGCCGATCAAAGGCACGATCACGTGCAGCATGAACGGCGATGCGGCGTTGACCCGAAGACGGCCGGCCGGTTGCTGATGGCGCAGCGCCATCTGCTCTTCGGCGTCTTCCACCGAGGCCAGGATCGCGCGCGTGCGCGCCAGCATGGTTTCGCCTTCCTCGGTCAGCTCCAGCCGCCGCGTGGTCCGGCGCAACAAGGTCGTGCCGAGTTTTTCCTCCAGCCGGCTCAAGGCGCGGCTGACCCCGGACACGGTCTGATCCAGCGATTCGGCCGCGGCGGTGATCGAACCGGTATCGACCACGGTGGCGAAGGCGAGCAGCTCGTCGAGGGTGATCTTCATGCGCCATTCTAGACACGCGCCGGGCCGGGATTTCCAGTTGCCGGTTCCGCGGCACGATTACAGACGAATTGCCCGCGGCGTGATTGCTTTCTCATCGTCTTAATAATCGGCGATGCATGCTCGGACCCTCGCCGCGATGAGGATTCCACATGTACCGTCCGCACCGCCGTTGGTGTTCGATTCTGTCGCTGTCGCTGCTGTCGGCAGCGGTGCTGAGCGCCTGCGGCGAGAGCGCGAGCCTGCAGGTCTCCGACGGCACCGGCCCCACGCCGAGATTGCCCGCGCCGAACGCGACGACGCTGCCGACCGTCAACATCGCTCCGGCCATCGGCTGGCCGGCCGGCGCCAAGCCCACGCCCGCTGCGGGACTGGCGGTGCAGGCGTTCGCGCAAGGCCTGGATCACCCGCGCTGGCTGCATGTGTTGCCCAATGGCGATGTGCTGGTGGCCGAGAGCAATGCGCCGGCCGCGGACCCGAAACCGTCCGGCTTCAAGGCCTGGGCCGCGGCGCGGGTGATGAAGAAAGCCGGCGCCGCCGTGCCCAGCGCCGACCGCATCAGCCTGCTGCGCGATGCCGACGGCGACGGCGTCGCCGAATTGCGCACGGTGCTGCTCAAGGATCTGCATTCGCCGTTCGGCATGGCCCTGGTCGGCAACGAGCTGTACGTCGCCAACGCCGACGCGGTGTGGCGTTTTCCGTATCACGACGGCGATACCGGGATCGCCGACAAGGGCGTGAAGATCACCGACCTGCCGGCCGGCATCAATCATCACTGGACCAAGAACCTCATCGCCAGCGCCGACGGCAGCAAGCTCTACATCACGGTGGGTTCCAACAGCAACGTCGGCGAGAACGGCATGCAGATGGAGGAAGGCCGCGCGGCGATCTGGGAACTCGACCGCGCCAGCGGCAAGAAGCGCTTGTTCGCCACCGGCCTGCGTAATCCCAACGGCCTGGCCTGGGAGCCGAGCACCGGCGCGCTGTGGACCGCGGTCAACGAGCGCGACGAAATCGGCAGCGATCTGGTGCCCGACTACATCACCTCGGTCAAGGACGGCGGTTTCTACGGCTGGCCCTACAGCTATTACGGCCAGCACGTGGATACGCGGGTGCAGCCGCAGAATCCGCAACTGGTCGCATCGGCCCTGGCGCCGGATTACGCGCTGGGGCCGCACACCGCTTCGCTCGGCATCGCGTTTTCGCAGGGAACGACTCTGCCGGCGGCGTTCGCCCATGGCTTGTTCGTGGGCCAGCATGGTTCGTGGAACCGCAAGCCCAAGAGCGGCTACAAGGTGATCTACGTACCGTTCAAGAACGGCAAGCCCGACGGCGCGCCGGTGGACGTGCTGACCGGGTTCCTCGACGCGAAGGAAGACGCGCAGGGGCGGCCGGTGGACGTGCGCCTGGACAAGCGCGGCGCCTTGCTGGTCAGCGACGACGTCGGCAATACGGTGTGGCGGGTGACGGCGGCCGGCGCTCGCTGAGCGCGGACGCGTTCGATCGCCGCGCGGGTTATCGCGGTCGCGGGCCGCGCCGGCTCAGTCGCAACCGTCGCGGCCGCCGTCGAACAGCACCACCGCGGCTGAATTCGGCGTGCCCGGTTTATGCGACAGCGCGGCGCCGACGATGCTGAGCTTCAAGTGCTCGGGCGAGACCTCGATGCGCAGATGCTTGCTCGCGCCGCGTTCGCGGTAGTCCAGGGTGTGCGTGTCCATCGATGCGCCAAGCGTCGGCGATGCCGCGGCAGGGATGCGCTCGTATTCGATCCGCGCCTGCGGATTGGCGATCAGCGAGGCCATCGCGTCGGCGTTGGGCTTGATCGCCTTGGTGTGCGGCAATTGCCGCATCGGCGCGGGCTTGGACGCCGGCGCGGGCGTGGGGTCGGTGATCGGGCGGCTGGCCAGCAGCGCGGTGCGCCCGTCGCGCGCGAACCACAATTGCACGCGGCGATCGGGATCGTCGCCGTCGGCGCGCTGCAGTTGGCCGCTGAGCCACTGCGGGTGTTCGCGATCGGGCAACAGGCGCAGCAACAAGGTGGCGCGGCCGTCGGGTTCGACTTTCTGGATCCAGCAGCCGCGCACGCGGTCGATCTCGTCCGGCGCGGCCGGCGACGGCGATGCGGGCGGCGCGGGGCGCTTGGCGGCGTCGGCATGGGAGCAGCCGAGCGCGAGCAGCGACGCGCCGAGGGTGAAAGCAATCAGGGAACGCGGCATGGCGGGGTTCTCGCAAGGGAGCGGCGGCGCACCCGGCCACACTAGGCGTTCGCGCGGTGCTTGTCGTGAAGGCCGGCGCGCGCGGGCACGATGGCGTTCAGCGTCGCGGCTTTGGGACGCGAAGGCCTGATCGCGGCATTCGCGTTTTTTGCCCGTCATTCCCGCGAAAGCGGGAATCCAGTGGCTTTCGTGCAGCTACGTCAAAGTCGCTGGATTCCCGCTTTCGCGGGAATGACGAGCCTATTTCTCGGCAACTTTGAACAGACTCTCATCGCGAAGCCGAAACCTAAGCGAGGCAGCGCTACTGCACCACCGCAACCTCAATCTCCCGCTCATCGCTGCGCCCGCGATCATCGACCACCGACACCCGGAACTGCCCGGTGCGGTCCGGCGTCCAGGCCAGCGCCTTGCCCGGGTCGGCGCTGCCGATGAAGGTGTTGCCGACGAACCAGTACAGTTTCGACACGTCGGCATCGACCGTCGCCGCCAGGCTGAGGTTGACCTGATCGGGATGCGACAGCCGCATCGTGTAGCGGGTGGCGCGATAGGGCGAGGTGATGCTCGGCGCCGACCCCAGCCAATCCTGGGCGCCGCCGCAGTCGTGGCCGGACGGCGGGCGCTTGCGCGGAATGCCGGCCTGCACGAACACCTGGGCCAGATCCGACGGCCAGAACTCGAACACTTCCGTGCGCATGGTGTTGGGATCGAAGCGCCCGCACACCGGTCGGCCGCTGATCTTGTCCAGGGCGATCGCGCGATGCACGGTGCTGATCCGGATCGGCGACTTGCCGGGGATGAACCAGGTCATGCCGCGCTGCGGGCACCAGGCGTTGGGCAGGTCGCCGCTGGCGCGGCAGACTTCCACGCGCTTGATGTTGATCGGCCATTGCCGCACCGGATCGGCCAGATCCACGCGCGCGGCCTGCAGGCCATCGACGATGTCGAAGAACAGCGGCGCCGCCGCTTCCACGCCGACCAGGGCCGGATTGCTGGCGCCGTCGAAATTGCCCATCCACACCACCAGCACGTACGGCCCGACGATGCCGGCGCTCCAGGCGTCGCGGAACGCCCACGAGGTACCGGTCTTCCACGCCACCGGCAAGGGCCGCGAGGCCGATTGCGAACCCGCGTCGGGGCGCGGGTTATGCCGCAGCATGTCGCGGGTGATGAACGCGGCCTCGGCGCTGATCAGGCGCGCGCCTTCTTCCTGCGGATCGCTCTCGCGCCAGCGCAGCGCGCGCAGGCGGCCGTCGTTGCCGAGCATCGCGTACATGCGCGCAAGCTCGTTCATCGTCACTTCGCCGCCGCCGAGCACCAGCGCCAGACCGTAGTGATCCTTGCTGGCCATGCGGCTGACCCCGGCCTGGCGCAGGAAATCGTAGAAGCTGGGCTGCTTGAGCTGGGAGGCGACATACACCGCGGGAATATTGCGGCTGCGCACCAGCGCTTCGGTCGCGGTCACCGGGCCCATGAAGCGGCCGTCGAAATTCTCCGGCGTGTACGGGCCGAACGCGCTGGGCACGTCGCGCAGCACGGTCTGCGGATGCAGCACGCCCTGGTCCAGGGCCAGGGCGTAGATGAAAGGCTTCAAGGTGGAACCGGGCGAACGCTTGGCGTCGCTGCCGTTGACCTGTCCCTGGATCGAGGTGTCGAAGTAATCCGCTGAACCGACCAGCGCGCGCACGCCCATGTCGCGGGTGTCGATCAGGATGGCGCTGGCGTTGCGCAGCCCGCGGCTGCGTTCGCGCTGCAGATGATTGCGCACGCGCTCTTCAAGCAGGCGTTGCAGGCGGGTGTCGAGCGTGGTCTTGAGTTCCGGCCCGGCCTCCGGATGCCAGGCCTGTTCGGCCAGCACGCGATCGACCAAGTGCGGCGCGCGGAACGGCAGCTCGCGCGCGCTGTGCAGGCGCAGCGGCAGGTTCAGCAGCGCGTCCTCAGCCGCGTCCTCGGGATGGCGTTCGCGCCAGCGCGCGTACAGCCGCGCGCGCGCGGCCTGCAGGCCGCGGCCGATGTAATAGGCGTCGTCGTTGCCGTCTTCGTGCACGGCGAGTTTGCCGCGCCGCGACGGCGCTTGCGGCAGCACGGCCAAGGCCAGGGATTCGGGCAGCGTCAGGCGATCGGTGGGCTTGCGGTAATAGATCAGGCTGGCCGCGCCGACGCCTTCGATGTTGCCGCCGTAGGGGGCGAAATTCAGATAAGCCTCAAGGATGTCGTCCTTGGAATAGCACAGCTCCAGCTGCACCGCGCGCGCGATCTGCACCAGCTTGCCGCGCACATCGCGGGTCTGTAGGCGCCAGCGCAGGCGCGCGAGCTGCATGGTCAGGGTGGAGCCGCCGACGCGGGCCTCGCCGCTGCCGTAGGTGGACCAGGCGCCGCGCAGCAGGCTGACCGGATTGAATCCAGGATGCCAGCGGAACCACGCGTCCTCCTGCAGCATTACCGCTTCGACCAGACGCGGCGAAATATCCTTCAGCGGCACCCACAAACGGTAGCGCTGATCGCTGGCGAGGGTCAGCCGCAACAGCCGGCCCTCGCGGTCGCGCACCACGGTCGACAGCGGGATCGCTTCCGACAGCGAGGGGCGCGGCCAAAAGCGCACGGCGCCCCACGTCGCAGCGACGGCAATGAGGCTCAACGCAAGAGCCAGCCACTGCCGCCGCCACTTGCTTATGCGAAACAAGCCGAGATTCATCGCACAGGCTCAAAGTGCAAAACGTTCTCTAACGCGGCGGCGGCAATGACCCGCCGCCGCCACCTTCTCACCGCAACCCGCCACGGATTCATGGCGTGGGCGCGTTCACCTGCAACACGCCCGCCGGGCCGCCCTGCGCGTACACCGAGCGCTCGTACATCGATTCGGCATACACCGGCGGCACCACGAACTTGCCGCTGTTGTTGGCGCGGACCTTGTAGCGGAACTCGCTGGCTTCGCCGCCGACGCTGCCGTACAGGACGATGCGGTCTTCGCGCTGTTCGACATGCAAGGGCGCGAAGGTCGAGCCGGGCAGGGCCAGGGTCTGCTGCGGCGCCGCGTTCGGATCGGGGCCGTCGCGCGAGGGTTGGCCTTCCTCGCTTTCGCCATCGCCTTCGCTTTCGCCGCAGTCTTCTTCGCAGCCTTCTTGCTCCGTGGCTTCGCTTTCGTCCGCGCCGGCGCTGGCCGCGACGTACTGCATCACCGGTTCGAAACCGCCCGGCAGCAGATCGACGATCGCGATGGAATCGCGCATCGGCACGCCGAGCGCGCGGACCCGCACGCGCACCGTGACTTCCTGGCCCTGCTTGATCGTGGCGACCGGCTTGCCGGCGTCGTCGAGGTACTCGCGCACCACTTCCAGCCCCTTGTCCTGCACTTCCTTGGGCAGGGCGCGATCGAAGCCGCTTTGATTGACCAGATACCAGGCCGGCGCCGGGCCGCCCGGCGCGACCCACAGGCGCAGGTCGCCGCCGGCGAAGTTGCCGCGCGAAATCACGCCCTGCGCCGCGCTGATCGGCCGCGACTTGCCGTCCTTGCCGGCCGCTTCCAGCACCGGCAGCGGCTGCTGCGGCTGGGCGCCGGCGTAGGCGTCCATCGCCAGCACGGTCAGCGCCGAGGACAGGGTGTTGTAGCTGTTGTGACGCAGCGGATCGAGCAGGCGTTCCAGCGCCGTCATCTTCAGGCCGTCGCGGGTCAGCGCCGGGAAGTGACGGTTCAGCAGATACACCGTCCAGGCCTGATCGATGCCGTTGTCGTAGTAGGACGCGTAGACGCCGCGCGTGGTCGCCGCCGCGCCGTTGGCGCGGATCAGCGCCTTGTTGACCAACGGACGCGCTGCCTTGTCCTGCTGCAGCAACTGGTAGCTCGATGCGATCAGCAGGCCGGCGACATCGTTCTCCCAGGTCTTGGGCTGATCGCGCTTGATCTGCTCGTGCACCGCGCTGAGCAGGTTGCTGGCGGTGCGGCCCTGGCGGACCAGCAGATACACCGCCAGCGCGCGGCTGCGCAGCGACGGCAGGTCGTTGCCCGAGCGGTCGGCGGCCAGCTGTTCCAGATAGCCGTTGAGCGACTTGAGCAGATCCTGCGGAATCGCCTGACCGCGATCGCGCGCTTCCAGCAGATACAGCGCGGCATACCCGGTGACGAAGTTGTCCGCCTCCGGCGTCGCCGTCCACAGGCCGATGCCGCCTTCGCTGTTCTGGCGCGAACGCAGCACGTCGATGATGTCCAGCTTCGCATCGCCCGGACGGTTATCGACGATCTTGCCCAGTTCCGGATGCGAGGCCAGCACCAGCGCCGGGAATGCGCCGCTGAGCAGCTGCTCGCTGCACTGGTACGGGTAGTCGCTCAGGTACGCGGTCAGCCCGTCCACCGCCACCAGCGGCGACACCGAGGCCGACACCTGCCGCGTGGCGCGCTGGTCGTACATCGCGCGCAGCGGCTGGATGACGACGCGTTTGTCGGCGCGGCCGGCGATCAGGTCCTGACGCGCGACCAGGGCCGGGCGCAAGGACAGTTCGATCCGTCGCTTGGCTGAATACGTACCCGACGCGGCCTGGATGCCGACCGGCAGCGCGCCCAGCGCATTGCCGGCCTTGACCCGGAACCGCACCGTGGTTTCGCTGCGCGGCGCGATCGACACCGCGGCGGGCGCGGCGCCGACCAGACTCAGCGACGCCGGCAGTTGCAGGCTGACCGTCACCTGCGAAGGCTTCTTCGCGCCTTCGATGGTGTTGGCCACGCCGACCGGCAGGTCGAACTCGTCGCCCGGGGCGACATGGGTCGGCACGGTCGGGGTCAGCACGAAATCGCCGCGCACGATCGCATCGTCCTGGATCACGCCGATGCGTCCGGGCGTCACCGCCACCGCGACCACGCGCACCTGGCCGTTGAAGTGATCGGGCAGGGTGAACTTGAACTGATGGCTGCCATCGACATCGACGATGCCCGACCACCACACCGCCGGCTTCTCCGACTTGCGCTTGAACGGATTGAGGTGCTTGGCCATGCCGCCTTCGCCGTCGCCGCCCGGCGCCGCCGAGGCGGCGATGCGGCTGAACTCCGGCAGCAGCAGGTCGAGGATCTGCGCGGTGTCCACCTGCAGCGACTTCTTGCGGAAGAAATGATCCAGCGGATCGCCGACGCGGTAGCGCGCGACCTGCAGGATGCCTTCATCGACCGCGAACAGCACCACCCGCGCCTTGCCTTCGGTGGTGACATCGGCCGTCATCGGCGTGCCCGGCTTGGTCACCTTGGGCAGCGTCAGTTTCAGCGGCTGCGTGCGCGCGCTGCGATCGACCGCGAACGGCGCCACGCCGAACGACAACGGGCTCATGTAGATCTCGTCGGAGTTCGGATCGCGCAGGAACTGCACGTTGATGTAGCCGTTGCCCTCGAAATCGGCCGGCACGGTGATCTTCTGCACGCTGGCGCTGCTGTCGGCGTGGAACCAGGCGTGGGCGTAGACCTTGTCGCGTTCCAGTGTGATCAAGCCGCTGCCGGCATAAGGCGCGCGGATGCTGATCTCGATGGTCTCGCCCGGCTTGTAGCTGGACTTGGACAAGTTGAGGCTGAGCTCGGCGTTGCGTTCCAGCGAGCGCGACAGGTTGGCCGCGCCGGCGATCTGGTAGCCGATCTGGTTGAGCACCTTGCCGTCGGCGCTGCGCACTTCGAGCAGGAAATCGCCCGGCTGATCGGTCGGCAGCGACACGGTCTGACGGCCGCCGGCCAGGGCCAGGGGTTCGTCGCGCTTGTCGTAGCGGCGCTCATGCGAGACATAGCGGTACAGGCCCGAATCCTGCTTGGTCAGCACCGAGACGTAGCGTTTCTCGACCACCACCGCGCGCAAGCCCGTGACCGCCTTGGGCTCGCCGTCCTGGCCGATGGACACCAGTTGCAGCGCCCGCTTGGCGCCGCGCTTGATGTAGTTCAGATCGTCCTGCGGCTTGATGCCGACCAGGAAATCGTTGTTGGATACCAGCGCGCTGGTTTGAGCGGCGACGTTGCGCCCGCTGCCGGGTTCGAAGGCGCGCGCGAGGAAACTCAACTGGTAAGTAGCCCGCTCATACTTGCTCAGATCGAGCTTGAACTCGGCCTTGCCCTCGGCGTTGGTGGTCTGGTCGCTGAGCGCTTCGTCGTAACCTTCCTTGGCCCGCTGCGGGTCGAAGAACTGATAACCCGGATAGGCGGCGAAGGCCGGGAAGAACGGACGCAGCACCATCGTGCCTTCCACGCGGCGCTGCTGCGCGGGCGTGCCGAACAGGTTTTCCGCCGACACCGTCGCCGACAATTGCTCGGGCTTGATCCAGCCCTTCGGATTCTCGGTGGAGAACTTCGCCGTCACCTTCATTGTGTCGGGGGCGAATTCGCGCACCTGCACCGAGGTCGAGCCGAGCGTAGTGCGCTGGTCGTCGCGGCCCAGCAGGAACAACTGGATCTGCCAAGTGCCGCTGGGCGCGCTGTCGCTCGGCGCGAAGCTGGCGCTTTCGAAGCCTTGTTCGCTCAGCTTGAGCTTCTCGCGCTTGGCCACGTTGCCGCGCGGGTCGGTGAATTCCCACTCCAGCGGCAGGCCGGCGAGCGGACGTTTCCAGTCGGCGGCGCGCACGATCATGCCGATGTTGATGGTGTCGCCCGGACGGTACAGGCCGCGATCGGAGAACAGGAAGGCGTTGAGCGCGCCGGCTTCCAGGTCGTTGGGCTCGCCGCCGATGTCGAAACGCGAGTAGTCCAGCTTGCGGCGGTAGTCGTCGATAGGCAGGAAGGAATAGTCCTCGCCCTGGCTGACGGTCAGCATCGCCGGTTCTTTTTCGCGCTTGAAGCCTTTCAGCGAAGGAATCTGCGCGCGGCCGGTGGCGTCGGTGTCGGCCTCGACCAGGGTTTCGCCGTTGCGCGCCACCGCGCGAACGCGCGCGCCGGCGACCGGCGAGCCGTTCGACAGCGATTGCACGAACACGTCGCGGCGTCCGTCCATCGCCTGCTTGACCACGATGCCCAGGTCGGTGAGCACGACCAGGCGGCTGTCTTCCTCGCTGCCGGCATCGTCGGCCAGGGTTTCCTCCGCCGAGCGCTGGGCGTCTTCATCGCTCAGGGTGCGCAGGCTCAGCAGGAACACGCCGCGGCGGTTCGGCTTGAGGTACTCGCCCAGATCCACTCCCTCGTAATGCGCCTTGGCCGGATTGTCGGCGGGCAGGGTCAGGCGTTTTTCCACGCGCTCGACCAGGCTGTCGGCGCCGAGGTTGTAGAAACTGGGCTTGGCGTAGCTGCCGCTGTTGTTGAATACCAGGTGCTGGATCTGCTCGGGCAGCACGCGGGCGATTTCCAGCCGCGCCGCCGGCACGTTGCGCGAGACCACGCTGACCCGGCGTTCGCCGCGCAGCGACAGCAGCGCGCCTTCGCCGACGAAGCGCAGCAGCTTGGGGTATTCGGGCACGGTCTGCACGGCGGTGTGGTTGGCGCCGAGGATGAAACCGCCGAAGGCCTTCAGGCCCTTGTTGACGCGCACATAGATATGCCGGCCGGCGGGGGCCTGGAACTTGAAGCTGTGGATTTCGATGTATTCGCGCTCGGTCGGCACCGCGCTCAGCGGCAGCGCGGTGGCGGCCTTGAGCACGGCTTCATCGACGTTGTCGCGCGACCACGAGTAGTTGCCGCTTTGTTCCTTGGCCGGACGGCGCGGGTCCTTGGCCGGTAGCAGCCAGGCGCGCACCGCGCCGGCGACATCGGTGTCGCGCATGGCGTTGTTGAAGCTCAGCACCAGCACCTGTTCGGGTTCGAAGCGCTCGTTCTCCACCAGGGTGGTATCGATGTTGTCGACGCTGACGCTGTACAGCGAGGGCAGGCGCACCTGGGAGCTGAGTTTTTCCGCGCTGCCTTCGCCGCCGAGCGCGCTGACGACGCCGGGCGCGAGTTCGAGCTTCAGCGTGCCGCCGTTTTCCGGCAGGGTCAGCGGTTCGGAATGGACCCAGGCCTTGAGCCGGGTGTCGTCGTAGGTGAGGGTGTACTTGGGCGCGGCCATCGCGGTGCCGCCGCCGTCGGCCAGCGACAGGGCGACGCGGCGCTGCAGTTGCGCCTCATCGACCGGATGCGAGAACTTCAGCTCGTACACGCCTTTCTTCAAGGCCGGGTCTTGCGGGTCCTGGTAGAACTCGCTGCTGGCGATCTCGGCCTTGAACGGCGCGGTCTGGAATTCGAATTCGTGTTCCTGCAGCAGCACCTTGGGCGCTACGGTCTGTTTGGTGTCGAGTTCGACCTTGTACTTCGTCTTCACCGGCCAGTCGGCGGACGGCGTGAACACCAGGGTCTTGTCGTCTTCCCACTTCCAGGCGCCCTTGAGTTCGGGCGTGAGCGTCACGCCGAGCGGCGCGGAGCCGATCTGCTTGAGCGGCGCGGCCGAGTCGGAGAAGGTCAGGCGCAAGGTATCGACCGTGGCCGGCTTGCGGCTGTAGTCGGTGAGCTCGGGGCCGTGCACTTCCACGCTCAGCGCGCCGGGAATCACCGGCTTGGGCCGGGTGGCGAGCCAGTAACCGAGCGCGCCGACCACGATCAGGCCGAGCAGGCTGCCCAGGTACAACCCGGGTTTTTGCCGGATGCGCGCCAGCAGCGCGGCGAGCCACGCGGGCGGGGACCAGGCGATATCGCCGAAGACGGCGCGGCTGGCGCGCGTCCAGGGCTTAGGGCGGCCGGCGTCGCCGGCCTCCGCGGCGGGAGCCGGTTGCGACGGCGACGAAGAGGTTTGCATTGCGGAAGTTCCGATCCGTGGTGCGGTGGCCAGTGCCGGGCCGAGCGATCCGTTGCTCAGCCGGTCCCCATCAGTTGCGACGTTTCGAACTGCACGCGGGGCGGTTTTTGCTTGTGCGCGTATCGATCGAAACGGTAGACCCAAATGTTAGGAAATTGTTCCTGCCGTTCGTCGGCTTGTCGAGATTTTTTTATCGATGGACTTCCGCGGGCGGTCGAAGCGGGCGGCGGCGGGCGCCCGGGCCGGTCGCTTGGCACTTGGTCGCCGGCGCCGCCGCGGTCTAAGCTCGGGGCCGTTTTGGCTGTCGGAGCCTGCATGGACATCGTTGCGCTTATCGCCGTGGTCGCCGGGTTGTATCTGGCCTTCAAGCTGGTCGGTTTCCTGTTGAAGGCGGCGATGTGGCTGTTGGTGATCGGCGGTCTGTACTGGCTGATCGCGCCGTTGGCGGGCTGGCCGTTGCTGGGCTAGGCCGCACGATAGCGGAGTTTCATCTGTTGGTAGCGTATTCGACCTTCCCAAGGAGCGTGCAGCGTCATGAGCGACCCGCAAACCGTCCCCGCGCATTGGTTCGACGACACCCAGGATATCGGCCGCCTGGTGCGGGCGATCTACGCCTGCATCTCCGGCCCCGCCGGCGCCCCGCGCGACTGGGCGCGATTCCGCTACCTGTGCCATCCGCGCAATCTGAGCCTGCGCACCGTGGTCGAAGCCGACGGCTCCACCTGGGCGCAGGTGTTCGATACCGAGCAGTACATCGCCGATGTCGAGATCTTGTTCGCCACCACCGATTTCTTCGAGGTCGAGACCGACCAGCGCATCGAGCGTTTCGGCCAGATCGCCCATGTGTGGAGCAAGTACGACGCGCGCGCCAGTCCCGACTCGCCGGTGTTGATCAAGCGCGGGGCCAACAGCATCCAGCTGTGCTACGAGAAAGGGCGCTGGTGGGTGTTCTGCACGATCTGGGATAACGAGCGCGAGGGTGTGCGGTTCGATTTGTTTTGAGGTTGGGGCCCTCATCCGGCCTTTCGGGGTGAGCGGACGCCGCTTGCGAGCCACCGGCTCGCGCGTCCGCGAACGCCCAAACGCTATGCGTTTGGGCCGGGGTCGAAACTGGGACTGCGACGGAAGGGCGGAACGGGCGCGCGGCTCCGCAGCCCCCATAACAGCCACTCAGGCAACACACCCGGTCCGATCCGGACCCGATCCCCAACTGGAATCGCCGCGCGCGGTCCCCACATCAAAGGGATCTTCCCCCGAGTCGCCCGCGCATGCTGCCGTTCTCCGTTCTGGATCTGGCCCCCGTCACTCAAGGCAGTCACGCCGGCCAGGCCTTCGCCAACAGTCTCGACCTGGCCCGTCATGCCGAAGCGCTGGGCTACACCCGTTACTGGCTGGCCGAACACCACAACATGCCCGGCATCGCCAGCGCCGCGACCGCGGTGCTGATCGGCCACATCGCCGGCGGCACCTCGACCATCCGGGTCGGCGCCGGCGGCATCATGCTGCCCAACCACGCGCCGCTGCAGGTCGCCGAGCAGTTCGGCACGCTGGCCTCGTTGTATCCCGATCGCATCGACCTGGGCCTGGGCCGCGCGCCCGGCACCGATCAGGCCACCGCGCGCGCCCTGCGCCGTTACTACGACGGCGCCGACAGCTTCCCGCAGGACGTGGCCGAGCTGCTGCATTACTTCGAACCGGTGCAACCCGGGCAAACGGTGCGCGCGGTGCCCGGCGCCGGACTGGACGTGCCGGTGTGGCTGCTGGGATCGAGCTTGTTCAGCGCGCGCCTGTCGGCGGCGATGGGCCTGCCGTTCGCGTTCGCCTCGCATTTCGCCCCCGACGCCATGGACGAGGCGCTGACGCTGTACCGGCGCGACTTCAAGCCGTCCGCGCGTTTGCCGCGGCCGCACGCGATGCTGGCCTTGAACGTGGTCGCGGCCGACAGCAGCGCGCAGGCGCGGCGGTTGTTCACCACTCAGCAGCAGTCCTTCGTCAATCTGCGTCGCGGCATGCCGGGACTGATTCCGCCGCCGATCGACGATATCGAGAGTTTCTGGACGCCTTTGGAAAAGGCCGGGGTTGCGCAGGCGCTGGCTTGCGCGGTGGTCGGCGATCCGGAGGAGGTGCGTGAGGGGATTGCGGCGTTTATCGCGCGGCATCGTCCGGATGAGGTGATGATTACCGCGAACATCTACGAGCATGCGGCTCGGTTGTATTCGTTCGAGTTGGCGGCGCGGGCTTGTAAGGCTGTCGGCTAGAGCAAATCCCCGGGCGCAGAGGGATCGGTGCGAATCGTGGCGGCGCGGGCGCCAGCCCCCTTTTTCAAAGGGGGCGAATTGACGGGGAGATTGCTGATTGGCGGCGCGGGCTTGTAAGGCTGTCGGCTAAGAGCAAATCCCCCGGCGCAGAGGGATCGGTGCGAATCGTGGCGGCGCAGGCGCCAGCCCCCTTTTTCAAAGGGGGCAAATTGACGGGGCGGTTGCTGATTGGCGGCGCGGGCTTGTAAGGCTGTCGGCTAAGAGCAAATCCCCCGGCGCAGAGGGATCGGTGCGAATCGTGGCGGCGTAGGCGCTAGCCCCCTTTTTCAAAGGGGGCAAATTGACGGGGCAGTTGCCGAAATCAAATCGCGCGCCCTCCCAAGCCCGTGCTGTTCCCCCCTTTGAAAAAGGGGGGCAGGGGGGATTTGCTTTTAAATCCCAACCTTCAGCGCGGCACCACCCCAAGCAACTCCACCTCAAACACCAGCGAAGTATCCGGCGGAATCGCACCACCGCCGGCGCCCTCGACGCCGTAGCCCATATCCGACGGAATCATCAGCACGCGCTTGCCGCCCACGCGCATGCCGGCGACGCCGTCGTCCCAGCCGCGGATGACGCGGCCGGCGCCCAGCAGGAAGCTGAAAGGCTTGCCGTGGTCGAAGGAACTGTCGAACTTCGTGCCGCGCTTGTTCTCGGCTTTTTCGTCGTACAGCCAGCCGGTGTACTGCACGACCACTTCCTGGCCCGACTGCGCGACCGCGCCGGTGCCGACGCGTTCGTCGATGGTCTGGAACTGGGCGATGCGGCCGCTGAACACCTTCTTCGGCGCCGCCGCCTGTTCCTGCGCGGCCGGTTTGTCGCAGGCGCTCAGCGCCAGCGTGGTCGAGGCCAGAACCAGGGCCAGCGGCAGGACGCGGGCGAAAGCGCGCAGCCGCGTCAGGAAGTCATGGGAATACGCGCACGGGCTAAGAGCGAACGACACGCTTTACCTCGGAATTTCGCCGACTAGGGACGCACAGCTTAGCCTGCGCCGGCGACAGCCGCGTGGGCCGTTCGCCATGTTCAGTGCGAGGACGACGGCGCCGGTTCCATGCTGGCGCTGAGCACGCGCATCGCCTGAGTGGTGGCCGCATCGGCGGGAAAGAACGATTCGATCGCGATCTCCGACAAGGTCACGTCCATCGGCGTGCCGAACACGGTGGTGGTGCTGATGAACGACAGATCGCCCAGTTCGCTGCGCACCCGGAACGGCACCACGACCAGGCCCGAGGCCGGGATGTCGTTGTCGTCGTAATCGTCGGGCGCCGGATACGCGGCAAGTTCTTCGTACAGCCCCGCCAGCACCGCATCGCCGGTGGCGGCGATCTGATGGCGCAGGCGATGCAGCAGATGCGCGCGCCATTCGCCCAGGTTGATGATGCGCGGCGCCAGACCTTGCGGATGCAAGCCCACGCGCAGCACGTTCGACGGCCGCGCCAGCAGGAAGTCGGGCACGCCGGCCAGCAGCGGCGTCAGCGCGCGATTGTGTTCGATCAGGTTCCAGTGCCGGTCCACCGCCAGCGCCGGATGCGGCTCGTGGCCGTACAGCACCAGTTCGACCGCGGCGTGCGCTTCGCGCATGGCCGGATCGTCGAGCGAACGTTCGGCGTACATCGGCGCCAGCCCGGCGGCGGTCATCAATTGATTGCGCTCGCGCAGCGGCACGTCGAGACGATCGACCAGCCGCAGCAGCATCGCCCGGCTCGGCAGCGAGCGCCCGGTCTCGATGAAGCTGACGTGGCGGGTGGAGATCTGCGCCATGTCGGCCAGATCGAGTTGGGTCAGACGGCGACGCTGGCGCCAATCGCGCAGCAGCTCGCCCACGGGGCGCGGATCGTTCATGCGGCCACGATAGCCCAGCGCGGTGACGGCAGACATTACCTGGCAGGTAATCGACCGGCCGCGAGCGCGGGTGTGTGATGGCTTCGACTTCAGACCCACGACCCTCAGGAGAACGACCATGGCCATCGCCACGCAAACCCCCGCCAGCCCCTTCCTGCGCCGCGTGATCGCCGCCGACGCGGCGGTGTCCGGCGCCGCCGGCCTGCTGCAACTCAGCGCCGCCGAGCCATTGTCGCGACTGCTGGCGATCGACGCCGGCTGGCTGCGCGGCGCCGGCGTGGTGCTGATGTTCTGGCTGGCGTTCCTGGGCTGGGTGCTGAGCCGCCGCACGATCGGCGCGACGGCGACCTGGACCATCATCGGCGTCAACTTCGCCTGGGTCGCCGCGTCGGTGCTGGTGCTGGTGGAAGGCGCGATTACGCCGAACAGCCTGGGACTGGCGTTCGTGCTGGCGCAGGCGGCGGCGGTGGCGGTGTTCGCCGAACTGCAGTTCTTCGGCCTGCGCCGGCAGCAGCGCGGCTGAGCGAACGCTCAGGCCGGGCGCGGCGCGGGACGGATCAACGTCCCGCCTGCGCCGTCGCCGCCGGGCTCAGCCATTCGCGCCGGCGTTGTTCGACCTGCGCGATGAGGCCGCCGAGTTCGCGCCGCTGCGCGCGCTGCAGCACCTGATCGAGCACGCCCGCGGCTTGGTCGCGCTTGCCCTCGGCGGCGAGCACCCGCGCCTGGCTGAGCTGGATGGTCAGCGCATCGATGCCGTCGCCGTGGTTGTGCAGATAGGCGAGCGCCGGTTCCAGCGCGGCGCGCGCGGCCGGAATCTGTTGCAAGGCGACCAGCGCTTCGGCGCGGATGCCCGCGGCCTGGGCCAGTTCGATCTGCGCCTGACTCTCGCGCAAGGCCGGTTCGATCCGGTCGAGTTCCTTCAAGGCCGCGTTCGCCTGACCTTCATCGACACTGAGCGCGGCCAGTTCCAGGCCGGTCACCGAACCCCAGTAATCCTGCTGGTGATCGCTCTGGCGCTCGCGCGCGTCCAGCAGTTGTTTGCGCGCCTCCGCCAGGCGGCCCTGATCGTGCAGCAGCTGGCCGATGCGGAACTGCGCTTCGGCCTGGCCTTCGTAATCGCGGGTGCGCCGTTCGATCGCCAGGGCCTGATCGAGCAATTCGCGCGATTGCACATACTCGCCGCGCAGCCGCAGCACATCGCCGAGGCCGCGCAGCGCCCACGAGCGGCGCGGCTGCAGCCCTGAGCGTTCCGCGATCGCCAGCGCCTGCTTGTAGCTCGCCATCGCCGCGGCGGTTTCGCCCATGTCGAACTGCAATGCCGCCAGCGCGCTCAATGTCCACGACTCGCGGTCGGGATCGCCGAGTTCGCGCGACAACTGCAACAGCGTTTCGGTTTTCTGCCGCGCCGCCGGGCGCCGGTCCTGGGCCCAGTCGATGTTGGCCAGATTCTGCAGCGCGGCGGCCTGCGAGGCTTTCATGCCGGCGCTTTCGAACAGGCCCAGCGCGCGCTGATAAAGATCGCCGGCGCGGGCGAAGTCGCCGCGTTCGTAATACCAGCCGCCCAGGTTGACGTCGCTGCGGGCCTGGCCGATGGCGTCGCCGATCTGTTCGAACTGGGCGCGCGCGGCGCGGTAGTCGGCCAGCGCGCCGGGCTGGTCGCCGAGCGCGTTGCGGCCCCAGCCGCGTTCGAGCAGGGCATTGCCGATCAGGTGCGGCGCGCGCAGCGTGCGCGCGCTGCGCAGAGCGCGGTCGCCGGCGTCGCGTTCGGCGGCGTAGTCGCCTTGCGCTTCGGCGATCGCGGTTTGCGCCAGATCGATGCGCGGGTCGGCGTTGCCGTGATTGCGGCGCAGATCGGTCAGGCTGGCTTGCGCTTCCTTCAGATCGCCGCCCTGCGATTGCGCGCGCGCCAGGCCCAGGCCGTATTCGATGTCTTCCGGATAGAAGCGGTACAGCGCGCGATAGGTTTCGATCGCCTGCGGCCAGGAGCGGTCGGCTTCGTACATCAGGGCTTCCAGCGCCAGACGGATTTCGCGTGGCGCGGCGCCGGCATGGGCCAGCGCGGCGCGCGCGACGGCGCCGGCGCGCGGGTGGTAGCCCTGCTGCATCAAGGTGCGGGTCAGCGCGAGCTGGCCGGGCAGGAACTCGGGCGCGCGTTTCACCGCGGCGTCGAGTTTGCTCTGAGCGGTGCCGGCGTCGCCGCGGCGCAGCGCCTGCACGCCGTCGGCGTAGTCGCGCAGCAGGGCGACGTCGTCGCTGGTGGTGGCGCCGCGGGTGCGTTCGATGGCGGTGCTCAGGCGCGGCAGTTGCAGGCGGTCGCGCACCTGCGCGCCGGCCGCGGCGATCAGCGCGGCCGGGTGGCGGCGGTTGCCGTCGATGCGCAGTTGCTGCAGGCGTTCGCCGCTGGCGGCGTCGAGCACGTCCAGTTCCAGGCTCAAACCGTCCGCGCCTTGCCCCGGCGCGGCGCGGTAGCGCCCGACCATGGCCAGGCGCAGGCCGAGCTGGCGGCTCATGCGCAGCAGCGCGGCGCTGTCGGGCGCGCGCCCGGGCGGCAGCGGCAGCAGTTCGGCCAGGCGCTGGCCGTTGATCACTTGCAGGCCGTCGTTGAGCGCCAGTTCCTGCGCCAGCAGTTCCGGCAACGCGCTGCTCAGCCAGGCATCGCCCGCGGCGGCGCCGGCCGCGGGCAGGAAGTCGAACACCGCGACGCGGGAGACCGCGGCCTCGGCGAGCGGATTGACCGGCGCGACCGCGGCCGCCGGCGCGGCCGGCCGCAGCCACAGATAGCCGCCGGTGCCGGCGGCGGCGAGAAGCAGGCCGGCGGCGAGCGCGGGCCACAGGCGGCGCGGGGGCGGTGGGGCGGGTGTCGAGGTGGGCGCGGGCGCCGGGGTGGGCGAAGCGGGCGGGGCGAGGGGCGCCGGTTCGGTCGCGAGCGCGGGTTCCTCCGGGGCCGGGGCCGGCACCGGTGCGACGGCCGCCGGCGGGAATGCGTCAGGTGCGAGCGCAGGCGGCGGCGCCAGCGCCTCGCGCTCGACCTCGCCGACGAAGCGATAGCCCTGCTTGGGCACGGTCTGGACGTAATCGACGCCGGCGTCGCGTTCCAGCGCCTTGCGCACCTGCCAGATGTGCCGGCCCAGGCTGGCTTCGGTGACCACGGTATTGGGCCACAGGCAGGCGAAGAACTCGTCGCGGGTGATCAGCGAACCGGCCCGGCGCAGCAGCAGAAGCAAGGTGTCGAACACCTTCGGCGGCAGGTCCACCGGCTCTTGCCCATGCCACAAGCGACGTTGGCCGGCTTCCAGGCGGAACCCGCCGAATCGGTAAATCTCGTTATCGGACATGCACTTACCCGTTGCGCCCAACGAGGGGCGGGGGCCCCCTGTGCGCGGCCATTCTCGGGCCTGGCGAGGCAAAAATCACAAAAAAAAGAAGTTTTCTTCCGCGCGCCGGTACCGGCCGGGCGACTACGGTGCGTCCTCACAAGGAAGGACGGCTCAGGACGGGCCGGGACGGAGCGAGGTTTGCAGCTTCGTCCGGCGGGCCAGGGATGGCTCGCGACTTGCCCTCACGCACAGATCAGGAGCGTTGACATGATCCACTCACGGTATGCCGCCGGGCTGTTGCTGATGGCCATGGGGTCGGCGATGGCCGCCGCGCCGACGGTCGCCCCGCCCAAGCTCAAGCCCGGCCTGTGGCAGATGAGCAGCCCGCAGGCCGAGGCCGCCGGCGCGCACATGTATCAATGCCTGGACGAGGATGCGCAGCGCTTGTTCGCCCAGCGCGCGGCCGGGTTGGCGCAGGCGGCCGATTCGGCCTGCTCCGGCGGTGCTACCTATGGCGAGGGCGGGTCGTTCGTCGATGAGCGCAGCTGCAAGATCGGCCGCTACCAGACCCGCACCCGCACCGATCTGCGCATGAGCGGCGACAGCGCCTATCACCTGGAAATGACCACGCATTACGAACCGGCGATGGACGGCAAGAGCGTCAGCACCACGGTCGCCGACGCGCGCTGGGTCGGCCCCTGCGGCAGCGACCAGAAACCCGGCGAGATCTTCGTCCAGGCGCCCGGCCACAGCGAGTTGATGCGGATGCCGGCGATGCCGGGGCGCTGAGCGCACCCATCGCCGCACACCGCAGCGGGCAATCGATCACCACGCAAGCCGCAAAGCCAATCCTGGAGGGTTCCATCATGCTCAGCCACGTCCGTTCCAACCTTTTATTGCTCCTCGCGCTGGCCGCCGCCGTCCAAGGCTGCAGCCGCTCCGGCGAGCCCCCCGCATCGGCCAAGCAGCCGGCGCCTGCCGAGGCGCGGGCACCCTCCAGCCCCGCCGTGGAGGCGCCGGCTGCCCCCGGTGCATCGGATGCCGCGGCCTCCGCCGCCGGCGCCCACACCCAGCCCAGGCTCAAGCCGGGCTTGTGGCGGGTCGAGGACGGCGTGTTCGCCGGTCTGGTCGACAACGGCAAGGCCTTCATCTGCATCGACGCCGCCAGCGAAGGCGTGATCAACCGCGGCCCGGCCCGGTTCGCCGCCGACAAGTGCAGCACCAGCGTGTCCAACAAGGAACACGGCCTTTATCTCGGCCGCACGGTGTGCAAGCTCGGCGACCACAACGTGATCACCCGGCTGCGCATCGACGACGGCCAGATCTATTTCCGCGACGTCATCACCCAGCCGTCCAGCGCCACCGACGACAGCGGCGAAAAAGTCAGCGACTACGCCGAGTGGACCGCCGAATGCGGCGCCGGTCAAAAACCCGGCCAGGCCTTTGCGCAGGCCTACGACAGCACCGACATGAAGCCGGTGGATCTGCCCGAGCGCTTGCAGCCCGCGGCCGCCAACTGATTGCGGATGCGCGCCGAACGGCTGCGATCCGAGAGTTTTTTTCGTCGCCGCACACGGACGTGCGGTCGGCGTTTTTCCGAACGAGGTGACCGATGAAAAAGTGGGCGGCGCGGTTGTTGAAAGTCGTGCTCGGCGTGGCGGCGCTGCTGGCGCTGGCGCTCGGCGGCGCCTTGTGGCGCGGCGCGCAACTGCGCGAGCGGCAGGTCGATGTCGCGGTCGCGCCGCTGGCTTACGCCGAGCCGATGCAGGAGATCTTGCGGCAGGGCGGCTATCTCTATCGCTCGCGCGGCTGTCAGGAATGTCACGGCGGCGCCGGCGCCGGCCGCGTTTTCATCGACGATCCCAACGGCCTGCGAGTGCGCGCGCCGAACATCACCGGCGGCGCCGGCAGCGCGACCGAAGGTTACGGCGAACGCGATTGGGTGCGCGCGATCCGGCACGGGCTCAATCGCGATTCGCATCCGCTGATGATCATGCCCAGCGAGGACTACAACCGTTTCACCGACGCCGATCTGGCCGCGTTGATCGCCTACGTGCGGCAACTGCCGCCGGTCGATGGCGGCGCGGCGGAACTGCGTTTTCCGTTGCCGGTGCGCGTGGTGTACGGATTGGGGCTGATGCAAGACGCGGCGGCCAAGATCGACCACGCCCTGCCGGCGCCGGCGCCGGTCGCGGTGGCGGCGAGCGTGGAGCACGGCGCCTACGTCGCGGCCATGTGCCAGGGCTGCCACGGCGCGGGTTTCGGCGGCGGCAAGATTCCCGGCGCGCCGCCGCAATGGCCGGCGGCGGCCAATCTGACCCCGGGCGCGGGCAGCGCGATGCCGCGCTACGCCGGCTTCGAGGCGTTCAAGGCGATGATGCGCAGCGGCCGCCGCCCCGACGGCAGCGCGATCGACCCGGCGATGCCGTTCGCGACGATGGCCGCGCTGGACGACACCGATCTGCGCGCGCTGCATCTGTATCTGCGGCAGTTGCCGGCGAAGGCGCAGGGCTCGCGCTAGGCCGGCGCGCATCGGCCGGGCGCCCGGACCGGTGGCCTGCAATCGGCGGATTCCGCGTCAGTCGCAATAGCGGCCGAAGGCGCGCAAGCTGCGCGCAGGCATCGTGCGAGCGAGGGGACTGGCGATGAAACCGATCTGTCTGGGGTTGATGGCGTTGTGTGCGTTCAGCGCGCCGGCGTGGGCGCAGCACATCGCGGTACCGAAGATGTCCGCGGAAGAAGTCAACGGCATGCTCGACACCGGCGCGCGCCTGGAAAGCCGCGTGGACGGGGATTTCGACGGCGACGGCGAGATCGATACCGTGTTCGTCGGCCGCGGCGAGGACAAGCGCTCGCTGTCGGCGATGCTGGCGTATCGCAGCGAGGTGGATCTGGGCCATCAGCCGGTCGGCGTGCTCGAACTCGATGTATCTCCGCTAGGCGACGCGCAGGTGTCGATCCGCAAGGGCGTGCTGGTGATCGAAGACCTCACTGGCGGCACCACCGCGACCCAGACCACCTACCGTTATCGCTACGACCCCAAGCAGACCCGCATGCGCCTGATCGGCCTGGACGCGCAGCGCTACAGCCGCACCAACAGCCACGGCACGATCAAGCTGAGCTGGAATCTGCTGACCGGCGACCGGGTGATCGAACGCGGCGAGCCCAACGAGACCGGCAAGGGCGATGAGGCGATCATTTACGCGCCGGCCAAGCGCGACAAGAAGCCGAGCAAGCCGCTGTATATGGAAACCACGCCGAATCCGGATGAGTTGCTGGATTCGTTGTAAGGGTCTGTTCAATGCATCTGCTACGAATGTCGAGCCATCCGTGTTTTTGTTCGTCATTCCCGCGAAGGCGGGAATCCAGAGACTTCAGCGCTATCTACCCAGTCCGTCATTCTCACGAACGCGGGTTCCGCTTTACTTCGGCGGAGCCGAACATCCAGAGACTTCAGCACCATCTCTCCAGACCGTCATTCCCGCGAAGGCGGCTCCGCTTTACTTCGGCGGAGCCGAACATCCAGAGACTTCAAACGTTCTCGCACGAAAGGCCCTGGATTCCCGCCTTCGCGGGAATGACGAGCCCCCAAGACAATCACCGGCGAGGGCACACAGCCCCCGCCGGCGTAGAACTCAGTTCGGATAGCCGCCGATACGGTCGCGGCCCCACAGCGCCCATTGCTGGGCCCAGTACGGGTCCTGCAGCAGACGGTCCGACGGGTTGTAGTACGAACGCGGGAACACGTCGGCGATGCCGGCGCCGGACACGGTCTGGACTTCGCTGTCGTTCAGGACTTTCATCGAATCACTCCTCAGGGTAGTGCCGGGATCGCTTCCCGGCGAAGCTTCCGCCCGCACCGGCGTTCGCCAGCGCGAGGGATACCCTTAGTTCGTAATCCGCGGCGCGAATCCGACAACAGCGCAACGCTGCCGCCGCTCAGCCTTCGATCGGCCCGCCGTAGGACACCGCGACGATCGCGAAGCGGGCCATGCCGCCGGGCAGCATCGCTTCGAATTCGTCGTCGACGCGGCGCTTGAGCATGGCCCGCGCCAACGGCGAGTCGATGCTGATGTAGCCCAGCTTGGCGTCGGTTTCGTCCGGGCCGACGATGCGGTAACGCGCCAGCTCGCCATCGGCGACGTTCTCCACTTCGATCCAGGCGCCGAAGAATACCGATTGCGGATCGGTCGGCGTGGTCTCGATCACCCGCAGCAACGGCAGGCGCTTGCTCAGATAACGCACGCGCCGGTCGATTTCGCCCAGCTGCTTCTTGCGATAGATGTACTCGGCGTTTTCCGAACGGTCGCCCTCGGCCGCGGCCGCGGTCAGCGCCTTGACCACTTCAGGACGGCGCACCCGCCACAGATCGTCCAGCTCGTGCTTCAGGCGCGCGTGGCCTTCCCGGGTGATCAGGGCGGTGCTGTGTTCGGCAGGGGGGCGCCATCGGCCCATCGCAAAGGCATCGCAGCAAGCAGGGCGGCCGTTATCGCAGAGTGGCGCCCGCGGTTCAAGCGCGGCGCCGCGCGGGCGTGGCCCGGCGCGCTTGCAATGGCCCCGATCCATCGGCAAGGCTGTGCGTCGCGAAGACCCGCCGCACGCCGTGTTCCCATGCTGATCCTGCCGCTGCACCGCCCGTTCACCCGCGCCAACTTTCCGTTCGTGACCGTACTGCTGGCGCTGGCCAACGTGTTCGTGTTCCTGGCCCTGCAAAGCGGCGACCGCGCCGGATTGGAGAAACTGCGCCAGTACTATCTGGATTCGGGGCTGGGCCGGATCGAGGCGCCGGCCTATCAGCAGCATCTGCGCAACACCGGCCAAGGCGATGCGACCGCCGCTTTCGCCGCGGCCGGCGAAAGCGAGCGGCTGGCCTATGTCGGCATGCACACCTTGACCGACGTGACCTTCGCCCAGGCGCTGCGCAGCGGCGCCTTGTTTCCCGACGCCGGCACGCTTGCGCAATGGCGGCCGCTGCGCGCGCGCTACGAGGCGATGCAGGACGAGGTGTTCACGCTGCGCCACATCATGCGCAGTTCCGAAATCGATCCGTGGCGGATGTTGTCGGCGGCGTTCCTGCACGGCGATGTGATGCACCTGATCGGCAACATGGTGTTCCTGCTGGCGCTGGGCCTGCTGGTGGAAGGCGCGGTCGGCCCGCTGCTGTTCGTCTTGCTGTACCTGTTCGGCGCTTACGGCTCCAGCGCGGTGTCGCTGTGGTGGCGCTGGGGCGAGGCCGGCGGCGGCCTGGGCGCGTCGGGCGCGATCGCGGCCCTGATGGGCGCGTTCTGCCTGGTCTGGGGACTGCGGCCGGTGCGGTTCTTCTATTGGATCGGGGTGATCTTCGACTACGTGCGCGCGCCGGCGATCCTGCTGCTGCCGCTGTGGCTGGGCTGGGAGTTGTACAACCTGTTCGCCAACCAGAACCTGGGCATCGGCTTCGACGCCCATGCCGGCGGCCTCATCACCGGCGCGCTGATCGGCGCGGTCTTCGTCGCCCTGGGCCGCGTGCGCGAAGAGTTCGTCAGCGACTACGCCGCCGCCGCCGCGCCCGACACGCGCTGGGAGCAGGCGCAGCAGCATTTGGGGCGGATGCAGTTGGCCGAGGCCGATCGCCTGCTGGAAGAACTGCAGCGCGAACAGCCGCAGCGCTTCGAACTGCAACTGGCGCGTTACCGCGTCGCCCGCAACAGCGGACGTCGCGATGTATTGGATCAGCGCCGCCGCGAGTTGCTCGCCGCCAGCGCCGACACGGTGGAAGGCGCGCAGGCGCAGGCCGAGGCCTTGGCCGCGATCGATCAGACCGGCGACAACATCGACAGCGCGCAGCGGCAAAGTCTGACGCGGCGCTGGATCGGCTTAGGCGCGCTGGATGCGGTCGAGGCGATGCTGGATCGGCCGGCCAGCCGGCAGTGGCCGCAGGACACCCAGGCGCAGCTGTGGTTCGAACTTTCGCTGGGTTATCGCGACCGTCAGGCGCGGCCGCAGCAGGCGCGGGTGTTGCGCGCGCTGATCGAGCGTTATCCGCGCCAGCCGCAGGCGGACAAGGCGCGGTTCCTGCTGGAGCACGAACTGGCGGCGCCGGGCTGAGGCCGCGGCGCCGCGGGTTTACGCATCCTCAGACTTTGGCCGGCGCCAGCGGCTTCAACGCCGCCTGCAGTTTCTCGCTCAGCGTCGCGTCCTCGCAGCGGCTCAGGGCCTGTTCGAGCAATGCGCGCGCCTCATCGTCGCGGCCGAAGCGATCGACCAGCAGCAAGGCCGCATCCAGCGCCCAGCGCGGCGCCGACGGGTTGCGCGGCGACTGCCGCAGCAGCGAGCGCAGCAGATCCACCGCCAACTGCGATTGACCGGCCATGCGCGCGCGTTCGGCCAGGCGCTCGGCGTGTTCCATCTGCATCGGAGTGAACTGCGGATCGGCGTCGATCGCCTCACGGATCACGGTGAGCGCGCGGGTTTCCTGCTTCTCGATCATCAAAAGGTTGATGTACTGGCGCGAGTGCTCGGTGCGTTCGGCCGCGTCGCCGTCGCTGCGCAGCAGGCGGTGGTACAGCTCGTGCACCTCCGGGGTCACCGCACGCACGCGGATTTCGCCGCGCAGGGTTTCCTTCGCCGCATCGTTGTGGCCGTCGCGGACCAGGTTCTGCGCGCGTTCGAGCAAGTCGCCGTCGCGGTTGAACAGCGTCGGCAACTGGTGGCGATGGCTTTCCGGGTCGTAGCCCAGTTCCTCGTGGTACTGGTAGACCAGATAGCCCATCAGATGGAACGCGGCGAACAGGCCCCAGAACGACACCAGATTGAGCAGCGGGCCGCCCAGCAGCACCGGCATGAACTTGTTCATCCAGATGCCGGCGGTGGCGACGCTGGCCTGGATCACGAACAGCAGGCCGAACACGGCCAGATACGGCCAGCCCACGCGCGCGACGATGCCGAAGGAGGTGGCCGGATTGAGCGCGTTGCCCAGGCTGCCGTCGATCGCCAGCGACATGATGCAGCCCGGCTGCAGGAACACGATCACCGCCAGCGCGAACAATCCCACCACCGGCCCGCCGAACAGCATCGCCACCAGCACGATGACCATGTAGATCAGCTGCAGCGCGATCAGCCGCCAGACCACGCCGCCATCGACCTTGAGCACGCTCTCGGGCGGGTCCATGCGGCCGTCGGCGGTGGCGCGCAGGATTTCGAAGGCGTACTTGTACGCCGCCAGCCAGGTCACGATGGACAGCAGCCAGCCGATGCCGGGCACGACGCTGAGGAAGGTGCACAGGGTCAGCACCAGCAAGGTGAAGAACGCGGCGCCACGGATGGGGTAAAGCATGATCTGCCGCAGCCGGTGCCAGAACGGGACCGGCTGCGCGAGGGTCGAGGTGGGCGGCATGGCGGAGGCGTCGAAACCGTGATCGTCGTTGTGGTTTGGCTACGTTAGCCGATCCGGTCACGAATTTATCCATGCTTCGGCAAGTGCGCCGGCATGAAAAAGGCGGACCGGATCGACCGGCCCGCCTGGATGCTCGCCAAAGGTGCGGTTGCGCGCTGCCGAGGTTCGCGCTTGCGACCGCCGCGCCCGCCGACCGCGGCGCGCTTACTGCGCGGCGCTGGCGCGCTTGAGGCTGTAGTCGAGCTGCGAGTCGATCGCCTTGCCGTCCTGGTCGAGCTGGCGGATTTCCTCGTGCGAGACCACGTCGAACAGGCGATCGGCGGCGCTCTTGCTGTTGGGGTCCAGGCGCAGGCGCTTGCCGTCTTCTTCCGCGGTCCAGCTGCCGTCGCCCTTGGCGTTGCCGTCCTTCTTGCCCTGGTAAGTCTCGTCGATGGTGTAACTGCCGTCGGCCTTGAACTCGATCTTGGTGTCGATGCCGCTGCAGTCGGCGCAGGGCAGGGTGCCGCTGAAACCGCCGGCGAAGGCGGCGGCGTCGAAGCCGGGCTTGGGGGCTTCGGCGACGGGGGCGGGTTCCGCGGCGGGAGCTGGGGCGGTCTCGGCGGTCTTGGGAGTTTCGGCGGGGGCAGGCGTCACTTCGGTTGGCTTATTGCACGCGCTCAGCGCGAGCGCGGCGAGACAGGCGAGGGCAAGCAGTTTCTGATTCACGTGCGGCTCCTGGTGATGAGTGGAAACGTTCTGAACTCACTGGTTGCAATGGCGGCCGGATCCGATCCGGCCGCCGCGCGAAAGCGATGCGCGATTAGGTTCGGCCTAACGGGTGCGAGCGGCGGCGCGCGACGGTCAGCGCTTGCCGCCGAAGATGCCGCCGAGCAGGCCGCGCAGAATCTGCCGACCGACCTGGCTGCCGACCGTGCGCGCGGTCTGCTTGGCCATGGTCTCGACCATGCCCTGGCGGCGCTTGGTGCCGAACACCGCGTCCTTGACCGCCTGGCCGAAACCGCCTTCTTCCTGATCGTCCTGCTCGCGGGTCTTGGCCGCCGGTGCCTGCGCCTGCTCGGTCGCGGTCTGCGCGCGCTTGACCAGCATTTCGGCCGCCGATTCGCGATTGACCGAGGTGTCGTACTTGCCGCCGACCGGGCTGCCGGCGCGCACCTGCGCGCGCTCGGCCTCGGTGATGGCGCCCATGCGGCAGCGCGGCGGCGCGATCAGGGTGCGTTCGACCGGCATCGGCACGCCCTTGTCCTGCAAGGTTGATACCAGTGCTTCGCCGGTGCCGAGCTTGGAAATCGCTTCGGCCACGTTGAGCGCCGGATTGGGCACGAAAGTTTCCGCCGCGGTCTTCACCGCCTTCTGGTCGCGCGGGGTGAACGCGCGCAGCGCGTGCTGCACGCGGTTGCCGAGCTGGCCGAGGATGTTGTCCGGCACGTCGTCGGGGAACTGCGAGCAGAAGTACACGCCCACGCCCTTGGAGCGGATGATGCGCACGACTTGCTCGACCCGCTGCTGCAACGCCGCCGGGGCGTCGTCGAACAGCAGGTGCGCTTCGTCGAACACGAACACCAGCTTGGGCTTGTCGATGTCGCCGACTTCCGGCAGTTGTTCGAACAACTCCGACAGCAGCCACAGCAGAAAGCTGGAATACAGGCGCGGCTTGAGGATCAGCGAATCGGCGGCGAGCACGTTGACCACGCCGCGACCGTCGCTGGTGGTGCGCATCAGATCGGCCAGTTCCAGTGCCGGTTCGCCGAAGAAGTGGTTGGCGCCGTCTTGTTCCAGGCGCAGCAGCGAGCGCTGGATCGCGCCGACCGACTGGCTGCTGACCAGACCGTAGCTGGTCGAGATGTCCTTGCGCTCGTCGGCGACCAGGCCGAGCAGGGCGCGCAGGTCTTCCAGGTCGAGCAGCAGCAGGCCGCGGTCGTCGGCGAGCTTGAACACGATGTCGAGCACGCCCGACTGGGTGTCGTTGAGTTCCAGGATGCGCGCCAGCAGGGTCGGGCCCATTTCGCTGACGGTGGTGCGCACCGGGTGGCCGAGCTTGCCGAACAGGTCCCAGAACACCACCGGATTGGCCGCCGGCGCCCAGTCGGCGACGCCGATCTCGGTCAGGCGCGACTGCAGCTTGTCGTTGCTGGCGCCGGGCACGGCCAGGCCGGCGACGTCGCCTTTGACGTCGGCGAGGAACACCGGCACGCCTTGGCGCGAGAAGCCTTCGGCCAGGGTCATCAGGGTGACGGTCTTGCCGGTGCCGGTGGCGCCGGCGACCAGGCCGTGGCGGTTGCCCAGTTTGGTGTGCAGGAAGACTTGCCCGCTCTCGGGCGTGGTCACGGCCTTGCCGATCAGGATGTCGTTCTGGTTTGCGCCGGGGGTCGTGGCCATGTCCGTGTCCGTGGTTCAGTGAAAGAGCAGGGGCCGATTCTAGCGGCAGCGGTGAGGGGTTCGTGAACCGTCGTCTCAGCGCGGGTGGGGCGGCTGATCGGCTTGGTGCCTGTGGTGGTGTTCCTGGGGTGATCTTCGATGGAATTGCGGCGCAGGCCGAAACTTATTTTATTTTGACCTTTGCGGTCGAATTTACTGTGGCTGTTGCCATGACCGTTGCCCTTGCTGTCGCTGTCGCTGTCGCTGTCGCTGTGGCCGTGCCCGTGGCTGCTGCCGTGTGCTGTGGCTGCTTCTTTTGCAATTGTTGTTGCCTTAGCCGTTGTTATTGCTTGGTCGTGGCTTGGCGCCGCTAGTAACTCGCGAGACCAGGGACACCCGGAGGGCGGCGCACATGGACGTGCGCCGGGTCCCGCCGTGGGCAGGATGCCCACTGCGGGACCTGCCCGCGCAGGCACCGCACTCGTGGCTTTTGATTCGAAACAGCCAAAGCCCTTTCTTTGGTTACTTTCTTTGTGGCTTTGGACAAAGAAAGTGACCCGCCGCTCCATGGCGGAAGCGTTTGGCGTTTGATTTTTCTTTAGGCGTTTGATCTTGCTTTAGAAGCATTTGATCCGGTTTGAAGCTGCTACGAACCCAACGTCCCTGATCGAAACAATCAAGCCTGCGCATTCCCTCCTGCCGTCATTCCCGCGAACGCGGGAATCCAGCGACTTCAGCGCAATCCTTCCAGGCCGTCATTCCCGCGAAAGCGGGAATCCAGCGACTTCAAGCGTTCTCGCACGAAAGGCACTGGATTCCCGCGTTCGCGGGAATGACGGTAGGAAGGAATGCGGGGGGCTGGTTGTTTCGATCAGGGACTGCAGGTTCCTTAAGAAGCCTTAGAAGCCCCAAGCAAGATCAAACGCAACAAGCAAGATCAAACGCTAAACGCTTCCGCCATAAAGCGGCGGGTCACTTTCTTTGTCCAAAGCGACAAAGAAAGTAACCAAAGAAAACGCATTGGCTGTTTCGAGTCAAAAGCCACGAGTGCGATGCCTGCGCAGGCAGGTGCCACATTGGGCATCCTGCCCAAGGTGGCACCCGGCGCACGTCCATGTGCGCCGCCCTCCGGGTGTCCCTGATCTCGCGAGTAACAAGCGGCGCCCAGCCAAGGCCCAACCAAAGCCAAAGCTCAGAGGCAGAGCAAAGCCTGGAGCCAGGGCCGGATCAAAATCTTGGCAACCGCAACCGCAACCGCAACCGCAACCGCAACCGCAATGGAAAAACGGCTCCGGCCCGGCACCGCCATGACGGCGAAAGAGCGGCAGCCCGCGGCCGTTCGGCCTAACCCAGCCAAACCGGGAAAAACCAAGACGGATCAAGGTCCTTGCCCACCCCGAACCCCGCCGTTACCCTGGCCCCCCGCGAAAAGGAACACCCGCACGCCTCATGCCCGCTTACTCACGCCCCGTTTTCATCGGTATCAGGGGCGCGTTCGCGCCGCTCGCCGTCGCCCTCGCACTGTGCAGCCTGTCCTCGCCAGCCGCCGCCGTGTCCAAGAAGGAGCAGGCCGCGGTCGATGCCCTGACCCAACGCCTGCAATCGGCCGAAACCCGTTACCAGTCGGCCCTGGTCAAGATCCGCAACGCCGATCCGACCGGACGCCAGGACAGCGACGCCGCGCTGGAGGACATGGAGGACGTGATCGCCGCCTGCCTCAAGCAGAAGGGCTGCCAGGTCAGCACCATGCTGGCCGGCTACAAGCGCCTGCTCAAGGCCAGCGCCGACGCCTCGGCGGTCAGCGATGAAGACGCCGACGACGGCGGCCAGCTCGACAGCGACGGGCTCGCCGCCGACGTGCCCGAAGCCGCGCGCGCCGCCGCGCTGCTCAGCGACGACGGCCAGCGTTTCGTCAAGATGGTGCAGTACAACCCGGCCGTGCAGGCCGGCATCAAGCGCTGGCTGACCGATCTGCGCGGCCCGCTGATGCAGAGCTACGACAACTATCAGTACATGCGTTCGATGATGTGGCCGTCGTTCGAGCGCGAAGGCCTGCCCGAAGCGCTGCTGTTCGGCATCATGGCGAAGGAATCCAACGGCCGCGTGCACGCGACCTCGCGCGCCGGCGCGGCCGGCCCGCTGCAGTTCATGTTCGCCACCGGCAAGCGTTTCGGCCTGGGCGACGACGGCACCGGTTTCGATACCCGTTACGACGCGCGTTCTTCGTCGCAGGCCGCCGCGGAATACCTCAACGAACGCCTGGGCCAGCTCAACAACAGCATCGAAATGTCGCTGGCCGCCTACAACGGCGGCGAAGGCCGCGCGCTGCGCATCAACAATGCCAGCGGCGGGCGCAATTTCTGGGACGAGTCGGTCTATAACCAGTTCCCGGCCGAAACCCGCGACTACGTGCCGATGGTGATCGCCGCGGCCTGGCTGTTCCTGCATCCGCGCGAATACGGCCTGCGTTTCCCCAAGGTGGACAACAAGCCGGCGACGCTGCGCCTGAGCAAAGCCAGCTCGATCTACGAGCTGACCATCTGCATGGGCAGCAGCGGCAGCCGCGACGGCTACATGCGCGCGCTGCGCAACCTCAACCCGCGCTATCAGGCCGACAGCTATCTGTCCGCCGGCACCACCCTCAACGCCACCACCAAGATGGTCAGCCTGTACAACCGCTGGTGCGTGCAGGGCAAGCGCGCGGAACTGGCGCACACGCTGATCATGAGCGATCCCAACAGCGCGATCGTGCGCACCGGCCCGCTGACCGTGGTGCCGATGGAAGGCACGGGCGAAGACGGCACGGTGCCGGTCACCGTCGCCACCGGCGTGCCGACGACGGTCGCCACCGGCAAGCCCGCCGCGGTCAAACCCGAGCCGAAGAAGCGCGCGGTTCCGCGCGATTACAAGGTCCAGCGCGGCGAAACCCTGACCGACGTGGCGCGCAAGTTCTCCTGTGATACCAAGCAGCTGGGCAAGGCCAACGGCATCAAGGCGCCGCGTTATGTGGTCAAGCCGGGGCAGCGGATCAAGTTGAACGGTTGCGGCGACTGATCGGGGCGAAGTCGCCCACGCGCATCGAAGTACGGCGAACCGGCCGGTTCGCCGCTGACACAGACCGCACGAGCGAGGATGCATGACGGCGAACACGCAAGCCCCGGCATCCGCGCCGCGCGTCTGGATCGGCGCGATCGCGCTGTGCGCGATCCTCGCCATCGCCGGCGCCTACTTCGCGCCGTGGCTGCATTACCTGTTCAAACCATTTACCACGCTGCTGATCGCGGTGATGGTCTGGCGCCACGGCGGCGACGCCGAGCCCGGTTATCGCCGCGCGATCCTGATCGGCCTGCTGCTTTCGACCTGCGGCGACGTGTTCCTGATGCTGCCCGGGGATTGGTTCGTGTTCGGCCTGGGCTCGTTCCTGTGCGCGCATCTGGCGTATCTGGCGGGCTTGTGCGGACGCGCGCGATTGTTCGCGGTCATGTGGCCCTCGCTGGCCTACGCCGCGCTCGCCGCCGGCGTGCTGGCGATCCTGTGGCCGCATCTGCCCGGCGCGCTGCGTGTTCCGGTGATCGTCTACGTTGTCGTACTCGCGACGATGGCGGCGCAAGCGGCGGTGGTATGGCGTCGCTGGCCGGTGCCGGCGACCGCATTGGCCGCGTTGGGCGGAGCGTTCTTCGTCGCCTCCGACGCCACGCTGGCGATCGACCGTTTCGCCGCGCCGTTCGGCGCGGCGTCGCTGGTGGTGCTGGCGACGTATTGGATTGCGCAGACGTTGATCGGCTTGTCGGTGAGGCGGCTGAGCTAGGTCACAACTATTCGACCTGAACCTTAGGCATGCACTCAGTCTGATTTACTCGTGTCCAATCACGTGGTAAATCAGTTGCACGCAATTCCTCAGGATCAACGTTATGGCAACAGGACGTAGTCACGCCATTTTTTTCGTGCCCTTGGTGGTTGTATTGAGCGCCTGCGCAACCGCAGGTACGCCGAATTTCGCCGGGCAGTGGGGCTATCGGCAGACCTGCGGCTGGAACCACTCGGCCAATCTCGAACTACGCAGCACGGGGAAGTCGTACACCGGTAGCTGGGATGACGGCACCCGTGTGCGCGGCGACAACGGGCAACTGCGCGGCGAAGTGCAGGGCGACCGGTTGATGCTGCGTTTTTGTACTCAGACCTCCGACCAGCCTTGCAGCGATTTCGATCAGATCGGCGGCTATGCGGTTCGCAAGGGCACGGCCTTGCATTGGTATCGAAAGAGCGGCGACAGCTACTCACCTTATCTGGTGTTGCAGCAGGCCAAGGCAGGCAAGCAGGTGCCGGCCGACAATCAGTGCGATGAGGAAGAGCCCAAGGACGACGTAGCGCCGGAGCGCTGAGTCCCATAGTTCATGATTTTTTGTTGCAGGGAAGCCAGACGATGAATCAGCCAGCACCAGCCGCCGCCCCGCCGCGTGTGATGACCGACGACGAGCGTCGCGCCATCGCTTACTTCGCCATCGGCGTGGGCTCGGAAGGCAGTATTGCCGGACGCGATGTGTCCAATCACCTGTCCTTTGCCGGCAACACCCGTAACGGTGTAATGACGCCGGTAGGCAACAGTGGTTATTCGATCGGAACCCTGCAGACCGATTTGGGACAGCATCCGGAAGTGGTGCCGTCCCTGGTCGATGCTTATCAGGATTGGGCGCGATTGCAGCAACCCGAGCGGACACTGACAGCGGCTCAACGTACCCAGACCATCGCCGACCTCAGTCGCAACGGGAACACGATCACGACGCAGGGCGGCCGCCCGATGGATGCGGGTGTCGAAGCCAATCTCAACGAGTTTCTGCGTTCCGATGCAGGCGTGACGTATATCCACACCCGCGACGTTGCCCAGGTCGATGAGTTGGTCGGCGGCATCATGCCTCGAATCGCCCAGACGGCGGCCTACCGTAACGCCAGCGCCGACGATCAGGTGCGGTTGACCGCCATGGTCACAAAGGTGCAGAACCAGAGCGGCGACAATTGGACGCCCAGGTTATTGCGCGACATGGACAACGGCACGCTTAATAACGTGGCCGATGTCAGCGGCGCGATCGATCGTCTGTTACCGCGAACCAGTGGTGACCGCGATTACATGGAAACCGGCCGCGACGCGACGTTGCAAGGCGCCGAGGTGCTTATCGGATTGCGTAATGCCGATTCGCGCAGCCCCCTGCATCAGACTTGGCAGGATGTGGTCGCCAATCCTCTGATCAATCCCAGTCAGACTGGACAGGATGCGGCCCGACCGCAACTACCTGCCGAATACGGCACGGTCAAAAATCTGTTTCTGCAGAAGAACGAAGCTCCGCAGCTCATCCAGGCCTTGGATCAAGGCGGCAGTTACGCCTATGGGCGCCCACGCCCGGAGGGGCAGGGCCGGGCAACTGCTGGTCTGTATGCATCAGGTAACGATTTTGTGGTCTGGAATCGCGACGGCAGCGGTCATTCCAATATCGGTGGCGCTTGGGCCGAAGTAGACCGTAACGATCTGACGCGCACTCGCAATCGCGACGGAACCACAGACCTGGACATCGTTCGTGATGGTCAACCACCGCAGCGGTTGCTGCATGTGGATCCGCAAGCGCCGCCGTTGCGCACCACGCCGGACCCGGGTATCCCGATCGCCGCGCCGCAGGCGCCGGATGCGTCCGCACCCAACGGCCCGGCTACCTCGGCGCCAACGGCTCCGGTGCAAGGCGCAGTGCCGGATCGAGCCGCCTACGAATATCCCCTACAGGAACAAGCACGTGCGGCGGTAGCCCGATTGGACGTGCAGCTGGGTCGAACTCCGGACCAGTTCAGCGAATGCATGAGCCAGAGCTTGGCGTGTCTGGCCCGGGAGAATAATTTTTCCCGCATCGATGGGGTGTTCTTGAGCCAGGCTAGCGGGACCGCCATGGCCGGGCAGAACGTATTTGTGACGCAAGGCGATCCTGGGGATCCGGCCGGTTTGCGCGCCTATATGCCGACCGCTCAGGCAGTCGGTACTCCTGTGCAGGAATCGCAGCAGCGGTTTGCCGATCTGAACGAGCAGCAAGCCGCGCAGCAACGCGAATCGCAAGCCCAGCAGCAAGCGCAGGCATCTCCGGTTCGAGGCGGTCCTTGAGCGGTTAACCTATCGCCGCAACTCGCACTTACTTCGAGCCCGCCGCCCGCCGCTCGGCTTCAGCCGGTTTGTCCTGCGCCGGCTCAGCCTTCGGCAACGCCTCCGCCGGCATCACCGCCTCGCGCGCCTTGCTCCACCAGCTTCCCGCCACTTCGCGCGCTTTGCCGGCGCCGTTGCTCACCGAATCGTTCAAAGGCTTCCAGGCCTGCTGCTCGGCGAAACGTGCGGTGGTCTTCAGCACGTCCGGGCCTTCTTGCTTGATCGCTTCCCAGGTCAGCACCGCGACCAGGCGCGGCATGAAGGCGAAGGAATCGACATCGCCGCCCTTGGCTTCGATCTTGGCGATGAAACTCGCCAGTTCCGCGCGCACTTCCGGCGGTGCGGTCGGGTCCTGGCTCATGTGCTTGAGCGCGACCAGGCCGTCGCCGGTGCGGCCTTCCTTGAAGGCGATGCCGGCGCGCGGCAGGTCGCTCATCCACGGTTGCCTTAGCAATTGCGCGAGCGCGTCGATATGCAGTTGCGCGCGATCCCAGCGTTGTTCGCTGACCGCCAGATAGGCCAGGGTGAGGTGCAGGATCATCACCTGTTCGGCCGGCGCCTTGTCCTGGCCGGCTTGCTTGGGCGCGGCCCAGGCTTTGTCGCTTTCGGCCTGCGCCAGTTGCGGCCACTCCTGCCGGCGGAAGACGACCGAACGCAATGAATTGGCGGCGACGCGGTCGAACGGCGCGCAATCGCCGGCCTCGACGATGTCGCTTTCGGCCAGGGCGATGGTGCTCTTGTCGGCGATCAGGGCGCCGTAGGCCAGCAGCACATGCATGACGCAGGTGTCGGCCTCACTGAACTCCACCGGCGGCGTTTGGCCGCTCCACTGAGCGCCCTTGCGATACGCGGCGATGGCGGTGGGCATGCCGTTCTCGGACACGCGCCGGTAGTTCGTGTAGGCCAGACCGTCGCGCAAGTCGGTCAGTTGCTCGGTTTCGCTCTTGTCGCCGCAACCGCTGAGCACGATGGCCAGCACGGCCAGCGACAGCGCCCGGCGCAGCGCCGGGCGTAACAGGATTCGCATGATTCCCCTCCGTGGGTGATGAGGCGCGGTCAGGCGCCGCGCCGTGCCAGTGCCTGTCCCAGCCGCACCGCGGTCTCGGCGCTCAAGCCCGCGTCCAGCGTAGCCACACCCGGCGGCAGCAGCACGATCACGGTCGAGCCGTAGTTGAAGCGCGCCATCTCGGCGAAGCGGTCGAGCTTGATGCCCTTGCCGCGATAGTCCTTGGTGGTGACCGCGTCGGCGTAGCGCGGAATCTCCACGCCGCTCCAGACCGTTTCCACGCCCGAGACCAGCAGCGCGCCGACCATCACCATCGCCATCGGCCCGAATTCGGTATCGAAGTGGCAGACCAGGCGCTCGTTGCGCGCGAACAAACGCGGCACGTTGCGCACCGCGTCCGGGCCGACGCTGAAGAGACGGCCCGGTACGTGCACGGTTTCGCGCAGCGTTCCGGCCCAGGGCATGTGCACGCGGTGATAGTCCTTCGGCGACAGGTACACGGTGGCGAACACGCCGTCGTTGAACGGCGCGGCCGCGGCGGCATCGCCGCCGAGCAGTTCGGTCGCGGTGAACGACTGGCCCTTGGCCTGGAAGATGTCGCCGGCGCGGATCGGCCCGCATTGGCTGATGCGGCCGTCGGCCGGCATCAGCAGCGCGCGCGGGTCCGGATCGGCGACGCGCGCGCCGGGCTTGAGCGCGCGGGTGAAGAAGGCGTTGAAGGTGGCGTACGAACGCGGATCGGGATTGGCCGCCTCGGCCAGATTCACGCCGAACTTTTCCGTGACCGTGTCGATCAGCCAGCGGCTGACGCGCGGATCGTCCGAGTACGCCAGCGCGCGCGCCAGCGACGACATGAAACGGTGCGGCAGGGCGTAGGTCAGGGTGGTGACGAGGCTCACGGAGCGGCCTCCGTCAGCGCCTTCATGTCCTTGGCGATCACGTTCGGGTCGAACGGCGGACGCAGCAGGCCGGCCATGCGGCCCTGCGGATCGAGCACGGCCATGCTGGCGCTGTGGTCCATCGTGTATTGGTCGGCCGGCGCGCCGTCGGGCGCGGGCACCTTGGCGAAGACCATGCTCAGCGACTTGGCGAAGGCTTCCAGCGCCGGCACGTCGGCGGTGGCGGCCAGGGTGTCCTTGTGGAAGCCGTGCGCGTACTCGCCGATCTTGTCCGGCGTATCGCGCTCGGGATCGACCGACACGAACAGCACGCGCGGGCGGCTGGCTTCGGCGATCGACTCCCAGGACTTCTGCGCCACCGACATCTGCGCCAGCGTGGTCGGGCACACGTCGGGGCAGTGGGTGAAGCCGAGGAAGACCAGGGTCCAGTGGCCCTTGAGCTCGCCGGGAATCAGCTGGGTGCCGTCGGACTGGCGCAGCGAATAGGCGGGCAGGGTGCGCGGCGGGTCGAACAGGCGCACCGCTTCGGTCTGCGGCAGATTCGAGCGGCGGGCCTGGCCGAAGTATTTCTGCGAGGCCCACAGGCCGAGCGCGGCGGCGAGCGCGGCGATGAGGACGATGGCGGTGGTGCGATTGAACATGTCGGTTCCGGTTGTTGCGCCGGGGCATGATACCGGGCGCGGCGGGTGGTGCTGGGCTTAGGGCATAAAGGCAAAAGCGAATCCCCCCCGGCCCCCCTTTTTCAAAGGGGGGAGTCATCCTTTGGGATGCGAGGCGGCCGCAGCCGCGCCCCACCCGAACTCAACGTCCCCAACCCGAAGGATTCCCCCCTTTGAAAAAGGGGGGCAGGGGGGATTTGCTCTTCCCCAAACCCCCAATTCACCTCTGCGGCTATACTGCGCCCCTTGTTTCGCCCTCGGACCCGCCGTGCCCGCTCCCGTTTCCTTCGAACCGCTGACCCTCGTCGACCTGATCCGCTACGGCGCCAGCCGCTTCAACGCGGCCGGGCTGACCTTCGGACACAGTTACGACAACGCGCTGGACGAGGCGACCCAACTGGTCCTGCACGCGCTGCATCTGCCGCACGACCTCAGCCCGGTCTACGGCCAGGGCAAGGTCACCAGCGAGGAAAAGGACGCGATCCTGGCGCTGTTCGAACGCCGCGTCGCCGAGCGCATTCCGGCCGCCTACCTGACCGGCGAAGCCTGGTTTGCCGGCCTGAGCTTCAAGAGCGACCGCCGCGCCCTGGTGCCGCGTTCGCCGATCGCGGAGTTGATCGAATCGGGCTTCGAGCCCTGGCTCGGCGGCCGCGAAGTCGGGCGCGCGCTGGACCTGTGCACCGGTTCGGGCTGCATCGCCATCGCCACCGCGCATTACCACCCGGATTGGGAAGTGATCGGTGCGGACATCAACGACGAGGCCCTGTCGCTGGCGGCCGAGAACAAGGCGCGCCTGCACGCGGACAACGTCGAGCTGCGCAAGTCCGACCTGTTCCAGGGCCTGCAGGGCGAGGTCTTCGATCTGATCGTGACCAACCCGCCTTACGTCACCAACGACGAAACCGACGCGTTGCCGAAGGAATATTCCTTCGAACCCGAACTGGGCCTGCGCGCCGGCGACGACGGCCTGGACCTGGCGCTGAAGATCCTGCGCGACGCGCCGGAGCATCTGAGCGAGGAAGGCCTGCTGATCTGCGAAGTCGGCGAAGCCGAGCGCGCGCTGGTCGAACTGCTGCCGCAACTGCCGTTGGCCTGGGTCGAATTCAAGGTCGGCCAGATGGGCATCTTCGTGGTCGAGCGCCACGATCTGGTCGAACACCACGACGAAATCAAACGGCTCGCCGACGCGCGAGCCTGAGTCACGCGCGTCGGCGGCCGGTAGCGAAGGCGGAATCCCGTTCTTCGCAGTGCCGCGCGCAGCGCCGATTCCCCGGCGCCGCGTACACGGCGCCAAGCCCGCCGGAACTTACCCGCAGCAAGTGGTAAGCGCGCCGCGGCGTCCTGCACCCATCGGAAGCCGCGGATCGTCCGGATCCGTCGCGGCCGCGCGTGCGCCTTCGTTACAGCGGAAACCGGCCGGGTCGGCTATCGTGGACCGGATCGGTGTTTTGCTTGCGCGCTGGCCCTCACCCCAGCCCTCTCCGGCAAGCGGGAGAGGGAGCGGTACGGCCAGGCGCGATCGCGAACGCGCGCGAAACCGCCTTCTCCCTCTCCCGCCTGCGGCAGAGGGCCGGGGTGAGGGCCGCCGCCAACCGCCCGCACCGGCAAAGGTTCTGAGCCTGCGCCATTTGCTCATTTCCGCCCGCGAACGCCGCGTCATACCATCGAAGCGGCACGCGCGGCTCAAGCCGCCGCGCACTTCATCGGCAGCACACCGGCAACACCGATCATCGCCTTCGCCCCACACGCCGGAACACCGGCACGCACCAGGAACCCCGCAGTGGCCAGCAACAGCTTCGGAACCCTCTTCACCGTGACCACCTTCGGCGAAAGCCACGGCCCGGCGATCGGCTGCGTGGTCGATGGCTGCCCGCCCGGATTGGCGATCGCGCCGGAAGATTTCCGCCACGATCTCGACCGCCGCGCCACCGGCAAGACCCGCCACACCTCGGCGCGGCGCGAGGCCGACGACATCGAAATCCTCAGTGGCGTCTATCAGGGCCTGACCACCGGCACCCCGATCGCGCTGCTGATCCGCAACACCGACGCGCGCAGCAAGGATTACGGCGCCATCGCCGAGCAGTTCCGCCCCGGCCACGCCGATTACAGCTACTGGCAGAAGTACGGCCTGCGCGATCCGCGCGGCGGCGGACGTTCGTCGGCGCGCGAGACCACGATGCGCGTGGCCGCCGGGGTGATCGCCAAGAAGTGGCTGGCCGAACGTTACGGCGTGGTCGTGCGCGGTTTCATGTCGCAGATCGGCGAGGTCGTGCCGAACGGCTACGACTTGTCGGTGGTGGAGGGCAACCCGTTCTTCTGGCCCGACGCCGCCCAGGTGAGCGAGCTGGAAACCTACATGGACGCGCTGCGCAAGTCCGGCGATTCGGTCGGCGCGCGCGTGGACGTGGTCGCCGACAACGTGCCGCCGGGCTGGGGCGAGCCGATCTACGGCAAGCTCGACGGCGAACTCGCCGCCGCGCTGATGAGCATCAACGCGGTCAAGGGCGTGGAAATCGGCGACGGTTTCGCCGCGGTCGCGCAAAAGGGCAGCGAGCATCGCGACGAACTGTCGCGCGCCGGCTTCGCCAGCAATCACGCCGGCGGCATCCTCGGCGGCATCAGCACCGGCCAGCAGCTGCGTTGCTCGACCGCGTTCAAGCCGACTTCCAGCCTGCGCCTGCCGGGCCGCAGCGTGGACATCCACGGCAACGAGGTCGAGGTGGTCACCACCGGCCGCCACGATCCCTGCGTCGGCATCCGCGCCACGCCGATCTGCGAGGCGATGGTCGCGCTGGTGCTGATCGACCAGGCGCTGCGCCATCGCGCCCAGTGCGGCGATGTCGGCACGGTGACCCCGCGCATTCCCGCCGCGCCGGAATTCGACGGCGATGTCTGAGCGGCCGCGCGTATGGGTGTCGCAGCCGTTGTTCGACGACATCGTCGGGCGGCTGGCGGAGTATTTCGAGGTCAGCGCCACCGCGGCGGTGACCCAGCATTCGCCCGAGGCGGCGAACGCCGCCTTGCGCGAGGCCGACGGCGCCCTGGTCACGCTCAACGATCCGATCGGCGCGGCGCAGATCGCCGGCGCCGCCAAATTGCGCGCGATCGCCAACGTCGGCGTGGGTTACAACAATCTCGACCTGCCGGTGCTGAGCGCGGCCGGCATCCTCGCCAGCAACACGCCCGACGTGCTGACCGAAACCACCGCCGATTTCGGCTGGGCGCTGATGATGGCGACCGCGCGCCGGATCGGCGAGGCCGAGCGCTGGTTGCGCGAAGGCCACTGGCAGCGCTGGAGTTTCGATTCGCTGCTCGGCGGCGACGTGCACGGCGCCACGCTCGGCATCCTCGGCATGGGCCGGATCGGCCAGGCCATCGCGCGGCGCGCGACCGGGTTCGGCATGCGCACGCTGTATCACAACCGCAGCCGCCTGCCCGAGGCGGTGGAGCGCGAATGCGCGGCGAGCTATGTCGGTTTCGACGATCTGCTGGGCCGCGCCGATCATCTGATCCTGGTGCTGCCGTATTCGCCGCAGTCGCATCACCTCATCGACGCGGCGGCGCTGGCGAAGATGCAGCCGCATGCCACGATCACCAATATCGCGCGCGGCGGCATCATCGACGAAGACGCGCTGTGCGACGCCCTGGAGCAGGGGCGGTTGGCGGCGGCCGGTCTGGATGTCTTTGAAGGCGAGCCCAAGCTCAACCCGCGCTTGCTGCAACAGCGCCGGGTGGTGCTGACCCCGCATATCGCCAGCGGCAGCCTGGCCACGCGCCGGGCGATGGTGTCGCTGGCGGTGGACAATCTGATCGCGGCCCTGGGTTATGGGCCCGATGCGGGACGTCCGCCGTCGCCGTTGAATGCCGATCAGGTGGCTGTAACGAAGCGGAGCGGAGCATGAGCCGCTACGAGGTCGTTGTGGAGGCTTTTGTGGGAGGGGCTTCAGCCCCGATGCTTTTCGGTCAGACCTCAGGAATCCACTGCAACTGACCGAAAAACATCGGGGCTGAAGCCCCTCCCACAAAAGACCTCGCGGCTGTCGCAGCAACTGGTTTAAGTCGAGGCATCAACGACCGAAGCCGGGCCGCAGTTTTCACGCAACACCCGCCGGAAATGGGTCCGGCGGTCCCCACAAGTCAGGTAACTGAGAACAGATGAACGCCAAGACGTCCTGCAATGTCGCCGTGGTCGGTGCTACCGGCGCGGTCGGTGAAACCATGCTGAAGGTGCTGGCCGAGCGCAAATTTCCGATCGGCCGGCTGCATGTGTTGGCGAGCGAACGCTCGGCGGGAGAGAAACTCGAGTTCGGCGGCAAAACCATCGTGGTCGAGGATCTGGCGAAATTCGATCCGAGCGGCGTGGACATCGCGCTGTTCTCGGCCGGCGGCTCGGTGTCGAAGGAATACGCGCCCAAGTTCGCCGCCGCCGGCGTGGTGGTGATCGACAACTCCTCGGCCTTCCGCTACGACGACGACGTGCCGCTGGTGGTCAGCGAGGTCAATCCGGAAGCGGCCAGGAACCGTCCGCGCGGCATCATCGCCAATCCGAACTGCTCGACCATGCAGATGCTGGTCGCGCTGGCGCCGATCCACCGCAAGGCCAAGATCGAGCGCATCAACGTGGCGACCTACCAGTCGGTGTCCGGCACCGGCCGCCGCGCGCTGGAGGAACTGGGCAAGCAGACCGCGGCGCTGCTGAACTTCCAGCAGGCCAAGGCCGAGGTCTATCCGGTGCAGATCGCCTTCAACGTGATCCCGCACGGCGGCGACTTCACCGATAACGGCTACACCACCGAAGAGATGAAGCTGGTCTGGGAGACGCGCAAGATCCTCGGCGACGACAGCATCGGCGTGAACGCGACGGTGGTGCGGGTGCCGGTGTTCTACGGCCACTCCGAGGCGGTGCACATCGAAACCCGCGACAAGCTGTCGGCGGCCGACGCGCGCGCGCTGCTGGAAACCGCGCCGGGCGTGGAAGTGGTGGATGAGCCGGTCAATGGCGGATATCCGACGCCGGTCACGCACGCTTCGGGACAGGATCCCGTTTTCGTCGGCCGCATCCGCGAGGACATCTCGCACCCGCGCGGGCTGTCGCTGTGGGTGGTGTCGGACAACATCCGCAAGGGCGCGGCGACCAATGCCGTGCAGCTGGCGGAGCTGGTCTGGAACGAGCGCTGATCGCGCGGCGCTTGACGGCTATATAGAGGTATCGATCGGGCCCCGCGGGGCCCGATCTTCTTTGCGCGGCCGGGGCGGGGCGGACAGGGCGGATCGGCGGCCTCAAGGTCTTTTGTGGGAGGGGCTTCAGCCCCGATGCTTTTCGGTCCGGTGCTGCCGGCTTACCGGTGCTGATCGAAAAGCATCGGGGCTGAAGCCCCTCCCACAAAAATCTCGGGGCCAGACGCCTTGGGCTGAGAGCCGTTCCAGCGGCAGGCTTTCAAGCGCAAACCCCATCGATTCCGTCATCCATACCCGATGACACCCATCCGACCGCAACGAAAACTTCACTTCGCGTTGCGCATAACTACTCCCGACCGCTAGAGTCGCCGCCTGACGTTGGCAATGGGATCGTCCGTGAGATCAGGTTTCGCACGCACCGCCTTGGCTCTGGCGCTGGCTTTGGCCAGCGGAGCTGCCTGTGCGCTGGGTCTGGGACAGATCGAGGTCAAATCGCGCTCCGGCCAGCCGCTGCTGGCCGAGATCCCGGTGATCTCCAGCGGTCCGGACGAACTGGCGCAGTTGCGCGCGGGCCTGGCCTCGCCGGAAACCTTCCAGCGCATCGGCCTGGAAGCGCCGCAGGGCATCGTCACCGACCTGCGCTTCACCCTCGCGCTGGACAGCGCCGGCAAGCCGGTGATCCGCGTGACCAGCTCGCTGCCGGTCAACCAGCCGCTGCTGACCTTCCTGATCGAAGTCGATTGGGGCCAGGGCCGCTTGACCCGCGAATACTCGGCCCTGCTCGACGCGCCGCGCACGGTGTCGGCGCCGATGCAGCCGCCGATCCAGGCGCCCAAGGGCGCCGCGCCGAACACCATCGAACGTCCGCTGGAGGCGCCGCTGCCGTTCGGCGCGCAGCCGCAGGCGACCGATCCGCTGTCGGTGGACAACGAACTCGATCGCTACGATCCGGGCAGCGCGGTGCCGGCGCCGTCGGCGTATCCGCCCGACGCGATCGCGGTCCAGCCCGAGCCGGCGCCCGAGCCCGACGTGCTCACCGCCGAGCCCGCGCCGCGTCCGCGCGCGCCGTCCAACACCGGCAGCATCCCGCGCGCGCCGCGCCAGCCGCGTGCGCAAGCCGCCGCGCCGGTTGCCGCCGCCGAGGGCGACATCACCGTCGAACGTGGCCAGACCTTGTCGGGCATCGCTGCGGGCATGGCCGGCGAGCACACGCTCAACCAGACGATGATCGCGCTGCTGCGGGCCAATCCTGAGGCCTTCATCGGCGGCAACATCAACCGCCTGCGGGCCGGCGCGGTGCTGCGCCAGCCGCCGAGCAATCAATTGACCGCGATCGACGCGCGCGAAGCCAGCGAACTGGTGCGCGTGCAGATCCAGCAGTGGCGCCAGGGCGTGGCCAGTCCGGCGGTGCCGCAGCCGATCGCGCTGGAGGCCGACCGCGTCGCCAAGGCGCCGGTGGCTCCGGCGCTGCGCGACGGCTCGGGCCGCAGCAGCGACGCGCGTTTGGAAATCGTTCCGCCGGGCGCCAGTCGCGCGACCCAGGCCGGGGCTCAATCCGGCATCAGTGCCGGAGGCGAGGGCGAGATGGTGCGACAAGAAATGCAGCAGGCCAACGAGACCATCGCCGCGCGCGATCAGGAACTCAGCGAACTCAAGAGCAAGGTCGCCGAGCTGGAGAAGTTGCAGAAGGATCAGCAGAAGCTGATCGCGCTCAAGGACAGCGAGCTGGCGGCGACGCAGCAGCATCTGTCCGAGCAGCAGGCGCGCGCCGACGGCGGTTCGCCGATGCCATGGATCTTCGGCGGCCTGGGCGTGCTGGCGCTGCTGGTCGGCGGCTGGGTGCTGAGCCGGCGTGAGCCCAAGCGGCCGGCGTTCCGCGCGCCGGGCCCGGACAGCGCGGCGTCCTACGGCGACCGCGACCCGGTCCAGGACCCGGTCGAATCGCTGCGCCGCCGGCCCGAGGTCGCGCCGGCGTTGATCGATCCGGTCGCGCAGTTGCTTGCCGAACCCGAATCCAAGCCTGCGCCCGACGCGCAGGACGAACCTTTGGCGGCGCCGTTCTGGACCGCGCCGGCGGCCGAACAGAAATCGCGTGCGACCGCGCCGACCTGGCATTCGGCCGAGGTCGGCAGCGGGCCGGCGCGCCGTGCCGCGCCCGCCGCGTCCACGGTCGCCGCGCCCGTCGCGGCTCCGCCCGCCGCGATCCCGGTTCCGGTGCAGGCCGCCGTGGCCGAGCCGGCCGCGGCCGACGCGCGTGCGGCGGTAACCGCCCAGGCCAGTTCGGCCCCGGGCCAGGAACGCATCGAGCTGGCCCGCGCCTACCTGGACCTGGGCGATGAAAGCAGCGCGCGCCAGTTGCTCGGCGAGGTGCTGATCAACGGCGACCACGCCGCGCGCCAACAGGCCGCGCGTCTGCTGCGCGAGCTGGAAGCCTCCAGCTAAAGCGCATCGGTGCGGCGAACTCGCAGGACGGCTGACTCATGGCGGTAGAGCAACGCGATCCCATCGCGAACGACGGCGCCGTGCCGGTGCGTCGCTTCGCGCTGGGCGTGGAATACGACGGCGGCGAGTACTCCGGCTGGCAGCGCCTGGTGCGTCCGGGCGAGCCGGACCTGCGCGGCGAATCGACCGTGCAGACCACCTTGGAAGACGCGCTGAGCTTCGTCGCCGGCAGCCGGGTCGAAGTGACCTGCGCCGGCCGCACCGATGCCGGCGTCCACGCCTCGTGCCAGGTCGTGCATTTCGACACCCATGTCGAGCGCGAACCGCGCGGCTGGGTGCTGGGCACCACCTCGCGCTTGCCGGCGTCGGTATGCGTACGCTGGTGCGTGCCGGTCGCGGCCGATTTCCACGCCCGCTTCTCGGCGCGGGCGCGGCGCTACCGTTACCGCATCCTCAACCGCTCGGTGCGTCCGGCCCTGCAGCGGCAATACCTGAGTTGGGAGAGGCGCCCGCTCGACGCCGACGCTATGCACCGCGCCGCTCAGGCGCTGCTGGGCGAACACGACTTCTCCGCGTTCCGCACCGTCCACTGCCAGGCGCCGCACGCGCGCCGCGATCTGCAGCACATCGGCATCCGCCGGGACGGCGACATCGTCGAGATGGAAGTCCAGGCCAACGCGTTTCTTCACCACATGGTGCGCAACATTGTCGGAAGCTTGCTGCTGGTCGGCCGCGGCGATCAGCCCGAAGGGTGGATCGCCGAGTTGCTGGCCGGGCGCGACCGTACCGTCGCCGGTCCCACCGCACCGTCGGCGGGTCTGGTGTTCGTGGGGCCGCGTTATCCAGTCGAGTGTCAGTTGCCTGCCGAGGTCAGCCTTTGAATCCGCCCCGCACTTTGTTCCGCACCCGCATCAAATTCTGCGGTTTCACCCGTCCCGGCGACGTGCGCCTGGCTTGCGAGCTGGGCGCGGACGCGATCGGCTTCGTGTTCGCCTCGGGCAGTTCGCGCCGGGTCGCGGCCGAGGAAGCCCGGGCGATGCGCCAGGCCCTGGCGCCGCTGGTCGATGCGGTGGCCTTGTTCAGCGACAACCCGGTCGATGAGGTGCGCGAAGTCGTGCGCCAGGTCCGGCCCAGCCTGCTGCAGTTCCACGGCAACGAGGACGACGCGTTCTGTCGCGGTTTCGGCGTGCCTTATTTGAAAGCGATCCCGATGGGCGGCGAGTTGGCCGACCAGCATCCCTCGGCGCTGCACATGCGCTATCCCGGCGCGGCCGGTTTCCTGTTCGACAGCCACGCCCGCGGCGGCAGCGGCGGCAGCGGCAAGACCTTCGACTGGAAGCGCATTCCGGTGGGCGTGCAAAAGCCGTTCGTGCTGGCCGGCGGCATCACCCCGGACAACGTGTTCGAGGCGATCCAGGCGACCTTGCCTTGGGGCGTGGACGTGTCCAGCGGCATCGAGAGCGCGCCGGGGCTGAAGGACGGCGACAAGATGCGGCATTTCGTCGAGGAAGTGCGGCGGGCGGATTGTCACGTCGATTGAAGGGGTTGGGTTGAGCGGCGCTTGCCGGTAAGAGCAAATCCCCCCTGGCCCCCCTTTTTCAAAGAGGGGAATTCTCCGGGTGAGAGCGGCGGCATTCGTGCATGCTCGCTTCGGTGCGATACCCCACGATCGCCGCGCAGCCGTTCCCCCCTTTGAAAAAGGGGGGCTAGGGGGGATTCGCTTTTCCCCACCCGATCACAACAAAACCGCGCACCCCATTCCGCCATACCCCGATGCGTACGGTCGCCGCCGTGATGCCCTAAACTCTGCGTTCCGCCGCGCAGCGCGCGACGCCCCTCGCAACGACGCCCAGCCGATGTCCGCCGAACCGATCGCCCAACCCGCCGTCGTCCCGCCAATCGATTTCCACGCCTACCCGGACGCCTCCGGCCATTTCGGCCGCTACGGCGGACGCTTCGTCGCCGAGACCCTGATCGCGCCGATCGAGGAGCTGGCCCGCGCCTACGACGCCGCCCGCGTGGATCCGGCCTTCATCGCCGAATTCGAACGCGACCTGGCCCATTACGTCGGCCGCCCGAGCCCGATCTATCACGCCCAGCGCCTCAGCGACGAAGTCGGCGGCGCGCAGATCCTGCTCAAGCGCGAAGACCTCAACCACACCGGCGCGCACAAGATCAACAACACCATCGGCCAGGCCCTGCTGGCCAGCCGCATGGGCAAGACCCGCATCATCGCCGAGACCGGCGCCGGCCAGCACGGCGTCGCCAGCGCCACCGTGGCCGCGCGCCTGGGCCTGGAATGCGTGGTCTACATGGGCGCGACCGACATCGAGCGGCAGAAGATCAACGTCTACCGCATGAAGTTGCTCGGCGCGACCGTGGTGCCGGTCACCAGCGGTTCGCAGACGCTCAAGGACGCGCTCAACGAGGCGATGCGCGACTGGGTCACCAACGTGCGCGACACCTTCTACATCATCGGCACCGTCGCCGGTCCCGATCCGTATCCGCGCATGGTCCGCGACTTCAACGCCGTGGTCGGGCGCGAGGCGAGGGCGCAGATGCTGGCCGAGTACGGCCGCCTGCCCGATGCGATCACCGCCTGCGTCGGCGGCGGCAGCAACGCCATCGGCCTGTTCCATGCGTTCTTGAACGATCCCTCGGTGCGCATCGTCGGCGCTGAAGCGGCCGGCGACGGCATCGAGACCGGCCGCCACGCCGCCTCGCTCGCCGCCGGACGCCCCGGCGTGCTGCACGGCAACCGCACCTACGTGCTGTGCGACGACGACGGCCAGATCATCGAAACCCATTCGGTCTCCGCCGGCCTGGATTACCCCGGCGTCGGCCCCGAGCACGCGTTCCTGAAAGACACCGGCCGCGCCGAATACGTCGGCGTCACCGACGAAGAAGCGCTCGAAGCCTTCCGCACGCTGGCGCGCACCGAAGGCATCCTGGCCGCGCTCGAGTCCAGCCATGCCATCGCCCAGGCGGTGAAGCTGGCGCGGACGATGCCGAAGGACCAGGTGGTGTTGTGCAACCTGTCCGGTCGCGGCGACAAGGACGTGCATACCATCGCCGGTCGCGAAGGCTTGCACTTTTGAAGCGAGGAACGAGTGCGTAGGAGTGAGGAGTGAGTAAGGGCGGCAACGTGCTGCCTTTGCCAGATCTCATCCGTCGTGCTGCTCGGTTTTGGCTTTGACTCACTCCTCACTCTTCTGAACTCATTGCTCGCCTAATGAACCGAATCGACGCCAAGTTCCAATCGCTGCAATCGGCCGGCCGCAAGGCGCTGATTCCGTTCCTTACCGCCGGCGATCCCTCGCTGGAGGCGACCGTGCCGGTCATGCATGCGCTGGTCGAAGCCGGCGCCGACGTGATCGAACTCGGGGTGCCGTTCTCCGATCCGATGGCCGACGGCCCGACCATCCAGCGCAGCTCCGAACGCGCGATCGCGCGCGGCGCCGGGCTGGGCTGGGTGCTCGATGCGGTGCGCGAATTCCGCGGCCGCGACGCCGATACGCCGGTGGTGCTGATGGGCTATCTCAATCCCATCGAAATCCGCGGCGCCACGCGCTTCGCCGGCGACGCCGTCGCCGCCGGCGTGGACGGCGTGCTGCTGGTCGATCTGCCGCCGGAAGAAGCCGCCGAACTGCGTGCGGCTTTCGTCGCCGCCGGGCTGGCGCTGATCCTGCTGGCCTCGCCGACCACCACCGAGGAACGCATCGCGCTGCTGTGCGACGACGCCCAGGGCTATCTGTACTACGTCAGCTTCGCCGGCGTGACCGGCGCCGACCGGCTCGACACCGGCGCCGCCAACGATCGCCTGCACCGTATCCGCCAGCGCGCCAAGGTGCCGGTGGTGGCCGGTTTCGGCATCAAGGACGCCGCCAGCGCCGCGACCATGGCGCGCGAGGCCGAAGGTGTCGTGGTCGGCAGCGCGCTGGTCGAAGTGCTGGCGCAGGCCGGCACGGCGGACGCCGCCGCGCAGGCCGCGCGCGGCTTCCTGGCGCCGTTGCGCCAGGCGCTGGACGCGGCGGGCTGAACCGCCGCGGCCCCGCCCCCGGCGGGCAAGCCTGAACAGCCGGCGGCAGAGCGCCCGGGCCGCTGCGCTAGACTTCTGAAGTCAGGCCGGTGCCGGCGATGCGCCGCCGCTCCATGACCGATCCACCCTCAGCCAGCCAGAACAGGAAGATTTCAACGCATGTCGTGGCTTAAGAAACTCATGCCGTCGGGCATCCGCACCGAGACGGTCGCGGCCAAGCGGCGCAGCGTCCCCGAAGGCCTGTGGGAGAAGTGCGACCGCTGCGGCGCCGTGCTCTACCGTCCCGAGCTCGAGGAAAACCTCGAGGTCTGCCCGAAGTGCAGCTTCCACATGGCGATCCGCGGCCGGGTGCGCCTGAACGCCTTGTTCGACCCGGGCAGCACGGTCGAGATCGGCGCCGAACTGGGCCCGGTCGACGTGCTCAAGTTCAAGGATCAGAAAAAGTATTCCGAGCGCATCAAGGCCGCGCAGAAAGCCACCGGCGAGCGCGACGCGCTGATCGCCATGCGCGGCACCATGAAGCAGCGCCCGCTGGTCGCGGCCTCGTTCGATTTCGCCTTCATGGGCGGCTCGATGGGCTCGGTGGTCGGCGAGCGCTTCGCCCTGGGCGCGGAAACCGCGCTGCAGATCGGCAGCCCGTTCGTGTGCTTCTCCGCCAGCGGCGGCGCGCGCATGCAGGAAAGCCTGTTCTCGCTGATGCAGATGGCCAAGACCTCGGCCGCGCTCGGCCGCCTGCGCGCGGCGGGGCTGCCGTACATCTCGGTGATGACCCATCCGACCACCGGCGGCGTGTCGGCGTCGTTCGCGATGCTGGGCGACATCAACATGGCCGAGCCCGAAGCCTTGATCGGCTTCGCCGGTCCGCGCGTGATCGAGCAGACCGTGCGCGAGAAGCTGCCGGAAGGTTTCCAGCGCAGCGAATTCCTGGTCGAGCACGGCGCGGTCGATCAGATCTGCGATCGCCGCGAAATGCGCGACCGCCTCTCCCATCTGCTGGCGATGATGATGAAACAGCCGCAGCCGGAGGACGACGTCGAGGCCGCCTGACGGTGGCTTCGATGGGAATCGGGAATGGGGAATGGGGAATCGGAAAAGCAAAAGCCGCATCGCGCATGTTTTGGCTTTTCCGATTCCCCATTCCCCATTCCCGCAGGGAACTGTGAACTCGGAAGCGCTATGCCGTCTCGTTCAGCCGCGCGGCGGTGTAGCACCGATGGCTTGCGGCAAACTCCTGCTGCGGCGGTCCCCCGGCGGCAGTGATGCCGCACCACGCCGCATGGCTTCGATTCCCCATTCCCGATTCCCTATTCCCGAACCAAACACATGACTCGTAAATATTTCGGTACCGACGGCATCCGCGGACGCGTAGGCGAAGGCGCGATTTCCGCCGATTTCGTCCTGCGCCTGGGCAACGCCTACGGCCACGCGCTGACCCGTCGCGGCTGGCGCAACCCGATGGTGATCATCGGCAAGGACACGCGCATCTCGAACTACATGTTCGAAGCCGCGCTGGAAGCCGGCCTGGTCGCCGCCGGCGTGGACGTGCAACTGATGGGACCGATGCCGACCCCGGCCGTCGCCCACCTCACCCGTTCGCTGCGCGCCGACGGCGGCATTGTGATCTCGGCCTCGCACAACCCGCACTACGACAACGGCATCAAGTTCTTTTCGGCCGAGGGCGAAAAGCTCGACGACGAGACCGAACTGGCGATCGAGGCGGCGCTGGAAGAACCTTTCCGCACCGTCGAATCCGAGCGCCTGGGCCGGGCGATCCGCACCCGCGACGCCATCGGCCGTTATCTGGAAGCGTGCAAGGGCTCGGTGTCGCGCGGTTTCGATCTCAGCGGCATGCGCATCGCCATGGATTGCGCCAACGGCGCGACCTATCAGGTCGGCCCGCTGGTGCTGCGCGAACTGGGCGCGCGCGTCGATGCGATCGGCGTGGACCCCAGCGGCCTCAACATCAACGACGGGGTCGGCTCGACCCATCCGCAGACTTTGGTCGAGCGCGTCCTCACCACCGGCGCCGATGTCGGCATCGCCTTCGACGGCGACGGCGACCGCGTGTTGTTCGTCGATAACGAAGGCGCGATCTGCGACGGCGACGATCTGCTCTACATCCTGGCCAACGACTGGCAGCAAAGCGGCCGCCTGCAGGGCCCGGTGGTCGGTACGTTGATGACCAACTACGGTCTGGAGCGCGCGCTGGAGCAGCGCGGCATCGGCTTCATCCGCGCCAAGGTCGGCGACCGTTACGTGCATCAGCAACTGATCGCGCACGGCGGCGTGCTCGGCGGCGAGGCTTCGGGCCATCTGCTGTGCCTGGACCGCACCAGCACCGGCGACGGCATCGTCAGCGCCTTGCAGGTGCTGGAAGTGCTGGGCCGGCGCGGCTTGTCGCTGCGCCAGGCGCTGGAGGGTTTGAACCGGGTGCCGCAGAAGACCGTCAACGTGCGGTTCGAGGGGCAGTCGAAGCCAACCGAAGCTGAGTCGGTCAAAGCCGCGCTGAAGCAGGCCGAAGCCGCGGTAGCCGGCCACGGCCGCGCGTTCCTGCGCCCCTCCGGCACGGAGCCCGTGGTGCGCGTGACAGTAGAAGCCGACGATGCGACCTTGATGCAGAACACCCTCGACGCCTTGTCCGCGGCGGTACGCGCGGCGGTGTGATCGCGGGGTTGTTTGCGATGGAACAGACGAAGGCTGCGAAAGCGGACTTCGTCGTTTCCCAGACCCTCATTCGAGCGCGGATCCCTCAAGCCCATCGCGTCAAAGTTCCCCCCTTTGAAAAAGGGGGGCGAGGGGGGATTTGCTTTTACGCTCAGATCGCCGAGCAGCCAAAGCAAAAGCAAATCCCCCGGCGCCCGTGCATCAGCAAGAAACACACGCCCGCAAGCGCCAGCCCCCTTTTTCAAAGGGGGCGAATTGACGTGGCTGTGCGCTTTTCGGGTGATCTCGACGCGGGGTGCTGTCGCCGTATGCGCCATCCCGATTCGAGCGTTCGCCTTTGGCTCTGGCTCCGGCTTTGGCTTAGCTCTGGCCCGGCGCAGCTACTAACTCGCGAGACCAGAGACACCCGAAGGGCGGCGCACATGGACGTGCGCCGGGTGCCACCTTGGGCAGGATGCCCAATGTGGCACCTGCCCGCGCAAGCACCGTACTCGTGGCTTTTGACTCGAAACAGCCCAAAGCCCTTTCTTTGGTTACTTTCTTTGTGGCTTTGGACAAAGAAAGTGACCCGCCGCTCTATGGCGGAAGCGTTTAGCGTTTGATCTTGCTTGTAGCGCTTGATCTTGCTTGAAGCTTCTAAGGAACCTAGCGATTACTGATCGAAACAGCCAGATCTGCGCACTCCCTCCTATCGTCATTCCCGCGAAGGCGGGAATCCAGAGACTTCAAACGTTCTCGCACGAAAGGCCCTGGATTCCCGCGTTCGCGGGAATGACGAGCAAAAAGCGGAAGCCTCAAGCGAGAGCAAGATCAAACGCCTAAAGCTTCCGCCATGGAGCGGCGGGTCACTTTCTTTGTCCAAAGCGACAAAGAAAGTAACCAAAGAAAACGCTTTGGCTGTTTCGAGTCAAAAGCCACGAGTGCGATGCCTGCGCAGGCAGGTCCCACATTGGGCATCCTGCCCAAGGTGGGACCCGGCGCACGTCCATGTGCGCCGCCCTTCGGGTGTCCTTTGGTCTCGCGAGTTAGTAGCTGCGCCGGGCTAGAGCAAAGCAACTGCGTCAGCAACGGCTAGAGCCACAGCAACAGCGGTGGCGAGGTGACGGGAGCGGAACCTGGGCTAGCGGGTTGCTTTGCGATCGGATCGCCACGCGGCAAAAGCAAATCCCCCGGCGCGCACGCATCAGCAAGAAGCAATAGTCCGCAAGCGCCAGCCCCCTTTTTCAAAGGGGGCGAATTGACGTGCTCAAGCGCTCGGGCAAATCAACGCTGCTGAAACCGCGTCAACATTTCCCACGACTGACTCACCGCCGCCGGATCGACCTTGGCATCGGGCAAGGGCTGGTAATTGCGATCCACCACCGTCGCCGCACCGTAGTTGTCGAACAGATAAATCCGGTCGCCCTGACGAATGCCGCGCTGCGACCAGCTCTCCACCAACAGCGGCCGATCCGCTTGCCCCGGCCCGAACAGATCGCGGCCGGTGCTGTAGTCGGCGATGTCGTTGCGGCAGCCCAGGGCGTGCTTCATCACCGTCGGCACGAAATCCTCGTGCGAAGTGGTGTTGGCGATCTTCTGCGCCGGCTTGCCCGGCCAATGCAGCACGAACGGCGTGTGCAATTGATAGTCGGAGAAATTGCCGTTGTGACCCCAATAGTTCTGCTTGAGATCGTTGAACTCTTCGCCGTGATCGCCGGTGATCAGCACCACGGTGTTGTCCGCGAACACGCTGGCCTGCAGCGCGGTCAGGAATTTTCCGATCAGCGAATCGCTGTAATGCGCGGAGGTGCGATAGCGGTTGAAGTCCGGCAGCGGATCGTGGTCCTGGCTGAATTCCAGCGGATTGATCGACTTGGCCATCGGCTGGAACAGCGGCGGATAGCCCTTGGGCATGTAGTAAGGCTGATGGGTCGAATCCATGAACACGAACCCGAAGAAACGCTTGTCGGCCGGCGTGGCGGCGATGTCGCGCTGCAGGTCCTGCAAGATGGCCTGATCGCGCTCGGCGCTCTTGCGCTCGCGCGGGCCGTTGACCAGTTGCTCGCGCACCTCGGAAAACGCGGTGCGATCGAATTCGGGGTTGTACAGCGGCGCGCTGCCATAGATATGCATGGCGTAGCCGTCTTTCTTCATCTGGCCGATGAACGCCGAGCCGCGCTGTTCGGCCAGCATCGGATGCCAATAGCCGCCGGGCAGGCCGTACAGCAGCCCGAACACGCCGAAGCGGGTGGCGTTGCCGGAGCTGTAGTGATCTTCGAACACCTGCGACTGCTGGGCATAACGCCAGGTGTTGGGCATGACCTGCTCGGTCATGACGTCGTGGCGCAGCGATTCGAGCAGGATCACCACCACGTTGAGCTTGGGCGCGGCCTCGCAGTCCAGCGCGCGGCGCGGATAGTTCAGCAGGCCCTGGCCGACGCCGGGCAGGCTCGCCGAGGGATCGCTCTTGACCCCGAAGCGCTGCAGCGAATCCTTCAAGGTGATCGGCTGCGCCCACGGGATGTACGGCAGCTGCGACATGATCGCGCGATCGCCGCGGGCGTCGTAGTAGGCCACCATCGCCTGGCCGAACAGCATCACCGCCAGCGCGATCCACCAGGCCTTGAGGATCTTGACCAGGCCCGGGCGCCGGTTCAGCGCGCGCCACCACAGCCAGGCCAGGGCGATCTCCACCGCCAGCACGCTGGCCACCGCCAGCGCGATCAAGCCCCACACCGTGCCGGAGAACACCACCTGGTCCTGCATGGCGCCGCCGAACACCATGTTGGCGACCATCGCATTGAGGTGGAAGCGGTACAGGGCGAACACCTTCGCGTCGGTGACCAGCAGGCATAGCCACACCGCCTGCAAGACCACCGCCGACACCGTCATCCAGCTCAGCCGCCGGCTGATCCAGCCCAACAGCAGCGGCAGCAGCCCGAGCAGGGCGCCGAAGAAGACGAAATGCCCCGGCAGCGCCAGGGTCAGGAAGAACGCCGCCTTCCAGTGTTCGGCCAGATGGGCGAAGGGGATGTTGAGCGAGGCGATGCCGATGGCCAGCGCGGCGTTGCTCAGGATGAAGCCGGTCAGCCAAGCCAGGGCACGGCGTGCCGGAAAGGCTGGGCGGGCGGCGAGGTCTTCCATGCGCATGGGTTCTCGGCAGCGGTGGTGCGACCGGCGTGCGACACCGGAGTCGGGGGCGCGACTTTAGCCTGGAACAATGCCGCAAGACACCGCCGGAAGACGGGCCGGCCGATCGGGCATGCAGCCCATGGGCCGGCCGTTCAGCCTGGGCTGCCCGGCGGGACGAAACCGGCGCGACCGCGCCGCCACGTGCACAGTAGCGCGCGGCCGTCGGCTTTGAGCGAAGATAGCCGCCTACCCGGAAGAGACACCAACAGGATCCCAACGTGAGTCAGATTCCCACCCTGGACATCCGCCGCTTCGATACCGATCGCGCGGCCTTCGTCGCCGAGCTCGGCGCGGCCTACCGCGAATGGGGCTTCGCCGGCATTCGCGGCCACGGCATCCCGGCCGAGCAGATCGATCAGTCCTACGATCTGTTCAAGCGCTTTTTCGCCTTGCCCGACGAGGTCAAGCGCAAGTACCACGTCCCCGGCGGCGGCGGCGCGCGCGGCTACACCCCGTTCGGCGTGGAAACCGCCAAGGGCGCCAAGCATTTCGACCTGAAGGAGTTCTGGCACGTCGGCCGCGAGATTCCGCGCGACTCCAAGTACGCCTCGGACATGCCGGCCAATCTGTGGCCGGAGGAAATCCCCGAGTTCCGCGAACAGGCCTACGGCCTGTACACCGCGCTCGATAACCTGGGTTCGCGCGTGCTCAGCGCGCTGGCCCTGCATATCGGCCTGCCGGAGAACTACTTCGCGGACAAGACCGATTTCGGCAACTCGATCCTGCGCCCGATCCACTACCCGCCGATCACCGCCGACGACATCCCCAACGTTCGTGCCGGCGCGCACGAGGACATCAACCTGATCACCTTGCTGGTCGGCGCCAGTTCGGAAGGCCTGGAAGTGAAGTCGCACCAGGGCGAGTGGGTGCCGTTCACCGCCGACGCCGACACCATCGTGGTCAACATCGGCGACATGCTGCAGCGCCTGACCAACCACGTGTATCCCTCGACCACCCACCGCGTGGTCAATCCGCCGGGCGCGAAGGCGCGCCAGCCGCGGTATTCGACGCCGTTCTTCCTGCACCCGAATCCGGATTTCCTGATCGACGTGCTGGACTCGACGATCACCCCGGACAATCCCAGCCGCTACCCCGAGCCGATCACCGCGCAGGGCTATCTGGAAGAGCGTCTGCGCGAGATCAAGCTGAAGTAAGCCGCGCCGGATCGGGCGTCGATGCAATCAACGAAGCTGGCCTCGCGCCGGCTTCGTTGCATTCGCCGCCGATGATCGCGGGCGGTTCGCGGCGGGCGGGGCGGCCTAGGCCATCCAGAAGAACACCGCCGCCATGCGCTTGGTCTCCAGCGTGCGGCCCCAGTAGCCGCTGGCGCTGTGGATCAGGTTGGAGCGGTACAGCAACAGGCGGTTGTAGCGGTGCGGGACGACCACGTCCTCGGCGAAGGAATCCGGCGCAACGAAGCGGGTGCCCAACGCCTGCACCAGATTGGCGTGCGGCGGCGACACGGTATTGCCGCCGCGCTGGCCGTTGCCCAGGCGCTGGCGATAGAAGCCGGTGCCGCACTGGTCCGGCACCGAGGGATTGAGGTACAGCACCGCGGCGTAGCGGCACAGCAGGCGCGAGTCGGTATGCGGGCGCGGCTCGCTTTCGTCGATGCCGACCACCTGCACGCAGTTGTGGTTCAAGTACTGGCCTTCGGGCGGCTCGACCACCCACAGCTTCTGCACGCCGGTGACCTGGCGCACGCGCGCCTCGACCAGGGCCAGTTCGTCGTCCTGCAGGCCGGGCGTGGCGCGCAGGCCGGGCCAGCTTTCGGGTTTGTACGGATAGCCTTCGGCCCAGTCGGTCTTGGCCAGGCAGCGCGCGCGCACGGCATCGGGGTCGGGCAGGATGTCGTCCACGACCCAGTAGTCGCGCCCTTGCGTGGGCTTGCGATAGGGCAGGATCGGCAGGCGGGCGGGGTGGGCGATGCGGTTCATCCGCGCACTCTATATCGCGCGGGGTGGGCGAAAACGAGTGCGGCACGCATGAATCCGGGTGCGTTCGCCGTAACGCGTCACCAAACCGGCAAGTGATGCGGTTCGGCACGCTGACTCAGGCCGATGCCGGTCGCAGATACGACGAAGCCGGCCCGAAAGCCGGCTTCGCCTTGAACAAGCGGACGTCCCTGTCCCAGCCCGCGGCATCCTTGGCTGCTGGCCGCGCGGCAGGCCCGTCTCCGGGGCCCGTACTCGATTACCCGATTCGATCCAGGCCACCGTTCCCTCGGCTGCCTTACCGGCGCGCGTGCGTCCTGCGCGCGCGCCGGCGGTGGTTCGCGCCGCGGCGCCGTGAATCGCTTATCGCCGCATCGGCGAATCGGATCCGCGGCGCCGGCCGATCAGCAACCGATCGCCGTGCACAGCGCGACGATGTTGTCGTCGTTGAAGCGCGCGCCGACCCACGCGGTGCCGAAGGCGCCGATGTGCGGGCCGCTGACCACGCTGTTGACCTGATTGCCGGCGCTGGAATTGGGCGTGTAGTTGATCAGCCACGCACCGCCGCTGGCGCCGTAGGTCATGTCGCAACCCTGGACGACGACGTTGGTGCCTTCAGTCGGCGAATCGTAGGTCTGGCCGGCGCAGATGTTGGTGTACTGCGTGCTCAGGTTGCTGGCGTAGCCGTGCGAGTAGGTGTACAGCGAATACGGCTGATTCCAGGCGCGGCCCAGCCAGCCCACGTAGTTGATCACCGGCAGGCCGCTGGTCTGCTCGCCGGTCAGCTTGATCACCGCCACGTCCCAGCGACGGGTGCCGTAGGTGATCCAGTTGGTCGGCACGCGCGCGGTGCTCCAGCCGAACTTGCCGTACGGCGCTTCGCCGTAACGCTCGGCCGGCACGAACACGAAGTTCGAGTTGAAGCCGGCGCCGAAGGTGTACACGCAATGCGCGGCGGTGGTCAGCACCGAATTGCCGCTGGAGACCTGCGCGGTGCAGTACGAACTGGCGCCGCTGGGCGTGGTGAAGTACAGCTTGCCGATCTTGTTCCACGGCGCGGCCTTCCACTGGGTGGTGTAGTAGTTGCCGGGGAAGCGGCTGTAGGCGTAGTGGGCGCCGTCTTTCTCGCCGCCGAGCGCGGAGATCGGCGCGGCCGGCTGGCGCGCGTCCAGCGCTTCGAGCTTGTCCCAGGTGGCGCGGAAGTGATTGCGCGCGAGGTAGTTGCCGAACGCCGGCGCGTTGCCGCCCGGCGCGCTGCCGGCGGTGCGGACCAGCGTGTCGGCCAGTTCCGCCGGGGCGGCCGGCGCGACCTTGGCGTCGCGATCGACCCACACCATCGGCTGCACCGCGGCGCGTTGGCGCGCGCTGGCGAAGGGATGCGCGGCGGCGGTCTTGGCGTTGAGCTGCTGCGACTTGGGGGCGTCGATCGCGGCGATGTCGCCGTGGGGCGTGCGGATGACGGTCTCGCCGGCGACGGCCAGCGCGGCGGTGCACAACAGGGCTACGCCGCCGAGAACGGCGAGCTTGCGGGACAGGCGGGTCGGGGGATTGCGATGCGACTTCATTTTGGAGCTCCTTGAGGTATCGCTTCCATGGGCGATGGGTGGATCGGCGGTGGGAAAACCGTCGCGCGCCTCGATCCAGGCGGCGCGGACGCTGTTTCGACCTTCCGACGACCTCGTTTCGCCTGGATGGGCAGGGCCTGCGCCTTGCGGGCAAGCGACTTCCCATCCCGCGCCACTGCAGGGCGGCGCAAGCGATCGTCTGGTTGTGGATGGACCTGTCGGGCGGTCAACCCCAGGAAACGGGGGTGCAGGCGGGCGCAGGACAGGGGCGGGGCGAAGAAAATCGCCGCGGCGGGGTGTCGAGAGCCGGCGCTGGAGCCGTGGTTATCGGGCGCAAAGCCTGCAGTGGCAAGGGTTTGAGGCCAATGGCCGGCGCCGGGGCAGGGGGCGCGAATGTTTCAAGCGCGATACGCGATTCGAGGGCCTGAAGCCCGAGTTCACGCGGCCGGCGCCTGTGAGAGGGGCGGCTTTTGTGGGAGGGGCTTCAGCCCCGATGCTTTTCTTTCAGGGCCCAAGTAGCAGCGAGGTCGCTGACCGGAAAGCATCGGGGCTGAAGCCCCTCCCACAAAAGCTCAACCCGCGCGCACCTTCACCCCAGCCTCGCTCAGCGCCTCGCGCCAGGCCGCCAGCTTGGCCTGCCCGCGCTGCGAGGCATTGGCCGGGCTGGTCGAGGGCAGCCGCAGCAGGCGCAGGTCCGGCCGCGCCAGCGGCTTGAGCACGAAGCGGCGGAAGCTGTTCTCGGCCTTGGCGCCGTTGAACAACACGGTGCGCACCCGCGGATGGCGGGCCAGGAAGCCGGCGAAATCGTTCGCTACCGCGGTGTCGTCGCGGATCGCCGAATCCAGGCTGCCTTCGCGCTCGCATTGCGCCAGCACGTCCCACAGTGCGATCCCGGCCGCACGCAAGGTCTCGATCCGGCGCTCGTAGTCCAGTTGCGGCCCGGCGCCGATCAACTCGCCCATGATCGGCCAGAACCGGTTCTGCGGATGCGCGTAGTAGCGCCCGGCGCTCAGCGACGCCACGCCGGGCATGCTGCCCAGGATCAGCACCCGCGCCCGCGGCGATTCGATCGGGGCGAAGCTGTGCAGCACGGCGGCGGTCGGTCGGCTCATGCGGCTGTTATGGGGGCTGGGGCGATGCAGGCAAGCAGCGGCGCGCGCGCCAATCCGCCGGCATCGCCCGCGCCCGCGCGAGGCCGATCGCGGCGGCACGCGCACCGGCCGCATTCGCCCGCGCAGCGCCCAGAAGGTAGACTGCGCCGTCTTCGCAACATAGGGATCGCCATGCGCCGCAAGATCGTCGCCGGAAACTGGAAACTGCACGGCAGCCGCGAATTCGCCTTCGCCCTGCTCGATGAAGTCGCGGCGCAGACGCCGCCGGCCGGTGTCGAACGGGTGATCCTGCCGCCGCTGCCGTACCTGGGCGAGCTGGTCGAACACTACGGCGAGCGCGGCCTGAGTTTCGGCGCGCAGGACGTGAGCAGCAACGTCAAGGGCGCCTACACCGGCGAAGTCTCCGCGGCGATGCTCAAGGAAGTCGGCGCGCTCTACGGCCTGGTCGGCCATTCCGAGCGCCGCCAGTACCACGCCGAAAGCAGCCAGCTGGTCGCGCGCAAGTTCGCCGCCGCCAAGGCCGCCGGCCTCACGCCGGTGCTGTGCGTGGGCGAAACCCTGGAAGAGCGCGAAGACGGCAAGACCCAGTGGCGCCTGCAGGAACAGCTCGCGCCGGTGCTGGAACTGGTCGGCGTGCTGGGCCTGGAAGGCGCGGTCCTGGCCTACGAACCGGTCTGGGCGATCGGCACCGGGCGCACCGCCACGCCGGAGCAGGCGCAGGAAGTCCACGCATTCATCCGTAGCGAAATCGCCGCGCACGATGCTAGAATCGCTGGCTCGCTTCCGATTCTGTACGGCGGAAGCGTGAAAGCCGACAACGCCGCCGCGCTGTTTTCCCAGCCCGACGTCGATGGCGGCCTGGTCGGAGGCGCCTCCCTGGTCGCGGCCGATTTCAACGCCATCGCAGCCGCGGCGGCACCCTGATCGCGCGAACCGGCGAACCCCGCCCGTCCGCCGCGGTCGTAACAAGCTCTCCTTAGCGAAGAATCCTCAACGATGCTGTTGTTCCTCAACGTCATCTACGTACTGATCGCGATCGCGATGGTCGCGCTGATCCTGATGCAACGCGGCGCGGGTGCGCAGGCGGGCTCGGGCTTCGGCGGCGGCGCCTCGGCCACGGTGTTCGGTGCTCGCGGTTCGTCCAACTTCCTGTCCAAGGCCACCAAATGGCTGGCGATCGCGTTCTTCGTGATCAGCCTGTTCATGGGTTGGCAGGCCAGCCGCAGCATGGCCGCCGCGACCCCGGGCAAGCCCGATCTCGGCCTTCTCGGCGGCGCCGCGACCCAGCAGGCCGCCAAGCCCGCGCCGGCCGCGACCACGCCCGCCGCTCCGGCGACCGGCGTGCCGTCGGCCCCGGCCAGCGGCGTGCCGCAGGTTCCGGCCGGTCAGGCCGCTCCGGCGACGACGGCTCCGGCCGCGCCCGCCGGGCAGGTTCCGGCCGCTCCGGCCGCCGCTCCGCCCGCGCAGCAAGCGCCGGCGCAGCAGGCGCCGGTCCAGCCGACCGCCCCGGCAAAACAGCCGGCTACTGGCGGCTGAGATAAACAGGTTAAAATAGAGTTTCAGCCTCGCCCGGATGGCGGGGCCGGTCAGCGATGACCAGTCGGCTTCGAGACGATTACGAAGCCGGAGCCAGGATGGCGTGGTTGGTAGCAGTGCCCAGATGGCGGAATTGGTAGACGCACTACCTTGAGGTGGTAGCGACTTAGGTCGTGGGGGTTCGAGTCCCCCTTTGGGCACCACATCCATCCCGACGCAGTAATCCCCAGCTCCAAGCAATTCGCAACTCGCACCACGGTACGCAGGTGCGGCACGCACGGCGGGCCGCGCCGCGTGTCCAAACGACTGGGCGCAAGTGGCGCCAAGCCAAGGTCGCGGAAACGCGCCCATGTAGCCGAACAAGTAGCCGAGAGAACACCGCGTGCTGGCCGAATACCTGCCGACTCTGCTGTTCCTGATCGTCGCCGGTGGTATCGGCGTCGCCCTGTTGGTAGTAGGTAATGTGCTCGGGCCCAAGCGCCCGACCGCGGAGAAACTGTCTCCCTACGAATGCGGCTTCGAAGCCTTCGAAGACGCGCGCATGCAATTCGACGTGCGCTACTACCTGATCGCCATCCAGTTCATCATCTTCGACCTGGAAATCATCTTCATCGTGCCCTGGGCCACCGTGTTCCGAGATCTCGGCGTGGTCGGCCTGATCGAAATGGGCATTTTCGCCAGCATGCTCCTGCTCGGCTTCGTTTACGTCTGGAAGAAGGGAGCGCTCGAATGGGAGTGATCCAAACCGTCAGCGACACCGTCTCGGGTCTGATGCACAACCCGATTCCGGAAGGCCGCCTCGACGACATCCTGCGCCCGGAAGGCGAAAACCCGCTGCTGCAGCAGGGCTTCGTCACCACCAACCTGGACACGCTGTGGAATTGGGCGCGTACCGGGTCGATGTGGCCGATGACCTTCGGTCTGGCCTGCTGCGCGGTCGAGATGATGCACGCCGGCGCCTCGCGCCTGGACCTGGACCGTTACGGCGTGGTGTTCCGCCCGTCGCCGCGCCAGTCCGACGTGATGATCGTCGCCGGCACCCTGGTCAACAAGATGGCCCCGGCGTTGCGCAAGGTCTACGACCAGATGCCCGACCCGAAGTGGGTGATCTCGATGGGCAGCTGCGCCAACGGCGGCGGCTACTACCATTACTCCTACGCCGTGGTGCGCGGCTGCGACCGCGTGGTTCCGGTCGATGTCTACGTGCCCGGCTGCCCGCCGACCGCCGAAGCGCTGGTCTACGGCATCCTGCAATTGCAGCGCAAGATCCGCCGCGGCACCAACTTCGGCGAACACAAGCAGGGCGTGCGCGAATGAGCGCCGCCCCTCTTGCCCAGCGCCTGAGCGATCGCTTCGCCGGCGCTTCGGTCATCGTGGCCGAGCCGCGCGGTGAAATCACCCTTGAAGTCGCGCCGACGCAGTGGCTCGCCGCCGCGCTCGCGCTGCGCGACGAGTTCGGCTTCGAACAATGCGTCGATGTCAGCGGCGTGGATTACCTGAGCTACGGCAGCGACGAGTGGGACACCGACGTGTCCTCGGAAGGTTTCTCGCGCGGCGTGGAAGGCAAGAGCGCCGGCCGCTTCCGTTGGGGCGAGTCGCCCAACGGCGCGGAAGATTCCAAGCCCGCGCGCCGTTTCGCCGCGGTCGCGCATCTGCTGTCGTGCCAGCACAACCAGCGCGTGCGGCTTAAAACCTTCGCAGATAATGACGACCTGCCGGTGGTCGGTTCTCTGAGCGGCATCTGGCCGGGCGTCAATTGGTTCGAACGTGAAGCCTTCGACCTGTACGGCATCATTTTCGAAGGCCATCCGGACCTGCGCCGCATCCTCACCGATTACGGTTTCGTCGGCCATCCGTTCCGCAAGGACTTCCCGCTGATCGGCAACGTCGAAGTTCGCTACGACGCCGAAAAGCGCCGTGTGGTTTACGAACCGGTGTCGATCGAACCCCGCGTCGGCGTGCCGCGCGTGATCCGCGACGACGCGCGCTACCAGACCGCCCAGGGCGAGACGGCTCAGCGCGACGCACAGCGCGAGGTGAAGTGATGAGCAACCCCGCCAGCGACATGCCGTTGATCAACCTCAACACCTCCGGCCTCAACAACGCCGAGATCCGCAACTACACCTTCAACTTCGGTCCCCAGCATCCTGCCGCGCACGGCGTGCTGCGCCTGATCCTGGAGATGGACGGCGAAGTGGTGCAGCGCGCCGATCCGCATATCGGCCTGTTGCATCGCGGTACCGAGAAGCTGGTCGAGTCCAAGCCGTTCAATCAGTCGATCGGCTACATGGATCGCCTGGACTACGTGTCGATGATGTGCAACGAGCACGCTTACGTGCGCGCGATCGAGACCCTGCTGGGAATCGAGGCGCCGCAGCGCGCCCAGTACATCCGCACCTTGTTCGACGAAATCACCCGCATCCTCAATCACCTGATGTGGATCGGCTCCAACGCGCTCGACCTGGGCGCGATGGCGGTGTTCCTGTACGCCTTCCGCGAACGCGAAGAGCTGATGGACTGCTACGAGGCGGTCTCCGGCGCGCGCATGCACGCGGCGTACTACCGTCCCGGCGGCGTCTACCGCGACCTGCCGGACCGGATGCCGCAGTACAAGGAATCGCCGTGGAAGAAGGGCGCCGGCCTCAAGCGCTTCAACGCCTGGCGCGAAGGCTCGATGCTCGATTATCTCGACGCCTTCGCCGACGACTTCCCCAAGCGCGTGGACGAATACGAAACGCTGCTGACCGATAACCGCATCTGGAAGCAGCGCACCGTCGGCATCGGCGTGATCTCGCCCGAGCAGGCCCTGGCCTGGGGCATGACCGGACCGATGATCCGCGGCTCGGGCATCGCCTGGGATCTGCGCAAGAAGCAGCCCTACGCCAAGTACGCGGAAGTCGATTTCGACATCCCGGTCGGCGTCAACGGCGACTGCTACGACCGTTACCTGGTGCGCGTGGCGGAAATGCGCGAATCCACCCGCATCATCAAGCAATGCGTGAAGTGGCTGCGGGTCAATCCCGGCCCCGTGATCGTCGACAACTTCAAGGTCGCCCCGCCCAAGCGCGAGGAGATGAAGGACGACATGGAAGCCTTGATCCATCACTTCAAGTTGTTCTCGGAAGGCTACTGCGTGCCGGCCGGCGAGACCTACGCGGCAGTGGAAGCGCCCAAGGGCGAATTCGGCTGCTACCTGGTCTCCGACGGCGCCAACAAGCCGTTCCGCTGCAAGCTGCGCGCGCCGGGCTTCGCCCACTTGTCGTCGATGGACGAAGTCGTCCGCGGCCACATGCTGGCCGACGTGGTGGCGATGATCGGTACCTACGACATCGTGTTCGGCGAGATCGACCGGTGAAGCCGGGAATCGGGAACAGGGACTCGGGAATGGGCAATGCCAAGGCTGCGCGAGATCGCGCCGGGCGACGCTCGATCCAGATGTCTTCAGTTCCTGCTCTCCGCTCCCACCGATTCCCGATTCCCTATTCCCGATTCCCGGCTTTACCCCTATGAAAGCGACAGGCAATTTCGAGGCCGCACAGCACGTCGATCCGATGGTTGCACTGTCGGACAAGACGCGCGCGCACATCGACCACTGGCTGGCCAAGTTTCCGCCCGACCGCAAGCGTTCGGCGGTGCTGCAAGGCCTGCACGCCGCGCAGGAGCAGAACGACGGCTGGCTGACCGACGAGCTGATCGCCGCGGTCGCCAAGTACCTGAGCCTGCCGCCGGTGTGGGCGTACGAGGTGGCGAGCTTCTATTCGATGTTCGAGACGCAGAAAGTCGGCCGCAACAACGTCGCCTTCTGCACCAACATCAGCTGCTGGCTCAACGGCGCCGAGCAGCTGGTCGCGCATGCCGAAAAGAAGCTGGGCTGCAAGCTCGGCGAATCCACCCCCGACGGCCGCGTCTTCCTCAAGCGCGAGGAAGAATGCCTGGCCGCGTGCTGCGGCGCGCCGGTGGTCGTCGTCAACGGTCATTACCACGAGAAGCTCGACGCGACGAAAGTCGACGAGCTGCTCGATGGTTTGAAGTGAGGTCGGGCGAGATGGCGCACGGTCACCACGATTATTCCCAGGGCTACGGCCCGGTCGGCCCGGCTCCGCAGGAGCATCAGGTCGTCTACACGACGTTGCACTATGAAACGCCGTGGTCGTACGAAAACTATTTGAAGACCGGCGGCTACAGCGCGCTGCGCAAGATCCTGACCGAGAAGACCGACCCGTCGGTGATCATCGACACGGTCAAGGGCTCGGGCCTGCGCGGCCGCGGCGGCGCGGGCTTCCCGACCGGCCTGAAGTGGAGCTTCATGCCCAAGGGCAGCGGCACCCAGAAGTACATCCTGTGCAACTCGGACGAATCCGAGCCGGGCACCGCCAAGGACCGCGACATCCTGCGCTTCAACCCGCATTCTGTGGTCGAAGGCATGGCGATCGCCTGCTACGCCACCGGTTCCACCGTCGCCTACAACTATCTGCGCGGCGAATTCCATCATGAGCCGTTCGAGCATTTCGAGCAGGCGCTGAAGGAAGCCTACGAGAACGGCTGGCTGGGCAAGAACGTGCTCGGCAGCGGCGTGGACATCGACATCTACGGCGCGCTCGGCGCCGGCGCCTACATCTGCGGCGAAGAAACCGCGTTGATGGAATCGCTGGAAGGCAAGAAGGGCCAGCCGCGCTACAAGCCGCCGTTCCCGGCCAATTTCGGCCTGTACGGCAAGCCGACCACGATCAACAACACCGAGACCTACGCCTCGGTGCCGGCGATCATGCGCAACGGCGCGGAGTGGTTCTTGAACCTGGGCAAGCCCAACAACGGCGGCCCGAAAATCTTCTCCGTGTCCGGCCACGTCGCCAACCCGGGCAACTTCGAAATCCGCCTGGGCACGCCGTTCGCCGACCTGCTGCAGATGGCCGGCGGCATGCGCGGCGGCAAGAAGCTCAAGGCGGTGATCCCCGGCGGATCGTCGATGAAGGTGTTGCCGGCCGAGCAGATGATGGCCTGCACGATGGACTACGACTCGCTGCAGAAGGCCGGTTCCGGCCTGGGCTCGGGCGCGGTCATCGTGATGGACGAGACCACCTGCATGGTCCGCGCCTGCCAGCGCATCGCCCGGTTCTATTTCAAGGAAAGCTGCGGCCAGTGCACGCCGTGCCGCGAAGGCACCGGCTGGATGTACCGCATGCTGACCCGCATCGCCGAAAAGCAGGCGACCCTGGAAGACCTGCAGATGCTACGTGCCGCCGCGGGCCAAATCGAAGGCCACACCATCTGCGCGTTCGGCGAAGCCGCCGCGTGGCCGGTGCAGGGCTTCCTGCATCATTTCTGGGACGAGTTCGAATACGCGATCGTCAATAAGCGATTCCTGGTGGACGATCAGGCCGCGGGCACCGTGGTCGAGAAGAAGGTGGCGGCATGAGTGCGCAACCGGTAAACCCGAATCTTCCGCCCGACCACGTCACCGTCTTCATTGACGGCGTCGAGATGGCCGCGCCGAAGGGTTCGATGATCATCCAGGCCGCCGACAAGGCCGGCATCCCGATCCCGCGTTTTTGCTATCACGACAAGCTGGCGATCGCGGCGAACTGCCGCATGTGCCTGGTCGAAGTCGAGAAGATGCCCAAGCCGGCGCCGGCCTGCGCCACGCCGGTGATGGACGGCATGAAGGTCATCACGCGCAGCGAGAAGTCGCTGAAGTCGCAGCGCAACGTGATGGAATTCCTGCTGGTCAACCATCCGCTGGACTGCCCGATCTGCGATCAGGGCGGCGAGTGCGAACTGCAAGACCTGTCGATGGGCTACGGCCGCTCGGTCAGCCGCTTCTCCGAGCGCAAGCGCGTGGTGCCCGACGAGGACATCGGCCCGCTGGTCGCCACCGAGATGACGCGCTGCATCCAGTGCACCCGCTGCGTGCGCTTCACCGCGGAAATCGCCGGCACCTATGAGCTCGGCGGCATGTACCGCGGCGAGAACCTGCAGATCGGCACCTTCGACGGCAAGCCGCTGACCACCGAGCTGTCCGGCAACGTCATCGACGTGTGCCCGGTCGGCGCGCTGACCAACAAGGTGTTCCAGTTCAAGGCGCGTCCGTGGGAACTGACCGCGCGCGAATCGCTGGGCTACCACGACGCGCTCGGCAGCAATCTGTTCCTGCACACCCGCCGCGGCGATGTGTTGCGCACCGTGCCGCGCGACAACGAAGCGGTCAACGAGTGCTGGCTGTCGGACCGCGACCGTTATTCGCACCAGGGCCTGTACGCGGAAGACCGCGCCCAGCGTCCGCTGGTGAAGGACAACGGCGAATGGCGCGAAGCGAGCTGGGACGAAGCGCTCAGCCGCGCGGCCAAGATCCTGCGCGACAACGGCGGCGACAGCCTCGGCGTGCTCGCCCATCCGGCGACCTCGAACGAAGAAGGCGAGCTGCTGGCGCGCCTGGCCCAGGCCGCGGGCACCGGCAACATCGATCACCGCATTTCCCAGCACGACCTGTCCGATGCCGCGATCGCGGAAACCTTCGCCATGTCGGTCGCCGAGATTGAGAAGGCGGACGTGGTGGTGATCGTCGGCTCCAACCTGCGCCAGGAACTGCCGCTGGTGCATCAGCGCGTGCGCAAGGCCTGGACCCGTGGCGCCAAGGTGCACGTGGTCAATCCGGTCGATTTCGATTTCACCTTCGACATCGCCGGCAAGCGCATCGTCGCGCCGTCGCAGCTGGCGGCCGCGCTGGGCGATGAAGCGCTGCGCGAGATCGCCAAGGCCGGCAACCACGTCGCATTGATCCTCGGCGCGGTGGCCGAGAACGGCCCCTACGCGGCGGCGATCCGCGCCGCGGCGACGTCGTTCGCGCAAGCCACCGGTGCCAAACTGTGCCGCATTCCGCAGGGCGCCAACGCGGTGGGCCTGGCCCGCCACGGCGTGCTGCCGAGCGCGCGCGACGCCCGCGCCATGCTCACCGACGCGCGCGGCGCTTATATCATCTACGGCATCGAGCCGGGCCTGGACTTCGCCGACACCGAAAGCGCGTTGCGCGCGCTCGGCGCGGCGCAGGTGGTGGCCTTCAGCCATTACGCCTGCCGTTCGACCAAGGCCGTCGCCGACGTGATCCTGCCGATCGGCCTGCTGCCCGAAGTCGATGCCACCCTGACCAATCTCGACGGCCTGTCGCAGGTCGCAACCGCGGGCGGCAAGCTGCCGGGCTCGGCGCGCGCCGGCTGGCGCGTGCTGCGCGCGCTCGGCGGCGAGCTGGGCGCGAACGGTTTCGAGTTCACCGATCTGGCCGGCCTGCGCAGCGGCATCGTGCCGCGCGAGGTCTCGCCGGCCGCGAGCTTGGCGCCGAGCGTGGCGGGCGAGGGCCTGGAAGTCGCGGTGTCCACCGCGATCTACCGCAGCGACGCCACCGTGCGCCGCGCTCCGGCCCTGCAATCGCATCCCTTGAACCAGGAACCGCGCGCGGTGCTCAACTCCAAGGACGCCGCGGCGCTGGGTTTGGGCGATGGTGCGGTCGGCAAGTTCAGCGCGGGCGCCGGCACGGCGACGTTGCCAGTCGCGATCAGCGACAAGGTCGCGCCGGGCACGGTGTGGATCGAAAGCGGGCATGGCGCGACCGCGCCGCTCGGCGCCGGCCGCGTGCAGGCGGGGAGGGCTTAAGCCATGGCGGACGGAATGTTCTTCACCCAGGTCGTCGATCCGGCGCGCGAGTTCTTCCTGTCGTTCGGCATGGCCGGCGCGGTGGCGTGGATCGTGCTCAAGATCCTGTTGATCGCCATGCCGGTGATCATCAGCGTGGCCTTCTACGTGGTCTGGGAGCGCAAGCTGATCGGCTGGATGCACGTGCGCCGCGGTCCGATGTACGTCGGCATGGGCATCCTGCAAGCCTTCGCCGACGTGTTCAAACTGCTGTTCAAGGAAGTGATCCAGCCGGCCAAGGCCGAGTCGTTCCTGTACAAGCTCGCGCCGCTGCTGACCCTGGCGCCGGCGTTCGCGGCGTGGGCGGTGGTGCCGTTCGACGCCAAGGCGGTGCTGTCCAACGCCAACGCCGGCCTGCTGTATCTGCTGGCGATGACCTCGCTGGGCGTGTACGGCATCATCCTCGCCGGCTGGGCGTCGAACTCCAAGTACGCCTTCCTGGGCGCGATGCGCGCCGCGGCGCAAGTGGTGTCGTACGAAATCGCCATGGGCTTCGCCATGGTCGGCGTGATGGTCGGCGCCGGCAGCCTCAACCTCACCGACATCGTGATGGCGCAGTCCGGCAACGCCGGCGCCTTCGAGTGGTTCGCGCTGCCGATGCTGCCGCTGTTCGTGGTGTATTTCATCTCCGGCGTGGCCGAGACCAACCGCGCGCCGTTCGACGTGGTCGAAGGCGAGTCGGAAATCGTCGCCGGTCACATGGTCGAGTATTCGGGTTCGGCGTTCGCGCTGTTCTTCCTGTCCGAATACGCCAACATGATCCTGATCAGCTTCCTGACCTCGATCTTCTTCCTCGGCGGTTGGCTGAGCCCGTTCCAGGGCCTGGGCATTCCGTTCCTGTCGGTCGATGGCTGGTGGTGGCTGTTCGCGAAGGTGTTCTTCTTCGCCAGCTGCTTCATCTGGTTCCGCGCTTCGTTCCCGCGCTACCGCTACGACCAAATCATGCGCTTGGGTTGGAAGGTGTTCATTCCGCTCACCATCGCCTGGATCTGCGTGGTCGCCGTGATGGCGTACTACAAAGTGTTTCTGCCGGGCGCGTAAGGACAGGCATCCCACGACATGAATCGCATCGTTTCCTACTTCAAAAGCCTGCTCCTGATCGAGCTTGCGCAGGGCCTTGGGCTGACGCTCAAGTACCTGTTCAAGCCCAAGTACACGCTGATGTACCCGATGGAGAAGACGCCGCAGTCGCCGCGTTTCCGCGGCATCCACGCGCTGCGCCGTTATCCCAACGGCGAAGAGCGCTGCATCGCCTGCAAGCTGTGCGAGGCGGTGTGCCCGGCGCTGGCGATCACCATCGACTCGGAAAAGCGCGCCGACGGCACCCGCCGCACCACGCGTTACGACATCGATCTGTTCAAGTGCATCTTCTGCGGTTTCTGCGAAGAATCGTGTCCGGTGGACTCGATCGTGGAAACGCATATCCACGAATACCACTTCGACCAGCGCGGACAGAACATCGTCAACAAGCAGCAGCTGCTGGCCATCGGCGACCGTCTCGAAACCGAGATCGCCGAGCGCCGCGCTGCCGACGCCGCCTTCCGCTGAGTATTTGATATGGATCTCGCCCAGATCGCCTTCTTCGTCTTCGCCGCCGCGGCCACGCTGTCCGCGGTGGCTGTGATCAGCGTCAAGAACCCGGTCCACGCCGCGCTCAGCCTGGTGCTGACGTTCTTCTCCGTCGCCTGCGTGTGGATCATCGCCGGAGCCGAGTTCCTCGGCGTGGCCCTGATCCTGGTCTACGTCGGCGCGGTCATGGTGCTGTTCCTGTTCGTGGTGATGATGCTCGACATCGACGTCGCGCCCTTGCGCGAAGGCTACGTCCGCTACCTGCCGGTCGGCCTGCTGGTGGCGATCGTCATGCTGGTGGAGATGCTGACCCTGATCGGGGTCAAGGCCAGCGTGGTCTCGCCGCTGACCGCCGATGCCTCGGGCGGCTCGAATACCAAATGGTTGGCCACCGCGCTGTTCACCGACTTCCTGCTGCCGTTCGAGATCGCCGCGGTGATCCTGACGGTGGCGGTGATCGCCGCGGTGATGCTGACCTTGCGTCGCCGTCCCGGCGCCAAGCACCAGAACCCGGGCGAGCAGTCGCGCGTTCGCGCCAGCGACCGTGTCCGCTTGATCAAGATGGATGCGGTGAAGCCGGCGGCGCCCGTCGTGCCCGCCGAAGCCGCGCCGCAGGAGGCCAAGCCGTGAGCGAATTCTTCGGGTCGGGTCTGGCCCTGGGCCACTATCTGGCGCTGGGCGCGGTGCTGTTCTGCATCAGCGTCGCCGGCATTTTCCTCAATCGCAAGAACGTGATCGTGCTGCTGATGTCGATCGAGCTGATGCTGCTCGCGGTCAACATCAACTTCGTCGCCTTCTCGCGTCAGCTGGCCGATCCGGCCGGTCAGGTGTTCGTGTTCTTCATCCTGACCGTCGCCGCCGCCGAGGCCGCCATCGGCCTGGCGATCCTGGTCACGCTGTTCCGCAACCGGCGCACGATCAACGTCGCTGAAATCGACACGATGAAGGGCTGACCGGCATGCAACCCGTCGTAATTTCCAAGACCATCCTGCTCGCCGTCGTGCTCGCGCCGCTGCTCGGCGCGATCGTCGCCGGCCTGTTCGGACGCAGGGTCGGCCGCGCCGGCGCCCACACCATCACGATTCTCGGCGTCGCCGCCAGCTGCGCGATGTCGATGTACGTGCTTTGGCAGCTCGTGGGGCAGGGCGCCGCGCCGTTCAACGAGAACGTCTACACCTGGTTCCAGATCGGCAGCTACGAGGCCCACATCGGCTTCATGATCGACAAGCTGACCGCGATGATGATGGTGGTCGTCACCTTCGTCTCGCTGCTGGTGCACATCTACACCATCGGCTACATGGCCGACGACGACGGTTACCAGCGCTTCTTCAGCTACATCTCGCTGTTCACCTTCTCCATGCTCATGCTGGTCATGAGCAACAACTTCCTGCAGCTGTTCTTCGGCTGGGAAGCGGTGGGCCTGGTGTCGTACCTGCTGATCGGTTTCTGGTTCAAGAAGCCGACCGCGGTGTTCGCCAACATGAAGGCTTTCCTGGTCAACCGCGTCGGCGACTTCGGCTTCCTGCTGGGCATCTGCGGCGTGTTGTGGCTGGTGGGCTCGCTCGACTACGGCACCGTGTTCGCCAACGCAAGTTCCGCGCTGGTCGGCAAGACCGTGCCGATCCTGGGCGGCAGCATCACCTTGTTCGGCAATACCTGGACCTACCTGAGCGAGCCGATCGCCTGGTCGGCGCCGACGGTGATCTGCATCTGTCTGTTCATCGGCGCCATGGGCAAGTCGGCGCAGGTGCCGCTGCACGTGTGGCTGCCCGACTCGATGGAAGGCCCGACCCCGATCTCGGCGCTGATCCACGCCGCGACGATGGTGACCGCGGGCATCTTCATGGTCGCGCGCATGTCGCCGCTGTTCGAGCTGTCGCAGACCGCGCTCAACTTCGTGCTGTTCATCGGCGCCACCACCGCGTTCTGGACCGGCCTGATCGGCATCGTGCAGAACGACATCAAGCGCGTGGTCGCGTATTCGACCCTGTCGCAGCTGGGCTACATGACCGTCGCGCTCGGCGTGTCGGCGTACTCGGCCGCGGTGTATCACCTGATGACCCACGCCTTCTTCAAGGCGCTGCTGTTCCTGGCCGCGGGCTCGGTGATCATCGGCATGCACCACGAGCAGGACATGCGCAAGATGGGCGGCCTGCGCAAGTACATGCCGATCACCTACTGGACCAGTTTGCTCGGTACTCTGGCCTTGGTGGGCACTCCGTTCTTCGCCGGTTTCTATTCGAAGGACACCATCATCGAAGCCGCCGCGCATGCCGCGCACGGCGAGCACGCGACCTGGGTCTCGCAGTACGCCTACTGGGCGGTGTTGCTGGGCGCCTTCGTCACCGCGTTCTACAGCTTCCGCCTGCTGTATATGACCTTCCACGGCAAGGAGCGTTTCCGCGACGCGCATGCCGATCATGGTCATGACGCGCACGCTCACGACGAGCATGCGCACGACAGCCACGCCAAGCACGATGATCACGCCCACGACGACCACGGTCATCACGGCGCGCACGAGCCGCACGAGTCGCCGTGGGTGGTGACGGTGCCGCTGGTGCTGCTGGCGATTCCGTCGGTGCTGATCGGCTTCTTCACCGCCGGCCCGATGCTGTTCGGCACCGACTGGCTCGGTCACCACAAGCAACTGCCGTTCTTCCTCGGCGCGATCGATCTGTCGGCGGCGCGCGACACCATCGCCCAGGTCGGCGAAGAAGCCTGGCACGGCCCGATCAAGTTCGCCCTGCACGGTTTCACCGCGCCGGCGTTCTGGCTGGCCTTCGCCGGCTTCGCCCTGGCCACGGTCATGTACCTGTGGAAGCCGGAATTGCCGGCCAAGGCGGCCAAGCTGTTCAAGCTGCCGATCCGCATCCTGGAAAACAAGTACGGCATGGACAATCTCTGGATCGACGGCTTCGCCGGCGGCGGCGTCAAGCTCGGCAAGGCCTCGCGCGCGATCGACAGCCACGTCATCGACGGTGTGGTGGTCAACGGCAGCGCCAGCCTGGTCGGCTTCATCGCCAACCTGACGCGCCGCGTCCAGTCCGGCTATCTCTACCACTACGCCTTCGCGATGATCATCGGCCTGATTGTTCTGCTCGCCGTCGTCATCCGGTTCTGGCACTAATTCGACAAGGACACCAGACGTGAGCACCGTGCCCTTGCTTAGCATTCTGATCTGGCTGCCGATCCTCGGCGGCTTGGCGACCCTCGCGTTCGGCAACGAGCGCGCCAACGCCGCGCGCTGGTTCGCGCTGGTCGTGGCCATCGCCACGCTCGCCACGAGCGTGCTGATGTTCACCCACGCCGACTTCACCAGCGCGAGCATGCAGCTGGTCGAACAGCGTGCGTGGATTCCGGCCTACGACATCCGTTATCACCTCGGCGCGGACGGTATCTCGGCGGCGCTGATCGCGCTGACCACGCTGACGTCCATGCTGGTGCTGATCAGCGCCTGGACCTCGATCGACAAGCGCGTGAGCCAGTACTACGCCGCGTTCCTGATCCTCGAAGGCCTGATGGTCGGCGTGTTCTCGGCGCTGGACGCGATGCTGTTCTATGTCTTCTTCGAAGGCATGCTGATCCCGATGTTCATCATCATCGGCGTGTGGGGCGGCCCGCGCCGCGTGTACGCCTCGGTGAAGTTCTTCCTGTACACCTTCCTCGGCTCGGTGTTCATGCTGGTCGGGTTGATCTACCTGTTCCTGAAGGGCGGCAGCTGGCAGCTCGCGGACATGTACGCGCTGCAGCTCAGCGCCACCGAGCAGATGTGGATCTTCTTCGGCTTCCTGATCGCCTTCGCGGTCAAGGTGCCGATGTTCCCGGTCCACACCTGGTTGCCGGACGCGCACGTGGAAGCGCCGACCGCCGGTTCGGTGATCCTGGCGGCGATCATGCTGAAGATCGGCGGCTACGGTTTCCTGCGCTTCGTCCTGCCGATCGTGCCCGACGCCGGCCACGAGTACGCTTGGCTGGTGATCACGCTGAGCCTGATCGCGATCATCTACGTCGGCCTGGTCGCGTTGGTGCAGGAGGACATGAAGAAGCTGATCGCGTATTCGTCGGTCTCGCACATGGGCTTCGTCACCCTGGGCACCTTCATCGCCTTCTACCTGGTTCATAGCGGCGATGCCCACGGCACCGACGCGGCGCGCCTGGGCTTGCAGGGCGCGATGGTGCAGATGATCAGCCACGGCTTCGTGTCGGGCGCGATGTTCACCTGCGTCGGCGTGCTCTACGACCGCATGCACAGCCGCATGATCAAGGACTACGGCGGCGTCGCCAACGTGATGCCGTGGTTCGCCGCGTTCGTGGTGTTGTTCGCGATGGCCAACTCGGGCCTGCCGGGCACCTCGGGCTTCGTCGGCGAGTTCATGGTCATCCTGGCTTCGTTCCAGCAGCATCCGCTGATCGCCTTCGGCGCGGCGACCACGCTGATCGTCGGCGCGGGCTACACGCTGTGGCTGGTCAAGCGGGTGATCTGGGGCGAGGTCGGCAACGCCCACGTGGCCGAGATGGAAGACCTCAACCCGCGCGAAGCGCTGGTGCTGGGCGTGTTCGCGGTCGGCGTGCTGGTGCTGGGCGTGTGGCCGAAGCCGCTGACCGACCTGATGGAGCCGGCGATCGCCAATCTCGCCAGCCAGATCGTCGCCAGCAAGTTGTAAGGCGCGGGCGTTGCCCACGCAGAAGTGAGTAGAAGCGAGCAGTGAGGAAAGAGTCGTAAGCGCGAGCATCCGCCGCTCACTTCTCACTCCTTTGTACTCGTTCCTAGAGCAAGGCTCGAACAGGGCCGGATCCGCCAAGAGATTCACTAATGAACATGCCCGTACGGACCTTCGCCGATGTGATGCCCCTGCTGCCCGAACTGGTGGTCGTCGTCGGCGCGTTCGCGCTGCTGATGCTCGATCTGTTCGTCGAGGAGCGCAATCGCATCATCTCCCACGTGTTCTCGATCGTCGTGGTCGCCGTCGCGACCGCGCTGATCGCTTTCGACGTGGGCGGGCAGGGCACCGTGCTCAGCGGCATGTTCGTACGCGACACCGCTGCCGACGTGCTCAAGCTAGCCATCGGCGTGGTCGGCATCCTCTCGCTGATCTACACCTGGCCGTACCTGCGCGCGCGCAACCTGTACAAGGGCGAAGTCGGCGTGCTGATGCTGTTCGCGATCGCCGGCATGATGTTCCTGGTGTCCGCCGGCAGCCTGACCATGGTCTATGTCGGCCTGGAAATGCTCGCGCTGTGCTCCTACGCGCTGGTCGCGGTGGATCGCGACAGCCCGCTGGCCTCGGAAGCGGCGATCAAGTATTTCGTACTCGGCGCGCTGGCCTCCGGCCTGCTGCTGTACGGCCTGTCGCTGATCTACGGCGCCACCGGCAGCCTGATGCTGGACAAGATCGCGCTGGCCGGCTCGGTCGGCCCGTCCTCGCTGATGCTGATCACCGGCGTGGTGTTCGTGGTCGCCGGCATCGCCTTCAAGTTCGGCGCCGCGCCGTTCCACATGTGGCTGCCGGACGTCTACCAGGGCGCGCCGACCCCGATCACCTTGTTCATCGGCGCCGCGCCGAAGCTGGCCGCGTTCGGCATGACCTACCGCCTGCTCGAAGTCGGCGCCAACGGCCTGGACAGCCACTGGCGTCTGTTGCTCGCCGGCCTTGCGGTGCTGTCGCTGGCGATCGGCAACCTCAGCGCGCTGATGCAGACCAATCTCAAGCGCCTGCTCGCGTATTCCACCGTCTCCCACGTCGGCTTCCTGTTCCTGGGCATGGCCGGCGGCGGCGCGCAGGGTTTCGCCGCCTCGATGTTCTACGCGATCAGCTATTCGCTGATGACGGCCGCGGCCTTCGGCGCGATCATCGTCATGTCCAGCCGCGGTTTCGAAGCCGACCAGATCGACGACTACAAGGGCCTCAACGCGCGCAACCCGTGGATGGCCGGCATGATCCTGTGCGTAATGGCCTCGCTGGCCGGCCTGCCGCCGTTCCTGGGCTTCTGGGCCAAGCTGGCGGTGCTCAAGGCCGCGCTGCAGGGCGACATGCTGTGGCTGGCGATCGTCGGCATCGTGTTCGCGGTGGTCGGCGCGTTCTACTACCTGCGCGTGATCAAGGCCATGTACTTCGACGAGCCCGAGGGCAAGTTGCCGGCGCCGAGCGAGGACCGCCCGCTGCGCGTGGTGTTCGCGGTCAACGCGCTGGGGCTGCTCGCGCTGGGCATCGTCTGGAATCCGATCATGGAGTGGTGCCAGCGCGCCTTCATGATCTGAGCGCGCGTGGTCATGGCTGCAGCGTCGTCGAGGGCCGGCTTATGCCGGCCTTTCGCTTTTGCGGCGCCGGCGCGCAGCGGTGGCCTGCGCTTGAAATTTCCGGCAACGGGCGCGGATCGCCCGCGCGGCGCGCAGCGGCGCTCGGATCGCCGATCGTCGCGCCTGCGCGGCCAGTTCCTGTCGCGCCGGCGAAGCTGGGAGGGGGGGCGGGATTTGAACCTGCGCGACGAAGTTTTCCGCCGGATCGAACATCAATCGTACGCATTCATGAAAAAGACTTGAAATATTTTGAATACGGCATAAGATTGCGCACCTGCGAACGATCAACGTTTTCCTCCGGGGAAACAGCCGGGAAACCGGAGATTTTTCGAAGCGGTAAGCGGCAATCACGAAACATCGATTGCAGGCTTGCAGTAAGTTCCGCCGGCCGTTATGATGGTCGGCCTGATGCGGGGTGGAGCAGTCTGGCAGCTCGTCGGGCTCATAACCCGAAGGTCGCAGGTTCAAATCCTGCCCCCGCTACCAGCTTCGGCTGGTCGATGAAAGCCTCTCTCGAGGTTTTTTTTTGGCCGCCAAGCTCGGGCTTTGTGATCGCGCTCTGCTCGCGCGAACACACCGAAATCCAGTTGTACGGACAAGGGGCCCGATGGGCCCCTTGTTGTTTTTGTTATCCGGAAAACCGGATTTTTCAGTGGACAGCGGTTTTCGCGTGGTACGGCGGTCGGATTGCGATCGTTGCGATGCCTGGCGGAAAGCTCGCGGAAACATGGTTTGACGAAGATGTCAGGCCAGTCGCAACCCTCAGGAGTTCAGGCGCGTGACGGACAAGGCAACGCAAATCGCCGCATTGCTCGCCCCGACGGTGGAGTCGCTGGGCGTGGAATTGCTTGGCATCGAATATCTGCCGGCTGTCGGCAATGCAACGCTGCGCATCTATATCGACGTGCCGGCCTCGGAATACGAAGCCACGCCCGAAGGCGAGCAGCCGCGCTCGGTCTCGATCGAAGACTGCGAAGCGGTCAGCCGCGAAGTGTCGGCGCAGCTCGACGTCGAAGACCCGATCAGCAGCAACTACACGCTGGAAGTGTCCTCGCCGGGCATCGACCGCCCGTTGTTCACGCTCGAGCATTACGCGCGCTTCATCGGCGAGACCGTCAAGGTCGGCCTGAAGCTGCCGCACGAAGGCCGCCGCCGTCTGACCGGGCAGATCATCGCCATCGAAGGCGAGCAGGTGGTGTTCTCGGTCGAAGGCGCGCCCGACGAGGGCCGTTTCGTCGTGCCGTTCACCAATATCGACAAGGGCCGGATCGTGCCGGACTGGGCCGCGCTGGGTTTCGCGCCGACCAAGCCCGGCCAACCGGCCGACACGGGCCGCATCAAGCCCAAGGACAAGCCTTCGAAGCCGCCCAAGCGGCGCGCTTCGAAGAAAAAGTAATTTGAATCTGACGCCTATTACCAACCCGAATAGCCGGCGGCGCGAGCCGACCCGTGCGGAGTGACGAAATGAGCAAGGAACTGTTGCTGGTGGTGGACGCAGTCGCCAACGAAAAGGGCGTACCGCGCGAGGTCATTTTCGAGGCCATCGAGGCCGCGCTGGCTTCGGCCGCGAAGAAGCGCTACCACGACGAAGACGTGCTGGTGCGCGTCAGCATCGATCAGAAAGACGGCAGCTACGAAACCTTCCGCCGCATGGAAGTGGTGGCCGACGACGTGGTCATGGAATCGCCGGACCGCCAGATCCGCCTGATGGACGCCGTCGATGAAGTCGAAGGCGTGGAAGTCGGCGACTACATCGAAGAGCAGATCGAAAACCCGGATTTCGGCCGTATCGCCGCGCAGGCCGCCAAGCAGGTGATCGTGCAGCGCGTGCGCGAAGCCGAGCGCGCGCAGGTCGTGGACGGTTGGAAGGATCGCGTCGGCGAGTTGGTCACCGGCATCGTCAAGCGCGTTGAGCGCGGCAACATCTACGTGGACCTGGGCGGCAACGCCGAGGCCATCATCCCGAAGGACAAGGGCATTCCGCGCGATGTGCTGCGCGCCGGCGACCGCGTGCGCGGCTACCTGTTCGACGTGCGCACCGAGCCGCGCGGCCCGCAGCTGTTCATCAGCCGCGCCGCCCCGGAATTCATGATGGAGCTGTTCAAGCTGGAAGTGCCGGAAGTCGGCCAGGGCCTGGTTTCGATCAAGGCCTGCGCGCGCGATCCGGGCGACCGCGCCAAGATCGCCGTGCTCGCGCACGACAACCGCACCGATCCGATCGGCGCCTGCATCGGCATGCGCGGTTCGCGCGTGCAGGCGGTGTCGAACGAGCTCAACGGCGAGCGCGTGGACATCGTGCTGTGGTCGGACAACCCGGCCCAGTTCGTCATCAACGCGATGGCGCCGGCCGAAGTGCAGTCGATCATCGTCGATGAAGAAAAGCATTCGATGGACCTGGCCGTGGCCGAGGACCGTCTGGCCCAGGCGATCGGCAAGGGCGGCCAGAACGTGCGTCTGGCCAGCCGCCTGTCGGGCTGGCAGCTCAACGTGATGACCCAGGATCAGGTCACCGCCAAGTCCGAGGCCGAGCAGACCGCCGCCCGCCAGCTGTTCCAGGACAAGCTGGAAGTGGACGAAGAAATCGCCGGCATCCTGGTTTCGGAAGGTTTCAGCACGGTCGAGGAAATCGCCTACGTGCCGGTCGGCGAGCTGCTGGCGGTGGAGGGCTTCGACGAGGACATCGTCGAGGAACTGCGCGCCCGCGCCCGCGACGCCCTGCTCAACGAGGCGCTGGCCGCCGAGGAAGAGCTCGACGAGCACCAGCCGGCGGCCGATCTGCTGTCGCTGGAAGGCATGGACGAAGCGCTGGCCTTTACCCTGGCTGCGCGCGGCGTGGTCACCCGGGACGACCTGGCCGATCTGGCCACCGACGAGTTGACCGATATCGAAGGCGTGGACGAGGAACGTGCCGCCGCCCTGATCATGGAAGCGCGCAAGCACTGGTTCGAATGAGGTGACACGAGTCGCAAGAGGCCCGGCGAGGCGTCTTGCGGCAAACCGGGATTCGGCCCTGGGCCGGCCCCGGATTCGCAGGATCGGGCATCGGCCCGGTCCGCGGGCAGGCCGAGATGGCTTGCGCGAGCCGGTGCAGGGGCGCGCGCGGAGCTAGAATGGCGCCATCACGCGCGGGATGCGTCCCGCGCCAAGAGGACACGGAAAACCGAATGTCGCAGCAAACCACCATCCGCAAGCTGGCCGAACTGGTGAACACGCCGGTCGAGAAGTTGCTGGAACAGCTGGCCGAGGCCGGCATGAAGTTCAGCGGCCCCGACCAGGTCGTGACCAGTATCGAGAAAGTCAAGCTGCTCGGCTTCCTTAAGCGCTCGCACGGCAAGGCCGACAAGCCTGTCGAAACCGACGACGCCGCGAAGAAGATCACCCTCAACCGCAGCCGCAAGCAGGAAATCACTGTCGGCGGCGGCAAGCACAAGACCACGGTGGATGTGGTCGTGCGCAAGAAGGTGACCCTGGTTCGCCCTAACGAGCCGGCAGGCTCCGGTTCGCCGGACGACGAGCGCGCGGAAATCCTGCGCAAGCTCGAAGAGTCCAAGCAGCGCAACCTCGCCGAGCAGCAGCGCCTGGCCGCCGACGACAAGCGCCGCGCCGACGCCGCCGATGCGGTGCGTCTGGCCGCCGAGGAAGTCGCCCGCGCCAAGGCCGAGGAAGAGCAGAAAGAAAAGCTCGCCGACGCCAGCGCCATCGTTCCGAGCACGGACGACGCGCCCACCGCGACCGCGGTGCGCAAGCCGCCGGCCACGCACGGTCACGGCCATCCCAAGCCGCCCGCGCCGGCCGCGCCTGCGCGCGTGGATCACAACGCTCCGCGCAACAAGACCCGCGGCTCGCACGCGATGGTCGCCGGCGTGGAAGACGACGATGCGGCCAACCGCTTCGCCGGCCAGTTGCACCTGAGCCCGTCCGACCGCGCCCGCCGCACCACCAATTCGCGCGGCAAGGGCGGTAATCGTCCGCAGCAGCGCCGCCAGTCCGAGCAGTCGCGTTCCGGCGGCGGCCAGCACGGCTTCTCGCGCCCGACCGCGCCGATCGTTCGCGAAGTCGCCATCGGCGATACCGTCACGGTCGCCGATCTGGCGCAGAAGCTCGCGCTCAAGGGCGGCGATGTGGTCAAGGCGCTGTTCAAGATGGGCGTCATGGCGACCATCAACCAGAGCATCGACTTCGACACCGCCGCGCTGGTGACCGAGGAACTCGGCCACACCGTCGTGCGCACCAACGCCAACGCCGCCGAGGACGCGCTCATCGCGCATGCCGAGGAAGTGCAGGGCGACAAGGTCGCGCGTCCGCCGGTGGTCACGATCATGGGCCACGTCGATCACGGCAAGACCTCGCTGCTGGATTACATCCGCCGCACCAAGGTCGCTTCCGGCGAAGCCGGCGGCATCACCCAGCACATCGGCGCGTACCACGTCGAAACCGCTCGCGGCGTGATCAGCTTCCTCGACACCCCCGGCCACTCGGCCTTCACCTCGATGCGCGCGCGCGGCGCCAAGCTGACCGACATCGTGGTGCTGGTGGTGGCGGCCGACGACGGCGTCATGCCGCAGACCAAGGAAGCCGTGCAGCACGCCAAGGCGGCCGGCGTTCCCTTGATCGTGGCGATCAACAAGATCGACAAGTCCGGCGCCGATCCGCTGCGGGTCAAGAACGAACTGCTGGCCGAGGAAGTGGTCGCGGAAGATTTCGGCGGCGAGACCCAGATGGTCGAGCTGTCGGCCAAGACCGGCGACGGCGTGGACGATCTTCTCGACGCGATTTCGCTGCAGGCCGAAGTGCTGGAGCTCAAGGCGGTTCCGATCGGCCGCGCCATCGGCACGGTGATCGAATCCTCGCTCGACAAGGGCCGCGGCCCGGTCGCCACCGTGCTGGTCCAGCAGGGCCAGCTCAAGAAGGGCGACTACCTCGTGTGCGGCGTGCAATACGGCCGCGTGCGCGCGCTGTTCGACGAAACCGGCCGTCAGGTCGAGTTCGCCGGCCCGTCGATTCCGGTGCAGGTGCTCGGCCTGTCGGGCGTGCCCGATGCCGGCGACGACTTCGTCGTGGTCGAGGACGAGCGTCTGGCCAAGGATGTGGCGCAGCAGCGCGACGCCAAGCGCCGCGAATCGCGCCTGGTCGCCGCTGCCGGCAACCGCATGGAAGACATCATGGCCCAGATGGGCAAGGGCGAGGGCCAGCTGAGCCTCAACCTGGTCATCAAGGCCGACGTGCAAGGTTCGGTCGAGGCGCTGCGTCAGGCCCTGGTCGCGCTGTCCAACGATCAGATCCGCATCAACGTGATCAGCTCGGGCGTCGGTGGCATCACCGAGTCCGACGCCAACGCCGCGGCCACCGCCAAGGCCACGGTGATCGGCTTCAACGTGCGCGCGGACGCTTCGGCCCGCCGCATCATCGAAGGCAACGGCGTGGATCTGCGTTACTTCTCGATCATCTATGACGTGATCGATCAGGTGAAGCAGGTGGCGTCGGGCATCCTCGGCGTGGAAATCCGCGAAGAGATCATCGGCATCGCCGAGGTTCGCGACGTGTTCCGCAGCTCGAAGTTCGGCGCGGTCGCCGGCTGCATGGTCGTGGAGGGCGTGGTCAAGCGCTCCAAGCCGATCCGCGTGCTGCGCGACAACGCCGTGGTCTTCGAAGGCGAGCTGGAATCGCTGCGTCGCTTCAAGGAAAACGTGGACGAAGTGCGCAACGGCACCGAGTGCGGCATCGGCGTGAAGGCGTACAACGACGTCAAGCCGGGCGACCAGATCGAGTGCTTCGAGCGCATCGAGGTTCAGCGCACGCTGTAAAAGCCAGGAGCGGGTGGGGAGGAGTGAGAAATGAGCAAGTCTCTTTGTCGCGACTCCCGGTGTTCCCGCTCTGAAAAGGCAGGAGTAAGCGGAGAGAGGCGAGAGTGAGCGAAAGCTCATCCTCGCAACTCTCCGCTTTCTCGCTTTACTCGCTCCTCACTTCTCCGGACTCTTTTCTCGCTTTATGCCCAGCAGCAAATCGTTCCACCGTACCGACCGGGTCTCGGCGCAGTTGCGCCGCGAGCTCGGCAAGATCGTGCACGAGGCCGTGCGCGAGCACGGCCTGCCGTCGGTCAGCGTGTCCGACGTCGAGGTCTCGCGCGACCTGGCCCATGCCAAGGTCTTCGTGACCGCGCTGCAGCCCGAGCGTTCGCTCGAGGCGGTCAAGGACCTCAAGGAACTCGCTCCGAACCTGCGTTACCAGCTCGGCAAGGCGATGAAGCTGCGCCACGTGCCGGAGCTGCATTTCCATTACGACGACTCGGTCGATCGCGGCGAAAGCATCGACAACCTGCTGCGCGATCATCCCGATCTGGAAACCCGCGCCGAGGAAGGCGCGAGCGAAGACGGCGAGGGCGACAAGCCGGAGTGATCGGCGGCTTCGCCTGCCCGGCCGCGTGAGCGTCCGATGCGGGTGGCCGGTACTTGCGCTACTCCCGCGATCGATCAGGGCGGTAGCGGCGACCCTGTCGGGGTTTGCGTTGGGAGATCGGTGATCCGAGTCGGGGCTGAAGTCCCTCCCACAAAAGACGTCGAAGCCACGAGGTTTGTTGTGGGAGGGACTTCAGCCCCGACTCGAAACCGCACCCACGACGACAGCCCGGCAACTCCCGCATACCCGCGCCCCACCGAGCGGGACTACCATCCGGCCGATCGCCATCCCCGTTTGCCCCCGAGTTTCCGCAAACCCGCGCCACCGGCCGCCATTCGCGCCGCCGTCTGTTCTCTGCCAGGAGCCCCCGCATGTCCACGCTGCCCCCGCGTTACGGCGCCCCGATTTCGTTCGCAACCGCCAGCCGGGTCATGCGCGCCGCGCAGGCGCGGGCCGAGCGCGAAGGCTGGCCGATGGTGATCGCCATCGTGGACAGCACCGGCCACCTGGTGATGCTTCACAAGCTCGATCAGGCGCAATATGGGAGCATTCCCGTGGCCCAGGCCAAGGCCGAGACGGCAGTGAAGTTCCGCCGCCCGACCAAGGTGTTCGAAGACGCGGTCGCTGCCGGCGGATTGGGCATGCGATTGCTCGGCATGGACAATCTGTTGCCGTTGGATGGCGGGCTGCCCCTGATCGTGGGCGGCGAGGTGATCGGTGCGATCGGCGTGTCCGGGATGCAGTCGGTCCAGGACGCGCAAATCGCGCAGGCAGGAGTGGACGGCTTGCTTGAACACGACGCGTAAACGCAATTGGCGCAACGTCGACGGCTTGTTGCTGCTCGACAAACCGCAAGGCCTGAGTTCCAACCAGGCCTTGCAGCAGGCGCGCCACCTGTTCCGCGCCGAAAAAGGCGGACACACCGGCAGCCTGGACCCGCTGGCGACCGGCCTGCTGCCGCTGTGCTTCGGCGAAGCGACCAAGATCGCCGGTCTGCTGCTCGGCGCGCACAAGGCCTACGCCACCACCGCCGTGCTCGGCCTGACCACCGACAGCGACGACGCCGACGGCGCGCCGCTGCTCACGCGCCCCGTGCCCGAGCTCGACGACGCCACCATCGAAGCCGCGCTCGCGCCCTTGCGCGGGGCCATCCGCCAGCGCGCGCCGATCTATTCCGCCCTCAAGCAGGGCGGCGAGCCGCTGTACGCCAAGGCCCGCCGCGGCGAGGCCATCGAGGCGCCCGAGCGCGATGTGATCGTGCATTCGCTGACCCTGACCGGCCGCGACGGCCCGCGCCTGGAACTGCATGTGGAATGCGGCTCGGGCACCTACGTGCGCAGCCTGGTCCGCGACCTGGGCGAAACCCTCGGCTGCGGCGCCCACGTCAGCGTGCTGCGCCGGCTGTGGGTCGAGCCGTTCATGCAGCCGCGCATGGTGACCCTGGAGCAGCTGCGCGAACTGGCCGAGCAGGGCAACGACCTGGCCCTGGATGCCCACCTGCTGCCGATCGAAGCCGGCCTGAGCGAATTCGCCCGGGTCTCGATCGACGCCGCCTCCGCCCATCGGCTGGGCCAGGGCCAGGCGGTCACGTGCGAAGAGGGCGAGGCCGGGCTGGTGGCGATCTTCGGCGAAGCCGGTCGCTGCCTGGGCCTGGGCCTGCGTCAGGCCGAGGGCCGCCTGCAGCCGCAGCGGCTGTTCCGCTGGGCGGCGCAGGGCTGACAAGTGCCGAAGCCGTGGCCGATATGGGCCGCGGTGCTGGCGGCGCGGCGCAGCTGAACAGCACGCCCACTCACCGATTGCGTGCCGCCCGGGCCGGGCACGGATCGTCGATCCGCACTGATCCAAGGTCGCAATCGTCGTCGCGGGCTGTTACAATTCCGCCGCTTTTCAAGCACTTCGCCCAAGGCCATCGGTTCGGGCGATGCTCGTACGGCAATCCTCACTTAAAGCAAGCGGCGGGCCAGGCGGTGCGTCGGGGCGGAAATTCCGCGACCGATTCGCTTCTGCGGGCCCCGCATCTACAGAGAACATAAGTCATGTCGATCGACACCAGCAAGGTAATTGAAGACAACAAGCGCGGCGCCAACGACACCGGTTCGCCGGAAGTCCAGGTCGCTCTGCTGACCGCTCGCATCGAGCAGCTCACCGGCCACTTCAAGCAGCACAAGCAGGACCACCACAGCCGTCGCGGTCTGCTGATGATGGTCAACCGCCGTCGCAGCCTGCTTGATTACCTCAAGCGCAAAGACGGCGAGCGCTACAAGGCCCTGATCGAGAAGCTCGGTCTGCGCCGTTAATCGGACACCCAACCGCGGCGCAGCGATGCGCCGCGGTTTGTTTTGGCGGACATGAAAGTTCCGCAGGCGGTGCAGGAAGCAACGCCGCCAGCGACGGTACGCGAGCGCGACCGTCGAACTGGATGGGCCCCACGGCCTCGTGCGACGCAGCGCCGGAGCGCGCGCGAAACGCAACAAACCTCAGGTCGCTGCGCCGGCGGCCGACCGGAGCGGGGCAAGGGCCCCGACCGGAACGCATAGATACCGAAGGAACCCAACGTGGCAAAAATTACCAAGACCTTCCAGTACGGCAACCATCAAGTGACCCTGGAGACCGGCGAAATCGCCCGTCAGGCCGGCGGCGCCGTGATCGTCAAGATGGACGACACCGTACTGCTGGTGGCAGCCGTCGCCGCCAAGAGCGCGCGCGAGGGCCAGGACTTCTTCCCGCTCACCGTGGATTACCAAGAGAAGTTCTACGCCGGCGGTCGCATCCCGGGCGGCTTCTTCAAGCGTGAAGGCCGTGCGACCGAGAAGGAAACGCTGATCTCGCGCCTGATCGATCGCCCGATCCGTCCGCTGTTCCCGGAAGACTACAAGAACGAAGTCCAGATCATCGCCACGGTGATGTCGATGAATCCGGAAGTCGACGGCGACATCCCGGCGCTGATCGGCGCGTCCGCCGCGCTCGCGCTGGCCGGCACGCCCTTCCAGGGCCCGATCGGCGCGGCCAAGGTCGGTTACAAGAACGGCCAGTACCTGCTCAACCCGACCGCGACGGAGCTGCTCGACTCCGAGCTGGAACTCGTCGTCGCCGGCACCTCCAACGCGGTGCTGATGGTCGAATCCGAAGCCAAGATGCTGTCCGAGGACGTCATGCTCGGCGCGGTGATGTTCGGCCATCGCGAACTGCAGAAGGTCATCAACGTCATCAACGAGCTCGTCGTCGAAGCCGGCACCAAGCCGTCCTCGTGGGAAGCTCCGGCCAAGAACAACGCCCTGATCGGCGCGTTGAAGGAAGCCGTCGGCAGCCAGCTGGAGCAGGCCTTCCAGGTCCGCGACAAGCTGCAGCGCCGCGACGCCATCAGCGCGATCAAGAAGGACGTGCTGCAGGGCCTGGCCGGCCGCGCCGAAGCCGACGGTTGGCAGAACGCCGAGCTGTCGAAGGAATTCGGCGAGCTCGAATACCAGACCATGCGCAACTCGGTGCTCAGCACCAAGGTCCGCATCGACGGCCGCGCTCTCGACACCGTGCGTCCGATCGCCTCGCGCGTCGGCGTGCTGCCGCGCACCCACGGCTCCTCGCTGTTCACCCGCGGCGAGACCCAGGCCATCGTGGTCGCCACGCTGGGCACCGCGCGCGACGGTCAGATCATCGACGCGGTCTCGGGCGAGTACAAGGAACACTTCCTGTTCCATTACAACTTCCCGCCTTACTCGGTCGGCGAAGCCGGCCGCATGATGGGCCCGAAGCGCCGCGAAATCGGCCACGGCCGTCTCGCCAAGCGCGGCGTGCTGGCGGTGATGCCGACGATGGAAGAGTTCCCGTACACCATCCGCATCGTCTCGGAAATCACCGAGTCCAACGGTTCCTCCTCGATGGCTTCGGTCTGCGGCAGCTCGCTGGCGCTGATGGATGCCGGCGTGCCGATCAAGGCGCCGGTCGCGGGCATCGCGATGGGCCTGGTCAAGGAAGACGATAACTTCGTCGTCCTGTCCGACATCCTGGGCGACGAGGATCACCTCGGCGACATGGACTTCAAGGTCGCCGGCACCGCCACGGGCATCTCGGCGCTGCAGATGGACATCAAGATCCAGGGCATCACCGAAGAGATCATGAAGGTGGCGCTGGAGCAGGCCAAGGCCGGCCGTCTGCACATCCTCGGCGAGATGGCTCACGCCCTCACCGAATCGCGCACCGAGCTGTCCGAGTACGCGCCGCGTCTTTTGACCATGAAGATCCATCCGGACAAGATCCGCGAAGTGATCGGCAAGGGCGGCTCGACCATCCAGGCGATCACGAAGGAAACCGGCACCCAGATCGACATCCAGGACGACGGCACCATCGTCATCGCTTCGGTCAACGCCGCCGCCGCGCAGGCCGCGAAGGCGCGCATCGACCAGATCGTCTCCGACGTCGAGCCGGGCCGCATCTACGAAGGCAAGGTCGCCAAGATCATGGACTTCGGTGCGTTCGTGACGATCCTGCCGGGCAAGGACGGTCTGGTCCACGTGTCGCAGATTTCCAACGAGCGCGTCGAGAAGGTCAGCGACAAGCTCAAGGAAGGCGACGTGGTCAAGGTCAAGGTGCTGGAAGTCGACAAGCAGGGCCGCATCCGCCTGTCGATGAAGGCCGTGGAAGAAGGCGAGGGCGTCGTGGCCGAGTAATCGCCGCGCGCATCGCTGGATTTCGGAAAAAGCGGGCTTCGGCCCGCTTTTTCTTTGTGCGGGTTGCTTGCGCGTTTTCCGCGTGGACGGGGCGACGGACAAGGCCGGGATGGACATCGCGGCGGCTGTGTCCGTGGGGCCTTTGTGCAGCGGCCGTGGTTCGGGAGGTTGCGGCCGTCGGTCCGTGGCTCATCGCGGACGTGGGCCATCGCCCCGACGAAATATCTCGGCCTTCGCGAGCCTCGTGGCCCTGCGGATGTCCGGTTTTGCCCGCCGGCCGAGATATAGGGACAAATGGAGTTGCCTGCTCGCCGGCCAATCCGCTTCGGATGCCTGCGAGACGACTCTGGAGCGAACATTTCGCCTCTGTCGCCACGATTTGACTGCGTAACGGGATAGTGAAAATGAACACGCCACATCGGCACGAGAGCAAGAGCACGGACATCGCCATCATTCCCTTGGACTGGTCCGTTGTCCGCGATGCTCAAGACGGTCTGTGCGATCCGGTCTGCGCCTGGGAGACGGAACGGAACACGCCCCATCGGAAGAACGAATTACGTTCAGCGGCCTGCCGCATCGCGGCGGCGTTCGGCTCCCGATTTGCGAACCGGTTGAACGAGGCCAGGCGCTTGGCGCGGCATACGGCCGCGCTGGGCATCGCAGTGCTGAGTCTTTGTGCGACGGTTCCCGCTTACGCGCAGGCGAACCGTCAGTGCGCCGCCGGCAACGCTCAATCGCCGATCCAGGGGCCCGCTCTCAACGGCGGGTACTTTCAAACCTCTGCCGACCTCGGCAGGGCCGCCAACCCTGCGGCCCCTCTCCTGCGATACGGCACGGGTGCGAACGGCGCGATCGTTATCACAGGCAATATCGGATGGACCGAGGCAAGCCCGCCCGCCAACAACGACAGGACGCGCATCACGATTCTGGTCGGCGGCGTTGCGTACGCGAGTTTCGTTTCCGGGCAGTTTGTCGGCGGCGCAGGAACCGTCACCGGCTTGAACGGCGCCACGGCCACCTGGAACGGCACATCCTTTGCATCCGCCGGCCCACCCAGGCCGTTCACGATCACGCTTCCGCTGGCCGTCACTCAAGTCCTTGGAAACAACGCATTGACCGTCCACTATGACGATCTGGAAAGACAGGAAGGCGACGACTGGGCCTTCAACAACATCAATACGTTGGAGTGTAATTCGCGCCTGGCGGTGACCAAGGCAACGCTCGGCGGCGCCGGCAGACTCGGCACCGAACAGTTCACCCTGGCCATCACCGGCAGCAACCAGACCGCCGCTTCGTCTTATACCACCGGCGGTACTGGCACCGCGGTCACCGGCGGCCCCGGTGTGGTCCAATGGTTCGATGCGGGTACGCAATACACACTGCGCGAAACCATTTCCGCCAACGCCGGGGTTTACGACACAACCCTTGCCTGCGTCAACGCCGCCGTCGTCGCCACGGGCACGGTCCTGCCCAGTGGCACCGGCACCAACTTCAGTGTGGCGCCGCGCGCCGGCGACAACATCACCTGCACGTTCACCAACACCCGGATATCGCAGAACCTCAACCTAGTCAAAAACTGGGTGAACGCGGCCGCCGGACACACGGCGACCGCGACCACCACCGGGGGAACCAACGCCGCGACCTTCAATTCGACCGCGCCGACCAACACGGTCGGTACGGCCGTTGTCGTATCGGCGGGGAACGTCGTTACGCTCCCGGCGGAGACCTTCGGCGGCGGTGCCGCCAATGGCGACTACGATGTCACCGTGGCCTGCACCGGCGGTACGACCCTTGCGGCCAGCGCGCCGCCGCAGACCATCACTATCGCCAACAACGCCACTGCGACCACATGCACCTATACCAATACGAGGCGTCGGGCCACCTTGCAAACAGCCAAGGCCTGGGCGCCCGGCAGCATCGCCGGGCATCAGGTGACGATCGGCGCGACCACGGGCGGCACCAATAACACGGCCTCGTTCAATGCGGTGGCGCCGACGGCATCCAACAGCGGAGCGGCGGTGGCGGTCGCCGTCGGCGACGCGATCACCTTGCCCGCCGAAACCGGAACCAACGTGGCCAACTACACGACCACGCTGGCCTGCACCGGCGGCCATGTCTTGTCGGGCACCAACGGTCAGCAGGCGAACACGCTGACCATCAACAGCGCCAACGCGGCGGTGTGCACCTACACCAATACGCTGCGTACCGCGAACCTGACCATGCGCAAGCAATGGAGTGGCGCCGCGGTAGGCGACGATGCGACGATAACGGTCACGCGCGGCGCGGCGGTCATCGACACCTTCGATTCGGATGCCGGCACCGCGGGCGAACTGGATACCGTCGTCGCGCCGGTGCAAGTCTTCGGCGGCGAAACCGTGAACCTTGCCGAGGCTTTGGCGCCGGCCAACGCCGGCGTGTACGACACCACCCTGGCCTGCACCGGCACTGCCGACGCCAATCCGGCCGACGGCCTGACCATCGGCGCGGCCGACACCGCGATCGTGTGCACCTACACCAACACCCGCCGCAGCGCCGATCTGTCGATCACCAAGACCAATACGCCCGCGGCCGGCGCGCTGGATCAGGCCAACGACACGGTGGACGCGGCGCAAGCGACGACCTACACCCTGGTGGTGACCAACGACGGCACCACGGAGGTGACCGGCGCGGTGGTCAGGGATGCGCCCGGTGCAGGCATCACTTGCGCGTCCGGCAATCCGGTGACGATCACTGGCGTCGGCGTCCCGGCGGGCAGCTTCACCGTGGCCGATCTGACCGGCGCGAACGGCATCGTGCTGGGCGCGCTGGCGGCGGGACAAAGCACGACCTTGAGTTTCACCTGCCAAGTCAACTAGCGGCGCCGTTCGCGGATGCTTCGCATCCGTCGGACGTGCGGTGTCCGCATTTCATCCTGAATAGAGATTTCCTTTAAGAGCGAGCGCCGCTCCAGAAATTTCTATGGGATCCCATGAACATCGATCAACACATGAGCGCCGATGATTCGCGCTGCGCCGAACTGCACCGGGAACGGCTTGGCGCCGGGCGCTCAGGCGGCGCGTCACGCCGCCGCAGGGGGCTCTGCGGCGGCTTGGCCGTACTAGGCTTGCTGGTGTGCGCACCTCCGACTTTCGCGCAAACGACTTGCGGCAACCTCATTACCAACGAGGAGAACGGCACGTTCGGCACCTTGCCCTTGCCCGGTCCTCCGCAGCGACGCAATCTGCAAAATCCGCAGGTGCCGAACGCGGCAGGCTACGTTTATCAATTCGGCGATCCCGTGGGGCCCGGCGACTATGCCATCACCAGCCGCAATTACGCCAACGCTCTTTTTCCGACAACCACCAACCATTGGGAGAATATGACCGGCCACAATGCCGGCGGCCCGGTCAGCAACAATGACGCTTATCTGGCGGTCAATGGCCTCACCGTCCAGGGGCAGACGTTCTATTCGCAGAATCTTGTGCTGGTGGGCGGACAGAGCTATACCCTCAGCGTGTGGGCGGCCAACGCCGTGGTCGACCCGAATCCGAACTCGCTTCCCCGGATCGGCGTACGCGTGCGTGATCTAGCCACGAATGCGATTGTGCCTGGCGGCGATACCACCACGATTGTTCTCCCGTCGCGGCCGAACAACATCACGACTCAATGGTTTCAGGCGACCGTCACTTTCACCGTGCCAGGTGACGGCTTTTACCGCTATGAGTTGTACAACGGCAGCACCGCTTTCGCGGGCAACGATTTCTCCATCGATGACATGAGCCTTACCGCAAGCGCACAGGCGGGTTGCCCAGTGGACTTCGGCGATGCGCCGGACACGGGAAGCGGGACGGCGCGAGGCAACTACCAAACCCTGCTCAGCGACAATGGGCCGCGGCATGGCTTGATAGCCGGCCTGTTCCTCGGCGCCAACGCTACCGAAGAAACCGATGCTTTGCAGAACGCCAACGCCACCGGCGATGTCGATAACGGTATCGGGACGCTTCCGAACATCAATCTTCAAGCTGGCACCGCGGTGAGCATACCGATCACTGCGCTCAACTTGAGCGGCACCGCCGCGAGCGTCCGCGGTTTCATCGACTTCAACCGGGACGGCGACTTCGGCGACGCCGGAGAGATTTCCGCCGTAGTGGCGGTGCCCAATCAAAACGCCACCACGACAGCACAAGCCTTCACTCTGAATTTCACCGTGCCTGCCGGTGCGGTGCCTGGCCCTGCCGCCTTGCGCGTGAGGCTGGCGAGAGATGCTACCGAGATCGCGACAGCGATCGGTTCGGCAAGCACCGGCGAAGTGGAGGACAGCATGGTGACGCTGCTGTCCACCCTGGTTTTAACCAAAACCTGGACCGGCGCGATCGCCGGCAACCGCGTCAACCTGGGCGTGGCCGCGACCGGCGCTACCGGCGTGATCGCCGGCAATTCCATCGCCGCAGGCGCGACGACCAATGCACGCGCCACGATGGTGACCGGCGTCACCGCCACCTTGACCGAGGCCTTTACCGTAGGGAATGCGGCGAACTATCTCACTACCCTGGCCTGTACCCTGAACACGGACGGCTCCCAGGTAGCCGTCACCGGCACGGGCTTGAGCCGCACCATCGTCGTGCCGGAAGACGGTCCGGTGACCTGCACCTATACCAATGCCAGAGTCGCTTCGTTGACGATGCGCAAACAGTGGGGCGAGGCAGTGGTAGGCGACGATGCGACGATCACGGTCGCGCGCGGCGCGACGGTCATCGACACCTTCAACTCCGATGCCGGCGCCGCGAACGAATTGGATACCGACGCCACGCCGACGACGGTCGGCGTCGGCGAAACCCTGACCTTGGCCGAAACCCTGGAGGCGGCCAACGCCGGCCTGTACGACACCACCCTGGCCTGCACCGGCGCGGCCGATACCAATCCGGCCGACGGCCTGACCATCGGCGCGGCCGACACCGCGATCGTGTGCACCTACACCAACACCCGCCGCGTCGCCGACCTGTCGATCACCAAGACCAATACGCCCGCGGCCGGCGCGCTGGATCAGGCCAACGACACGGTGGACTCAGCGCAAGCGACGACCTACACCTTGGTGGTGACCAACGACGGCGCCACGGAGGTGACCGGCGCGGTGGTCAGGGATGCGCCCGGCGCGGGCATCACCTGTCCGCCCGGCAATGCGGTGAGCATCACCGGCGCCGGCGTTCCGGCGGGCAGCTTCACCGTGGCCGATCTGACCGGCGCGAACGGCATCGTGCTGGGCGCGCTGGCGGCGGGGCAAAGCACGACCTTGAGCTTCAATTGCCAGGTGAACTGAAGACGGCGGCGCGCGCGGACGCCGCGCGCCGCCTCTTGCGTCGCCGCCGGCTTGGTTTATCGTTGCCGGCGACGCGAGCAGCGAAGACCTTGGCGGCCATGCCGGATCAAACCGTACCCACGTTGTATCAATGGCTCGGCGGCATCGAAGCGCTGGAGCGGCTTACCGTGCGTTTCTACCAGCACGTCAAGAACGACGAGCTGCTGGGTCCGGTCTTCGCCCACATGAGCGACGAACACCCCGCGCATGTCGCCGTGTTCCTGGCCGAAGTGCTCGGCGGCCCGGCCGATTATTCGGCGCGGCACGGCGGCCATCCGAACATGATCCGCCACCACTTGAACCGGCACCTGAGCCAGGAACAGCGCCGGCGCTGGGTGGGCCTGCTGCTGGCCACCGCCGACGAACTGGCGATGCCGGACGATCCGGAATTCCGCTCGGCGCTGGTCGCTTATCTGGAATGGGGCTCGCGTCTGGCGGTGATCAATTCGCAATCCGGCGCGCAGGTCGATGAGGACGCGCCGATGCCGCGTTGGGGCTGGGGCGAGGCCAAGGGCCCGTACACGGGTTGATGGCTTGGCGATCCTGATTCGAAGCCGCGGGCGCAAGAAGCGCCGGCCCGGATGGGGCTTGTTCAGCGCCTTGCTGGGCGTGTGCATTCTCTACGGCGCGGGTTTCGGCGATGGCGTTCCGCCGGTCTCGCGACTGCACGCGGTCACCGGTGCGGTGGAGTGGCAGCACAGCGGCCGCTACGGCATTAACTTCAAGCTGCGTGGGCAAGCGCGCGAATACCACTACGCGTCCAAGGGCGGCGCGATGGCGCAGGTCGAACACGCGCTTGCGCCGGGCGGCGCGCCGGTGACGCTGCTGTTCGACCCGGCCGATCCGGGCGGCCCTCTATTCGCGGAGAAGACCTTCTATCCGGTCTACGTCGTGTCGGTGGCGGGTGTCAGCGTTCGCAGCCATGCGCAGATTAGCGGGGCCTGGGCCGACGACAATCGCGTTGGCCTGTACCTGGGCGGGGTGTTCCTGGTGTTCGCCGCGATGCTGGCGTTCGTGCCTGTTCGTCGCTGAGGCGCGCAAGCGTCGCGTTTTCGTCGTCGTCGGCCGCGTGCGGTTGAACGGATTGCACGCGGTCAATCTCAGTACTGCCGAACGCGAAGGCCTGTCGCGTCTGTCGGGAGCGGATGCTGCGATGGTCGATCGCGTCTTGGATAGCCGCCGCTGCGACGGTGCGTGACTTCATTCGACGCTCAGGCCGCGGCGCAATTGCACGAAGCAGCCGTGGCATTGCGGCGCCCGGGGCCGTACCGGCGTCAATAGCGCGGCGCACAGCGGCCGCGATCGATCCGCGACTCAAGCGCCGGCCGATCCTTGCTATCCGCCATAAACCTTCCGCGCGCATCGCGCATCCACCCGTTGGGCGTCATGAGCGCGGCCGGGGAATAGCCGCGAATCCAGCGCACCGACGCATCGCATCGTGTTTCGAACCCACAGCGTGGCGGGCCCGCGGCCCGGCCTCGCGTCGCCGCGCGTCCACGGCGGCTCGGTTCGTCACCTCGCGAGTTTCCGCCGCGACATCCGACCCAGCCAGGACGCCATGATCCATACCCAGCTCGACCCCAGCTCCCGCGTCCGCAACCGCGCGACCGCCTTCGTTTCATTACTGGCGCTGGCGACAGGGATGCTGACCAGCCCGCACGCGTTCGCCGCCAAACCGGCCGTGCCGGCGCCGGCGTTCGCCAAGGTCATCGAAGCCGAAGTGCCGGCGATCATGAAAGCCGCGCATATCCAGGGCGCCGCGTTCGGCCTGATCGTCGATGGACGGCTGGTCTACGCGCGCGGATTCGGTTTCGCCGATCACGCCGGCAAGGTGCCGGCGACGCCGCGGACGGTGTTCGTCGCGGCCTCGCTGGCCAAGCCGATCGCCGCTTCGGTGGCGATGCGATTGGCCGAGCGCGGCCGGCTCGACCTGGATCGCCCGGTCGCCGATTGGGTATCGCCGTGGCCCCTGGCGGCGAGCGCGTTCGACCATCGCCGGATCACCGCGCGCCATCTGCTCTCGCATACCGCCGGCACCACGCTCGGCGGCTATCAGGGCTGGCTCGACTTCAAGGAACTGCCGACCCTGGAGCAATCGCTGGCGGGCAGGACCAACGGACGCGGCGCGGTCGAATTGTTCACGCCGGCTGGTAGCCGCTTCCAGTATTCCGGCGGCGGCTACACCTTGATGCAACTGGCCATCGAGCGCGGCACCGGGCGCAAGTATTCCGATCTGGCGAACGAACTCGTGTTCCGTCCGCTTCGCATGCGCCATTCCAGCGTCGCGATGTCGCCGCGCGTCCTGGCCGGCGCGGCGCAGGGACACGGCGAAAACGGCGAGCCGATTCCGATGCGTTACTACATCGAACAAGCGCCCTCGACCCTCACCACGTCGGTCGAGGATTTCGCCAAGTGGATGGCGGCCGACATGGTGCCCAGTGACAACGGCGCCGCGGCTTGGTTGTCGCCGGAGAATCTGCGGCAGATGCATCGTCCCGCCGAACTGAGCACCGCGCGCGCCCCGAACGAAGCGATGTACGGCCTGGGCCATTTCATCGAGCGCCTCGCCGACGGCAGCGTGGCGGTCGGCCACGACGGCCGCAATCAGGCCGGGTTCCGGGCGAAATTCCTGCTGCGGCCGCAGCAGCGCGACGGCATCGTGTTCTTCAGCAATTCCCGCACCGGCGTGGCGCTGGATCGCGTGGTGTGTCTTTGGGCGGCCGATGCCGGCCATGCCGATCCGGCGGTGGCGTGTAAGCCTTAAGCCAACCGGTCGCCGACCACCGCATCACGTCGGATCGCATTCCTGCCGCTGAATATCCGGCACGAAGCCTTGCAGCAGAAACGGTGTCATATCCGAAGCGCCGGATTCGCCGGAGGCCGTGGGCGCGCGCGGCACGCCGGCGCGGCTCCAACTCTGCGCCCGCTCGCTGGCGCGTTCGCGCGCTTGATTGGCCTGATCCGGCGGCAGGTCGCGGGTCAACGCGCGGATCTGCGCTTCGACCATTTCGCGTTGCGATCGCCCGAACCCGGTCCGCGGTCCGGCCGGCGCCGCGTCGGGTTGAGCCGGCGGCAGCGAATCGAGCAATTGCAGGAACAGGCTCAGCGATTCCACCGGATCGGACTTGACCGCCTGACCGAGAAAATTGCGCCGCATGCTGTCGCGACGTGGCGAGTACGCATAGGCCAGCGACGCCAGCATGCGCGCGTCGCCGCGCATGGCGGCGGTGCGGGCGATGGATTCGGCTTCGCCGCGATAGGTCGCCAGCGCCGGCAGGGAGTCGAGCAACTGCTGCTGGCGGAAGGCGTTGCCGCTGGCGTAATGGCGCATCGCCGCCGGATGTCCGGCGAGCGCGGCGCGGCGCCAATAGCCGGCGCGTTGTTCGGCGCTGATGCTGGGAACGTCGGCGCAGTGTTCGGACTGGGTCAGCAGCTTGTCGGTCATGCTCTGGTAGCTGTCGGCCATGCGCTTGCGCTGCTCGCGCTGCTGCGGCGTGTCCTGCGGCATGCGTTCGAGCTGGCGTTCGAAATTGTCCACGCCGCTTTCCGCGCCGGCCAGGCGCTGGCGCAGGCTGTCGCAATACTCCATCTCCGCCGCCAGCCGGCAAGCCGCCGCCGGTTCGTTGGCGGCGCGGCGCTGCAGCTCCGGCAGGATCAGCCGCAGCGGCGTGTCCACCGACGGCAGCGGGCGGGCCGCGCCGGCGGTGTAGCGGGGGATCGATGCGGCCGATCCCGGCGCGGCGCCACCGTCCACTCGCTGGGCGGCGATTTGCGCGCCCGTGTCGACGGCGGCCGCATTCGGCGCGGCCGGCGCTTCGGCGGCAGTGTGGCGGCCCCAGTAGTACATGCCGGCGCCGCTGGCGGCCAGCACGATCAGCCAGATTGCGGTGCGTCCTTGCTTCACGGTCGAAGTCATCGTCGGGTATGTCGGTCGCTCATCTTGACCGCCGCATCATAGAAGCGAATGAGGACGCGCGCGCGTGCCGCCGGCGCTCCGGGGCGGAAGCGCGCGCCGTGGCGTAACTGCGCAATCGGCCGCAAACGCGCCGGGCGCGCCTGTCTATGCTCGTAGCCAAGCGGCATGCCCTCACATCCGCCGACGCACGGAAACGACAGTGACGAAGGCCGCGCCGCGCGGCCTTCGCGCGTCGCGCTGCGCCGGAGTTCGCCATGGTGTTCGGGGCTGCGCATCGACGACTGGATCGCTCACCCCCACACCACGAGGACTGACATGACGCATCGCAGATGGCTTGCCGCTTCCACCCTCACGCTCGCGGTCGCCGCGATCGTTCTCGCCACGCCCTTGGCCGCGTCCGCCGAAGCCAACGACACCGTCGCCGCCGCGGACAGGTTCACGCCGCTGGCGGCGGAATACCGCATCAGCCGCGCCGCCTTGAACGCGAAAGAAGCGCAGCTCACCGACTTTCCGCTGATGCGCAAGGTGAAGGATTCGATCCGCACCCTCGACAACACCGCGGTCGAAGCGGTGCAGCCGGGACGCACGGCGAACCCGGACAACGTGCGCCGGGTCGAAGCCCTTTTCAGCAACGCCCAGTTCGAGTTCGTGTTCCCGATGCGCGCGCCGCAATACACCTATCGCGGCTTTCTGCAGGCGATCGCGAAGTTTCCCGCGGTGTGCGGCACCTACGCCACGCCGGCGCAGTCCGATGCGATCTGCCGCAAGACCTTGGCCACGATGATCGCCCACTTCGCGCAGGAAACCGGCGGCCACGACGCCAGCAGCGCCATCCCGCAGTGGCGTCAGGCGCTGGTGCACGTGCGCGAGATCGGCTGGACCGAAACCATGCGCAACGGCTACAACGGCGAATGCAACCCGGCCACCTGGCAAGGCCAGACCTGGCCGTGCGGCAAGTTCGCCGACGGCACGTTCAAGAGTTACTTCGGCCGCGGCGCCAAGCAGTTGTCGTACAACTACAACTACGGCCCGTTCTCCGATGCGATGTACGGCGATGTGCGCACGCTGCTGGACCGTCCCGAACTGGTCGCCGACACTTGGCTCAATCTGGCTAGCGCGACATTCTTCTTCTCGTATCCGCAGCCGCCCAAGCCATCGATGCTGCACGTGATCGACGGCACCTGGGTGCCCAACGCGCACGATCAGAGCAATGGTCTGGTGGCGGGCTTCGGCGTGACCACGCAGATCATCAACGGCGGCATCGAATGCGGCGGCAGCGCCGAGCATCCGCAGTCGCAGAACCGCATCAACTACTACCGCGGCTCGGCCGCGTACTTCCAGGTGCCGGTGCCGGGCAACGAGGTGCTGGGCTGCAAGGGCATGAAGCAGTTCGACGCCAGCGGCGCGGGCGCGCTGGCGATCTACTGGGAGCAGGACTTCAGCTGGGTTCCGACCAATCCGGATGGCTTCAGCTATGCCTGCAAGCTGGTGACCTACCAGACGCCGCATTCGGCGTTCAAGCGCGGCGATTACGAGCGTTGCGTAGTCAAGGCGTTTCCGAATGTGGTGGTGACTAACTGAGCCGGCGTTGTCGCTTGAAACTGCGCGCTTTATCCGTCGCGACGTAGAACATCACGTCGCGACGTTTGGCGCTGACACAGACCCGTCAGCGATTTCGAACGAGCCGGGATAGGCACCGAATCAGCGGCGACCAACCGGTCGCCGCTGATTCGAAAGACAGGACAACACTCGACGATACCTAGCCCGAATCCACCGCCGCCGTACGAGCCTTCAAATTCCCGATAAACGCCCGCAACGCCGGCTGCACATCGGCGAACAGCGGATCGTTGCGATGATCCAGCATCACCCCGCCGAGCAGCTTCAGCCCCACGGCGAGCGCGGCGGCTTCATCGTCGGCATACCCGCTGCTCCGGCGAACCTTGTCCACGATGGCGAACAGCTCATCGCGATGATCGACTTCGAAATCCACCGATGCGCGATCCACTGACGAATCCAGCGCCTGCACGGTGACACGATAACGATGCGATTTCATATCCCCGACCTTGCGATGCGCACATAGCGAAGAAAAGCGAACGCGCCGTCATCGCGGCGCGTTCGCGCAGGCTCAGGCCGAAGCCGCGACCGGCGGCGTCCAGCGATGATGCACGCGGCTGGCCAACCAGCCGGCGAGCGTGCCGACCGTGGCCGCGATCGCCAGTTCGGCGAAATTCGCCAACGACGCCGGTCGATGCGCGGCGAACCAGGCCACCAGCCCCAGGAAGAACCCGAGCAGGTTGTTGAACATCGGCAGCATCCGCAGCGACACCACCAGCATCGCCACCGCGAACACCACCACGCCGACGGTGGCCGCGCCCAGGTGCGGGCCGAGCGCGGCCAAGGCGCCCGCCGCGGCCATGCCGAACACCAGTCCGGCCAGCACGCACACCAGACTGATCAGTCCTTGGCGCAGTTGCCCGCCGCGACTGAAGAACGCGATCCAGCCGACGAACATCGCCCACACCGGGACTTCAAGCAGCAACGCGCTGAGGCTGGCGGCACAGGAGGCGACCGCCGATTCGCCGACAGTGACTTTCAGATGCGCGGGTATCCATTCGCGAGTCATGAGCGGTCTCCTCAGTGGCCGGCGTCGATGCGCGGAGCGAGCAGGTCGCCCAGGCCGACGCGGCGCAGGAACTCGGCGCGGATGCGGTCGCCGACGGCGTTGACGACTTCGGCGCCGTCGCTGGCCGGATCGACATGTACGCGGAACGGACGCCGGCCGTAAGGGCGGGCGACGATCTCCACGATCGCTTCGGCCACGCTCGCAACATCGGCGTCCTCGGGCACGGTGCTGGCGAGCTTGTGCAGGATTTCCTCACCGAAGCCGGCGGTCGGCGCGGCGTCGTACTCGGCCAGGCGCGCTTGATCGGCCGGGGCGCCGGCATGGGCGAAGTGGTTGGTGCCGGACGTGAAGGCGCCCGGGACCAGGATCGAGGTTTCGATGCCCCAGCGCGCAAGCTCGGCGGCGTAGCTGATCGCGAGCGAATCCATCGCCGCCTTGGCGGCGAAGTACGGCGCCAGATACGGCGGCGTGCCGCCGCGCACGCTGCTGCTCGACACCCACAACAGCAAGCCGCGGCGCTGCTTGCGCAACTGCGGCAGCGCGGCGCGGTTGACGCGCTGCGCGCCGAGCACGTTGCTGTCGAAGAGCTGCGCGAACTGTTCGGGCGTGAACGCTTCGGCCGGGCCGAAGGCCATGTGGCCGGCGTTGTGCACAAGCACATCGAGACGGCCGTGCTGTTCGACGATTCGCGCGATCGCGGCATCGGCCGACGGTTGCGAGGCGACATCGAGTTCGAGCGTGCGCAAGTCCACGCCGTGCTCGCTCGCATAGTCGGCGGCCGCGGCGACCTGCGCCGCGTTGCGGCCGGCGGTTTCGCGCATGCTGGCGTAGACGGTGTGGCCGGCATGGGCGAGGGCACGCGCGGCGAGGGCGCCGAAACCGCTGGAGGCACCGGTGATGAGAATGATCTGCTGATTCATGGCAAAGCTCCGCTGGCGAGCGCCGCGACGGCGCCCAGGAATGGAAGGGAAAGGAGAACTGCGATAACAGCGATGCAACTGTGGGAGGGCCTTCAGGCCCGACGTCTTTGGCTCAGTTCGCCGCGATCGGAGAAGAAAGCGTCGGGCCTGAAGGCCCTCCCACAACAGCGGCCTATTTCAGACCACATGGCCGCTATTGACTCGGGTAGAAAGAAAACCTCGGAAACAGCGCCACAACAAGAAACAGCGATGCAACTGTGGGAGGGCCTTCAGGCCCGACGCCTTTGGCTCAGTTCGCCGCGATCGCAGAAGAAAGCGTCGGGCCTGAAGGCCCTCCCACAAAACCGGCGAGCCTCAGAACACGTAGCCGCCATTCACGCGCAGCACCTGCGAGTTCACCCAGCTGCCGTCGGGACCGGCAAGGAAGGACACCGCCGAAGCGATTTCATCCGGCGTGCCCAAACGTTCCAGCGGCGCCAGTGAACTGAAGTGCGCGATCTGCTCCTCGGTCTTGCCGTTGAGGAACAACTCGGTCGCGACCGGACCCGGAGCGACCGCGTTGACGGTGATGCCGCGGCCGCGCAGTTCGTTGGCGAGCACGTGCACCAGGCCTTCGACCCCGGCCTTGGAGGCGATGTATGGGCCGTAGTTCGGGAAGGCCTTGCCGATCACGCTGGTGGATACCGCGATGATCCGGCCGCCTTCGCCCAGATGCTGCGCGGCCTGGCCCAGGACGATGAAACTGCCGCGCAGGTTGGTGGAGATCACGCGATCGAACTCGGCCAGATCGCCGCCCTGGATCGGCACGTACGGCATCACGCCGGCGCTGTTGACGACCACGTCGAGGCGGCCGAAGGTTTCTTTCGCGAAGGCGAAGACGCGCTGCATGGCGTCGGCGTCGGCGACATCGCCCTGGATCGCCGCGGCGCGGCCGCCGGCAGTGTGGATTTCGGTGACCAGCGCATCGGCCGCGGCGGTGTTGCCGGCGTAGTTGACGACCACGGCGTAGCCGTCGGCGATCAGGCGCAGGGCGATGGCGCGGCCGATGCCGCGCGAGGCGCCGGTGACGAGGGCGGTCTTGGAAGCCGGGGAGGTCTGAGCGGTCATGGCGGACTCCGAGCGGGTGGGTGGTTTGAGGGCAGGCGAGGGAGGCGGGTGGCCTCCGGTTTCGCTGTGGGGCCAGTCTGCGCGTTGGTCAGGGCTGGATAAACCAGCCTGGATTGGCAATACAATTCAATAATCGCCAACAATCGAGCCCCCGGAGCCCGCCATGGACCGTTTCGAGGCCCTGCGCCTGTTCACCCGCATCGTCGAGCTGGGCAGCTTCACCCGCGCCGCCGCCGTGCTGGACGTGCCCAAGGCCACCGCCACCCATGCCATCAAGGAACTGGAAGCGCGCCTGGGCGTGCGCCTGCTCGACCGCACCACCCGGCAAGTGCGGCCGACCCTGGACGGGCAGGCCTATTACGAGCGCTGCGTGCACGTGCTGGCCGAACTCGACGACGCCGAATCGGCCTTGAGCGCGGTCGCCAGCAATCCGCGCGGCACCTTGCGCCTGGATCTGCACGGCACCCACGCCACCGGCATCATCCTGCCGCGCATCAACGAATTCCGCGGACGCTATCCGCAGATCGACCTGGAAATCAGCAGCGGCGACCGCCTGGTCGATCTGGTGCGCGAAGGCATCGACTGCGTGGTGCGCTCGGGCGTGCCGCGCGATTCGTCGCTGGTGGCCAAGCGGTTGGCGATGATGCCGGAAGTGGTCTGCGCCAGCCCCGAGTATCTGCAGTACTTCGGCACGCCGCGCCATCCCGACGAGTTGTCGGCGCATCAGGCGGTCGGCTTCTTCGCCAGCAATCGCGACCTGCGTTATCCGTTCGAACTCACGGTCGAGGGGCGGTTGCGCGAATACCAGCTCAACTCGTGGATATCGGTCAACGACGCCGCCTGCTATGTCGCCGCGGCCCTGCGCGGCTGCGGCCTGATCCAGTTGCCGCTGCACGGCGTGGAGCAGCACATCCGCGAAGGCCGGCTGGTCGAGGTGCTGCGCGATTACGCCAGCCCGGGCGTGCCGGTGTCGGTGCTGTATCCGCAGCACCGGCAGTTGTCGCCGCGGGTGCGGGTGTTCGTGGATTGGGTGGCGGGCGTGTTCGCGGACAAGTTCGGCGTCGGCACGCCGGCCTGAGCGGGCGCCCGGCTCGCTACAATCGCAGTGCCGGCCACTCTGCGCCGGCGCGTCGCATCGATGTCGAACACCGCCCACTCCGGGAGACGCCGAAGGTGAAATCGCCGTTGTCTCTGCCCCAGATCCGCGCCTTCTGCGCCCTGGCCCAGCATCGCAGCTTCAAGGCCGCGGCCGATTCGCTCGGCGTATCGCAGCCGACCATCGTCAGCCAGATCGCCGGCATCGAAGAGGCCTACGGCACCAAGCTGTTCCAGCGCCAGCGCGAGAACAACCGCCTGACCGACATCGGCATCGCCCTGCTGGCGCCGCTGCGCGCGGTGCTCGATCAGGTGCGCGAAGCCGAGTTCATCCTGCTCTCGCACAGCACCGCGCAGACCGGCGAACTCAACGTGGTCGCGGTGAATCCGGTGCGCACCTCGAACCTGATCCGCGAGTTCCGCATCCTGTGCCCGAACATCCGCGTCAACGTCAGCTTCGTCGCTTCCGACCGCGCGCAGAGCATGATCGACAGCGAAGCGGTCGATGTCGGCTTCTTCGTCCAGACCGAAGGCAAGCCGGGCCAGCAGGCGTTTCATTTCTACAATTACGAGTTGATGGCGATCGTGCCGGCCGGCCATCGCCTGGCCGACAAGCCGACCTTGTCGATCGCCGATTTCGGCGGCGAAGAACTGGTGATCCGCGAACCCGGCTCGCTGACCCGCAAGATGTTCCTGGCGGCGTTGACGAAGGCCGGCATCGAGCCGCGCATCGCCTACGAACTGGGCAGCCGCGAATCGGTGCGCGAAGCGGTGGCGCAAGGGCTGGGCGTGTCGGTGGTGGCCGAGGACGAACACACGCCGCACGAGCGCATCCTCGCCAAACCGATCGTCGGCGCCGATCTGCGCGCCGACAGCAGTCTGGTGGTGCTCAACAAACACCTGGGTTCGCCGCTCATCAAGACCTTGATCGAACTGGTGCGGCGGCGCTGAGCGCGCGCGATCGGCGGTAGTCGCGCGTCGCGTTCGCCGCGCGGCAGTCGCTGCCGGATACGCAACAGCATATCGGGCAGTTCGGCGATGGTGTCGATGATGAAGTGCGCGCGGATGGTTCGCGGACGCAACGGCATCCTCGTACAGATCGGCATCGCGACGGGCTGGTGGTTTCGGTTTCTGCGCGGCGTGTGTGGGTGCATTTCATGTGCACTTGTCATGCTCATGATGGGCGCTGAAACCACAGTGATATTCGGCGCCGACGACGACGGCTTCGCCCGTGGTTCGGCGATATCAATGCATGATTAGTGTTTGTCTAACCTGAGTGCGGGAAAGTTGTCATCGCTTGTTGTTGAAGTGCGCAGGCGGACAGATCGGGCCGGAAATGTCGGGTAGGATCGCAGCGTTCCACGCCGATCGCCGCACTTCGTCCTTCACGTCACGAGGCCACTCATGAAGCTGCAGTCATCCGTGTTCGCATTGCTCGCGCTCGCCTTGTCCGGCGCCGCTTGCGCGCAATCGCTGGACCGCTTCACCGTCACCGCCAACGCGGCCATTCCCGGTTACAACGTCCAGCACCTCGACAACGTCGGCGCCGATCAATGCGCCGCCACTTGTCTGGATGCGTCGCATGCATCGTGGTGCGTGTCGTTCGACTACAACAAGACCAGCAACCAATGCGACCTGAGCGACAAGCGCGCCGCGCAGGTGCCGCTGAAGACCGACTACCCGAACAATCCCTACGATCACTACAGCCTCAAGGTCGATGCCCTGGCCGCGTTCGAGCACACCGCGAACGCGGCGATCTCCGGCTACAACCGCGAGCAACTCACCGCGGCGACGCCGCAGGCCTGCGCCGAGGCCTGCACGACCTCGCCGCGCGCGGCGTGGTGCCGTTCGTTCGACTACAACAAGAATGCGTCGAGCTGCGATCTAAGCGATAAGCGCGCGAGCGATGTCGGCGGCTTGAAGACCGACTATCCGGGCAATCCCTACGATCACTACAGCCGGCGCGTGATCGCCGGTACGCCCAACCCGATTCCCGGCGACCGGCACGTGCTGCTGATCGGCATCGACGGCCTGCGCGGCGACAGTCTGTTATGCAACGACTGCGCCAAGCCGCCGACGTTGTCGGCGCTGATGTACGGCGGCGCATACCACACCAACGTGCAGGCCGGCGGCACGCAGGCCACCTTCAGCGGCCCGGGTTGGGGCAGCGTGTTCACCGGGTTCTGGGCGGACCAGCACGGGGTGACCTCGAACGACATCACGCTGCCGCTGAAGAAGCCGCATGTGTTCGATCTGATCAAGCAGGCTTATCCGACCGCGACCACCGCGGTGGTCGCCGACTGGGCCAACCTGACCGCCAATCTGCGGCCGGCGACGGTGGATCAGGCGGTCGCCAACGCCGCCAAGAATTCGCAGCAGGCGACCGACACGGTGATCCAGTGGCTGGATCAGACCTATGCGCCGACGGCGATCTTCTATTACCTGCACAACGTCGATATCCACGTGTGCTGCTATGCGCCGGGCAATGCGACTTACCAGCAGAAGTTGTTGGCCGAGGATGCGCAGATCAAGCAGGTGCTCGACGCGCTGACGCGGCGGCCGAATTATCTCAACGAAGAGTGGCTGATCGTGGTCGCCTCCGATCACGGCGGCTTGAACAGCGGCCACGGCGGGCAGAGCCCGGATGAGCGCGATGCGTTGCTGGTGTTGAACAATCGCTACGGGAATCCGTCGCGCACGCCGTATTGCTCGGGCGATCTGAGCGGGGCGCCGATGCGGCAGATCGACGGGGCGACGCCGCATATTCTGGATTTTCTGCGGATCGATAATCCCAGCGATGGGGTTAAGTCGGCGGTTTGCGGGGGGAATTGAGGTTAATTGGAGCTAAGAGCGAATCCCCCCTGGCCCCCCTTTTTCAAAGGGGGGAATGGCTTGGGGGGATTCGAGGCGAGCGGGGGCTGGTTTATTCGATCAGTTCTTTTGCGTATTGCATCAGGCGATCCAGCAGGTCCGGTTCTTCGGCCGACTGCGCGGGTGCGCTCGTCGCGCGCAGGCGCTGCTGCAGGCCCGGCGCCGGTTTGGCCAGGGTGCCGAAGTCGCGCACCAGGCCCAGCGGCGCGTAGCCGCTGTAGCCGGGGAACACCGGCGCGAGGTTGGTGTGGCCCATGCGCTTGAACAGAATCTCCGACAGCACCCGGCGGTGATCGGTGGTCACCGGCACGTCGCCGAAATGCGGCGAGAGGATTTCCGGGTCCAGGCCCGACCACGAACCGTAGAAGCGCCGGCCGTTGACCGGGCCGCCCAGCACCAGCACCGGATTGCCGTAGCCGTGGTCGGTGCCGCCGTTGGCGTTGGCGCGCACGCGCCGGCCGAATTCGGACTGCACGACCACGGTCACGCGCGAGGCGTGGCCGCTGGCGTCGAGCGCGGCGTAGAACGCCGACAAGGCCTGCGAGAGTTCGGCGATCTTGTTCTGGTAGTAGTGATAGCCGCTGCCCGCGGTGCCCTGGCCGTCGTGCGTGTCCCAACCGCCCAGGTCGAGCGTGGCGTAGTGCAGGCCGAGGTTGAACTGGATCGATTGCGCGATCGTCCACAACTGCTGGGCGAAGCCGCTGGTCGGCCAACCGGCCGGCAACGCGGCGTAGGTTTGTTGCGCGACCACTTTCAGAGCGCTGTCGGCGCGCTGGCCGCCCAGTTCCAGCGGCGTGCTGCCGCCCCACAGACTCGCCAGGGTTTCGTTGAGGCCCTTGAACCCGGCCGGCGAATCCGGACGAATCTTCTGCCACGACCACGCGCCGGCGTTGAGGGCGAAGTCGGACGGGCTGCCCATGGTCAGCGCCTGCACCGATCCCAGCAATCCGGCCGGTTGACGCGAAGCCACGCCGAGCGCGGGAATTTTTTCCGTGCCGCTGAGATTGGGTTGCGCGTTCATCGCCCGCGCCAACCAGCCGCTGCCGATGCCTTGCTGGCCCGGCGTGCCCAGGTCGATGTAAAGCTGCGCATCGAAGTGGCTGCGGGTCACGCTGGTCAGCAGGCCGCAGGCATGCACGATGCCCAGGTGGCCGGCGTTCCAAAGATCGCGCAGTCCGCTTGCCGAGGGATGCAGGCCGAAACCGGTGCCGGCGCCGCTGGCCAGCGTCAGCGGCAAGGCGCCGTAAGTGCCGGTCGCGGCGATGGCCAGATTGGGCCGGGCCTGTTCGTAGAATCCGCGGTCGGCGCCGTCGATCGGCACCACCAGGTTCAAACCGTCCAGGCCGCCGCGCAGGAACAGATGCACGACGGTGTCGTGGCCGTTGGCCGCGGCGTAGGCGGAGTTGGAGAACAACAGGGACGGGCCGCCCACCGCGCCGATGGCGGCGGTGGCGCAGGTGCCTTTGAGGAAATCGCGTCGTGTGGTCATGTCGGCGTCCTGGCTTAGCGGCTGAGGAATTCGGGCGACATCAGGATCAGTGACACCATGCTGCGCAGCCGCTCCTGGTTGTAATGCCGTCTGAGATCGCTGCCGGCCCAGGCATTGGTGTCGGTGATGACATAGGTGGCCGGATCGCCGTTCTGGGCCATGAACGCGATCAGCGTCTGCCGCCGCGCCGCGGTCGGCAGATAGCCCAGGATGCGTTGACACCAGAAGTCGACCAGCTTGGTCGCCGTCCACGACGGCACTTTGCTTCGCGTCGTCGCCAGGATCGGCATCAGCGGCACGCCGCTCTCGCTGGTTTCGGTGACCCAGTTGAGGATGCGCCAGGTCATCGCGTAACTGCTGGAACCCGACCACGCCTCGCGCACGTCCGGATAACCGTTCGGCGCCGGCCAATCGTAGGGCTGGTGACCGGTGAAGCCCATCAGCCAGTTGAATTCATCGCTCTTCTGATTGCCGACGGCGATGGTCCAGTCGCTGCCGACCGTGCGCATCGCCGCGGCCACCGCTTCGAACGGACGCCGCGCTTTCGCGCCCCAGGTCTGCATGAAAACGCTGGAGTTGAGAACGTGGCGCAGGACCTTGGCGATCTGGTCCGGCGCCTGCCAGTTCTGCCGGAATATCTGCGCGGCGCTGGTCACCAGCGCCGGATCGGGCGTGTCGCTGACGAAGCGGCGGATGATCTTCTTGCAGATGAAACGCGCCACGCCCGGATGGCTGGCCAAGCGGTCGAGTACGTCGCGACCGTCCTTGAGCGCCGGCTGTTCCGGATACAGCATGCGGCCGAGCAGGAACTTCGGGCCCGCGTCGTGCCAGGCCTGGCGATAGACGAAGCTGCCGTCGTTCTCGGTCGGGTATTCCCAGTGGCCGTTCTTCACTGACCAGCCGGTGAAGGCCGACGCGGTCTCGTACACGTCGATGTCGGTGTAGCCGGCGGGATAATTCGGATCCTCGGCATCGGGCGGAACCTGGAACGGGTCCATGAAGCCCAGATAGTGCTCGGCGCCCAGGGTGTGCAGTTCCAGCAGTTCGCGGGCGAAGTTTTCGTTCGGGCCGGCGCGGGTGTTGTCGGCGTTGTCGAGGAAGTAGAGCATCGAGGTGCTCTTGGCGACCTGTTCGAGCATCGCGCGGAAATTGCCGAACGCCTGCGGCCGCAGCACGTCGCGCTGGTAATGCACGAACACCGGGCCGGCGTCGTAGTCGCTGGCCATGACGTTGAAGTGGTCGTGCCAGAAGTTGACCATCACCTCGCGCAGCTGGCGCTTGGAGTGGACCGCGCGCACCAGCGCCGCGCGCTGCGCTTCCCAGGCCGGGCGCATGCGGATTTCATACGCGGGATTGGGCTTGACGTGATCGGTCCACAACTGGGTCAGCGATTTGCCCAGCGTGGTGTAGCCGGCGTTGCTCAGGCGGGTGTCCACCGCGCTGTCGTCGATGTTGGTCCAGTCGAGCTGCCAATCGACGTAATTGGCCAGGCGCTGCGCGTCGGTGGTGCCGAGCGCGTTGAATTCGGCGATCGACTGCGCGGTGGCGCCGTAGCTCAGATTGCCGAGCACGCGGATCCAGAACGGCGGGCGCGGCAGGTCTTTCGGCAAGGCCATCACCGGCGCGGCATGCATATCGGGCGAGGCGAGCGGAGCGGCGCCGCTGGCGCCGTCGAGCTTGGCGCGCGCGGCCTTGGACGGCGTGCCGCGACCGAGCGCGCCGTAGCGCTGCAGCAGATGCTGGCGCAAGGCGGCCTGTTCGGAAGCGGAGAGGGAGCGGGTCATGGCGCACTCCTTGGTGAGCTGGCGGGTAGGCGGGCAGGAGGAGCGCGAGCTTATGCGGCCGGGCAAGCGCTAAAGCCCAGGTTGCGTCACAGATCCTCGCGGCCGCGGATGAACCGCGTCACTGTTCGCGCGTGCGTCTTCGCGCCGTCTGCACAATGCGCGTCACAGGTATCGGGCCATGCGTGGAAGCGGTCACGCCAATAACGCGAGAACGGTGTCATCGCTTGCGTGCGGCTTTACCTATTTTGTCCGTTCGCGCGTCGCCGCCGGCGCTGCGCCACCACCGCCAATGCGTGCAGATGCGCACAGGCCTACTGCGGCGCAGGCCGTAGACTCTTGCGACGCGACGCAAATTCCCGGTCGCCATAAGCAGATGCGCCGCCTTCATTTCTGGTTGTGCGCCGCAACAACAAAGATGGCATGAAAGCCGTGCCGCGCCTGCCGGGGAATGCGCGCAGCGGGCACGGCGCCCCCACCGTCAAGGATCTTCCATGCAAGCTGTCATACGGCTGCGACGCCGTCCGTTGTCCGTCGTACTCGCGCTGAGCCTGTCGGCGCTGGCCGCGTCCGCGCAGGCCCTGGCCGCCGACGCCGAACCCGCGCCGGGCGACAAACCCGCGACCCTGATCGACCAGGTCGTGGTCACCGGCTCGCGCATTCCGCGCGCCAGCCTGGAAGGGCCGTCGCCGGTCACCGTGATCAGCGGCGAAGAGATCGACAAGCAGGGCTTTCGCAGCGCCTTCGACGCGCTCGCCGCGTTGAGCCAGAACACCGGCGTGGTGCAGGGCGAGGACTACGGCAACACCTTCACTCCGGCGGCCAACGTCATCAACTTGCGCGGCCTGGGCCCCAATCACACCCTGGTGCTGATCAACGGCCGGCGTCAGGCCGACTATCCGATCGCCTATGAAGGCTCGGTCAACGTCGTCAATCTGGCGAATATTCCCAGTGCTTTGATCGAACGCATCGAAGTGCTCGGCGGCGGCGCCTCGGCGGTGTACGGCTCCGACGCGGTCGCCGGCGTGGTCAATTTCATTCTCAAGAAGAAGTTCGACGGCACCCAGCTCAACCTGCGCGTGGGCGGCACCGAGCACGGCGGCGGGCAGAATCAGCGACTGCAGCTGGTCAGCGGTTATTCCAACGATCGCTTCGACGCGGTTTACGGCGTCGAGCTTTCGCACCGCCAGGCGATCTGGGGCGACCAGCGCGACTTCATGGATTCGCTGCTGGACAACCCGAGCGGCGACGCGCTGCTGGCGACCCAGGTCGGCTTCCGCCGCAATGCGCGCACCAATGGCTATATCGATCCGGGCGCGGCCTGCGGCGGGTTGTCCGGCCTGTATCACGGCTCCGTCTTCCGCGCCAACAACCCGCGCCAGGGCTGGTACTGCGGCAGCAACGAAGCCTCGCCGGCGTTCTGGACGCTGCAGACGCAGAAGAAGAGCGCCGACGCCTACGGCCTGCTGACCTGGCATCTGAGCGATCGCACCGAGTTGTTCGCCGACGTGCAACTGGGCACGACCAGCATCGAGAACAACACCCGCGCGCCCAGCTGGACTTCGGACAACAACTACTTCCTCAATCAGGCCAGCGGCCTCAACGAGATCTGGTATCGCCGCATCGCGCCGGAAGAAATCGGCTCGGCGCATGCCAACAACAACCGATTCCTGGAGCGCTCGTGGGCATTCTCGCTCGGCGCGCGCGGCGCGCTCGGCGACAGCGACTGGAATTACGAGCTGGCCTACAACCACGGCCGCAACGAGAACCGCACCAAGCGCCGGCAGTTCCTGGCCGGCATCAACGAGTTCTATCTGGGCCCGCGCCTTGGAACCACCGCGGCCGGCATCGGCATCTACAACCCCGATCCGGCGCGCCTGTACCAGCCGCTGAGCCCGGCCGACTACCAGCGCCTGACCGGTTTCTACGAAGGCGTCAACGCCGCCTGGATCCAGAACCTGAGCTTCAGCGTCAACGGCAACCTGTTCGATCTGCCGGCCGGCACGGTGGGCTTCGCCGGCGTGCTCGAAGCCGGCACCCAGGGCTACAGCAACCGGCCCGATCCGCATTTGGGCGACGGCACGTTCTGGAACACCAGCGCCGGCTCGCGCGCCAGCGGCGATCGCGATCGCTACGCCATCGGCGCGGAGATCAACGTGCCGATCTTCAGCACGCTGACCGCATCGGCGGCGGCGCGTTACGACGAATTCCGCTTCGCCGGGCGCAAGTCGGGCAAGGCGACCTGGAACGCGGGGCTGGAATTCCGCCCGACCGATACCTTGCTGGTTCGCGCCACCGCCGCCACCAGCTTCCGCGCGCCAGACATGAACTACATCTTCGCCGCCGAAACCCGCGGCTATAACCCGGGCATGACCGATTACTGGCGTTGCCGCACGGCCGGCCAGCCTTACGACAATTGCGACTTCACCGGCCTTGCGATCGACTACACCAGCAGCGGCAACCCGGAACTGAAACCGGAGAACGGCAAGTCCTACGGCCTGGGCGTGGTGTGGTCGCCGTCGGAGCATTTCGATCTGTCGCTGGATTACTACAGCATCCGTCTGGAGGACGAACTCACCAACCTCGACAGCGCTCGCATCCTGCGCGAAGAGGGGGACTGCCGCCTCGGCCGGACCCTCGGCGGCGAGCCGCGCGATATCAACTCGCCCAATTGCCGCGAAGTGTTGAGCCGGGTGATCCGTAACCCGTCCGACGCGCCGGTGCAGCCCGATCAGGTGCGTCGCGTGCTGGTCAACGCCATCAACGCCGCCTCCGAGCGCACCGACGGCATCGACCTGAAGAGCAATCTGCGCTGGAGCGCGGGCCGCTTCGGCGACTTCGCCGCGCGCGTGGCCTACACCCTGGTGATCAAGCACGACTACCAGCAATTCGCCGACGATCCGAAGATCGACCTGCGCAACACCCTGGACCCGCTGGAAGCCGGCGACTGGCGCAGCAAGATCAACACCGGCGTGACCTGGACGATCGGCCCGTGGAGCAGCAACCTCACCGCGCTGCGCTACGGCAGCCTGCCCAAGAGCGACGGCAGCGGCCGCTACGGTCCGTACACGCGTTACAACGGCAGCGTGTCGTACAACTTCAGCGACAAGTCCACGTTGTCGTTGATCGTCAACAACCTGCGCGACTCCAATCCGCCGCAGGACCGCAACAACGGCGGCTGGCCGTTCTATCCGGTCGGCAATTACGATCCTTACGGGCGTCAGTTCTGGTTGGAGTACAACCACCAGTTCAACTGAGATCGAGTAGATACCGATCGGCCAGGGCGGTCCTGCCGCCCTGGTTTTCTGGCCCGCGGGGCACCGGAAAAACGCATGGAATCCACGGGGTTTTTGCGCGACGGCCCAGTCGCGCGATCCGACACCGGCTTGTGAGATCATTCGCCCGCCGCGACGACGCGCTTATGAGTCGGCGTCGCTCGGACGGCGAAGCATCATCACAAGGAGGTTGTATGCGTTTGGGGAAAGCAAGCACTACGCGTTGGTTGTCGATGGGTTTGATGGTCGCGCTGACCGGCATCATGTCGGCGGCCCAGGCCGGGGCGCTGGGGGCGCCGTATCAACCCGGCGGGATTCCCAACGGGGCCAGTTCGTCCGATCTGCACGCGGTGACCGGCGCCGGCGGCGAGTCGGTATTGCTGGCGAGTTCTTACATCAATCGCTATGCGCCGGCAGGCTCGGCGCTGTGGCCAGCGGCGCAGGCGCTGAGCGGCGTGCAATGGGCCGATGTGGGGACCGATCGCCTCGGCAATTATGTCGTGGCCGAGGAAATGGTCGGGCAGGGCGGCATCTATGCGACGGTCTATGATCGCAACGGCACGGTGATCACTCCGCGTTTTCGCATCGACCAGGGCACGATGACCGATTTCAGTCAGCCCTACGTGTCGATGAACAGCGACGGCGTATTCACCGTCAGCTGGACGGTCAAGACCCCGTCCAACAGCTTCACGCGCCGCTACCGCGTGTTCAACCGCAACGGCAGCGCGCGCGGCCCCGAGTTCGTCGCCCAGGGCGGCGATTGGGTCACCCATCTGGGCTCCTCGATCGACGCCAGCGGCCGCTTCAGCCACCTGTCGCTGCACGTCACGCCCGATTTCTGGTACGTGCGTCTGGCCGCTACCCGCTTCGACAGCAACGGCAACGTGATCGCGCCCTTGAGCTACATCACCAGTCCGCCGAATACCGTCAATTACGCGGTCATGGCGGGTAATCAATCCGGCGATCAGGTCATCGCGTGGATGAACTATGCGCGCGACACCAACACCCAGGGCATCGCGTTCCAGCGCTACTCCTCCGGCGGCCAGTTGCTGGGCGGCAACGTGCTGGTCGATGCCTCGGCCACCGAGCCGTTCCTGCCCGCGGTGGGCGTAGCCGAGGACGGCAGTTTCGTCGTCACCTGGGCCGCGCGCACGGCCGCCTCCAATCCGAGCGCGCCCTGGGGCCTGTACGGCCGCCAGTACGCAAAGGACGGCACAGCGCTTGGCGCGGCCTTCCGGATCGACGACGCGCCTGTCGCGAATCCGTTCTACCTGAGCCACACGGTAGCGATGAACCACGCGGGCGAGTTCACCGTGATGTGGCAGCAGTACAACGGCAGCCAGACCAGTCTGTGGGCGCGCAATTACGTGCTGGATAATCAGCCGGCGGCGCAGGCGCTGACCTCGGGCGTGGCGATCAACGGATTGAGCGGCGCGGCCGGAACGCTGCAGTACCTGAAATTCACCGTGCCGTTGGGAACCAGCAACTTCAACGTCACCATGAGCGGCGCGGGCGATGCCGACATGCTGATCAAGCATGGCGCCCAACCGACTCCGGCGCGTTACGACATCAGCCCGGCGATCAACGGCAGCAACGAAGGCGCGCTGGTCAACAATCCGCCGGCGGGGACGTTCTACATCGGCTTGTACGGATACACCAGCTATTCGAACGTCAGCGTAAGAGTGGACTACTGATCTTCCGCGGCGCTTGTCGCGGTGAATACAAAGCGGGCTTCGGCCGCTTTTTCGCAGCGGCCTGGCCGGCTTGAACCGGCCTGAGCGGCGAGGCGCGGTCGCAAGAACAGACATGAAAATCGGTGATAATCCACCTCGGCCCAGATGGGGCCGGCGCGCGTGCGACGCGCGTATTTCTTTACCCAAGGAGCAAGTATGCGAATGGAAACTCGTGGTGCACGCAGCAGATGGCTGGCCGTGCTGGCCGCGGCCCTGGTGTTGACCAGCGGCGCAGCGTCGGCGGCGGCGTTGAGCGTCCCCTATGTGTTGCAGGGATTGGATTCGGGCACCGAACCGACGCGTTATGCCGCTGGCGGCGACGGCAGCCTGTTGACCCTGGTCGGCCGTTCCGACCTGCAGGCTGGAACGGTCAAACGCTACGACCGCAGCGGCCAGCTGCTGTCGTCGCATTCGATGCAGGCGGATTGGAACGACATCGCCAGCGACCGGCTCGGCAACTACGTCACCGCCAATGCCACCAGCCAGGGCGTGTTCGCGACGGTATTCAACCGCAACGGCACGCCGATCGTTCCGCGCTTCCAGGTCAGCACTCGCGGCCAGACCCTGCAGGTGGCGATGAACGAGACCGGGATGTTCGTGGTGGTCTACAACACCTACGCCCCGCAGCCCGGCAGCGATACCATCAACTCTACTTATGCGCGGATATTCAACCGAGACGGCAGCGCGCGTACCAACGAGTTCTTGATCGCCAGCGGCACCAACCCGACCAACGTCCATTCCTGGGCCGTGGCGATCGACGGCGCCGGCACGTTCACTGTCAGCCTGATGCGCTACATCAATGGCCGCACCGAACACCGGCTGATCCGCTACAACCGCGACGGCGCCTTGCAAGGATCGATCGACGATCCGACCGAGCGCGCCATCAACGGCGAGGCGGTCAGCGAAACCACCAATCTGGCGGCCAACTCGGCTGGCCAGCATGTGCTCGGCTGGAGCGGCATCACTGTCGCCACCCGCATCACCTCCACTCGCTTGCAGCGTTTCGACGCCGCCGGCAGCAAGGTCGGGCCGTTGGTGCTGTTGGGCCGTGATCCGGACGGTTCGGCGGCGCTGGCTCACACCGAGGCCAAGGTCGCGATCGCCGGCGATGGCCGGGTGCTCGCGGTGTGGTCGCGGCGCTCGTCGTTCAGCGATCTATACGCGCAATGGAACGTGTACGGACGCGAGTTCCGTGCCGACGGCACGCCGCTGGGCGCGGAGTTCCGCATCGACACCGCGCCGGCTTCGGCGGTGTTGTACCCGGATGCGCTCGACGTGGTGATGTCGGCGGATGGCCAATACACCGTCACCTGGGCCGAAGCCGACGGCGGTCAGCGGCGCCAGTGGGCGCGCCGCTTTAGCATGGAAGGTGGTCCCGCGCTGCAGACCCTGAGTCGCGGCGTGCCCATCGCCGGACTCAGCGGCGCGGTCAACACCTTCAGGTACTTCCGCTTCACCGTGCCGCCGAACACGCCGAGCTTCAGCTTGACGCTCAGCGGCGGCGGCGATGCGGACATGTTGGTCAAGTACGGCGAGCCGCCGACCCTGGGCAGCTACGACATGAGCACGGCTATCAACGGCAGCTATGAGGGCGCCATGGTGAACAACCCGCCTGCCGGCGATTTCTATGTCGGCCTGTTCGGTTACACCGCTTACTCCGGGGTGACCTTGCAAGCGGACTGGTAAAGGCGCGGCGGCATAGCGTGGTAACGCAAAAGCGGGCCTTCGGGCCCGCTTTTTTCTTGTCGCCGCATCGCCGGTCAGCTTTGATGCGGACAAGCGGCGGGCCTGAGCCCGCCGCTTGCGGTCAGGCGCTCGCGGCCGTATCGCTCACAGCGGCGAATTGATCTGCACATCGCGGCTCAGCGTTCGCGCGATGCCGGTGGCCAGGTCGGTATAGGTGACGTTGACCACGTCCACGATCGGCCGGCCGCCGCGATAGGTCGTGCGGCAGCTCTTGGTCGTGCACGGCAGCACCAGGCCGTTGTCGTTGGTCCATAGGAAATTGTAGTTGCCGGCCGGCAGATTGCGGATGTCGAAATCCGCGCTGTAGCTGCTGGCGCCCTGGTAGAAGGTCGAGCAATTGCCCAGGTTGCCCGGCGGCGGCGGTTGCGTGTTGGGGCCGACGAAGCAATACAGCACCGGGCCCAGCGGCAATGCCTGCGCGCCGGCCGCGGGCGCGGCGCGGGCCGGGCCCATGCCGGCCAGGGCGAGCGCGCCGCACAGCAGGGCGTTCATCAAAATCCATCCATTTGATTTCATGACGTACATTCCTGTGTATCGCCAGACCATCCTGGCCGATCGAGGATAGCGCCGCGCCGTCGCCACGCGCGCGACCTGTCGGTATTGACAGGGGCCGTCGCGCGCAGGGCCCGCGCGCCGGCGCCGACTTGACCCGGACGCATCGCCCGGCGTCGCAGCGCAGCATGCCGGCGCGCGGATGCGTCGCGCGGTCGCAGCGGCCCCGGCGGGCCCGCCGGCCCGGGCGGTGCGATAATCGGCCTTCGTCTCCCGCGGACCGCCCCGTGCTGCAACTGCTGATCTACCTGCGATACCTGTCGGTGGCCGGGCAGATGCTGACCGTGGTGTTCGTGGTTCAGCGCCTGAATCTGCCGATCCCGGCCGAACCGCTGCTGTCGATCTCCACCGGCCTGCTCGCGTTCAACGTGCTCAGCCACTGGTGGTGGCTGGCCCACCGCGACGCCGGCCCGCGCGCGCTGGTGCTGCAGTTGCTGGTCGATCAGCTGGCGCTGACCGCGCTGCTGTATTACTCCGGCGGCCCGGCCAATCCCTTCGTGTCGCTGTATCTGGTGCCGGTGGCGCTGGCGGCGATCGGCCTGGACATCGCGCCCATGCTCGGCCTGACCGTGCTGACCGCGGCGCTGTACACCTGGCTGATGCGCCATCACGTGGACCTGCCGCATATGCACGGCAGCGACTTCCAACTGCACGTGACCGGGATGTGGGTGAACTTCCTGCTTTCGGCCGGAATCATGGTGGTGGTGCTGAGCCGGTTCATGACCATCGTGCGCGATCAGCGCCGCCGCCTGTCGGAAGCGCGCGAACGCGCGATCCGCGACGAATCGCTGTCGGCGCTGGGCTCGCTCGCCGCCGGCACCGCGCACGAATTGAATACGCCGCTGGCGACGATGGGCTTGCTGGTGGACGACTGGATGGCCAGCGAACAACCGCCGCCGCGTGAAGACATCGAACTGCTGCGCTCGCAACTGGCGCATTGCCGCGATCACGTGCGCGCGCTGGCCGAGATGGCGCGCCGCGGCGCCGCCGGCGAAACCACGCTGGAAGACGCGGACGGCTTCGTGCACGCCTGCGTCGATCGCTGGCGCCTGCTGCGGCCGAACGCGACCGCGGTGTTCCATCCCGGCGCGCCCGAGCGCAAGGTGCGCGTGGACGCGGGCCTGCCGCAGGCGCTGATCAACCTGATCAACAACGCCGCCGACGCCAATGCCGCGCGCGGCGTCGATGAGCCGGTCGAAGTGACGACGCAGGCGCGCGAGAACTGGCTGACCGTGTCCATCCTCGATCGCGGCGCTGGGCCGGCGCAGATCGCCGCGCGTCCGCGCCTGGACAATGAAGGGCAGGGGCTCGGCATCGGCCTGATGATTTCCAAGGCCGGCATCGAGCGCAGCCGCGGCCGGGTGCGGCAGGTGGAACGCGAAGGCGGCGGCTGCGTGACCGAGGTCGATCTGCCGTTCGCCGCGCCGTCGTCGTCTCCAGCCGCGCAGTCGGCGCCATGAGCCTGCCCGCGCGCATGCTGCTGATCGACGACGATCTGGCGTTCTGCCAGGTGCTCGCGCGCATGCTGACGCGCCGCGGCGTCGAGGTGCAGGCGCGTCACGACGCAGCCAGCGCGCTGGCCGCGCTGGAGGATTTCGCCGCCGACGGCATCGTCCTGGATCTCAAGCTCGGCGCCGACAACGGCCTGCTGCTGATTCACGACCTGCGCGCGCGCTGTCCGCAGGCGCGGATCGTACTCGCCACCGGTTACGCCAGCATCGCCACCGCGGTCGATGCGATGCGCCGCGGCGCCTGGAACTATCTGCCCAAGCCGTTCGACATCGACGCGCTGGCGCAGGCGTTCGAATCGCCGTCGCCGCAGGCGCCGCCGCCGGAACCGCCGGCCGAGCCGCCGTCGCTGCGGCGCCAGGGCTGGGAGCACATGCAGCGCGTGCTGGCCGAATGCGGCGGCAACGTGTCGGCGGCGGCGCGCATGCTCGGCGTGGACCGGCGCACCTTGCAGCGCAAACTGGCGAAGCGGCCGGTGCGCGAGCGGCCGGAGTAGGCCCGGCGCGTTATCGACGCGGCGCGCGGCCTGAAGCGTTTGAGCCGGCACGCGGCGCGCTGAACAATCTGGATCGCGCCGGTTCCGGTCAATGGAAATCGCGCGAATGCGTCGTCAGCGAGCCCAGCAACGGCGTCAGGTCTTCCATGCGCGAAGCGATGATGTGCTGGACGCCGTCCACGCGTTCCAGGCGTCCGTCGATCGCCATCAGCCGCGACTCGACCAGTATGCGGCGCTGGCGCTGGGCCAGGTCGCGCCAGACCACCGCGTTGACCATGCCGTCTTCGTCTTCCAGGCTCAGGAAGGTCACGCCGCTGGAGGTTTCCGGATGCTGGCGCACCGTCACCAGACCGGCGAAGCGCACCCGCGCGCCGTGTTCGACCTTGGACAGTTGCGATGAGCGCCGGCAACGCCGCGCATGCAGCGTGCTGCGCAACAGCGACAAGGGATGCCGTCCGAGTGTCGTGCCGAGCAAAGCGTAGTCGGCCTGCACGTCCTCGCCCGCGCTCGGCAGCGGCAGCGACACCGGCGCCTCGTCGCGCGCCACGCCCGCGAACAGCGGCAACTGCGTATCCACCCCGGCGATCGCCCAGCGCGCGCGATGGCGATGGCCGGCGAGCGCGCGCAGCGCGCCCGCGTCGGCGAGCAGGGCGCGCACGCGCGCATCGATCGCGGCGCGCGCGCACAGGTCTTCGACATCGCGCCACGGCGCCCGCGCGCGCGCATCGGACATGCGGTCGGCCGAGGCTTCGTCGAAGCCGTTGATCAGGCGCAGGCCCATGCGGATCGCATGCGGATGCCCGCCTCGGCCGCCCGGCGCGGCTTCCAGCGTGCAGTCCCAATCGCTGTAGCGCACGTCCACCGGCAGCACCGTGACGCCGGCGCGGCGCACGTCCTGCAGGATCTGGCCGTGGGTGTAGAACCCCATCGGCATCGAATTGATGATGCCGCAGGCGAACGCGGCCGGATGGTAGTGCTTCAGCCAACAGCTGACGTAGGCGATCAGGGCGAAGCTGGCGGCGTGCGATTCGGGAAAACCGTAGCTGCCGAAGCCCTTGATCTGTTCGAAGATGCGGTGAGCGAAATCTTCCGTGTAGCCGCGTTCCAGCATACCGGTGCGCAGCCGCTCGCGATGCGGCTCAAGACCGCCGTGGCGTTTCCACGCCGCCATCGAGCGGCGCAGCTGATCGGCTTCGCCGGGCGAGTAGCCGGCGGCGACGATCGCGATCTGCATGACCTGTTCCTGGAACAGCGGAATGCCCAGCGTGCGCTTGAGCACGCCCTTGAGCGCTTCGGAAGGGTATTCGACCAAGGTCGGGTCTTTGCGCCGCAGCAGATACGGATTGACCATGTCGCCTTGAATCGGCCCGGGCCGCACGATCGCGATCTCGATGACCAGGTCGTAGAAATTCTGCGGCCGCAACCGCGGCAACATCGACATCTGCGCGCGCGATTCGATCTGGAACACGCCGACGGTGTCGGCCTTGCAGATCATGCCGTAGACGTTCTTGTCGTCGCCGAGCCGCGAAATCGAATCCATCGTGATCGTGCCGTGGCCCTGGTCCTCCAGCGACTTCAGGATCTTGCGAACGGCCGTGAGCATGCCCAGCGCCAGGCAATCGACCTTGATGATCTGCATCGCATCCAGATCGTCCTTGTCCCATTGCACGACGGTCCGGTCGTCCATCGCCGCGTTCTCGACCGGAACCAGGGTGTGCAAGGGATGCTCGGAAATGACGAAGCCGCCCGGGTGCTGGGACAAATGGCGCGGGAAGTTGTTTTCGACCAGTTGCGAGCTCAGCGACAACACGTTGCGCAGCAGCGCCGATTGCGTATCGAAACCGCGTTCATGCAACTGGCCGGGCTCCGGGACGTCTTCGCTCCAGCGATCCAGCATCCGCGACAACTCCGCGATCTGATCCTGCGGCATGCCCAGCGCGGCCGCGACGCTGCGCACCGCGCTGCGCCCGCGATAGCTGATGGCCACCGCGGTCAGCGCCGCGCGATGGCGGCCGTAGCGATTGAATACGTACTGGAGGATTTCCTCGCGGCGCTCATGCTCGAAGTCGACGTCGATATCCGGCGGTTCGTTGCGTTCCACCGACATGAAACGCTCGAACAGCATCTCCATCCGATCCGGAGAGGTCTCGGTGATGCCCAGGACATAGCAGACCAGCGAATTGGCCGCCGAACCGCGGCCCTGGCACAGGATCTTCAGCGAACGGGCGTGGTTGACGATGTCGTGGACGGTCAGGAAGAAGGATTCGTATTCCAGCGTTCCGATGACTCGCAGCTCATGCACGAGTTGTTTCAGATGCTTGAGCTTGGCGCCGCCGGGCCAGCGTTGCCGGGCGCCTTGGATGACCATGGCGCGCAGCAGGGATTTCGCACTGTGGCCGGCCGGTACGAGTTCGTGCGGATACTGGTATTTGAGATCGCGCTTGAGATCGAACCCGGCGCAGCGCTGGGCGATCTTCACCGTCTCGGCCAGCATCGCCGCCGGATAGATCGCCTGCAGCGCCTTGCGGATGCGCAGGTGGCGCTCGCCGTTGGGAAACAGCAGCTCGCCGGCCGCGGCGACGGTGGTGTGATGGCGCACCGCGGTCAACACGTCCTGCAGCGGACGGCGCGCGCGTTCGTGCATATGCACGTCGCCTGCCGCCACCGCCGGCAGGCCGTGGCGGGCCGCCAGCGTGGTGAGTTGCGCCAATCGCGCGTCGTCGTCGGGGCCGCGATGCAGTTCGATCGCGAGCCAGAGCCGGCCGTCGAAGTGCGCCTGCAGCCATGCGGCATGGGCGTCGTCGTGTTCGTCGTTGTCGGCTATCCACAGCGCGAGCAGGTGGGCGCTGCGTTCGCGAAAGTCATCGGCCAGGCTGAGGTATTCGCCTTTTTTCGCGCGTCTACGGGCCTGCGTGATCAAGCCGCATAGGTCAGTGTAGCCAGCCATTTGCGTCACCAGCAGCACGATCTTCGGCCCGCCGTGCACGCGGATTTCGCTGCCGACGATCAATGGCAGTTCGATGTCTTTGCCGGCCTGCCAGGCGCGGACGATACCGGCGAGCGAACATTCGTCGGTGATCGCCAGCGCGCGATAACCCAGCGCTTTGGCCCGCGCGAACAATTCGCCGGCGACCGATGCGCCGCGCTGGAAACTGAAAGCCGACAGGCAATGCAGTTCGGCGTAGTCCGGCAGTGCCTCGGATACGGCGGGGCGTAGCGCGTTCACGCAAACCACCCATGCAGCATCAGCGCGCCGTCGCCACCAGCGTCGCGATAAGCCCAGGCACGCTGGCCCTTGGCGGTTTCGACCAGGTAGTAATCGCGCCTCACATCGTCCTGGTCCCACCAGCCCGATTCGATGCGCTCAGGGCCGGCGAGGATACGCGCGACCGGTTCGCGCAGCGGTTCGGGCGCGGTCAGCAGCCAACCGGGGCGGGTGGCCTCGGTGGCAATGGCCGGCGCGGTTGATTTGTTCGAACGCGGCGTATCGCCGACCACGCGGCGCCAGGCGCGTTCGGGGCGATGATCGGGATGCAGCGCCAGTCCGTGCACGTCTTCGTCGCCGAGCCGCGCGCGCAGGCGTTCGCGCAACTGCGCCCAGGGCAGGGCTTGCTGCGGGCGCGGGTCGAACAGATCGCGGCGCGCCGGCACGAACGGCGGCAGTTCTTCCGCGAGCAGGCGCAGGCCGATCACCGGCGCGGGCAATTGCGCGTGCTGCAATCGCCCGCGCGCCAGTTCGAACAGCATCGCCGCCTCGCGCTCGGGCGCGAGCAGGCCGACGGCGATTTCGCTGTCGGCGATGCGTTCGCGATGGCTATGGTGCTCGTGTTCGAGCAGCAGCTTGAAACGCGCCACGCCGCCGTCGCGGCCGGACAGGTACGCGGACAGGTCGGCGGTGAGGCGGCGCAGCGGAAACAGCAGGGCCAGGCTGGATTCGACTTCGTGGCCGAGTTCGATGCGCGCGTCGAAGAAATCCGCCGGCTGGAAATACGTCATCGGCGGCGAGGCTTCGCCGCGCAGCGCGTCGAGCCGGGTCAGCACGTCCTGGCCGAAACGCCGCGCCAATGGCGCGCGCGGCAGGGCGAATACCGCGCCGAGCTTGCGCAGGCCCATGCGCTGCAGCGCCTGCACGACGTCGGCGTCGAGGCCGCAGCGTTCGATCGGCATCTTGGCCAGCGCGCTCAGCAGCATGTCGTCGTCGAAGAACAATCCGTCGGCGAGGTTGGTCAGCGCGCGGGCGGCATACGGGTTCGGCGCGGCGGCCATGCGGTAGCGGAAACCGAGTTCGCGCAATTCCTCGCCCAGGCGCTTGTGCAACTGCGGCCACAGGCCGAACAGTTTCCGGCTGCGGCCGATCTCCAGGACGATGGCGTGGGCGAACTCGGTACTGACTTGCGAACTGTAACGGTAGGCCCAGGCCGCGAGCAGGCTGCGCGCGTGTTCGACCGCCTGCGGATCGTGCTCGACCATCTGGAAACCATCGACGATGGCGTGCGCGGCGATCAGCGACATCCCCGGCTTGAGGCCGAGCGCGCGCGCGGCGGCGTTGACCGCGTGCAGACGGCGGCGCGCGTGCGGGCCATCGACTAGCACCAGCGGGCGCTCGGGATGCGGGTGATTGCGAAGGACCACGTCCATCGCCATTTGCGGCAGCAGCAGGCAGGCCCAGCGCATGGCGATGGACTCAGCGCGTGGCCGCCGGAGCGGGCGAGGGCGGTGCGGTGGGGAGGATCGAGACTTCTGCGAGATGCGGCGCGGGGACGGGGCTTTCGGCTGGGTTCGCGGCGTCGCAGCTTAAGCCTCTCCCACGAAAGGCTTCGGCGCTTCGTGGCTGGAGTGGTGGTGCAGGAAAGATCGAGACTGAAGCGATCGCGAGTTGCGGCTTGATCGTTTCGAGCGCGGCGGCGGGCTCGGCGCTTTCGGAGCGCAAAGCGTCGGGGCCGAAGCCTTTCGCAGAAAACACGATGGCTGGGCGATCGGTGGGGACGGCAGCGACGACAGCGGTGCGTTCGTGCGCAATCCGCAGCGGCGCCGGCGTCGGTTCACTGGTCGTGGTGGCGAAGGGAATCGGCCGTGTCGGCACATTGCCGCCGCGGCACTTGAGCACGCGCAACTGCCGCGGCGAAGCGTCGATGGCGATGCGCAGCGCGGCCGGCGACGGGTTCAACGCGGCCTTGCTGTCGCGCAGGGCGAAGCCCAGGCATTGCCCGGTTTCGGCCGCGACCTGCAGCCGCCGCAATGCGCGATCGTCCGCGCGTTGCGGCCAGCACAGCACCGCCGCGCACGCGCCCGAGCGCAGGCATTGTTCGGCCGCCCACAAGGCGTCGCGGCCGCGCGCGCGGATCATCTGCAATCGCGACAAGGCCACGCCGGCATCGCGCCAGGCCGGCGCATACGGCTCGAACGGCGGATCGATCAGCACGACGATGCCGCCGCCATCGAACGCATGCGAGGCCTGCGCGCGCGCGGACTTCGCCGGCATGGCCTGCGCTTGCGGCGGCCAGCCTTGCGACAGCCGCGCCAGCGCCGGCCACATCAGTCGCAACTCGCCCACGCCGTGCATCGGCAGCAGCAGTTCGGTCAGCGAAGCCTCGGGCCAGCCGCCGGTGGGCAGGGCGGCGTCGAGCGCGGCGTGGCCGGTCGGCTGCGAGGACGGCGCCAGATTCGCCGGCTGGCCGCGCCACAATTTGCGGCTGCTGATCAGGGTTTCCAGTGCGATCAGTTTGCTCATGGCCGCGCTCAGGCGCTGCGCACCAGACCGCAGTAGATGCCTTCGATGGCGAAGTCGGCATCGGCCGCGACGCGGATCGGTTCGTAATCGGGATTGCGCGGCAGCAGGGCGATGCCGTCGGCGTCGATGCGCAGGCGCTTGATGGTGATTTCATCGCCGATGCGCGCGACCACGACCTGACCGCTGCGCGCATCGCGGGTGCGGTGCACGGCGACCAGATCGCCGTCGAAGATGCCGTCCTCGCGCATCGAGTCGCCCTTGACCCGCAGCAGGTAGTCCGGGCGCGGCGAGAACAACAGGCGGTCGATCAGCACATGGGTGTCGGCGTCGGGATCGGCGCCGATCGGCGAACCCGCGGCGACCCGGCCGAGGATCGGCAGAGACAGGCGGCTGTCGTCGTTGGCGGCGAAGGCCGGATGCCGGTTCGGTTCGGCGGCGGCCGATTCGTCCTGCGGCAGCCCGATCTGCAGCAGGCCCGCCTGCAGCAGGCGAATCCCGCGCGCGCGCCCCGGCAGCAGTTCGATCAGCCCCTGCGCCTGCAAGGCCTGCAGGTGATAACCGGCGGAACGGTTCTGGCGAAAACCCAGGTGCGCGGCGATCTCCTGCTGCGACGGCGGCAGGCCATCGGCGGCGATGCGCTGGTGCAGGTAGATCAGCAGGGCGCGGCGGAGGTCGGTCAGGCTCATGTACTAATATTAGTAATAAAACGGCCGGTGTGCAGCTTGGGCGTGGACGATCTCGCCGATTGAGACGCGGCCTTCGGCACGCAAACAGCTTACAAATCGGGCGTAAATGATTGAAATAAAGCGACTTGTCGGCCAGCCCAGGCGCGGCCGCGATCCTCACCGCGCGCACGAGCCGACCAACGGTCGCTGCGACCCATTGACTCACCCCGGTTCGTTCTTTAATTTCTGTCTAAACAGAAATAAGAGAAGTCCATGGCGCTCAGCCCGCTCCAAGAACGTTTCATCCTGCACTGGGGCGAGATGGGCAGCCGTTGGGGCGTCAACCGCACCGTCGCCCAGATCCACGCCCTGCTGTTCCTGAGCGAGCGCGCGATCACCGCCGACGAGATCTGCGAAACCCTCAATCTGGCGCGTTCCAACGTCAGCACCAGCCTCAAGGAATTGCAGGGCTGGAATCTGGCCCGGGTCAGCCATGTGCTGGGCGACCGCCGCGACCACTTCGAAACCTACAAGGACGTGTGGGACATCTTCCGCGCCGTGGTCCAGGAGCGGCGCCGGCGCGAGATCGAGCCGACTTTGAGCATGCTGCGCACCGCCGTGCTCGACAGCGACAACGCCGCGGTGGCGCCGGACCAGAACGATCCGCGCGACCGCCGCACCCTGGAGCGCATGCGCGAAGTGCTGGAGTTCATGGAGACCGGCACCAGTTGGATCGACGAAATGAACCGCCTCGATCCCAAGACCCTGATCAAGCTGCTGAAGATGGGCGCGCGCATCCAGCAATTCGTGCGCGGCCCGGTCAAGCCGTTGCCGCAGCCGCAGGCCGGCGAGAGCGGCGGGGTGTTGTTCGAGGACGACGACGTCCCGGCCGACACCGACGCCGAAATCCAGGGCGGAACCCGATCCCAGCCCGGCGAGCGCGCGTCCTGAGCGCGCGCCGGCATTTTTTTGCCCGCAAGTTTCTGTCATTACCGAAATAACTGTAGGAGAAGATCATGAGCGTCGATTCCACCCCGGGCCAGCTCGCGAGCATGCAAGTCATCGCCCTGTACGACCGCGCCTGCCCGCTGTGCCGCGCCGAGATGCACCGGCTCAAGGCCGGCGACCGCCACGACCGCTTGCGTCTGGTCGATATCGCCGACCCGCAGTTCGACGCCGCGCAATGGGGCTTCGAACTCGAAGCGCTGCGCAATTCGCTGCACGTGCGCGGCGCCGACGGCGAATGGCGCATCGGCGTGCCCGGTATCGCCGAGGCGTATCGCGCGGTCGGTCTGGGCTGGCTGACCTGGCCGCTGCGCGTGCCCGGCGCCGGCCGCCTGGCCGCGCGTGCCTACCGCTGGATCGCGCCGAACCGGCATCGCGTATCGCGCTGGCTGGGGTATCGCGAAGCCGGCCAGGACGCCGCGCCGCATTGCGACGACGGCCATTGCCCCACGCACTACTGAGGCAGGCGCGCCATGGAACGCTTGTTCATCGCTTTACTGCTGCTGCAGGTCGCGCTGGGCGCGATCGACACCATCGCCCATCACGAGTTGATGGAAAAGCTCGCCAACCGTCGCAGCGCTGCGCTGGAGTTGAAGCTGCATTCGGCGCGCGGCTTCGTGTACGGATTCCTCTTCCTGATATTCGCCTGGATCAAGCCGCAAGGCGCGTGGTTGGCGGCGGTGTGGGCGCTGGTGCTGATCGAAGTCGGCATCACCTTGTGGGACTTCGTGGTCGAAGACGCCACCCGTCTGTTGCCGAGCACCGAGCGCGTGCTGCACACCATCCTGGCCGTCAACGGCGGCGCGATGTTCGCGGTGTACGCGCTGGCGACCCGCGCCGACTGGTCCGCGCCGAGCGCCTTGCTTGCGAATTCGCACGGATGGGCGTCGTGGGCGCTGACCGCCGCGGCGATCGGCATCGCCGTGTCGGCGCTGCGCGACGGATTGGCCGCGCGCGCCAACGCCGCCGAGCCGGCACCGCGCGCTTTGTTGGCCGAGCATCCGCAGAGCGGTTTTTTGCTCAGCGGCGGCACCGGTTTCATCGGCACCGCGCTGGTCGAAGGATTGCTGGCCGGCGGGCATCGCGTCACCGTGCTCAGCCGCGATCCGCGCCGCGCCGCGCTGCGTTTCGGCGGCCGCGCGCGCTGCATCGCCGACACCGCCGAGTTGCGCGACGACGAAGCCATCGACGTGGTGATCAATCTCGCCGGCGCGCCGGTGGTCGGTCCGCGCTGGTCGCCGGCGCGCAAGCGCGCGTTGCTCGCCAGCCGCATCGACACCACCGACGGTTTGCGTGCATGGTGCGAGCGTTCGCAACGCAAGCCGGCGCTGTGGCTGCAGGCCAGCGCGGTCGGCGTGTACGGCGCGCATGCGCTGAGCGCGCCGGAACTGCGCGATCCGCCTCCGGTGCGCGGCGATTTCCCCAGCGAACTGTGCGTGGCCTGGGAGCGCGCCGCGGCCAAGGTGTCCGCGCAGGGCGTGCGCGTGGCGACGATGCGCCTGGGACTGGTTCTGCATCGCAGCGGCGGTCTGCTGCCGATGCTGTCGCTGGCCGCTTCGCTCGGCGGCGCGGCGCGACTCGGCGACGGCCGGCAATGGTTCGCCTGGGTGCATCTGGACGATGTGCTGGGTTTCGTCGAGCAAGCGGTGGAACACGTCGGCATCCGCGGCCCTTACAACCTGGTCGCGCCCGGCGGTTGCACCCAGGCCGAGTTCACTCGCGCGCTGGCGCGGTCGCTGCATCGTCCCGCCTTCATGCGCATGCCGGCTGCGCCGCTGCGCCTCGCGTTGGGCGAGATGGCGACGATGCTGCTCGATGGCCCCGTGGTCGCGCCGCAGCGCTTGCTCGATCAACGCTTTCGCTTCCTCCATCCCGACCTGGACAGCGCCCTGAGCGCCGCGCACGCCGGTTTGGACATCAATCCGCGTTCTTTCTATTCGGGTGAAGGACACCCAAAGGACCAACATGGAACTGTTGCATCCCATTGACCTGCCTCGCGATAACAGCGAAGGCGTCAGCAGCGCCGGCGGACTTGCCGGTTCCGGCGACAAACCGCGTTGTGAGCCCGCCGCGCACGATCTGGCCGCGCTGTTGCGCGCGGCGCTCGGCGCGCGCTGGTCGCTGTTGCATCCGCATATCCAGGCGCGTTTCGAACTCGTGCCCGGCGAAGCTCAGGCCGAGTACGTCGGCAACATGCATCAAGTCCGCTGCACCTGGTTGGGCGGCGTGTTCGCGCGGCTGATCCGGCATGCGCGGATCCTGCCGCATCAGAACGCCGACGAGGTGCCATTCCGCTTCGACGTGCGGCCGATGACGCGCGGGCTGGGCTGGATCAAGACCCGCACCTATCACTTCGTCGATGAAGTCTTCAGTTTCCGCTCGCGCATGATCCTGGGCGACAACGGCGAACTGCTGGAGCATTTCGGCGGCGGCCTGGGCATGCGCGTGCGCCTGGAGGTGTTGCCGAACCGGCTGGTGTTCGTGGACGACGGTTATTTCCTGCACTGGCGCGGCCTGCGCCTGCCGCTGCCCAAGCCGTTATGGCCGGGCCGTTTCGTGCTGGTGCATCGCGATCTGGATGCGGAGCATTTCGAAGTCAGCATCGACGTCGAGCATCCGTGGTTCGGGCCGTTGTTTCATCAGGACGGCAGTTTCGAAAGGATGCGGGTGCAGGAGGGTTGAGTGTCGGCGCGATGGAGTGCGTCGTGGTGCGGGTGGGGCAGGGATGCGGGATCAGGGAGGATCGCGGCGGGCAGGGATGCTGTGCAGGGATGGAGATGGGCCAGGGATGGCCGGCGGCGCCTTTAGCGTCATTCCTCCAGAACGTCATTCCCGCGAAGGCGGGAATCCAGAGACTTCAGCGCCATCTTCCCAGTTCGTGATTCCCGCGAAGGCGGGAATCCAGAGCCTTCAGCGTCATCTCTCAAGACCGTCATTCCCGCGAACGCGGGAATCCAGGGCCTTTCGTGCGAGAACGCTTGAAGTCGCTGGATTCCCGCGTTCGCGGGAATGACGGTAGGTGGGCGCGCGGTTTCCGAATTCCGTGGGCTCCGGTCAGAACTCGAATTCAAATCCCAACCTGCGAATCCGAACCTCCGAATTCGAATTCGAATTCGAATCGAAATTCAAACCTCACCCATCCCCTCAAGGCGCCCGAAACACCACGTTGTACTGAAACTTCCGCCCCGTAACCGCCCGCAGCTTCTTCGCATCGCGATGCTCCGGATTGATCAGCGCGTTGTACTCCTCCGGCACGATCACCGACGGCACCAGCAAGATCGCCGACGCGCCGCTGTTCAACCATTGCGAGCCGATCCGCACGCTGGCCATGCCGGCCGGGACCGCGTCCCAGCCGCCGGGCAGGTCCTGCGGCGTCATCTGGATGCGCGCCTTCCACACCGCCGCAGGCACCTCGATCGACACCACGTGCCGGTTCAAGGGCAGGCCGTGCGAATCCACATACGCCGCGGTTTCCAGCGCCGCCAACGCCAGCGAAGTGGCGGTGTACAGCACGCGCTGACCGTCGTCGTTCCAACGGCCGGGAAATTTGGCCGCGCCCGCGCCGCTTAGATCGTCGGCGCGATAAGCGCGGGTTTCGCCGGCGATACGCCAAAGTTTCATGGTTGCGGCCTCATCCCTGCGGCAATGGATCGGATCGGCGAAATACCGCTCATGCGGTTGCGCTCAAGGCGGCGCACTACTGATACGCGCCGCTTTCCAGCGAGCCCAGCAGACGCGCGACCACGCTCAAGCCGGTCGGCGTGTCCAGCAGGTCGGCCGGCTTCTGTCCGCCCAGGGCGGCTTGCGGCTGCTCGATCCAACTGCCGAGCCACTTGGCCCAATCGAAGTCGCGCGCGTCCGGCGCCGTGCTGTCCTTGAGCATGGCTTCGGCGATGCCGAGCAGATGCATCACTCCCAGCGCGGCCTGTCCGCTCGCGCCGGTGATGCGCGCGTGCTGCGCGGCCTTGCTTTCGGCGGTGGCCTTGGCGATGCCCAGGATGTTGAACATCCTCACCGCGGACAGGTCCATGCTGGTCGCCATGTGCTTGACCACCTGCGCGGGCACGCCTTCGCGTTCGGCCTCCACGCGTTGCAACGGGCTGGCGCTGCGCAGGTAGGCGACGTAGCCGTTGAGCGTGGCCGGGGCGTTGTAGGCCTGCAAGGGCGAGGGCTCCTTGACCGATGCGCCGTGTTTGTTGCGCGCCGGCTTGGGGTAGGCGTGTTCCTGCGCATCGAGCCGGCTTTCGCGCAGCGCGGGCTTGCCGCGGCCGGCGGATTTCGCGGTCGGCTTGGTCCCGGCCTTGGCCGGCGGAGGCGTCTTGGCGGCTTTGCTCATGGCGGGTTGCCCTGTCCGTTGTGTCCTGATCTGGACGGATCGTAGCACAAAAATGTACGAAGTGTGCTGGGCGTCCCAAGCCGGGCCAGGGTGCCTGCATCCATTCGCGGGCCCTGCGACGTACTTGGGCGATGCTGTCGCCGTACCCGCACGCGCCGGCCGGCCGAGAGTAAATAGCCCATTTGCGATTGCTATGCTGCGCGGTTCCGGCGCCGTGCATCCAACCGCCCCTGGCCGGCACCGCACCTCGTCCATCGTTAGGAGACAACATGAATCGCAATTCGCGGATCTTCGGATCGTGCCTGGGCCTGCTCCTGGTCGCGGTTCCGCCAGCCCATGCGCAGAAAGACCGCCAGGTCTACGAAGACGCGATCGCGCGCTCGGCCGAGGTGTGTCCCGACCATTCCGCCGAGCGCACCCGTGCCGGGGTCATGGCCGTCCCGGCCGCCACCTTGAAGGTGCTGGAGGAATTCGACGTCGCCCTGTGTCCGGACCGCCGCCTCGACAGCACCACGCCGGTGGTCTGGTACGGCGTGCAGAACGTGTTCGCCTGGAACCCGTCGGTCAAGGGCGCGCCCAAGGTGATGGCGACCCAGGCCGCCGCCTACGCGCGCAGCGAGGAGTTCCCGCAGACCACGGTGGTGTGGAAGGCGAACGGCAAGCTCGCCGAAGGCGCGCTGGTGCCGTCGTTCCGCAAGCGTTGAGGGCTCGATCGCGGCGGCCGGCTTGAGGCGGCCGGCCGCGGGCCGCCGCGGAGGTTCGCAAGCATCCCTCTGTAAGCTGCCAAGCAGTGAGAAAACAGGCCGGCGTTCGCCGGCCTTTGCGCATGGCGCGATCGAATCGGGTGCATCGACGGCTGCCTTGGCCGCGTCGATGCCGCGAGCCGGGCCGCAAAAGGCCAAGGCCGCCGAGCACGCCGCACCGCGCCGCCGTCATCGAATCGTGAACGACAGCCACACCGACGGCGCGGGCCGCGCTGTGGCCAACGGAATTTTTATTCTCTCGCCGACGCCGTCCTCGTATCGTCGCGTGCATTCGTCGCGTCGATGATCGAGTGCGTCGGCACGCCGCGCGCGGGCGCTCGACGGCTTCGCCGAGGCGCGAATCGACAAGCGATGTTGACTGTTTCCCGATCGTCCACGGCGTCGCGGCTCGCGGCGGAAGCGGGCGAGGGCGTCGTGAAGTACGCAATCCCGTGTCGCCGCGGTCCACCGCGTTCGCCCGCCGCGCCTGAACGAAGGCCGGCGCGCGCGCGCGACGGGCGTCGCGCGCGCGGAACTCGCTCTATCGTTCTCGTTCCGATGCTTGCGGCCCGGCGCGTGTTTCAGGCCATCACCCCCGAAGGATGAATGAACAAAGCCGCTCCTCCGCAAGATGCCCTGCTGCATGCGAGCGCTTTGCTGATCGCCGTCGCGGTGACGATGTTCACCGGTTGGCTGCTGCTGGACGTGCCGGCACCGGCGCCGACGCAACCGGCCCTGGATGTGGTCCTGATCGAGCGCGTGCCGCCGCCCGTTGAGCCGCCGAGCGAGCCGGACTTCGTACCCATACCCACGCCACGCGACCGCCCGCACGCGCCTTCGCCGGCGAGCGTCGCCGCGAACACGCCCCGGCCCGCGCAACCCGAGCCATCGCCGCCGCGCAAGCAAACCGCAGCAAACACGCCGCCGCCCGCGGCCACCAGCCGCCTATTCAACGCCGACGGCCGCGTCGCGCTGCCGGAATCCGACCCGATGCGCCCGCCGCCCGGCCGCGCGCCGGGCGATCCGGACGATCCCAAATTCGTAGCCGCCAAGAACACCTTCGAACGCCGCAATCCGATCGACGTGCCGCCGACCGGATTCGAATCGGATTGGGCCACCGAAGGCACCCTGGGCAAGGCCTTGCTGGGCAAGGCGACCAAGCGGCTGCAGAAAATCGCCGACGCGATGCCGTTCAAGCGCGACATTCAGCAGGCGCGCGCGCGGCCGCCGCCGCCGGTGCGATTCAATCCGGCGCTGCATGAGCGGCCCTCGGACCTGGGCAGCGAAGCCACCGGCGATGCCTACAAGGCCGCGCCGATCGCGTTCGAGCCCGCGCCGGGCCTGCAAGGCGAGGCCAGCCGCCGCATCCGTCAGGCGATCGGCGAAGTCGAAGCCAGCCACGGCGGCTGCGAGCGCAAGCGGCTGCGCGAGTTGCTGGCGCCGGCGATCGTGCGCGTGGACGAACTTCAGCGCATCGAACGCGCGATGGCCAGCGGCGTCGATCCGATCCGCGCCGAACAACTGCTGCCGCGTTCGGCCGACATGGCCTACGACCAGGCGCGCCGCGCGATCTGGTACGCGAAACAACAATTAGCGACGTGCGCGAGCTGACCCGGGCGGCTTGATCGAGTGCCGACGCATCGGCTGTTCGTTGTTCGCCGCGTTGCCATCGGCGGTGCGGTTACGGCGTTGAAGCGCGCATCGTTAACGCGTGCGATTCAAACGAAGCCGGCGCTGAGCGCATCGATGCGAACCATCGGCGTCTGCATGATCGCAACGATGGCGCTATCGATCTGGCGCCGCAGTAAGGCGATGAACCGGCGCGGGGCGCACATTCGATGCAGCAACGCACGCATCGTCATCGATATGACTATTTGAGCCGCGATGCATGTCATCGCATCGCTTTGTGATCCGCGTGGTGAATCCACCACCGTTCGAGCCGCGTCGATGACTTGACGCCGGCCCGCATCCAGCGCTTGCGTCCGATCTGAACGAACGCGAGCGATGCGCCCGTCGCGATGCGGCTTGTCCGCCCAGGGCCGCAAGCACTACACTTCGCCCGCCACAGGTGCCTTGCACGCCGGTCCATACCGGCGCGCAGGGTGAAACGGGAAGTCGGTGCGGACGTGATCGTCCAATTCCGACGCTGCCCCCGCAACGGTAGGCGAGAACACCCGACGTTGACCACTGCGCTCGCGCGGGAAGGTGTCGGGGTGATGCTTCGGCATCGCTCGCAAGCCCGGAGACCGGCCCGTGGCGGACATCGGGAGATGTCCTCCTCGAGTGTTGCGGCGGGCAACCTGACGGGCTGATTCGATGCGGCGTGCGTCCGCCATCGTTTCGTCTTGTCGCGCGTCTCCGCAGCCCTCGCTTTCGCGGGTGTGCGATACGGAGACCACCATGAACGATATGCATCGCGTTGCGACCGAGGTCGCGACGGTCAAGCTTTTGATCGACGGCGAATTCGTCGAATCCCGCAGCACGCAGTGGCGCGACGTCGTCAATCCGGCCACCCAGGCGGTGCTGGCGCGCGTGCCGATGGCCACGGCCGAGGAAGTGGGCGCGGCGGTGGCTTCGGCCGCACGCGCGTTCAAGACCTGGCGCAAGACCCCGATCGGTGCGCGTGCGCGCATCTTCCTGAAGTATCAGCAGCTGATCCGCGAGCACATGAGCGAGCTCGCCGCGATCCTGACCTCCGAGCAGGGCAAGACCTTGCCCGATGCCGAAGGCGACGTGTTCCGCGGCCTGGAAGTGGTCGAGCACGCCGCGGCGATCGGCAATCTGCAACTGGGCGAGTTGGCCAACAACGTCGCCGGCGGCGTCGATACCTACACCTTGCTGCAACCGCTGGGCGTGTGCGCGGGCATCACGCCGTTCAATTTCCCGGCGATGATTCCGCTGTGGATGTTCCCGATGGCCATCGCCACCGGCAACACCTTCGTGCTCAAGCCGTCCGAGCAGGATCCGCTGGTGACCATGCGTCTGGTCGAACTGGCGCTGCAGGCCGGCGTTCCCAAGGGCGTGCTCAACGTCGTCCACGGCGGCGAGGATGTGGTGAATGCGATCTGCGATCACGCCGATATCCGCGCGGTGTCGTTCGTCGGTTCGACCAAGGTCGGCACCCACGTGTATCGCCGCGCCTCGCTCGCCGGCAAGCGCGTGCAATGCATGATGGGCGCGAAGAATCACGCCATCGTGCTGCCCGACGCGAACAAGGAACAAACCCTCAACGCCATGGCCGGCGCCGCCTTCGGCGCGGCCGGACAGCGCTGCATGGCCGCGTCCACCGTAGTGCTGGTCGGCGAAGCGCGGCAGTGGATTCCGGATCTGGTCGCCAAGGCGCGCACGCTCAAGGTCAACGCCGGCACCGAGCCGGGCACCGACGTGGGTCCGGTGATTTCCTGCGCCGCGCGCGAACGCGTCGAAGGCCTGATCGCCTCGGGCGTGGAGCAGGGCGCGGTGCTGGAACTCGATGGCCGCAATCCCGCCGTGCCCGGTTATCAGCAAGGCAATTTCGTCGGCCCGACGATCTTCTCCGGCGTCGAGCCGGGCATGCGCATCTACCAGGAAGAAATTTTCGGACCGGTGCTGGTGATCCTGGGCGTGGATACGCTGGATGAGGCGATCGCKCTGATCAACGCCAATCCCAACGGCAACGGCACCGCGATCTTCACCCAGTCCGGCGCCGCCGCGCGCAGGTTCCAGGAAGAGATCGACGTCGGCCAGGTCGGCATCAACGTGCCGATTCCGGTGCCGGTTCCGCTGTTCTCGTTCACCGGCTCGCGCGCCTCCAAGCTCGGCGACCTGGGCCCGTACGGCAAGCAGGTGGTGACCTTCTACACCCAGACCAAGACCGTCACCGCGCGCTGGTTCGACGACGAGACCCTGGGTCACGGCGTCAACACCACGATCAGTCTCAAGTGATGGCCGCGGTCATGGACTGGCAGGCCGCGTCGGTGGTGCCGACCGGCCTGAGCGAAGAACAGGCCGCGTACCGCGATGCGGCGCGCGACTTCGCTCTGGCACGGTTAGCGCCGCATGCGGCGCATTGGGACGCGCAAGGCATCTTTCCGCGCGAAGCCATCGCTCAGGCCGGCGAACTCGGCTTCTGCGGCCTGTATGTGGACGAAGCCGCCGGCGGCTCGGGCTTGAGCCGGCTGGACGCGGCGATCGTGTTCGAGGAACTGGCCGCGGTCGATCCGTCCACCGCGGCTTTCATCAGCATCCACAACATGGCGACCTGGATGCTGACCGCGCACGCCGGCGACGCGGTGCGCGAACAATGGGGGCCGGCCCTGGCCAGCGGACGCAGTCTGGCCTCGTATTGCCTGACCGAACCGGGCGCGGGATCGGATGCGGCCTCGCTGAAAACCCGCGCCGTGCGCGATGGCGAGGACTACGTGCTCAACGGCGCGAAGGCTTTCATTTCCGGCGCCGGCGCCACCGACATGCTGGTGGTGATGGCGCGCACCGGCGGCGACGGTGCGCGCGGCATCAGCGCGTTCGCGGTCGCCGCCGACAGCGCCGGCATCGCCTACGGCCGCAAGGAAGAAAAGATGGGCTGGAACAGCCAGCCCACGCGCGGCATCAGCTTCGAGAACGTGCGCGTGCCGGCGCGCAATCTGCTCGGACGCGAAGGCGACGGCTTCAAGATCGCGATGAAGGGGCTCGACGGCGGCCGCATCAACATCGCCAGTTGCTCGCTCGGCGCGGCCCAGGGCGCCTTGGACGCGGCCCGCCGCTACATGGGCGAACGCCGCCAGTTCGGCAAGAAACTCGCCGAGTTCCAGGTGTTGCAGTTCAAGCTCGCCGACATGGCCACGCAACTGATCGCCTCGCGGCAGATGGTGCATACCGCCGCGCGCAAGATCGACGCCGGCAGCAGCGACGCCACCGTGTGGTGCGCGATGGCCAAGCGCTTCGCCACCGACGCCGGTTTCGCCGTGTGCAACGACGCGCTGCAGATCCACGGCGGCTACGGCTACATCCGCGAATACCCGATCGAGCGCCTGCTGCGCGACTGCCGCGTGCACCAGATCCTGGAAGGCACCAACGAAATCATGCGCGTGATCATCGCGCGCCATCTGCTCAACAGCGACGAGGAATTGCGATGAGTCTTGCCGACACCGTCTACACCGGCCTGAAGCTGGAGATCGACGGCCACACCGCCGTGGTCACGCTGAGCAATCCGCCGGCCAACACCTGGACCCGCGACAGCCTCGCCGCCTTGCGCGATCTGGTCCGCGACCTGGACCGCGAGCGCGATATCTACGCCCTGGTGATCACCGGCGAAGGCGAGAAATTCTTCTCGGCCGGCGCCGATCTCAAGCAATTCGCTGGCGGCGACAAGGCCCTGGCGCGCGACGCGGCGCGCCGCTTCGGCGAGGCCTTCGAAGCGCTGAGCGCGTTTCGCGGCGTGTCGATCGCGGCGATCAACGGCTATGCGATGGGCGGCGGGCTCGAATGCGCGCTGGCCTGCGATCTGCGCATCGTCGAAGAACAAGCGCAGCTGGCGCTGCCGGAAGCGACGGTCGGCCTGTTGCCCTGCGCGGGCGGCACCCAGAATCTGCCGCGTCTGGTCGGCGAAGGCTGGGCCAAGCGGATGATGCTGCTGGGCGAGCGCGTCGATGCGGCGACCGCGCTGCGCATCGGTCTGGTCGAGGAAGTGGTCGGCAAGGGCGAGGCCATGGCGCGCGCGCTGGCCTGGGCCAAGCAGGCCGAGAAGCAGAGCCCGACCAGCGTCACCGCGTGCAAGGCGCTGGTGCAGGCGACGCGTTCGCAGTCGCACGCGACCGCGCTGGTGAGCGAGCGCGAGGCATTCGTGGATCTGTTCGACAGCGCCGATCAGGTCGAAGGCGTGGCGGCGTTCCTGGAAAAGCGCGCAGCGCAATGGAAGAACGCATGAACGCATCAGTCCAGCCCGCACCGGTCAGCGAAGCCGTCGCGCCGTCGCCGGTGTTGTTCGAACAGCGCGTGGCCGGCAACGGCCGCCGCATCGGCATCGCCACGCTCAATGCCGCGGCGACCTTGAACGGCTTGTCGCTGCAGATGGCCGAATTGCTCGACGAACAACTGCGGCTTTGGGCCGAGGACGACGCGATCGCCCTGGTCGTGCTGCAAGGCGCGGGCGAAAAAGCCTTCTGCGCCGGCGGCGATCTGCACGGGCTGTATCGCGGCATGCGCGACTACCAGGCCGGTGGTCGCGGCGACATACGCAACAACCATCAGGCCAGCGAGTTCTTCCGCACCGAATACCGCCTCGACTATCGTATTCACCGCTATCCCAAACCCTTGCTGTGCTGGGGCCACGGGATCGTCATGGGCGGCGGCATCGGCCTGATGGCCGGCGCCAGCCATCGTGTGGTCAGCGAGCGCTCGCGGCTGGCGTTTCCTGAAATCACCGTCGGCCTGTATCCGGATGTCGGCGGCAGCTGGTTGCTCAACCGAGTGCCGGCGCGCGCCGGGCTGTTCCTGGCATTGACCGGCGCGCCCTTGAATGCCGGCGATGCGGTCTATGCCGGCCTCGCCGACCATCACGTGCCCGAAGCGCGACGCGCGGCGGTGTTGGCGCAGTTGAGCGATGAAGCGTGGTCGGGCGAGGCAGAGCACGATCGCCAGCGCCTGACCGCGCTGTTGCAGGCGCATAGCGAACCCGCGCCGGCCGGACCGCTGCAACAGCATGCGGCGTTGATCGAGCGCTTGTGCGAGGGCGAGGATCTGGCAAGCATCGTCGCGCGCATCCAGGCGCTGGACGGCGACGACGCCTGGCTGACCGGCGCCGCCAAAACGCTGGCCGCGGGCGCGCCCGGGTCGGCGCGATTGGGCTTCGAGTTGCAACAGCGCGCGGCCGAACTGTCGTTGGCCGATACCTTCCGCCTGGAATATCTGGTCTCGCTGCAATGCGCCGCGCACGGCGATTTCGCCGAAGGCATCCGCGCCCTGTTGATCGACAAGGATCGCACTCCGCGCTGGAATCCGGCGACGCTGGAGCAGGCCAGCGCGGCTTGGGCCGCGCCGTTCTTCATCGCGCCGTGGCCGCACGGCGAACACCCGCTGTCCGATCTCGGCGTATCCACGGAGGCCCACGCATGAGCCGTATCGCATTCATCGGTCTGGGCAACATGGGCGGGCCGATGGCGGCCAATCTGCTCAAGGCCGGATATTCCGTGCAGGTGTTCGATCTGTCGTCCGCGGCGGTAGCGAGCGCGGTCGCGGCAGGCGCCGGCGCCGCGGCGAGCGCGGCCGAAGCGGTGGCCCGCGCGCAGATCGTGATCTCGATGCTGCCGGCCAGCCGCCATGTCGAAGGCCTGTATCTGGGCGACAGCGGATTGCTGGCGGTGATCGAGCCTGGCGCGTTGATCATCGACTGCAGCACCATTGCTCCTGCCTCAGCGCAGAAGGTCTCACAGGCGGCGAACGCGCGCGGCGTGGACATGATCGATGCGCCGGTATCCGGCGGCACCGCCGGCGCCGCGGCCGGCACGCTGACCTTCATCGTCGGCGGCGAAGCGGCGGCGCTGGATCGCGCGCGCGAGGTGCTGCAGGCGATGGGCAAGAACATCTTCCACGTCGGCGCCAACGGCGCCGGGCAGGTCGCCAAGCTGTGCAACAACATGGCGCTGGGCGTGATCATGGCCGCGACCGGCGAAGCGCTGGCGCTGGGCGTCGCGCACGGCCTCGACCCGAAGGTGCTGTCGCAGATGATGGCGGTCAGCACCAGCCGCAGCTGGGCCACCGAAGTGTGCAATCCCTGGCCCAACGTGCTCGACAACGCGCCGGCCTCGCGCGGCTACAGCGGCGGCTTCGGCAACGACCTGATGCTCAAAGACCTGGGCCTGGCCGCGGAAGCGGCGATGGGCATCGGCGCCTCGATTCCGCTCGGCGAACTGGCGCGCAATCTGTACGCGATGAACAGCCAGGCCGGCCGCGGCGCGCTGGATTTCTCCAGCGTGGTCAAGCTGGTCGCGAAGGACGCATGAGCGCGCAGCGCAAACCGCTGCAACTGCCCGGCGGCGACAAGCTGCTGCTGCATTCGTGCTGCGCGCCGTGTTCGGGCGAGTTGATGGAGGCCTTCGTGGTCGCCGGCATCGACTACTCGGTGCTCTTCTACAACCCGAACATCCACCCGATCAAGGAATACGAACTGCGCAAGGAAGAGAACATCCGCTTCGCGCAGAAACACGGCGTTCCGTTCATCGATGCCGACTACGACACCGACAACTGGTTCGCCCGCGCCAAGGGCATGGAGAACGAACCTGAGCGCGGCATCCGCTGCACCATGTGCTTCGACATGCGCTTCGAGCGCACCGCGTTGTACGCGCACGAACACGGCTTCCCGGTGATGACCACCTCGCTGGGCATTTCGCGCTGGAAGAATATGGCCCAGATCAACGACAGCGGTAAGCGCGCGGTCGCGCCGTACCCGGGCCTGTCGTACTGGGATTACAACTGGCGCAAGGACGGCGGCAGCCAGCGCATGATCGAGATCAGCAAGCGCGAACGCTTCTACCAGCAGGAATACTGCGGCTGCGTGTACTCGCTGCGCGACACCAACCGCCATCGCAAGGCCCAGGGCCGCGAGCGCATCCGGCTCGGCGTGATGTTCTACGGCGACGACCCGCCCGCAAGCGATTGAACCCGGGCCCGTAACGGACAAGGAGGCGGGAATGGGCAAGCCGACGTACTACGTCGAAGTCGTGCGCGCCGGACGCGAGCAGGACCACCACGATTACTGGGTTCTGGGCCGCCGCGCCAAACACTCGGGCGAGCCCTTGAACGCGGAGGAGGTCAGCTTCGTGGAAGCGGTGCGGGCCAGCAACCGGCGTGAGGCGGTGGTGCTGGTCGGGCGCAAGTATCCGGGGCACGCGATCGCGGGGATGATCGCTAAAGTCTGATCGCGTGGGTTGACGGCTTGCGATGCGATGCAAGCGCGTGAAACCTGCGGACACAAAAAAGGCCGGAGGTGATTCCGGCCTTTTTTGCGTTTTCGGTTCCGATTATGTGTATTCCCGCCTCGACCCGACCAGACCCCGGCGATATCCGGGGTCTGGCCTGACTCAGCGTGGTGCCGTTCTTATTGAGCTGCCTTGGAGAGTGTGGAAGGCGAGACCGAGCAATGGCCCGGGCCGGTGGTGCCTTCGTTGTAGGAGCCGAGGATGCCGGCCAAGTTGATCGCGGTATCGCGTGCCGGTCCCTTCGGCGCCGCGCTGCTGCGTCCGGTGAACCACGCGGTCGCCTGTGCGATCGCGCTGCTTACCTGGGTCGGAGCAGTCGTGCCCGACTCGACATTCAGGCGCGCCGCCATGTATTGGTGCGCCAGGATGTAGTAAGCGTTGCCGCCCTTCGGCGGAGTCCAGAACACGGCGTACCACGTCTGCCCGGAGCTGAAGAACAGCGTGTTCTCGCCGATCGCCGCCCAGGTCGCGTCGTAAGGCGCGGGGCCGTACTTCGAGTGGGTCTTCCAATAGCCCAGGGTATAGGTGCAACCCGCGTTCGCGCACAGTTCCGGCACGTGCACGCTCAGCACCGCTTCGTCGCTCTTGTTCGCGCCGTTGTCGGTCGCGAGCGTGAGCACGTTGGGCACCATGAACTCGCAGCTGTTGCCCGCGCCGGTCTGGCTCGGAAGCAGCCACGAAGCGAGCACGTCCAGGCTGCGGATCATGTTCGGATCGGGATCGATGTCGCCGGTCGCATAGCGCACGAAGCTGCCGCACAACAGCGGTTGCACGGTCCAGCCGAAGCCGGTGCCGAGATTCAATCCGGCGGTGCCGTTGAACAGATCGGTCAGCACCACGCAACGATCGGTTTCGACATTCGGATCGCCATAGGCCAGGGCCGCCTGGTTGGAGTCGTAGGCTTGCAGCCCGCAGTCGCTGGCGGCGCCGTTGGCGTCGTAGCACTGCCGCACGCGCTGGATCGTGGCTTGGTTGTATCCGGCCAGCTTGCCGCTCAGCGAGGCTTGGTACGCGCAATGCAGCGAAGTCGGTCCTTGCGCGTCGCAAGTCGGCGATACCGACTGCGTCGTGCCGCCGGCGAAATGCAGGACGTCGCTGGGGGCGCTCGGACTGAACACAGGCGTGACATCGGCGGGCCAGTTGACCTGGATGTCGCCGGACACGGCGAAACCGCTCTCCGATTCGATGCTGCGGGTCGCGGCGAGCCGGTACACGGTCTCGTAGTTACCGCCGGTATTCAGCGTGACATCGACATCGTCGCACAGGTAATTGCCTGCGTAATCGCCGCTGGCGATCGGGTCGGCCAGGCATCCCTGCATTCCGGTGACCTTGGCGTCGGCCGGCGAAACCACGATGTGCTTGTCCGCGCTCCAACCGTAGTCGCGGTCGTAGCGTGTTTGCGCGGTCTTGGAGATCGAGACCGTGCGGCAGGCCACGTTGACGCTGGCGGAGTCGCTCGCTGTCGCATTGGTGTTCGCGCCGGTGCTCCAACGGCCGGTGGCGGTGTTGTTGTGCGAGCCGCCGTCGGCGTTGCACGTAAACGGCTGCGGCCGTCCATAGGTCCACACATAACCGGCGTCGCCGAGGGCGAAGCTGTGGTCCACGGCGCTAGGCAGCATGGAGTCGTCGACCGAGAAACTGTCGCCGTAGCTTTCTGCCGGGTTAGCCGGAATGGTGAAGGCCGCCGTGGCGGTGAAGGTGTAGTTCTGCGTACTGCCGGGGCTGCCTCCGCTGCTGCCGTCGTCGCTGCAGCCGCAACTGCCGCTGCGTTGGGTGGTGATGCCGGCCGCGTTGACGCCGCCGCTGGCGTTGAGCAGGAACGGATGGCTCAGGCTGCTCAGCTCGAAGGCGTAACTGCACGTAAGAATGATCTTCTGCGCGTTGGGCGCCGGCTTCGTGCAGTCGAGCGTGTCGGTGTCGCCGCCTTGCGAGGTCCACTGAAGCGCGAACTGATTCGGCGCGTTGCCGAACTGCATGGTGTCGACCACCGCGGTGGCTTTCCAGCCGAAGCCGAAAGGATCCTTGACGGTGATGGTGCCGGACACGCGGTAAATCCCGCGGGTCAGCGGCGTGGCGGTGACGGTGTATTCGACCTGATGGCTGTCGCCGTCGAGCATGGTGATCTGCTCGGGGGTGACGCGCTTGTCGATGCTCCAGTCGGTATAACGTTTCCAGCTCGCGTCGGCGGTTTTCTCGCCGCTGGGCTTGGGCAGGAAGCAGAACGTGACATGGCTGACGCCGGCCGGCGCGCCGCTGCCGTTGTCGGGCGAGTACAGATTGATGTCGCTGGATACGGCCGGGTCGTAGCGGAACACGTTGTAGGCGTTACCGCCCTTGACCACGATGTAGTCCATCGGCACGGTCGCGTTGAAACCGATGTACTGGTTCTGTCCCGAAGGGGTGTAGTTGAAGGTGATGTTCTGGCCGGGCAGGCCGAGGTTGTAGCTTTGGCCGTTGATCGGCGCGCTGCCGGTGCTGTAGCCCAGCCCCTGCCAGGTGCCGACGCCGGGCAGGTCGTCGCATGAGGTGAAGTTGCCGGGGTAGGTGGTCGGTTGCACCGAGGCGGCCCAGGCCCCGGAAGATGCCAGCAGTAGCGCCGCGGTGAGCAGCGGACGCCAACGTCGTTGGGTGGACATGGCAGAACTCCATGAGCGGGGCGTGATCGCCCGGTCGATGCGCTCGGTAGCTCGGCCGTGCCGGCGAGGGACCGGTACCCGGAGGCTTTGCGACGCCGGCTCTCGCCGGGTGTGCCTTTTTCGAGTCCTGTGTGATTCCGCGTGCCTCTTCCCCGATGCACGTCGTGACGCAGCCGCCTTGGTCCAAGCATTCGTGAACACGGTCTGCGTTGGGGGCGAATATACGCTTGCCGCTGGTTTTTGCCATGTTTCAGGAGGGAAACGTTTCGGGGTGGCTGCGAGTTCGGTTCTGCGAGTCCCGATGCGGATATCAGCCGGACGCGATCGGGCGGCGAGTGCGCGCGGACTTGAGCGGTTCCCGTCGGAATCGCTCGGACACAAAAAAGGCCGGAAACCCCTGAAAGGTTTCCAGCCTGTCTTGGACCCTTGCGGATCAGGTGATGGTGGAGGTGGGCGGAATCGAACCGCCGTCCGAAGGCACTCCATCCCCGGCACTACATGCTTAGCGCTCCGTTAGATCTCGCCCCCGAACAGCACGGCGCGCAAAGCGCATCCGAGGACCAGCCTGTTATGTGTTGATCAGGTGCTGACAGGCAGCCACTCCCGACGATTCCGTGATAATGACTCTACGCTGCGAGCACGGACACAAGCAGTTTCGAGGCTTACGCCTTAAGCGGCGAGAGCGTAGTTGTCGTCGTTGGCAACTAAAAGTTTGCAGCTGGATTTACGAGGAAAGCTACCCCCTCGGCATGCACCAGGCGATTTCGCGACCCCCGTCGAAGCCAGTGCACCCCCGGGGACAGCAATACTCGCTGACCAAGCCAGTATAGGGTCTGCGGCCGCGTTCACAAGCCTTGCGGCCGAACCTGTATGGCTGGCGTTCGATCGATGCGCGCGCGGCGCGCCGGGAAAAGCGCGAATCGGCGTTGATCGACTCCAGCCGCCGCGCCGGCCGGGCGAAAGCGGCGGCGTGCAAGCCTCCGCGCATCGGTGTCCGTCGCGCCTCGGACAAATCCCGCGCACACCCTTCCCGGCGCGATCGCCGCGCTACTGAGGCAGTGCAATAACCCCCCGCGCGAATCAGTTGCCGTCGAGCAACTCGATCAAGGCGCGGCGCTTCTTGCGCGAGAGCTTGCGCATCAGGCCCATCAGCCGCAGTTCGTCGGGATCGCTGTATTTGGCCGCGTTTTCGCGCACCGACAGCGATTTGCCTTCGATGGTGCCGCGGCCGGTGGCGAGCCATTCGAAGCTCACGTGCTGCTGCACCGCGATCTGCAGCATGCGCTCCAGTTCGGGCAGGGCCAGGCCCACCAGCCATTTGCGCGCGGTTTCGCGGCTGACGTCGTAGTAGGCGGAAAGGGCACCGGTGCGGGCTCGGCCTTTGGCGAATCCGGAGAAATCCAAGGCCTGGTGCAATCGGTTGGCGAATTCTTGATGGGGCGCGTTAGTCATAGGTCTCGCCGGAGCATCCTGCAGGGCTGAAACATGGGCGCTCGCTCGTTGCCCCTGGGCCGTGGGCCGGGCTCGGATAGCGCAACTCATTGTTGCGTATCCCCTCGTAAAAAGATCACTCTTTTTACTCGTTGAAAAGAGCAATTTCAGATGGTATTTTTGCTGGGCATGGATGCCGAAAGAGCAGGGTTATGGAACGACTCGATCGATTTGATGGCAGTACCCGGGCGGATGGCGGGCGGCGGACGCGGGACCCGCGGCAGGCGGCTTCACGACAGGATCCGCAAACCGTAAACCGCATCACGATCGCGGACGAATCGCAGGTCGAAAGTGGCGTGGAAACGCGACGACGGGGTGCTAGCGGCGGCCCGGGCGGAGGGCGCAAGCCGGTTAAGCCGGGCAACCCGATCGAACGCTACATCGCCTGTTTCGCCACCGCGCGCGCCGCCGCCGGGGCGGCCGGGGTCTCGACCGCGATGCTGCGGCGCATGCGCAGCCGTGGTTTCGTCTCTACCCGTGGGCGCGCCCTGTTGATGGCGCAGGCCTGCGGCTTCAAGGTCAAGCCGGCCGAACTGCTGGCGCTGACGCCGGGAGTTTCGTGATGGCCGGCGTGAACGCAGCGGCGGCCGTGGCCGTCGCGCTGCCGGGCGTGACGGCGGCGCCGTGGTCGTCGTGGCTGTTGTTCGGCGTCCTGATCGTGACGATCGCCGGCGCGGTCGCCGGCTGCTCGTATCTGGCCTGGCGCACGCCCACGCGCGAGCGCCTGGCGCAGCGGGCCGATCGCAACGGCCGCGCCTTGCTCGAACTGGCCGACGAGATCGAGGAACACCTGCTGATGCAGCAACTGTCCGGGGCGTCGATACGGGCCCAGCGGCATTGGCCGCGGCTGTGCCGGCGTCTGGCGATGGAGCATCTGGAGTGCATCAACCGTCTGATGCTGGAGAACGTGCCGCGCGAGTGAGCCGCGCGCGGCGCTGGCCGGCGTGAATGCGGTCTGTGCGACACGACTAGTATGCTAGGCCGGATGACGACGACCGATCCGGCCGCCCAAGCGCCTTCGCCGAACGACTCCGGCCCTTTGCCGGACTACGCCGATGTGTCCGGGCTGATGCCGCGCCGCGGCTATCTGCTGGCTTTCATCGTCTTCATCGTCGCGCTGGTGCTGGTGTTCACCGCCTGGCGGGTGGCGCGCGAGCGCGAGCAGCGCGCGGCTCAGGCCGAATTCGTCGGCCGCACCGTGCAGGTCACCGAACTGGTCCAGCAGCGTCTGGTCAATTACGAACTGGTCGCGCGCGGCGGCGTGTCTCTGTTCGCCTCGGTGCAGCGGCCGACCGCGGCGCAGTGGAAGGCCTATGTCGAGGGCATGAACCTGCAGCGGCGCTTTCCGGCGACGCTGGGCCTGGGCTTCACCGGTTACGTGCCGCAGCGCTTGCTGACGCAGTTGCAGAACGAATGGCGCGACGCCGGTTACGGCCTGCTGACGGTGCGGCCGTTCGGCCAGCGCGAAATCTACGGGCCGATCCTGTTCCTGGAGCCCAAGACCGCGGCCAATATCGAAGCGATCGGCTACGACATGTTCGCCGAACAAACCCGGCACGCGGCGATGGAAGCGGCGCTGGAGTCGGGGCAGGCGCGGCTGTCGGGCAAGATCGAGCTGATCCAGGACATACACGACGGCACCAAGAGCACCGGCCTGATCCTGGTGCTGCCGGTGTACCTGGGCGGCGGCCGTCCGCAAAGTCCCAGCCTGCGCCGCGCCGAGATGCAGGGCTGGGTGTACGTGCCGTTCCGGATGGAGCAGTTCGTCGCGACCTCGCTCGGCGATACCCATCGCGACATGCGCTTTCGCATCTTCGACGAACGCGGCGGCCGCGACACTTTGTTGTTCGCCCCGCCCGGGCCCAAGCCGGAGCAGCCGGCGGCGTTCGTGCACAAGGTGACGTTCGAGGTGTACGGACGCACCTGGCGGATCGAATACGAATCGCCGCCGATCGAGCAGGCGGTGCCGCGCATGGAAAACCTGCGCAACATGTTCGCGCTCGGCATTTTCAGTTCGCTGTTGCTGTACGGCATCGCCCTGGTGCTGGCGCATACCGAGTCGCGCGCGCGCCAGATCGCGCTGCGCATGACTGAGGACTTCCGCCGCAGCGAGGCGCGTTTCCGCAGCGCCATGCAGTATTCGGCGATCGGCAAGGCGCTGCTGGACAGCGAGGGGCGCATCGTCGATGCCAACCCGTCGCTGTCGACCATCGTCGGGCTGCCGCTGGCGCAGTTGCTGGATCAGCGTTTCGACAGCCTGCTGGAAAACGAGGACAGCGAGCCGGCGGCGAACAGCGGCGTAGAAGGCGACGGCGCCGGCGTGCATCGCGCGACCCGGCGCCTGCGCCGCCAGCACGGCGTCGCGCGTCAGGTGCAGCTGACGTATTCGCCGGTGCCGGGCAAGGTCGGCCAGGACATCACCGGCCTGGTCCAGGTCGAAGACGTCACCGAGCGTCTGCGCGCGGAAGCGCGCGTGCATGCGCTCAATCGCACGCTGGAGGCGCGGGTGGCGCTGCGCACGCGCGAGCTCAGTCAGGCCAATCAGGAACTGGAGGCGTTCGCCTACAGCGTCTCGCACGATCTGCGTGCGCCGTTGCGCGCGATCGACGGCTTCAGCCGCATTCTCGGCGAGAAGTACGCCGATCGTTTCGACGAAGCCGGCAGCGGTTATCTGGCGCGGGTGCGCAAGGCGGCCGCGCGCATGGGCGATCTGATCGACGCGCTGCTGAAGATGTCGCGCCTGACCCGCAGCGAACTCAAGCACGAGAGCGTGGACCTGAGCCGCTTCGCCAACGAATTGATCGAAGAGCTGCGTATGGGCGACAGCCAGCGTGCGGTCGAGGTGCGGATCGAGCCGGGCCTGCAGGTGATCGGCGATGCGCCGTTGCTGCGCAATCTGCTCGGCAATCTGCTCGGCAACGCGTGGAAGTTCACCCGCGACCGTTCGCCGGCGGTGATCGAGTTCGGCACGGTCGAGGCGTCCGGCGGGCGCGAATTCTTCGTGCGCGATAATGGCACCGGGTTTCCGCAGGCGTATGTGGACAAGCTGTTCCGGCCGTTCCAGCGTTTGCACAACGTGGAGGATTTCGCTGGGCACGGCATTGGTCTGGCTTCGGTCAAGCGCATTGTCGAGCGCCATGGCGGGAGCATTCGCGCCGAAGGGCGGGAAGGCGAGGGGGCTACGTTCTATTTCACTTTGCCGGGTGGCGGGCACGGCGGCTGATCGGGTGGGATGCGGTTGCGGTGTCTTTGCTTCCGCGCAGGTTCTTCAGTGGCGTTGAATGCACGAAGCTTCCTCGCGTCTCCCAGGCCGCTATTCGCAACAATCAGGCTTGCGCACTCTCACCTACCGTCATTCCCGCGTACGCGGGAATCCAGTGCCTTTCGTGCGAGAACGTTTGAAGTCGCTGGATTCCCGCTTTCGCGGGAATGACGGTCTGGAGGGAGCACGCTGAAGCCTCTATCGCAACAACCAGACTCGCGCACTCTTACCTACCGCCATTCCCGCGAACGCGGGAATCCAGTGCCTTTCGTGCGAGAACCTTTGAAGTCGCTGGATTCCCGCTTTCGCGGGAATGACGACCTGGAAGGATGGCGCTGAAGCCTCTGGATTCCCGCCTTCGCGGGAATGACGGACTAGAGGGATGACGTTGAAGTCGCTGGATGTTCGGCTCCGCCGGAGTAAGGCGGAGCCCGCGTTCGCGAGAATGACGACCTGGGGGAAACGCGCCGCAAGCACCCGCGACACAACAAACCCCACCCAAACCCTCAAGCGTCGCGATTATGCCGCCGCATCACCCGCTGCTTCTCCCGCGCCCAATCGCGTTCCTTGCTGGCGTCGCGCTTGTCGTGGGTCTGCTTGCCCTTGGCCAGATGGATCTCGGCCTTGACCTTGTTGCCTTTCCAGTACAACGAGGTGGGCACCACGGTGTAGCCGTCGCGCTGGATGCGGCCGATGAGGTTGTCGATCTCGTGCTTGTGCAGCAGCAGCTTGCGGGTGCGCCGCTCCACGGCCACGACATGGGTCGAGGCCTGGATCAACGGGTTGATCTGCGCGCCGATCAGGAACAGCTCGCCATGCAGGACGACCGCATAGGCATCGGTGATGTTGGCGCGTCCGGCGCGGATGGACTTGAGCTCCCAGCCTTCCAGGACCAGACCGGCCTCGAAGCGTTCCTCCAGGTGGTATTCGTGGCGGGCGCGCTTGTTTTGCGCAATGGTCCCGCCGCCGCCGCCCTTTCCTTTATCCTTACCGGCCTTGTTGTTCGTATTGTTAGCCATGAGCCATTGTCTCCGATCCGAAGGCGGTTTGCGTAGCCGTCGCTGGTTTGGTTGAACGTTGCCGGGGTCGGAGCGGGGGCGAGGCCTTTCGCGGCGGTCGATCCGAGCCGGGAGTTCGGTTTGGGGGCGATGGGGCGACAGTCCGACTGTTTACCTCTTTGGGCCGATTCGAAGCGGCCGACATCAGCCGACTTCGGTTAGCTTGAATTCCGCGCTGCGATCCTCATTGCGATAGCCACATGCCCACCATCCGTCGTTCCGCCCTGGTAGAGCACTCCGCCGCGCGCATGTTCGCGCTGGTCAACGATGTCGGCGCGTATCCGCGCCGCTTCGACTGGTGCGAGCACGCGCAGATTCTCGAAGCCGACGATCAGCACATGGTCGCGCGCCTGGATCTGGGCCTGGGCGCGCTGCGCACCTGGTTCACCACCCACAACACGCTCACCCCGCCGCATCACATCGAGCTCAAGCTGGTCGATGGGCCGTTCCGCAAGCTCGGCGGGCGCTGGGAATTCCATGCGCTGGACGAGTCGGCGTGCAAGGTCACCCTGACCCTGGAATTCGAGCCGGCGGTGAAGCTGCTGGGCCCGGCGATGGCGCTGGGCTTCCAGAGCCTGGCCGATCGCATGGTCGATGACTTCGTCCGCGTGGCCGATCGCGGCGCCGAACCGGGCACGCCCGTGGCGGGCGGCGCGACGGCGTGAAGGTCGAGGTCGTCCGCGCCTGGCCGCGCCGGTTCGAGTCGGTAAGGCTGGAGCTGGGCGAGGGCGCCACGCTCGCCGAGGCGGTGGCCGCGGCCGGGTTCCAGGACGATGCGCAGATAACCGGCTACGCCGTGTTCGGGGTCAAGGCCGCGGCCGATACCCGCTTGCGCGACGGCGACAGGGTCGAATTGCTGCGCGCGCTGCAGATCGATCCCAAGGACGCGCGGCGTCGCCGCGCGGCGGATCGTCCAATCAAGAAATAAGCGCCCGGCGCCCGCGTCGCGGGCCGCCCAGGCGTCGGGACAGGCTCAACCGCCGCGGCGGCGGCGCTTGTCCTTGTCTTTTTCCTTGGCCAGGTTGCGGCCGAACTGCTTGACCGAGGCCTTGGCGATCTGCTCGTCCTGCTCGGGGAAGTAGTCGCCTTCCCACTTGGTCAGGGCGTCGTTTTCGAACCACAGGGTGAGGTTCTTGCGGCTGGTGTGGCCGAGGCGGTCCACGCGCTGGGTCGAGGTGTAGTCCCAGCGGTTCTGGTGGAACGGGTCTTCGATCGACGGCGTGCCGATCAGCACCTGCACCTGCTGCTTGCTCATGCCGGTCTGGAGCTGATCGACGGCGGTCTTCTCGAGCAGATTGCCCTGATAGATCGGCTGCTTGTAGATGATGCCGCAGCCGGCGGTGAGCAGGGAGATCGAGAGAACGAGCAGGAGCTTACGCATCGTATAGGGGTCTGCGGCAGTCGAAGGCAACGGGGCCGATGATACACTGAAGCCCGACCCCACCAAGGGCGGAAACCGGCGCGCGGCCACCCCTCGCGTTCATCCGCCATTCCGGCCCGCCCGCCCGATGCGCCCTCGCGGCGACGGCCAGCCGGTCATTACCCAGGCACGGCGTAGGCCGCCGGACCGAATCAGCTCAAGGGACATCCCCATGGAATCGCAGGACCTGCGCAACGCCGGACTCAAGGTCACCCATCCGCGCATGCGGATCCTGGAACTGCTCGAGCAGTCCAAGCCGCGCCACATGACCGCGGAAGACATCTATCGCATGTTGCTGGAGAAGGGCGAGGACATCGGCCTGGCCACGGTCTACCGCGTGCTGACCCAGTTCGAATCCGCCGGCCTGGTGCTCAAGCACAATTTCGAGGCCGGCCAGTCGGTGTACGAACTCGATCGCGGTCACCACCACGATCACATGGTCGATATCGACAGCGGCAAGATCATCGAGTTCGAAAGCGTCGAGATCGAGGAGTTGCAGCGCAAGATCGCGGCCTCGCACGGGTACGTGATCGAGGAGCATTCGCTGGTGTTGTACGTGCGCAAGAAGCGCTGACCGGCGGGATTCGGGATTCGCGCAGGCGAGGCCGATCCGGTCGTGTTTGGAATGCAGGAAGGCCCGCCATTGGCGGGCCTTCGGCTTTTTGCGGGTTGGGTGGTGGTCTTTCGGAGTCCGTTTGCCTCCAGGCCGTCATTCCCGCAAAGGCGGGCTCCGCCTTACTTCGGCGGAGCCGAACATCCAGAGCCTTCAGCGTCATCCCTCCAAGCCGTCATTCCCGCGAAGGCGGGAATCCAGAGACTTCAGCGCCATCTTCCCAGTCCGTCATTCCCGCGAACGCGGGAATCCAGCGACTTCAGGCGTTCTCGCACGAAAGGCCCTGGATTCCCGCGTTCGCGGGAATGACGGTAGGTGGGGGCGCTGTTTTAGGTATCAGGCGTTAGGCCTCAGACCTCAGACCTCAGACCTCAGGCATCGGACTTCGAATTTCAGACTGAGACCGCCCCGGAATCAGGTCAGGGACTCGAACTCGCGAGCCCCAACCCTCAAACCACATCCGCCAGCAGCCGCTTGGCCGCCGCGCGCACTTCCTTCGTAAGTTCGATACCGCCCAGCATCCGCGCCAGTTCCTCTTCGCGCTGCTTGGACACCAGCAACTGCACCGCGCTCTGGGTCACGCCTTCGCTGGCGGCCTTGCTGACGCGATAGTGAGCATGGCCCTGCGCCGCGACCTGGGCGAGGTGGGTCACGCACAGCACCTGGCGGCTGCCGCCCAGGGCGCGCAGCTTCTGGCCGACGATCTCCGCGACCGCGCCGCCGATGCCGGAATCGACTTCGTCGAACACCATCGTCGGCACTGCGTCCAGACCGAACGCGGCGACTTCGATCGCCAGCGAGATGCGCGACAGTTCGCCGCCGGAGGCGACCTTGCGCAGCGGACGCGCCGGCTGGCCGGGGTTGGCCGCGACCATGAATTCGATGCGCTCGCCGCCTTGCGGATCGGGGCGGTCGTCTTCGACGGTTTCGATGGCGACATCGAAGCGGCCGCCGCCCATGCCCAGTTCGCCGATCAGCTCGGTGGTCTTGGCCGACAGCGACTTGGCCGCGTCGCGGCGCGACTGGCTCAGGGCGTCGGCGGACTTGCGCCAGGTCTTGCGCGCGGTGTCGATCTCGACGTCGAGTTTTTCCAGGCGCACGCCGGCGCCGCGCAGTTGTTCGAGCTCTTCCGCGATGCCGTCGCGGGTCGCGGCCAGTTGCTCCGGGGCGACGCGGTGCTTGCGCGCCAGTTCGTGCAGGCGGCCGATCTTGCTTTCGATCTGTTCGAACGCGGCCGGGTCCAGGTCGAGGTCGTCGCGGACCCGGTCGAGCAGGGACAGGGCTTCGTCGATCTGGATCGCGGCGTTGTCGAGCAGGGCATCGACATCGCGCAGGCGCGATTCGTGCTCGGCCACGCGCTGAAGTTCGCCGCGCACTTGTTGCAGGGTACGGGTCAGCGACGGGCCTTCGTCGCCGCCGATGCGCGCGAACGCGGTCTCGCAGGCGGCGATCAGGCCGGCGGCGTGGGCGTGGCGGCGATGGTCGGCGGTGAGTTTGCTCAGCGCCTCGGGGTCGAGCGTTTCGCGTTCGAGTTCGGCGTGCTGGTGTTCCAGCCAGCCGATGCGGTCGGAGACGTCGCCCTGGGCGAACAGGGTCTCGCGTTCGCGCAGCAGCGCGCTCCACTCGCGCGCGGCGCGGGCGACCGGCTCGCGCACGCCGTCGTTGCGGGCGTAGGCGTCGAGCAGGTCGAGCTGGCTGGACTTGGCCATCAGCGCCTGGTGTTCGTGCTGGCCGTGGATTTCGACCAACCGAGAGGTTAAATCCGCCAGTTGATTCAACGTCACCGGCCGGCCGTTGACCCAGGCGCGCGAGCCGCCGTCGGCGCGGATGACCCGGCGGATCTGGCAGACCGGCGCGTCGCCGTCGCCGGTTTCGTCGAGTTCGTTTTCGCGCAGCCAGGCGGCGGCGAGCGGGGCGTCGTCGAGGGTGAAGTCGGCGACCAGTTCGGCGCGGTCGGCACCGTGGCGGACCACGCCGCTGTCGGCGCGCAGGCCGCTGAGCAGCCCCAGGGCATCGACCAGCAGGGATTTACCGGCGCCGGTTTCGCCGGAGATCACGGTAAGGCCAGGACCGAAGCTGAGCTCGGCGGCGCTGACGACGGCGAATTGCTTGAGCGAGAGATGGGCGAGCATGCGGCGGCGATTGTGCCTGGGCAGGGTGGTGGCTGGGAATGGGAGCGGCGGCGGGGGCGAGCGTAGGGGGCGGGTGGATCAAAAGCTGAGATCCGGTCGCGCTGCCGGCGCAGTGTGGGGCTTAATTCTTACCCGGACCGGCTCGAATCTTGATGTCGATTGAAACTTGGAGATCTGCGCGGAGCCCGAAGTCTCCGTGGGAGGGGCTTTCAGCCCCGACTGCTTCCAGTCGCCGCGCAGCTTTTGAAAGTGTCGTCGCTTCGGGCGTCGGGGCTGAAAGCCCCTCCCACGGAGACATCGAAGTCTCATCCTCGATCCGGGGCCTCATTCCTCGCCACTCACTCCTCAGTTCTCGCTTCTCACTCCTAGCTCCTCCCACCCCAACCCTTGCGCCCCCACCTCCACGCGCCTATATCCATCCCCATGAGCCGCCGACCTCCCGATCCCAGCCTCGACCCGCGCGCGCGGCAATTGCTGCGCACGCTGATCGGCCGCTATATCCACAGCGGCGAGCCGGTCGGGTCGCAGACGCTGGCCCGGCACGCCGGGCTCGACGTCAGCGCGGCGACGATCCGCAACATCCTGTCGGACCTGGAAGACGCCGGCCTGCTCAGCGCGCCGCATTCCTCCGCCGGACGCATCCCGACCTCGCAGGGCTACCGGCTGTTCGTCGATTCGCTGCTGCAGGTGCGGCCGCTGCCGGACGGCGAGGTCGCGCGGCTGCGCAGCGAGCTGCCGTCGGGCACCGGCACCCAGGCCTTGCTCGGCAGCGCCTCGGAGCTGCTGTCGGCGATGACCCACTTCGTCGGCGTGGTGAGCGTGCCCAAGCGCGAGCAGTTCGCGTTTCGGCGCATCGATTTCGTGCCGCTCGACGCGCAACGGGTGCTGGCGATCCTGGTCTTCGCCGACCAGGACGTGCAGAACCGCATCATCCAGACCCGCCGGCCGTACGAAGCCGGCGAGCTGGAACGGGTCGGCAATTACCTCAACGCCCATTTCGCCGGCCGCCCGGTGGCCGAGATCCGCGCCACCTTGCTGCTGGAGCTGCGCAACGCCCAGTCCGAGATGCAGACGCTGCTGGCGCAGTCGGTGGAGCTGGCCGAGCAAGTGCTGACGCCGGACAGCGACGACATGGTCCTGGCCGGGCAGACCCGGCTGATGGGCGTGCAGGAGCTGGCCGACCTGGACCGGCTGCGCGAGCTGTTCGAGGCGTTCGCGCGCAAACGCGAGATCCTGCAATTGCTGGAGCGCACCGTGCAGGCGCCGGGCGTGCGCATCTTCATCGGCGAGGAAACCGGGCTGGCGCCGCTGGAAGGCGTGTCGCTGGTGACCGCGCCGTACACCGCCGGCGGGCGGGTGCTGGGCGTGCTCGGAGTGATCGGGCCGACCCGCATGGCCTACGACCGGGTGATCCCGGTGGTGCAGGCCGCGGCCGATGCGCTGGGCGACGCGTTTCAGACGACCGAAGCCGAGTAACCGGCCTTCTTCGCGTTCGCGGCCGGGCCCTCGCACGCGCCCGGATTGTCCCGAAACCGCCCCCGCACGCCGCAACTGAGCGCCGATCCCGCACGATCGCCGCAGATCCCGGCACTTGAATGCCCCCGTGCCGGCCCCATAGCTGGCCCTGTCGCGGAAAACCGCCAGGAACCAGCATGAGCCAAAACGATCCCAATCCCGACTTGAACCTCGACGCCCAGGACCCGGCGCCGGTCGCCGAGCTGTCCGAGGTCGAGACCCTGCGCGCCGAGCTGAACAAGCTGCGCGAGGATTCGCTGCGCGAACGCGCCGAACTCGACAACCAGCGCAAGCGCGTGGCGCGCGACGTCGAGATGGCGCGCAAGTTCGCCAACGAGCGCCTGCTGGGCGCCCTGCTGCCGGTGATCGACAGCCTGGAAGCCGGCCTGGCCGTCGCCGGTGCCGAGGCCGGCGCGCTGCGCGAAGGCATGGAGCTGACCCTGCGCCAGCTGCTCAAGGTGGCCGACGACAACGGCCTGGTCGCGGTCGACCCCACCGGCCAGCCCTTCAATCCGGAGCACCACCAGGCCATGAGCATGGTGCCGGCGCCGGGCGTGGCCCCGAATCACGTGGTCCAGGTCTACCAGAAGGGCTGGCTGCTCAACGACCGCCTGCTGCGCCCGGCCTTGGTCGTGGTCGCCCAGGACGGCTGAATCGCAAGACGCATCCGCGCCGCGGCGGGGGCCGTGAGGGCGTGGATCGCGGGCTTCACCCAAGGCAACAACAATTGAGGGGAACGGGCACGGGCGCTTGAACTGCCCGGCACCGGGCCCCAAATAGCGAACATCGGCGGCCTGCAGCACCACGCGCCGCCCCCAACATTCAAGCATTGAGAGAGGGAGCTACATCTATGGGCAAGATCATCGGCATCGACCTGGGCACCACCAATTCCTGCGTTGCGATCATGGAAGGCGGCAAGGCCAAGGTCATCGAAAACTCCGAGGGCGACCGCACCACGCCGTCCATCGTCGCCTTCACCAAGGACGGCGAAGTCCTGGTCGGCGCCTCGGCCAAGCGTCAGGCGGTCACCAATCCGAAGAACACCTTCTACGCGGTGAAGCGCCTGATCGGCCGCAAGTTCACCGACGCCGAAGTGCAGAAGGACATCGGCCTGGTGCCCTACGGCATCGCCGCGCACGACAACGGCGACGCCTGGGTGCAGACCATCGACGGCAACAAGATGGCGCCGCAGCAGATTTCGGCCGAAGTGCTGAGCAAGATGAAGAAGACCGCCGAGGCCTACCTGGGCGAGACGGTCACCGAGGCGGTCATCACCGTGCCGGCCTACTTCAACGACAGCCAGCGCCAGGCGACCAAGGACGCGGGCAAGATCGCCGGCCTCGACGTCAAGCGCATCATCAACGAACCCACCGCGGCCGCGCTGGCCTACGGCATGGACAAGAAGGGCGGCGATCGCAAGATCGCGGTCTACGATCTGGGCGGCGGCACCTTCGACGTGTCGATCATCGAGATCGCCTCGGTCGACGGCGAAATGCAGGTCGAGGTGCTGTCCACCAACGGCGACACCTTCCTGGGCGGCGAAGACTTCGACAAGCGCGTCATCGACTACTTGGTCGAAGAGTTCCAGAAGGACCAGGGCATCGACCTGCGCAAGGACCCGCTGGCCCTGCAGCGCCTGAAGGACGCGGCCGAGCGCGCCAAGATCGAGCTGTCCTCCTCGCAGCAGACCGAAGTCAATCTGCCCTACGTCACCGCCGACGCCTCCGGCCCGAAGCACCTCAACATCAAGCTGACCCGCGCCAAGCTGGAGTCGCTGGTCGAGGATCTGGTCAAGAAGACGATCGAGCCGTGCCGCATCGCGCTCAACGACGCCGGCCTGCGCGCCAGCGACGTGGCCGAGGTGATCCTGGTCGGCGGCCAGACCCGCATGCCCAAGGTCAGCCAGGCGGTGGCCGAGTTCTTCGGCAAGGAACCGCGCAAGGACGTCAACCCGGATGAAGCCGTCGCCGTCGGCGCGGCGATCCAGGGCGGCGTGCTGGCCGGCGAGGTCAAGGACGTGCTGCTGCTCGACGTGACCCCGCTGAGCCTGGGCATCGAAACCCTGGGCGGCGTGTTCACCAAGATCATCGAGAAGAACACCACCGTTCCGACCAAGGCCTCGCAGACCTTCTCCACCGCCGAGGACAACCAGTCGGCCGTGACCGTGCACGTGCTGCAGGGCGAGCGCGAGCAGGCCCGCTTCAACAAGTCGCTGGCGCGTTTCGACCTGTCCGGCATCGAACCCTCGCCGCGCGGCATGCCGCAGGTCGAGGTGTCCTTCGACATCGACGCCAACGGCATCCTGCACGTGTCGGCCAAGGACAAGAAGACCAACAAGGAACAGAAGGTCGAGATCAAGGCCGGCTCGGGTCTGTCCGAGGAAGAGATCGCCAAGATGGTCGCCGACGCGGAAGCCAACCGCGAGGAAGACCAGAAGTTCCACGAGCTGGTGCAGGCGCGCAACCACGCCGACGGTCTGATCCACATGACCCGCAGCACCATCAAGGAACACGGCGAGAAGCTGCCGGGCGACCAGATCGGCCGCGCCGAAGCCGCGATCTCCGAGCTGGAAACGGCGATGAAGGGCGACGACAAGGGCCAGATCGAAGCCAAGTCGAAGGCGCTGGAAGAAGCGGCGCAGACCTTGCTCGCGGCGGTCAACGTCGGTCAGCCGGGCGAAGAAGCTCCGGCCGGCAACGGCGCCTCGGCCAAGGCCGACGACGTGGTCGATGCGGAATTCACCGAAGTGAAGGACGACAAGAAGTAAGGCCGGAAATTGGGAATGGGGAATCGGTAATGGACGGGTCGCCGCCGAAACGCGCGACCGGTACGACCGGTTCCCCGTTCTCGTATCCGAGGCCGGATTGCAGCTTGCGGGCACGCCGGGCCGATCGTGATTTTTTTCCGCGAACGCGGGAATCCGACGGCCTGAGACGTTCCTGCAAGAAAGTCGCTGGAGTCCCGCGTTCGCGGGAATGACGGCCCGGTGGATTCGATTCCGCCGGCCCCGGCGTTCCGAATCAAATTACGTTTCCGATTACCGAAGAACCCAGTCCCCGCCCATGAGCAAACGCGACTACTACGAAGTACTGGGCGTTGCGCGCAACGCCAGCGACGACGACCTCAAGAAGGCCTATCGCCGCTGCGCGATGAAACACCATCCGGACCGCAATCCGGGCGACTCGGCCGCCGAGGCCGCGTTCAAGGAATGCAAGGAGGCCTACGAGGTCCTGGCCGACGCCAACAAGCGCCGCGCCTACGACCAGCACGGCCACGCCGCGTTCGAACACGGCATGGGCGGCGGCGGTCCCGGTTTCGCCGACATGGGCGATATCTTCGGCGACATCTTCGGCAATATTTTCGGCGGGGGCGGCGGCGGAGCGCGCGGTCCGCGTCGCGGCGCCGACATCGGCTACGTGATGGAGCTGTCGCTGGAAGAAGCGGTCGGCGGCGTCGAGAAGCAGATCGAAATCCCGACTCTGGACGCGTGCGAGAGCTGCAAGGGCAGCGGCTCGTCCGACGGCAAGGTCGAGACCTGCACCACCTGCAACGGTCGCGGTCAGGTGCGGTTCCAGCGCGGCATCTTCTCGATGCAGCAGGCCTGCCCGCATTGCAATGGGCGCGGCCAGACCATCGCCAATCCCTGCGGCGACTGCCACGGCCAGGGCCGGATCGAGCGGACCAAGACCTTGTCGGTGAAGATCCCGGCCGGCGTGGACAACGGCGACCGCATCCGCCTGACCGGCGAAGGCGAGGCCGGCCCGGCCGGTTCGCCGCCGGGCGATCTGTACGTGGAAGTGCGCGTGCGCGAGCACGACATCTTCCAGCGCGACGGCGACGATCTGCATTGCGATGTGCCGATCCGCATCTCGCAGGCCGCGCTGGGCGACATCATCCGCGTGCCGACCCTGGGCGGCGAAGTCGAGCTGCGCATTCCCTTCGAAACCCAGAGCGGCAAGCTGTTCCGTCTGCGCGACAAGGGCGTCAAGTCGGTGCGCAGCCGCAAGACCGGCGACCTGTACTGCCGCGTCGTGGTCGAGACCCCGGTCAACCTGACCGTGGAGCAGCGCGAGCTGCTGGAGAAATTCGAAGCCACCTTCGTCGGTGAGGGCGCGCGCAAGCATTCCCCCCGTTCCTCGACCTTCCTCGATGGGGTCAAGGGATTTTGGGACCGAATGACGTCTTGAGTTGACGTTATAGCGGTGAAAATCGAAGTGGTGCGAGAAAGGGGCTTCGGCCCCTTTTTTGTGGGTGGGTTTTGCGGGCAGGTGAGCTGCTGTTGGTGAAGAGCCTGTTCAACGTCACTGGAAACGGGTCCGTCATTCCCGCGGACGCTGGCTCCGCCTTACTTCGGCGGAGCCGAACATCCAGAGACTTCAGCGCAATCCCTCCAGACCGTCATTCCCGCGAAGGCGGGAATCCAGAGACTTCAGCGCAATCCTTCCAGGCCGTCATTCCCGCGAACGCGGGAATCCAGTGACTTCAAACGTTCTCGCACGAAAGGCCCTGGATTCCCGCGTTCGCGGGAATGACGAGCAAAAAACACAGGGGCTCGAAACTTGAAGAGGCCTCAGACAGTCGGCCCTGCATGAGTCGGCGCGTTCTGAGCACGCTGCGCCGCCTCCTGCGCAAGCTGCCGCTCCTGCTGCTGATTGAAAGCCAAGGTCTCCCGCGCCGTAGCCTGCACCGCCGGCGCCGGCTCGTTGACGTTCACCGACGCCTTGAAGCCCGGCGTTTCGCCGGCCACCCACAAGGTGTCGCCGCTCATCTTCACCCCGGCGATCTTGCTCGCATCGGTGATGCCGTCCTTCTTCGCCAGCAACATCGCATGGGCGACATGGTCGTCGGAGATCTGCGGCGGCGCGCCGGTGCGGATCTTGGCGAACATCGCCTGATCGGCCGAAGGCAGTTGCTGCAGCGGCGAGGCGGCGGCGCGTTGGTCCGACGGCAAGCCGGGCGCGGAAATGCTGCCGGTGGATGTCGCCGGGTCCGGCGCCTTGACCTCCGGCTTCGTCGCCGGTGCCGGCGCCGGGGCGCTCAATGCGGCTTTTTCCGCCTGCTTGATCTCGTCGGACGTGGTGATGCCCTTAGGCACCATCTTGCTGTCGGACAGGATCCCGTCGCGGCCGTCGTCCATCATCGTGACGATGGCGCTGTTGGGCCCGGGACGGCCGGTCTTGGGGTCGGGCTGCAGCGTCAGCGAGTAAGGATGCCCCGCCTGGGCCAGACCGCCGCGCGCGTGCGTGGCGGCAACCGCGGCGGTCGCGGCGTCGATCTGCGCCTCGGTGCGCGGCACGCCGGCGTTGGCGTAGGCGCCGGCGACCATGCCGCGCATGCTCATGGGCTGGGGCAGGGTGGGGTGAGCGAGCGCCTCGGCGGCGAGCGCGGAGAACTCCTGCAGGCCGGCACGCTGGCTTTGGTAGGTGGCGTTCAATTCATCGCGAATATTGCCGCCGGCCTGATTGGTGCCGTAGATCATGCCCGGCGTCGTCCACTCGCCGTTGGCGCCGCGCGTGTAAGTGTCGCCGTCGGAGGCCTGCAGCGATTCGGTCTTGGCCGCGGCGTCCTTCACCGCCGCCGGCACGTCGCCGTTCTGCTTCCAGCCGAACTGGTTGTAGGCCACCTGATAGCGCGCGGCGACCGCCGCGGGCGTGTTGGCGGCGTTCTCGGCGATGATCAGTTTCGCGCTTTGATCCAGTTCCGCCGCGCGCTGCGGGTTGGCGGTTTCGGTGTGACTGATCTTGATGCCGTGTTCCAGCCGGTCATCGACGACTTCGCGCTTCCAGGCATGGCTCTGCGGATCGCGCGTCCAGTTGCCGCCGCCGTCGATGCTGTGAGTATCGCCCTTGCCGGGCGGGAGCGAATACGGGTTCTGCGGCGTGCGCGCATTGCTCAGGCCCAGCTCGTAGGAGGCGTTGGCCGACTTGTAGTTCAACTCGTTGGCCAGAACGTCGCCGGCCACGTAGCGCACCTTGCTGTAGGTCGCCGCGCCGTTGTCCGCGCCCACCGTCGTGTTGGCTTTGACCTGCTCGGTCTGCGCCACGCGCGTCCAGGTCGCTTTCTCGCCCTTGGGATCGCGGCTCCATTCGTTGCCATCGCGGTCCTTCTGAGTGAATACCCGGTCGATGTCTTTCTGCTGGGCCCATTTCTCGCCCCACACCGCGCCGCCGATGCCACCGGCGATGCCGCCGATGGCGCCGGTGACCAGCGCGCCGGGACCTGTTTCCGAACCCGCCACCAAGCCATAGCCGGCGCCGGCCAGAAAGCCGCCGGCGATGCCGCCGCCGATACCGCCGACATTGCGGCCGATGAAATGGGTGCGGGCCGATTCGGCGCCGGTGGTGTTGCCCTGCGACTCCAGCTTCATCACCTGATGGCCGGTGGTGACGAAGTCGTAGGCCAGCGCGGCCGCGCCGACCACCGCCGCGCCTTTCATCACCGTGCCCGGACGCAGGCCGCGGGCGACGCCGGCGGCCTCGCCGGTAAGCGCGGCTTCGCCCACGCTCGCCGCCGGCGCGGTCAGGCCGGTGGGCGCGCGGGCGAGGCCGGCGCCGGTCAGCTCGGCGGCGGGCGTGAATTTCGCCGCGTCGGCGCCCAGGGTCGCGACCGCTTCGCGCGACAGCGTGACCTTGGTGACCGCGGTGCCGGCGTTCTCCGGCGCCACGAAAATGCCCTTGGGCGCGGCCTCGATGAACTGCGCCTGCACTTTCGGCAGCACCGCGTCGGCGCCGCCCTTGCTGTAGAGCGTCTTCAACTCGGATGTGGGCTGTCCGCCCAGGGTGCGGACATTGGGATTGTCGAGTACCGCGGGCAATTCGACCTTGCCGAACACGCGCTCGATGTTGGCGTTGCTGGCGATGACCTTGATGTCGCCGCGCAAGGAGCCGGCGAACTCATGCGAGGCTTCGCCCCATAGCGAACCTTCCAGCGAGGTCGCGCTGCGCGCGGCGGCGTTGGGATTGCCGTAGAGCAAATCGCCCGCGGATTTTCCCGCCTGGGCCAGATCCTGGCCTTGCCCCATGAAAATGCGTTCGGCGGTGTCGCGGATCGCCTTCTCGACTTGCTTGTCGCCCAGGAACTGCGCGCGCGGCGTGTTGTTGATGATCGGCTCGCCGGTCTTGCTCGCCAGTTCCAGCGCGATGCTTTCCGACGACACGCTGCCTACCGGGCGGCTGTAGAGAACGCCGCCTTCGCCCACCGCCTTGGCCGGGAACTCGCGTGCGATCGCCTGCACTTCCTCCAGCGTCGCGGCTTTCCTGATCCGTCGTATCTGCTCGGAATAATCGTCGCTCATGACGCGTACTCCTCATCCTTGAGCAGCGCCCAACCGTCGCGGAAGATCACCTCGCCCATGAAGCGCGCGTTCGGATATTCCATCAGCAGGTGAGGGCGGTCGGCGAAGCGGGTGCCGGCGTCGATCAGCTGCACGATCAGCGCATGGATGGCCGCGATCTGCGCGCCGGTGAAGGTGCGGCAGGCGTCGAGCATCGGGATGCCGACATCGTCGCTGGCGTAGCCGAACGACACCACTTCGATGTTGTAGTCGTTGTTGTTCGGCAGGAAGGCGCGGACGATTTCGCCGAAGTATTCGGTGCCGGCCACGTCGATGGCGAAGGTCTCGTGACCTTGCTCGTCGGCGCCGCGCACGCCGCCGGAAAACCTCGCTCGCCCTTGGGGGAACTGCACCCAGTCGAAGGGGGGATCAAAGGGTTCCATGCCTGTTTCTCCTTGGTAGGCCATCGAAAATTCCGGCTTCCGACGTACGGACGGCTCATGGGTTGCGCCGGACCACGGCATGGATGATGCCACGCCCGTTCTCCGGCGGCATCGGCCGGGTGCCATCGTTGACCGTGGCGACGACGGCCGCGGCCGCGCCGGGCCGAAACGCCGTACCTCCGGCCGCCGGACAGCACGGAGCAGGAGCGGCTTGGCGGCGACTTCTCCGCCGACAGCGCGCTCGCCCAACGGCCGCGACACGTATCTCAAAATGCGAAGTGATGTGGTAGAACTTCTGCGCGCCCGCCGACCGGCGCAGCGGCTGCGGCCGCTCACCCACACATGGATCAGGGGAAGAAGGGATGCACACCACCACACTGCGGCTGTTCGCCGTCACCGCGCTGGCCCTGGCGAGCGCGTCCGCGCTGGCGCAGAACGCCGCGCCGGCGAAAACCGCGCCTGCCGCCAAGGCCGCCGCCAAGCCCGAAGCCGCCGAGGAAGCGCCGGCGCGGGTCGAGCGCCAGCACATCAGCTACACCGTCCAGGCCGACGGCTCCTACATCGAACAGCGCGAGTCCGCGCTGAAGGTGCTGCAGGCGCCGGCGATCGAACGCGCCAAGCACGAATCGATCAGCTACAGCGCCAGCATCCAGACCCTGGAGGTGACCGAGGCCTACACCCGCAAGGCCGACGGCCGCCGCGTCGATGTGCCCAAGTCGAATTTCCAGGTCGAGACCAACGAAGGCCGCGCCGGCGGCGGGCCGGCGTTCTCCGACATCGCCACCACCAGCCTGGTGTTTCCCGATGTCGAAGTCGGCGACACGGTGGTGGTCAACTACAAGCTGATCGGCAAGCAGCCGATGTTCGACCGCCAGTTCTCGGTGCTCGACAACGTCAGCGCGAATTCGTACCAGGGCGATTTGAAAGTGCGGATCGACACGCCGGCCAGCCTGTGGTCGCAGAACCGCACCTTCGGCGCGATGAAGCGGGTGCGCGATGAGACCGTCGGCGACCGCCACATCGTCGAATGGACCTACCAGAACCTGGCGCCGGCGAAAGACACGCGCCGCGATTACTCGGTCTACAAGGTCGAGGACTTCCCCGGCTACGCGTTCTCGACCTTCCGCAGCTACGGCCAGATCGCCGCCGCCTACGGCGAGCGCGCGCTGCCCAAGGCCGCGCCGACGCCGCGCGTGCGCAAGCTGGCGGATGAAATCGCCGCCGGCAAGAAAGATCAGCGCGAAGTGGCGAAGGCGCTGTACGAGTGGGTGTCCACCAACATCCAGTACGCCGGCAACTGCATCGGCCTGGGCGCGGTGGTGCCGCGCGATCAGGAGTTCGTGCTCGACAACCGCATCGGCGACTGCAAGGACCACGCGACCTTGCTGCAGGCCTTGCTCGCGGCCAAGAACGTGCCGGCGACGCAGGCGCTGATCAATGCCGGCAACGTCTATCAGCTGCCGGATATCCCGGTCGCCTCCAGCGTCAATCACGTGCTCAATTATCTGCCCGGGCTGGATCTGTACGTGGACGCCACCGCCAAGGGCATTCCGTTCGGCGATCTGCCCATCGCGGTCGCCGGCAAGCCGGTGCTGCGCGTGGATCAGCCCGAATTGAAGGCGGCCACCGCGCCGTTTTCGTCCAAGCGCAATCGCCAGCGCATGGTCACCGATCTGATCGTGCAGGAAGACGGTTCGGTCAAGGGCAAAGTCGAGGTCGAGCTGGAAGGCCAGCCGGCGATCGAAACCCGCGCAGCGTTCCGCAAAGTGCGCGAGAAAGATTCGCAGCAGATGATCAAGAAATACTTCGAGGCCGGCGGCTTGAGCGCGGAGGGTTCGTTCACCCAGGACGATCCGCAGGCACTGCTCGACAAGCATCGCTACAGCGCGCAGTTCGAGGTCAAGCAGATGCTGCCGGTGCCGGGCGCGTTCCCGGTCGGGCCGCTGTTCTTCAATCCCATGCCCGTGGCCACCTTCGCCAGCTCGGCGCAGTACGACGACAGCGTGTACGAAAGCGAAGGGCAGTGCATCGGCGGGCGTTCGGAGGAGATCTACCGGATCGAGTTCCCGGCGACGATGAAGGTCATCGCGGTGCCGCCGGATGCGCGCCAGGAGTGGGAGGGTTCCAGCTACGAGGCCAAGTACACGCTCAAGGGCAATGTGCTGGAAGCGCGCCGGGTGATCGTGGACGCCAGCCAGGGGCCGGTGTGCACGCAGGCGCACAATCGCGGCTACCAGCAGTTCGCCAAGAAAGTGCTGCCCAATCTGAAGGCGCAGTTGGTGTATCAGTAAGCGCTGCGCGTGCCGGCGCGAGGCTTGTGCGATCGCGCTTTGAGGCAAGCCACGACCGGCGCCGCGCTTTTCGCGCGCGGCGCTTGTCGCCGAGGGCGCGCAGCGGCTAGCCTGCGCGCATGAACGAGCCCACCAAGACCCCGATCAAACTCCTCGTCCACGGCGCTTCCGGGCGCATGGGCCAGGCTTTGTTGCGATTGGCCGCCGAGCGCGCCGATCTGAACGTCGCCGCCGCGTACTCGCGCACCTCGCCGGCGCAGCGGGTGATCGACGGCGTCCCGCATTTCGCCACCGCCGAGTTGTCCGGCGCGCCCGAGTTCGACGTGGCCATCGACTTCAGCCTGCCGCAGGGCTTCGACCCGGTGCTGGCCTTGTGCGCGCAGCGCGGCAAGGCCCTGGTGTCGGGCACCACCGGCTTGAGCTCGGCGCAGAACACCGCGATCAACGACGCCGCTTCGCGCATCGCGGTGGTGTGGGCGGCCAATTACAGCCTGGGCGTGGCGGTGTTGACCGAACTGGTGCGCCGCGCCGCGGCGGCGTTACCGGGCTGGGATTGCGACGTGATCGAAGCCCATCACACCCGCAAGCTCGACGCGCCGTCGGGCACCGCGCTGCACCTGGGCGCCGCCGCCGCGATCGGCCGCGGCGAAGAGCCGCACTACGCCAGCCTGCGCGCCGGCGACATCGTCGGCGAGCACACGGTCCAGTTCGCCTCGGCCGGCGAGCGGCTGGAGCTGATCCATCGCGCGACCAATCGCGACATCTTCGCCCGCGGCGCACTCGAAGCCGCCTTGCGCGTAGCGCACCAGGCGCCCGGCCGTTATGGGTTGGCGGAGTTGATGTTTCCGAATCTGTAAGCGTGCGTGCCGGTGCGTCCTTCTCCCGCTTGCGGGAGAAGGTGCCCGGAGAGCCTGCCCCCGCGAAGGCGGGGGGCGGATGAGGGCCGCTTCAGGCTGGCGGCTTGCAAGAAAGCCGCGCGTGAACATGAACGCCCAGAGGGCAGGGCGGAGAGACGGCCAGGGGATGTGGTCCGCCGTTTGCTTTGGAGCAAGAGCAAATCCCCCTTAATCCCCCTTTTTCAAAGGGGGAAACAAAGCGGGTTTCCGGAGAAGGTGGAGGGATTCGCAGGGTGTGAGCTTCAAAAAGCGGGCGAATTCGAAGCGGGAAGCAACATGAATGGCCCACGCCAAGCCACCCGAAACCTTCGCACAACCCCGCCTCCACGCCACCCCCAACCCGTCGCAAACCCCTCGCCAACCCGTCACCACCCCAAAGCCCGTGCTGTTCCCCCCTTTGAAAAAGGGGGGAAGGGGGGATTTGCTCCTGCCGAACCACCCCAGCCCAACGAATCTCCCAGCCCCCCCAAACCCCCCACACAAGCTGAAGCCAAGCCCGCGCGAACACAGAAATCCTCCCGCATCGCCACATTGAGGCTGGCGCCCGGGGCCTATCGTCGCTAGAATTCCGGCTCGCCTGAACCCCGCCCGCCGGACCGGTCCCGCACCGCGTCCGCGCTTTGCTGCAAGTCGGTTTTGCCGATGTCGCGCTCGGGGTCAGATCCTTCGGCAGCCAAGGCGACCCCCGTGACCCAACCCGCAATCCTCGCACTCGAAGACGGAACCGTGTTCGAGGGCGTTTCCGTAGGCGCGCCCGGCCTCAGCGTCGGCGAAGTCGTATTCAACACCGCCATCACCGGCTACCAGGAAATCCTCACCGATCCCTCGTATGCGCGCCAGTTGGTCACGCTGACCTATCCGCATGTCGGCAACACCGGCATCACCGCCCAGGACGACGAAGCGCATCAGATCTGGGCCTCGGGCCTGATCGTGCGCGACGTGCCGCGCCGCCCCAGCAACTGGCGCAGCCAGATCGCCTTGCCGCAGTGGCTGTCCGATCGCGGCGTGGTCGCGATCTCCGACATCGACACGCGCAAGCTGACCCGTTTGCTGCGCGACACCGGCGCGCAGAACGGCGCGCTGATGGCGGGCGAGATCAACGTGGAAAAAGCGCTGGAAGCCGCGCGCAAGTTCCCCGGCCTCAAGGGCATGGACCTGGCGAAGGAAGTCTGCACGCGCGAGCGCTACGAGTGGACCGAAGGCCAGCTCGACCTGGATCGCAACGCCTTCGTCAACGCCGAATCGCGCTTCCACGTCGTCGCGTACGACTTCGGCGTCAAGCTCAACATCCTGCGTATGCTCGCCGAACGCGGTTGCCGCGTGACGGTGGTCCCGGCGCAGACGTCGGCCGCCGACGTGTTCGCGCTGAAACCCGATGGCGTGTTCCTGTCCAACGGCCCCGGCGATCCGGAGCCCTGCGATTACGCGATCGCGGCGATCAAGGAATTCATCGCCAAGAAGATTCCGACCTTCGGCATCTGCCTGGGCCATCAGCTGCTCGGCCTGGCCTCCGGCGCGAAGACGCTGAAGATGAAGTTCGGCCACCACGGCGCCAATCACCCGGTGCAGGACCTGGATTCCGGCCGCGTGATGATCACCTCGCAGAACCACGGCTTCGCCGTCGATGAAGCCACGCTGCCGGCCAACGTGCGCGTGACTCATCGCTCGCTGTTCGACGGCAGCAACCAGGGCATCGCCCTGACCGACGCGCCGGCCTTCAGCTTCCAGGGCCATCCGGAAGCCAGCCCGGGTCCGCACGACGTGTCGCCGTTGTTCGACCGCTTCGTCTCCATGCTCGAGCAGGCCAAGGCCTGATGAGCGCCGCGCCGGCCTCGCCGCCGCGCCGACGCCGCTGGCGTCTGCGCGTGCTGGCGGTGCTGGCCGCGCTCGGCGCGTATCCCGCCTTCGTGATGATCGCGGTGTACTCGCAGTGGTTCGCCGCGGATCTGCCCGGCGGACGCAACGGCCCGGCCGATGCGTACCGCCACAGCCTGGCCAGCGCGATCGTCGCCTACACCCTGTCGCCGCGTTGCGTCGAGTGGGTGACCGCGGTGATGGAACGAGGCGGGCAGGGCAACGCGAGCCGGGCGATGGACGCCCACAACAACGCGATCGGCGCGCACCTGGGCGCCCGTGCTGAAAACTGGACCGCGATGCAGCGCGAGGTTCGCGCCGCGGTCGATCATGGGGCGATCGATGCGCGATCGCCCGAGCAAATCACCTGGCGCGCCCCCGAGGCGTGGCAGGACCGACTTTACTGAGGACGACATGCCCAAGCGTACCGACATCAAAACCGTCCTGATCATCGGCGCCGGCCCGATCGTGATCGGCCAGGCCTGCGAGTTCGACTACTCCGGCGCGCAAGCCTGCAAGGCGCTGCGCGACGAGGGCTATCGCGTGGTGCTGGTCAACTCCAACCCGGCCACGATCATGACCGACCCGGACATGGCCGACGCGGTCTACATTGAGCCGATCAACTGGCAGACGGTCGAGAAGATCATCGCCAAGGAAAAGCCCGACGCGCTGCTGCCGACCATGGGCGGCCAGACTGCGCTGAACTGCGCGCTCGACCTGGCCGACAACGGCGTGCTCGAGAAATACAACGTCGAACTGATCGGCGCCAAGCGCGACGCTATCCGCATGGCCGAAGACCGCGAGCTGTTCCGCGTGGCCATGGCCGAGATCGGCCTGGAATGCCCCAAGGCCGAAGTCGCGCGCACCTTCGAGCAGGCGGTCGATATCCAGACCCGCGTGGGCTACCCGACCATCATCCGCCCCAGCTTCACCCTCGGCGGCAGCGGCGGCGGCATCGCCTACAACAAGGAAGAGTTCGAAGAGATCGCCAAGCGCGGCCTGGAACTGTCGCCGGTGCACGAAATCCTGGTCGAGGAGTCGGTGCTGGGCTGGAAGGAATTCGAGATGGAAGTGGTCCGCGACACCGCGGACAACTGCATCATCGTGTGCTCGATCGAAAACTTCGATGCGATGGGCGTGCACACCGGCGACTCGATCACCGTCGCCCCGGCGCAGACCCTCACCGACAAGGAATACCAGCGCCTGCGCGATGCCTCCATCGCGGTGCTGCGCAAGATCGGCGTGGACACCGGCGGCTCCAACGTGCAGTTCGGCATCAACGCCCAGGACGGCCGCGTGGTGGTGATCGAAATGAACCCGCGCGTGTCGCGTTCCTCGGCGCTGGCCTCGAAGGCGACCGGTTTCCCGATCGCCAAGATCGCCGCCAAGCTGGCGATCGGCTACACCCTGGATGAGCTGCGCAACGAAATCACCGGCGGCGCCACCCCAGCTTCGTTCGAGCCGAGCATCGACTACGTCGTCACCAAGATYCCGCGCTTCGCCTTCGAGAAATTCCCGCAGGCCGACGCGCGCCTGACCACGCAGATGAAGTCGGTCGGCGAAGTCATGGCGATGGGCCGCACCTTCCAGGAATCGCTGCAGAAGGCGCTGCGCGGCCTGGAAACCGGCAAGGTCGGCCTGGACCCGACCGGCCTGGATCTGAGCAGCGAACTCGACATGATCAAGCTGCGCCGCGAGCTGAAAGAGCCGGGCCCTGAGCGCATGTTCCATATCGGCGACGCGTTCCGCGCCGGCATGAGCGTGGAAGACGTGCACGCGCTGTCGTTCGTCGATCCGTGGTTCCTGGATCAGATCGAAGAGTTGATCGCGTCCGAACGCATCGTGGCCGATGCCGGTCTGGCCGCGCTCGACAAGGACCGTATGCGCGCGCTCAAGCGCATGGGCTTCTCCGACGCGCGTCTGGCGCAGCTGACCGGCACCGACGAAACCGCGGTGCGCACTTTGCGCCGTGCCCTGGGTGTGCGTCCGGTCTATAAGCGCGTGGACTCCTGCGCCGCCGAGTTCGCCACCACCACCGCCTACATGTACTCGACCTATGAGGACGAGTGCGAATCCAACCCGAGCAACCGCGACAAGATCATCGTGCTCGGCGGCGGCCCGAACCGCATCGGCCAGGGCATCGAGTTCGACTACTGCTGCGTGCACGCCGCGCTCGCCCTGCGCGAGGACGGCTATGAAACCATCATGGTCAACTGCAATCCGGAGACCGTGTCCACCGACTACGACACCTCCGACCGCCTGTACTTCGAGCCGCTGACGCTGGAAGACGTGCTGGAAATCGCAGATCTGGAAAAACCCAAGGGCGTGATCGTGCAGTACGGCGGGCAGACCCCGCTGAAGCTGGCGCGCGCGCTGGAAGCCAACGGCGTGCCGATCATCGGCACCACGCCCGACAGCATCGATCTGGCCGAAGACCGCGAGCGCTTCCAGAAGCTGGTGCAGGAGCTGGGCCTGGCCCAGCCGATCAACCGCACCGCGCGCAATCCCGATGAAGCCTTGGCGCTGGCCAATCAGATCGGCTACCCGATGGTGGTGCGCCCGAGCTACGTGCTCGGCGGCCGGGCCATGGAAATCGTCTACTCCGACGCCGACCTGACCCGTTACATCCGCGACGCGGTGAAGGTCTCGAACGACTCGCCGGTGCTGCTGGACCGCTTCCTCGACAACGCGGTGGAAGTGGACGTGGACGTCATCGCCGACCGCGAAGGCCGCGTGCTGATCGGCGGGGTGATGGAGCACATCGAGGAAGCCGGCGTGCATTCGGGCGACTCCTCGTGCTCGCTGCCGCCGTATTCGCTGTCGCCGGAAACCCAGGAGCGCTTGCGCACGCAAGTGATCGCCCTGGCCAAGGCGCTGAAGGTCGTGGGCCTGATGAACACCCAGTTCGCGATCCAGACCGACGCCGAAGGCAAGGAAACCATCTTCCTGATCGAAGTGAATCCGCGCGCCTCGCGCACGGTGCCGTTCGTGTCCAAGGCCACCGGCATGGCGTTGGCCAAGATCGCCGCGCGCTGCATGGTCGGCCAGACCCTGGCATCGCAGGGCGCGCTGGAAGAAATCGTGCCGGACTACTACTCGGTGAAGGAAGCGATCTTCCCGTTCGCCAAGTTCCAGGGCGTGGACCCGATCCTCGGGCCGGAAATGCGTTCCACCGGCGAAGTGATGGGCGTGGGCAAGAACTTCGGCGCGGCGATGGCGCGCGCGCAGGAAGCCGGCGGCATCAAGGCGCCGCCGGTGGGCAAGGCCTTCATCTCGGTGCGCGATCCCGACAAGCAGCGCGTGCTGCCGGTGGCGCAGGAGCTGGTGCGCCGCGGCTTCACTCTGGTCGCGACCAGCGGCACCCAGGGCTTCCTGAGCGAGCACGGCGTGGCCTGCGAGGTGATCAACAAGGTTACCGAAGGCCGCCCGCACATCGTCGATCTGATCAAGAACGGCGAGATCGTCTACATCATCAACACCACCGAAGGCCGCCAGGCGATTTCCGACTCGTTCTCGATCCGCCGCGAAGCGCTGCAGCAGCGCGTCACGTACTCGACCACGGTGTCGGGCGCGCGTGCGCTGGTGGGCTCGCTGGACTACCGCGGCACCGGCCCGGTGTGGTCGCTGCAGGAACTGCACGCGCAGATCGGCGCGGCTTGATGGGGTGAGGGCCGGGATGGCGCTGTGCGCGCTGTCCCGGGCTTCGTGCACGTTTCGCTCGCCGCGCACCTCCTAGCGGTCATTCCCGCGAAGGCGGGCTCCGCTTTACTTCGGCGGAGCCGAACATCCAGAGCCTTCAGCGCCATCCTTCCAGTCCGTCATTCCCGCGAAAGCGGGAATCCAGCGACTTCAGGCGTTCCCGCACGAAAGTCCCTGGATTCCCGCTTTCGCGGGAATGACGGCTGGGAGGGACGCGGTTGACTCTTCGGATGTGGCGAGGCCGCAAACCGCGCCGCAAACCCAGCCCCAACCGCTTCCCAATCCGACAGGATGCCTTCCGCCCAGGTTCCCGGCACAATGGCCCCAGGCATCGTCGAAACATCCGCGTCGGGCGCTCAGGGATTGCCCGGCGACGCATCACAGAGGAAACAAGGAATGAGAGCACCCATCACGGCCAAGGGCGCGCTGCGTTTGCGCGCTGAGCTGGAAGAACTCAAGTCGGTCAAGCGGCCGGCGGTGATCAACTCGATCGCCGAAGCGCGCGCCCACGGCGATCTCAAGGAGAACGCCGAGTACCACGCCGCACGCGAACAGCAAGGTTTCATCGAAGGCCGCATCAAGCAGCTCGAAGCCGAGCTGTCGCACGCGGAAATCATCGACATCAGCAAGCTCAACGCCGGCTCCAAGGTCGTGTTCGGCGCCACCGTCGAGCTGACCGATGTGGATACCGACGAAGAGCGCACTTACCAGATCGTCGGCGACCTGGAAGCGGACATCAAGCTGGGTCTGATCGCGATTTCCTCGCCGGTGGCGCGCGCGCTGATCGGCAAGAACGAGGGCGACAGCGTCGAGATCCAGGCCCCCGGCGGCGTGCGCGAGTACGAAATCGTCAGCGTCAGCTACAACGGCTGATCCGTTGACCGCGCCCGCAGGCCCGCCCGAATGAACCGTATCAGCCTGTTGCTGCCCGAGCGCGAGCGCTTCGGCGGCCAGCGTCTGAGCGAGGACATCGGTCGGCGGCTCGGCCGCGCCGAGCGCAGCGTGGAAGCGGGCGACCAGGCCGCGCGCGTGTTCGACATCCTGCCGCGCGGCTGGCCGGTGGCCGCGGTGTCGCGCCAGCGCGACGTCGGCGACGGCGCGCACGGCGCGTGGCTGCGCGCCGACCCGGCCTATGTGCGTCCGGACATCAACGGCGCGCGCCTGCTCGCTTACGGCGACGCGTTGGCGCTCAGCGAACGCGACAGCGCCGCCTTGTTGCCGGCGCTGCGGCCCTTGTTCGGCGACGCCGGTTTTCCGCTCGACGCGCCGGTGCCGACACGCTGGTATCTGTCGCTGCCGCGCGAAACCCGATTGCCGCGCTTCGCTTCGCCAGAGCAGGCGCTCGGCGAAGACATGTTCCAGCATCTGCCCGGCGGCGAAGGCGAAGGTAGCGAAGGCCGCCGCTGGCGCGCGCTGCTCAGCGAGGCGCAGGTGGTGCTGCACAATCATCCGCACAACGCCCAGCGCATCGCCGCGGGGCTGGCGCCGATCAATTCGCTGTGGTTCTGGGGCGCGGGCGTGTTGCCCGATCACGTGCGCACCGCGTATGCGCAAGTGCTCAGCGACGACGAAGCGCTGACCGCGTTCGGCGCCCAGGCCGGCATCGCCGTCGGCGCGCTGCCGAAACAATGGACCGCCAGCGAGGGCGAGGGCGAAGCCCTGTTCGACCTGCGCGCGGCGCGCGACCTCACCCCCTTGCAGCGCGACTGGCTGGAGCCGATCGCGCGCGCCCTGGACGCCGGCGCGCTGGAACGCGTGACGCTGGCCTTCGCCGACGGCGAACGGTTCGAACTGGCGCGCTCGCAGCGCTGGCGGTTCTGGCGCAAACCCTTGCGTTCGCTGCTCGATTGATGCGCCTGACGCTCACCGTGTGCGCGGCCTTGTCGCCATGAACCCTGCCGCGACGAAAACCGCCGCGCGCTTACGCCGTCGCGAGGCCGCGGGCGAGGGCGACTGGCCCGAATCGATGTCGCCGTTGCTGCGCCGCATCTACGCCGCGCGCGGCGCCACCTGCCTGGAGCAGGCGCAACCGCGGCTGGCGCAGTTGCTGCCGCCCGACGGCATGCTCGGCCTGGACACCGCGACGCAGTTGCTGTTCGACGCGATCGCCGCCGACCGCCACATTCTGGTGGTCGGCGATTTCGATTGCGACGGCGCCACCGCCTGCGCGGTCGGCGTGCGCGGCCTGCGCATGCTCGGGGCCAAGCGGGTGTCGCATGCGGTGCCCAACCGGATCGTGCACGGCTACGGCTTGTCGCCGGCCTTGGTCGAGGAATTGGCGGGGCTGCAACCGGATTTGTTGGTCACCGTCGACCACGGCATCGCCTGCCACGCCGGCATCGCCGCCGCGCGCGAACGCGGTTGGCAGGTGCTGGTCACCGATCACCATCTGCCCGGCGATCGTTTGCCGCTGGCCGACGCGATCGTCGATCCGAATCAACCCGGCGACGCGTTTCCCAGCAAGATGCTGGCCGGCGTCGGAGTCATGTTCTACGTGCTGCTGGCCTTGCGCCGGCGCATGCGCGACGCGGGATTGTTCAAAGATGCCGGCCCCGACCTGACCGTGCTGCTGGATCTGGTCGCGGTCGGCACCGTCGCCGACTTGGTTCCGCTGGACGCGAACAATCGCGCGCTGGTCGCCGCCGGACTGCGCCGCTTGCGCGCCGGGCAGGGCAGCGCCGGTCTGCGCGCGCTGATCGAAGTGTCGCAGCGCGATTACCGCCGCCTCACCGCGGCCGACATCGGTTACGCGCTGGCGCCGCGGCTCAACGCCGCCGGCCGCCTGGAAGACATGGCGCTGGGCATCGAATGCCTGATCACCGACGACGCCGTGCAGGCGCGCTACATCGCCTCCACGCTCAACGACATCAACGCCGAACGCCGCGCGGTGCAGCAGCAGATGACCGATGAAGCCGAACTGGCCTTCGCCCGCGTCAGCATCGATGCCCAGGCCGCGCCGCTGGCGCTGTGCTTGTTCGATCCAGACTGGCATCCCGGCGTGGTCGGGCTGGTCGCCTCGAAGATGAAAGAGCGCTTGCATCGGCCGGTGATCGCCTTCGCCCCGGCCGAACCGGGCAGCGACCAGTTGCGCGGCTCGGCGCGTTCGATTCCCGGTTTCCATATTCGCGACGCCCTGGCCGACGTGGCCGCGCGCCATCCCGATCTGATCGAACGCTTCGGCGGCCATGCCATGGCCGCGGGCCTGTCGCTGCGGCAGGACGCGTTCGAAACCTTCCGCGGCGCGTTCGAGCAGTGCGCGCGCGCCGCGCTGACGCCCGAGTTGCTGCAGGCCGACGTGCTGAGCGACGGCGAACTGTCCACCGCCGAGTTCGATCGCGCCCACGCCGAATCGCTGCGCGACGCCGGGCCCTGGGGTCAGGGCTTCGCCGAGCCGCAGTTCGACGGCGAATTTGAAGTGTTGTCGTGGCGCGTGGTCGGCGAGCGCCATCTGAAACTCGAACTGGGCCGCGACGGCCTGCGCTTGAATGCGATCGAGTTCGGCGGCTGGGACGGCAACCGACCGCCGCCGTGGGTGCGCATCGCCTATCGCCTGGAGCCGGACGATTATCGTGGCGGCAATGCGGTGCAGCTTGTGGTGGTGCATCGCGAAGCGCTGTAGCCGATTTTGCGGAAAGCTCTTGTGGGAGGGAGCTTTAGCCCCGATGCTTTTCGATCAGTGGTCCGCATGACTTCAAGTAAACCGAAGGCTGATCGAAAAGCATCGGGGCTAAAGCTCCCTCCCACAAAACCGCCTCCCACAAAGCTCCCGCGACCGCTGCCAACGCAAGATCCCGCGGGAAAATCGCGCGTTGGACCCCAGTAGCCCGCCTCGAGCGAACCATAGGGCAGGGGCCGCCTGGCGAGATCAATCCCTAGATCGCAGCTTGCTATGCCATGAAAGACGCGAGCGTCTCGGTGGCTTTGTGTCCGCGGCCATCAGGCTAGAGGTGTCGGCGACATCGTGGTGAATCTCGGGATACCCGTCCAGACGCCGGTGCAGCGCCTTAACTTTTTGTGGGTCCACCGCGATTACGTTCTGCACCGCCCAGTCCGGATTCACTTCAACCTTGCGATGCCGTCTGGTTGCCGGTTCGAACAACCAGATGCAGCTGCGGTGGATGTCTATCGCGCCGTACAGTCCGCGATCCAGATGCAGCACGTTTTGCAGCCATTCGCCCATGCCGGTACGGCTCTGCGCCGGCTCGCAGGCGTCGATCATCAGCACGTTCTTAACGGCAAGATTTTCATCGAAGAAGATCACCTGGCCGCGGCACGTGTCGGTGACCAGGTGATCGCCCGCCCAGCCCGGTTCGAAGCCATGCGGGTTGAGTAAGCCGGTCAGCACTTCCCGAGCTTTCCCGCCGTTGCGATCAACCACCACCGCGCGACCCTGATGGAACAACGTGACGAAAATGCTGTCGTCGTGACGGCAATAGCACGCGTTGTTCAAATGGGCCGCGGTAAGGTAGGTGGGAAGCCCAAACCCATTCCAGTGGCTGGGGTCGCCGACGGTAATCAGCTTGCGCGTTGTCGCGTCGCTTCCAGGAGCGCCACGCAGGATGCGAACTCCGGCCGGGGACACGTTATAGCCGTGATCCCAGGCATTCCATGCCCAGGTCAGCCTCGGCTGCGCGAGATCGAACTCGAGAACCGTATCGAAGCCTGTTGAAACGGTGAGCAGGCGCGAACCATCTCCGGAGAAATGCACCGAGTGCAGTTGTGCGAACCAGGGGTTGCGATAGACATGCGCGACTTGAGCGCTCGTGTCGTAGATGCGCACCTCGTTGCCGGCGGCCACCGCCAGTCGCGCCCCGGATTGATCCAGTCCGAACGGCTCTTTCAGATCCATTTGCTGCATCAATCCGTTACGCAGCGCGTACTGCACCAGCAGCCCGTCGCGGTAGGGTCGCGGTGTGCGCCCTCCGAGCACCTTCATTTGGTGTCCGTCGCGCAGACGTTCCCGTACGATGCGATTAAGCGCACGCTGCTTCTGGTGCTTGACCGTAAACACCAGGTCCAGATGATTGCCCAGTGTCTCGTCGAGGCGGTACTCCGACAGCCGATCAAAGTGCGAGGCGCTGGGTACGACGCGAAGCGCGGCCAGCACGCCGCGTACCAGGCTTCTGCGCGGCACTTGATTGGTCTGGAAGATGTCCCTAAGCATAAGCGTCCTTGTTCGATGCGTTTCCCGGGCAGCCGAGGGGCCGATCAGGATCTTGCCGGTCTACTCCAGGGTAACCCTCATATGTAACAACGGAAGATCGCGGCGATTTTGGCCGGGCCTGAAGAATGGAGAAACCCTGCGGCACCGGGGCATCGCAAGGCGCTGCGGCCGGTTGCCGCTACCGATAGTTCGCGGCGGGGGCTCGTCTATACTCGCCCATCGCGTTGAGCGGCTTTCCTGGCGCGTCATCAGGAACAAGGACCGTAATGAGGCTGTTCGCTCTATCCGATATCCATGTCGATTATCCCGACAATGCTCGATGGGTCGAGCACCTTTCTGGCGCGGACTATCGGGACGACATCCTGATCCTTGCCGGCGACCTCACCGAAGACAGCCGGCTGCTCGCCTGGTGCCTGGGCAGCTTCGCCGCCAAGTTTCGTCAGGTGCTGTTCGTTCCCGGCAACCACGACTTATGGGTTCGGCGCGATCAGGCCGACATGTGCTCCTTCCGAAAGTTTGCGCAGGTGATGGACGTAGCTGCCGACTCGGGCGTGTCGGCTAGCCTGTATAGCTATGAAGATACGCTGGTGGTGCCGCTGTTCAGTTGGTACGACTATTCCTTTGGAACGCCGGACAGTGACCTGCGAATGCTCTGGATGGACTTCAGGGCTTGTCGTTGGCCGGACGGGTTCGGCCCGCCGCAAGTGACCGAACACTTCCTCAGGATGAATCCCGATTCGCTTCCCCACGCCGCGAAACGAGTCGTGACGTTCTCGCACTTCCTGCCGCGGATCGATCTGATTCCAAGCTTCGTGCCGGCCGCCATGCGCACTCTCGACCCGGTGCTCGGAAGCAGCGGTATCGAGCGCCAGTTGCGCGCGCTCGGTGCTGATCTTCATGTCTACGGCCACAGCCACATCAATCGTCGGGTCACGCTCGATGGTGTCACCTACATCAACAACGCTTTCGGCTATCCGCAGGAAACCATGATTTCCGCTCGTCGCCTGATCGCGCTTGACGATGCATAAGGCCGTGGCAGGTTTGGCAGGGGTGGTCGGGCGCAGTCGCATGCGGTCTAGGCCGGTCAGTCCGAGCGCCTGAGTGGTTGTACGGTTACCGGCGTTTCCCCGGTCAACGGGCAGAACCTGCGCATCGAGATCGTTGCGGGAATGTCGCCATGACGCTCGGCGCAGACGGCCATCAGATAGTCCGCAGTGGGTCGGTATTGCCAGAAACTCCAGCGTTCTGCGTGGTCGAGCAGGTCCGGACGGATGCTGATTCGTATTGAAACGCGATTCGGAAACTCGAAGCTGAAGCCGTCCAGAGGAAGCGAAAGTCCCATGCCTCTGGCCTTGATGTACGACTCCTTCAGAGTCCAGTACTCGAAGAAACGGTGTTGCTGCCAGTCCGGAGCGACACATGACAGGTCTGCGACCTCGCTCGGGGAGAAGTATGCGTTTGCCACATCCAGGGGCGCCTGTCGTGCGGCAAGCTTCTCGACATCGACGCCGAGCTCGCGCCCGCGAGATATCGCAAGCGCGATCAATCCGCGCGTGTGCGAGATATTGAAGGAAAGATCGCGCGCCAGGTCTTGTGCCTGCGCGATCTCATCTGCGATCGCGGGTCGGCCGTAGTCGTTCTTCGAGAACAGCCACTGCTCGGGAGCTATGGGTGCGTACCGGGACAACACCGTCCGAACCATTGCGCGAGTTACCAAGTAACGCTTGCGATCGTCGGCGAAGTAAAAACGTTGCTCCTGGGCAACTTCCTCCGCGCTCAACAATCGCCGAAGTCCGTCGAGATGCCGGTCATCGACAATCTCGTCGTAGTAGCTGAGCCAGATCGCGATTTCGTGCCGCCCGATTGCGTGCGCAACAGAAGTCTTCAGCTTAGGCATCGGTGCAGACACGTGTGCACTCTCGTCTGTGCGCGGCGGCAGGGAATCTGTAGCGGAAGGATCCCAGCTTCCTTTCCCCTCCGTTTCGCATCATAGCCACATCCGCAAGCGCAAGTGCGGAGGTTTGCAGACGAAATCGTGCGCTGCCGCTCGCCGTTGACGGCCGATGCCCGAGTATCTGGGTGCGGGAAGTGGCGCTTCGAGGGCAGTGACCTGTTGAACAACTAAAATGAATTTAATGAACTGGAGCGAATGGGAATCGAATGCGTTCGGCAGTTGGAATGAGTTCTGTGCTGCAATTCCAAGTTAAATGGTACTCAGGTCTTGCAGCGCATCCGGGCGGATTGACAGTGTCATGGGTGGCTGTTACGTAGGCAAAAGGGGTGGCATCGGTGCGCGCGGCAAGCGATTGCTGCAGAGGTTTCTCGCGACCGGTGCCGCAGAGTGAACTGCAACATCTATCGGGCAATATCTTTAAGGGGTTGGGCATCGGTGCGCGCGGCAAGCGATTGCTGCAGAGGTTTTTTGCGACCGGTGCCGCAGAGTGAACTGCAACATCTATTGGGCAACATCTTTAAGAGGTTGGGTATCGCGCGCGCGGCAAGCGATTGCTGCAGGGGTTTGTTGCGCCCGGTGCCCAGGGGTGAACTGCAATAGCTATTGGGCAACATCTTTAAAGGGTTGGGCATCGGTGCGCGCGGCAAGCGATTGCTGCAGGGGTTTCTCGCGCCCGATGGCACAGGGGTGAACTGCAACATTTATTGAATTGTCGTTGCGCGTCCCGAGCGCTGATTCATCGTGTCTTCGAAGGATCAAGCACCGGGCGAATATGTCTTAAATTTAAGCGCCGCTTGAATTGGCTTTGCAGACGCATCGCTGAACGACTTGCGCTGCCGGATTCTTCGGTAACGCCGGAACATGCAGTTGCGCTGCTGCCGATCAACTTCGTGGGCGACGCCGCGCTTCACAAAAAAACGATGAATGCGAGCGAATGTGCGGCCAGGGATTGATAGATAACGCAATTGTGTGCAACCGCAAAAGAACGTTTTTGTTCATACATATAACGGATGACAATTAACACTTAGTGCTGGCCGTCCAAACAGGCACCGTGTTTGAGACAGCGCCATGCATGGATGCTCGGGGGCTCGTGGTAAAGCAGTGATTGCTTTCAATATTCGAAACAGCGCAAACCATTTCATGATCGCGACCTGCGGCTCGACGCCGCGGGATCGCGCGAGTGTCGCCGAGCGGACCTCCATGTCGCGAAGTCCTCCGCGCGGCTCTCCTTTCCAGGGGCTGACTGAATGCGTGAATTGCTGAGCTCTCTAGGAGCCGCACAGTCCGGCGAGCAGTCGCGTCGCCGGACCAGTTACACAGACGTGGTGCTGATCGCGGCCGCGGTCACCATCATCGGCGTGATGATCCTGCTGCTGTCGCTGGCGAACATCGACACCCTGGTCGCGATCAACATCGCGATCGGTTTCAGCTTGCTGCTGATCTGGCTGTATATCCCCGCGCCGTTGGCGTTTTCCAGTTTCCCCAGCGTGCTGCTGACTACGTTGTTCCGGCTGTCGATCGCGATCACGCGCTCGATTCTGCTCGAAGCCAACTCGACGATCTGGCGGTATCGAAAGAGATCCGGCACGACCCGGACCACGAAGGATTCATGAATTCTACAGGGACGTGGTAATGCGCAAGAACGCATCGGACAAGACTCCAACGGGAAGTCACGTGCCGCCGCATATCTCCGCTTCCGAGCTGGAAGCCGCCCGGCTTCCGGCCGATGCCGAGCGCCTGGCCACCGCGATCGTGGCGGCCCAGGTGCGTGCGCTGTTCGCCGATGCGCAGGGCGAATACGCGCCGGCCGAACGCTTCGCCATGCTGCGCCCCTCGCACCGCCGCTGGCTGGATGCGCAGCTGCTTCATCTGCAAGCGCACAAGCTTGTCGCCGTCAATCCGCTGACGGGGCATTGCCGTTTTCTCACCGACGAAGCCGCCGACGCGCTGTGGCCGCGTTGGGATGCGGCGATGCCGGGCTGGTGCGAGAACGCCAACCATCGCGCCTATCTCGCCCTGATCGAAGCCTGCCTGCGCAGGCTGCCCGAAATCCTGACGGGAGCTCTGCCCGCCACCGATGTGGTGTTCCCCGATTCGTCGATGCATCTGGTCGAGGGCATCTACAAGCACAACCTGATCGCCGATCACTTCAATCGCGTGCTTGGCGACAACCTGCGTGAGGAATTCGCCGCCAGAGCCGCGCGCGGCGAGCGCGGCCTGCGCCTGCTGGAAATCGGTGCCGGCACCGGCGGCACCACCGCGGGACTGCTGCCGATGCTGCGCGGTTTCGGCGACCTGGTCGAAGAGTATTGCTACACCGACCTGTCCAAGGCCTTCCTGCTGCATGCGCAAGAGGCCTACCAACCGGAGTTCCCGGCGCTGCGCACCGCGATCTTCGATGTGGGCAAACCGCTTTCGCTGCAGTCGATCCAGGGCAACCGCTACGACGCGGTGATCGCGACCAACGTGCTGCACGCCACGTCCGACATGCGGCAGACGGTGCGCAACGCCAAGGCGCTGCTCAAGCGCGGCGGCATGCTGTTGGTCAACGAGATCAGCGCGTGGTCGTGGCAGACGCATTTCACCTTCGGCCTGCTCGATGGCTGGTGGCTGTACGAGGACGAGAAGCTGCGCCTGCCAGGTAGCCCGTGCCTGTCCCCGACGCAGTGGGAATCGCTGCTGAAGGCTGAGCGCTTCCTCGATATCCGCTTCCCGGCTCATGCCGATCATGGGCTGGGCCAGTTGGTCCTGACGGCGAGAAGCGACGGCGTGGTTCGCCAGCGACTTGTGCCGCCTGCTGCATCCATGACGGCCGCGCCCGCGAAGCCAGCGCTTTGCAGCGGCGCGCCGGTCGCCGCACCGTCTTCGTCCGCGGCGCTTGAGATGGCCTCCGCGACGACGACGTCGGTGCCCGCGACGGCATCGCTGTCGGCCAGCACTTCTACGCTGGTCGCGACCGACGATGCCGCACTGCGCGCGGCCTGCGCGCTGCTGTTCCGGGAGATGATCGCAGGCGCGCTGCGGATGGAGGTGGGCGAGATCGAAACCCACAAGCCGCTCGAACACTACGGCCTGGACAGCATTCTGGTCGTGCATCTGACCACGCATTTCCGCAAGCTTTTTCCCGGCACGCGCAGCACGCTGTTTTTCGAAGTGCATAGCATCGACGGCCTGGTCGCGCATTTCCTGGAACACGATCGGGCAACCGCCATGCACGCGGTTTTCGCGCACGCAGCGACCGTGCAGGCGGCTGCGGCGCCGGCCTCCGCTACGGCTGCACCTGCATCGACGCACGTGCCGGCCGTGTCGGCGCCCGCCGCGCGCGCGCCGGGCAAAGTGCTGGACCGCTCCGGCCGCCGCCGGCTGGCGCCGCGCAGCGACGCGCCGCCTGCGCCGCCGATAAGCCCCGCAGCGGACGCAACGCCTGCGGTCGACGCATCTGCGCAGCGCGGTGTGCGCTTCGATGTCGCCATCATCGGCGTCAGCGGCCGCTACCCGCAGGCGCCCGATCTCGAATCGTTCTGGGACAACCTGGCGTCCGGGCGCAGCTGCGCGAGCGAAGTCCCCGCCGACCGTTGGCGCTGGCAGGACTACTACGATGCGCAGAAGGGCCAGCCCGGCAAAAGCTGCACCCGCTGGGGCGGTTTCCTCGACGACATCGACAAGTTCGATCCGCTGTTCTTCCGGATCGCGCCGAAGGAAGCGAAGAAGATCGATCCGCAGGAACGCCTGTTCCTGGAAACCAGTTATCACGCGATCGAGGACAGCGGCTACACGCCCGCGACGCTGGCCGCCGGCGGCAAGGTCGGCGTGTTCGTCGGGGCGATGAATTCGCGCTACACCGTGCAGCCGCTGTTCTACTCGATCGCCAACCGGGTCTCGTTCCTGTTCGATTTCTCCGGCCCGTCCTTCGCGGTGGACAGCGCCTGCTCTTCCTCGCTCACGGCGATCCATCTCGCCTTGGACAGCCTGTACAGCGGCATGTGCGAGGCCGCGATCGCCGGCGGCGTCAGTCTGATCGTCGATCCGCAGCACATGCTGGAACTCACCGCTCTGGGGATGCTGTCGGAAGGGGCGCAGTGTCGCTCGTTCGGCCGCAACGCCGACGGCTTCGTCGATGCCGAAGGCGTCGGCGCGGTGGTGCTCAAGCCGCTGGACCATGCCCTGCGCGACGGCGACAACGTCTACGCGGTGATCAAGGGCAGCGCGCTGAACACCGGCGGCCGCACCCACGGCTACACGGTGCCCAATCCAGCCGCGCAGGCGCAGGTGGTGTCGTCCGCGTTGGCCCGCGCCGACATCGATTCGGCCGAGGTGAGCTACATCGAGGCCCACGGCACCGGCACCGCGCTTGGCGATCCGATCGAAGTCGCCGGCCTCACCCGCGCCTTCCGCGCCAGCCGCCGCGCGCCGGCCGATGCCGGCGCGCAGCGCCAGCACTGCGCCATCGGCTCGTTGAAATCCAATATCGGTCACTGTGAGTCGGCCGCCGGCATCGCGGCCCTGACCAAGGTGTTGTTGCAGTTCCGGCATGGGCAACTGGTGCCGACCCTGCATGCGGAGGAAGTCAACGACGAGATCGATTTCTCGACGACGCCGTTCCGCCTGCAGCGCACCCTGGCGCCCTGGCTCCGGCCGGTGCTGGGCGAAACCGCCGCGGCTCGCGAGGTTCCACGCATCGCCGGCATCTCGTCCTTCGGCGCCGGAGGGGCCAACGCGCATGTGGTGTTGCAAGAGCCGCCATCGGCGCCGGTCGACGCCGACGGCCTCCGGCAACGCGACAACGACGGCGCCTGCGTGGTGCCCTTGTCGGCGCGCACGCCCGAGCAGTTGCAGTGGAAAATCGCGCGCCTGCTCGGCTTTCTGCAACGCGACGCCGCCGCCGACGCCCTGCGCGACATCGCCTACACCTTGCAGGTCGGGCGCGAGGCGATGGACGAACGCATCGCCTTCGTCGCAATGTCGTTGGACGACTTGCGCCGTCAGCTGCAGGCGCTGTCGCAGGCCACGCATCCCGGCCCCGGGCCGTACCGGGACGGTGTGCGCAAGCACAAGGAATTCCTCGCTGCCTGCAAAGCCGATCCGGCATTCGCCGAGCGCCGGGACGGCTGGCTGGTCCAGCGGGATCTGGCGCGGATCGCTGAGCACTGGGTCAAGGGTGTCGAGATGGACTGGACGCGGCTGCATGCCGGTGTGCGCGCCAGACGCATCCCGCTGCCGACGTATCCCTTCGCACGTGATCGCCACTGGATCGAACCGCAACGCACGCTGGGCGACGCGCGGACGGTCGCGGCGGCCCATCCGCTGCTGCAGGCAAATACCTCGACCTTGCGCGGCCCGGCCTACAGCATCAGGTTGAAGGGCGATGAGCGCTTCCTGACGCAGGGCGCCGCCGGCCGTCGGCGCTTGCCGGCGCTGCTATGCCTGGAAATGGCGCGTGCGGCGATCGCCGCGGCGTATCCCGACGATGTCGCCGCGCGCGAATTGCGCTTCGAGGACGTCGTTGCCGACGATGCGATCCTCGTCGAGGACGGCTGCGAGCTGCACATCGCGCTGCTGCCCGACACCGACGATGCGCTGGGCTTCGAGATCTACGCGATTCGAGACGGCCTGGAGCGCGTGCATTGCCAGGGCCGTGCGTCGTTCACGGCGCCGGACGCGCAGGGTGGGGCGGATGTGGCGGCCCTGATCGCACGCCTCGCGCACGCCGTCCCGGCCAATGCCGTCCACGACCATGGTCTGCCCGCGCACCGCCTCGCGCGTACGGGCCGCGAGGTGGTGCTCGAGTTAGCCGCCGAAACCGCTGGCGCCGAGCCGTGGACGCTGTCTCCCGATGTGCTCGCATCCGTGCCGCTCGCCGCCGCCTGGCTGTTGGACGAACTCGGGCAGACGCCCGCCGTGCCGTCCGATGTCTCGATGCGCGCGGTGCAGACGGTACGCCTGTGGTCCGGCGGCGAGCGTCCGGCCTATCTCGTCCTCAGCCATCGCGACGACGATTCCGGGCGCTGCGACATCGCGCTGTACGACGCGCACGGCAAGCCCTGCCTGCGTGCGGACGGCCTGCATCTGGAGTGGACGCGCGCGTTCGACGACGTGTCCGCACTGCCGTCGGCCCAGGACAGTGTGATTCAAACCGCCGCGGCTGCGCTTACGGAAACCGCCGCGCCGACGCCGACCTTGTCCGCGACCGGCACGCGCATCGTCTTCCTGCCGCCCGCGGCGTCCCCGGGCGCGCACGCGCGCGCCGGCGCGGTCACGGCTAAGCCCAATGCCATGCGATTGCGCGAGGTCGGCGAGATCGATGCCGTGCCGGCACTGCGGCCCGCCACATCCCGGATCGCGTTGCCATCGCCGGACGCCGATCTTGGTGCGGACCCCGGTGCGGATGCGCCGCCGGCTTGCGTCGAATTGCGCGGGCATGGCAGCGGTGTGTTCTCCATAGTCCTGCTGCAACCCGTGCTGGATCGCGCGGTCATCGCGCAATTGCTGCTGGCGCTCGAACATCTGCGTGAGCGCGAGGACACCCGGCTGGTGATGTTCGTCAGCGCTCAAACCGATCTGCTGCACGGCAGCGCGGATGTGCTCGACGACGCCATCGCGGCCGGGCTGTATCGCGCCGTGGTCGAGTTCCCGCTGCCGACCCTCGCGGTGCTGAGCGGCGGTGCCGACGGCTCCGGCTTCCTGCTTGGCGCGCTCTGCGATTTCATGGTCTGCGGGCGCGAATCGCGCTACGGCTTTTCCGATCCGCAGGGCGGCGCGCAACCCACGGCCGCGGAGGCCGCGCTGCTGGCGGCCCGCTTCGGCGAGGCCTGGGCAGAGGATCTGCTCTGCGTCAGCGGCGCTCTGAGCGGGCGTGAGCTGGCGCAGAAGGGGTGGACGGTTCTTGTCGTCGCGCGCGAGGACACGATGGCCGCGGCGTTGTCGCTTGCGCAGTGCATCGCGATCAAGCCGCGGGAATCGCTGCGCCTGCTGAAGACGCACATGGCCGCCGCGCTGCAGGGCTGCGTATCGCGCCTGGGCCCTGGTGATCGGCCGACCGCGGACGCATCCGATGCGCCAGCTTCCGCGACGTTACCCGTTGCACTGCCGCAGACGCGGCCGGGAATCACGGTCGGCTACCTGTCCGATGCGGCCGTTTCGGTGCGCTTGACCGACAGTGCCGGCGACACCACCGCGGCCACTGTGTTGCGCGATCTGCGCGCGACGCTGGCCGAACTGGCGAAGCACGCCGGCGGCGCTTCGGTCGTGCTGCGCAGCGATCTCGACGGGTTTTTGCCCGCCATCGGCGAGGCCGCCGAAGCGCAGCGGGTCGATTCCGAACTGGCGGCGCTTCAGCAGGTTCTGTGCGAGTACCCGTCGCCGGTCGTCGTCGCCTTCGAAGGTAACGCCGATGGCGCCGGCTGGCTGCTGGGATTGAGCGCGGACGCCTGCGTCCACGCCGAACGCGCGCGCTATTCGACGGATGCGCTGTGGCGTCACCCCTCGCTGCTGCGACGGGCAGCGGTGTTGTTCGCCCATCGCCTGGGCGCCAATCGCGCGAAGCGTTGTCTGTTCGAGCCGGCGGCGGTCGCCGGGGCCGAACTGGCGTCCGCGGCGGCGGTCGTGCGTGGCGATGCGTCCGACGTGCTGGCGCATGCGTGGGCGCTGGCCGCTGCGTTTCCGCTGCGCGCACCCGCGCTGCGTGCGCGCCGCCGCGCCGCCGTTTCGGCCAGGCTTGCAGATACTTTTGCCGTATCCGACGCGGCCACGGACGCCGCCGGCCCGGTCGCGGCGCGGCGGCCCATGCCCGAATTCCCCGCCATCGAGACCGAACTACGCGACAACGGCGTGCTGGTCGTGCGCATGGTCGATCGCGAGGCGAAGAACATGTTCTCGCCCTCACTAGTCCGCGGGCTGGAAGAGGTCTTCGCTCACATCGAAGCCTCGGGCGATTACCGCGCCGTCGTGCTCTGCGGTTACGACACCTATTTCGCTTGCGGCGGCACCCGCGACAGTCTGCTGGCGATCCAGCAGGGCAGCGCCAAGTTCACCGACACGAAGATCTACCAGCTGCCGATGAGTTGCAGCGTGCCGGTCGTCGCCGCCATGCAGGGTCACGCGATCGGCGGCGGCTGGAGCCTGGGCATGTTCGCCGACCTGTGCGTGTTCAGCGCCGAAAGCCGCTACATCAGCCCGTACATGCAATACGGCTTCACGCCGGGCGCGGGATCGACGCTGATCTTCCCGGCCACGCTCGGCTCCGACCTCGCCCGGCAGACCCTGTTCACCGCAGTCGAGCACAGCGGCAGCGAGCTGCGCGCGAAAGGATTGCCGCACGCCTGCGTGCCGCGCGTGGAGGTGCTGCCGCATGCGCTGGCGCTGGCGAACGCGATCGCGGCGCGGGCGCCCGCCGACGTGCGCGCGCTGAAGCGGTATTTCGCCGACCCCGGCCTGGCCGCGATCGAGGACACCTACACGCGCGAACTGGCGATGCACGCGCAAAGTTTCGTCGGCAAGGCGCACGCGCTGCAGGGCGTGATGCAGCATTTCCAGGGCGAAGAAGACGCCTCTCCCGTGTCGGCGACGGCGCAGGCGGCCGCAGCGCCGCAAGAGATCGCGCATGTCCTGAAGGACATGCTCGCGACCGAGCTGCAGATGGATGCGACCCAGATCGACGAGGACACGCAGTTCGTCGACCTCGGCCTGGATTCGATCACCGGGGTGACCTGGGTCCGAAAAATCAACGCCGCTTACGGCACTGGCATCGAGGCGACCAAGGTCTACGCCCATCCGACGCTGCGCCAGTTCTGCGATTTCGTCATTCAGCGCATCGCGCTGCGGGGCGCGGTGGGGACGCAGTTCGCCGCCGATGCCGCCAAGCCGGCGCCCGCCGCCGCGCAACGCGCGTCATCGCCGATTGCATTGCCGATGGCGACCACGACCGTGGCGACCAAGCCCGTCGCGACGGATGCCGCCGCCGCGGAGGCGGATCTCTCCGCCGCGCTCCGGCACACGCTTGCGCAGGAACTGCACATGCCGGAGGAGGAGATCGACGCGCACCGGCAGTTCGTCGACCTCGGCCTGGATTCGATCACCGGGGTGACCTGGGTCCGCAGGATCAACGCCGCCTACGGCACCCGCATCGAAGCGACCAAGGTCTACAGCTATCCGACCCTGGCCGAGTTCGCGCGCTTTCTCGCCGGCCTGCTGCCGGCGCGTGCGATGCAGGCGCAGCCGTCCTGGGCGCCGTCGGAACACGTCAACGACAGGCCGGTCGATGCCAAACCGCTCGCTGAGCGCGCGCGCCCGGCCGCACGATCGGCGCGCACCCTGGCCTCGTGGCGCAACAAGGCCGCGCGCCCGGTCACGGGCACCGGCGCCATCGCCGTCATCGGCATGGCCGGCCAGTTCCCGCGCGCCGGCGACCTCGACGCGTTCTGGCGCAACATCGCCGGCGGCAAGGACTGCATCGATACCGTGCCGCCGCAGCGCTGGGACATCGAACGCTACTTCAGCGAAGACATCTCGATTCCCGGCACCACCAACAGCCGCTGGATGGGCGTGCTGGACGACTGCGGCGCGTTCGATCCGCTGTTCTTCAACATTTCGCCGACCGAAGCCGAGAGCATGGACCCGCAGCAGCGGCTGATGCTGCAGAACTGCTGGCACGCGATCGAGAACGCCGCGATCGACCCGCGCAGCCTGTCGGGCAGCCGCTGCGGCGTGTTCGTCGGTTGCGGCGCGACCGACTACCACCAGCGTTCGCGCGAGCACCAGCTCAGCAGCCAGGGCTTCACCGGCGCTGCGATGTCGATCCTCGCCGCGCGCATCGCCTACTTCCTCAACCTGCAGGGGCCGTGCCTGTCGATCGATACCGCGTGCTCATCCTCGCTGGTCGCGATCGCCAACGCCTGCGACAGTCTGGTCGCGAACAACTGCGACCTCGCGCTCGCCGGCGGCGTGGCGGTGATGGCGGGCCCGACGATGCACGTCAAGACCGGTCAGTCCGGCATGCTGTCCACCGACGGCCGCTGCTTCGCCTTCGATCACCGCGCGAACGGCTTCGTGCCCAGTGAAGGCGTGGGAGCGCTGATGCTCAAGCGCCTCGCCGACGCCGAGCGCGAAGGCGACATCGTCCACGCGGTGATCCGCGGCTGGGGCGTCAACCAGGACGGCAAGACCAACGGCATCACCGCGCCGAACCCGGTGTCGCAGACGCGCCTGATGCGCGCGGTCTACGACCGCTTCGGGATCGATCCGGAAGACATCCAGCTGATCGAAGCGCACGGCACCGGCACCAAGCTGGGCGATCCCATCGAAGTGGAAGGCCTCACCCAGGCCTTCCGCCATTACACCGGTAAAACCGGCTACTGCGCGTTGGGCTCGGTGAAGGGCAACATCGGCCACGCCCTCTACGCCGCCGGCGTCGCCGGCGCGCTCAAGCTGGTGCTGGCGCTGAAGCATCGCCAACTTCCGCCGGCGGCGAGCTTCGAACGCCTCAATCCGCACATCGACCTGTCCGACAGCCCGTTCGTGGTCAACACCGCACTGAAGACGTGGCCCGAGAACGCGAAAGGCGGACGTTCGGCGGTAATCAGCTCCTTCGGCTTCAGCGGCACCAATGCGCATCTGGTGCTGGAAGCGGCGCCGACGCGCGATACGAGCCGCGCCGCTGAGCACGAGGCTGCCTCTGCGCGTGCGGCGCTGATTCCGTTGTCGGCCAAAACCCCCGAGCAGCTGCGGCAGCGCGCGCAGTCGCTGGCGGACGCGCTGGCCGATGGACTCGCCGCGCGCACCGACGGCGACGACGCGCAGGCCGCGCCTTCGCTGCACGACATCGCCTATACGCTGCAGGTGGGCAGAGAAGCGATGGAGGAACGCTGCGCGCTGGTCGCGCATTCGCTGGCCGAACTCGAAGCGCGGCTGCGTGCGTTCGCCGCGGAGCGAACACCCGCGGACATGCACGTCGGCAGCAGCCTGTCGCGGGCCGGCAAACTGGCCTTCATCGGCCAGGACGCCGAGCTGAAGGCGGTGCTGATCGATACCTGCCTGCGCGAAGGAAAACTCGACAAACTCGCCGAGCTGTGGGTCGACGGTGTCGATCTTCCGTGGGCGAAACTCTATCCGGCGCAAGCCGGCCATGGTCCGCGGCGCGTCGAACTGCCGTTGTATCCGTTCGCGCGAGAGCACTACTGGCTGGAAGACGACACCGCGGCGGTGGCGCAGCGCGCCGAAGGCGCGGTGGCGACGATCCACCCACTGCTGCACGTCAACGCGTCGACCCTGCGCCAGCAGCGCTATCGGTCCACGTTCGACGGCAGCGAGAGTTTCCTGCGCGACCACCGAGTGCGTTTGCGCGAGGGACGGGTGGAGCATGTGCTTCCCGGCGTCGCGTATCTGGAAATGGCGGCGGCGGCGATCGCCGATGCGCTGCCGGATGCCTTCGCGGATACGGCGTCCGGGCGCGCTGCATTGTCATCGGGATCGCACGGACGATTAACGCTTCGCGATGTGGTCTGGTGGCGGCCGATCGTGGTCGACGGGCCGATGGCCGTGGAGATCGAACTCGGCGTCGAGGACGACGGCGTGATCGTTTTCGAGATCGCCAGCGGTTCGGGCGACGCTCGTGTCCTCCACTGCCAGGGCGAGGCGCGCTTCGTCGATGCGGCCGGCGAGCGCATGGCGGACGCCGGGCTGCTGGCGTCGGCACAGCGCGGCGAGCGATGGAACGGCGATGAGGTCTACGCCGCTTTCGCCCGGATGGGACTGCATTACGGCCCCGCGCATCGCGGCATCCGCGCGATTTCGCGGGTGGACGGAAAGCTGGTGGCGGACGTCGCGCTACCCGCCGTGGCCGGCGACGCCTACCGCATGCCTCCGGGAATCATGGACTCCGCGTTGCAGGCATGCGTCGGCTTCCTGCCGTCGCTGCAGGCGCTGCCGCAAGCGCCGTCGGTGCCGTTCGCGCTGCGCTCGCTGACGCTGCACGCACCGTGCCCGACGGAAGTAGTCGTCGTGCTGGCACCCGCTGCGGGCGCCATCGACGGCAGCGACGGCCATGCCGCCGTGGAGAGCTGCGATGTCTCCATCTTCGGCACGGACGGCGCGCTTTGCGTCGAGATGCGCGGTTTCGGCTGGCGGGCGGTGGATGGCGCACGGGGTTTCGACGGAGCAGGGATGCTGGATGCGACGGGATTGCCGGATGACGCACGAATGTTTAATGAGGCACGGATGGCGGACGCGACCTTGATGTACGACGAAGCGTCAATGGATGAGGCAGGCATCCACGGAGCGCGCACGCAGCAATCACGCGAGTCGGATGAAGCGCAGATGTTCGACGAAACCTTCTATCGGGAGCTGCTGGAAAGCCTCGCCAGAAAGGACGTGTCCGCCGAAGACGCCGCCGAACTCGGGTTGCCGTCATGAAGGATTCGCTGCTGTCCATCTATCGCGCGGTCGCCGAAGGCCGGCTCGCGCAGGCCGAAGCGCTGGTACGGATCAAGGCCTTGAAACGGCAGATGTCCGACGCCGCGCAGGGCGTCCTGCTCGCGACGCCCGAATGGGGCGCTGCACCGGCGACGTCGGCCCCGGCGCAGCTCGTGGACAAGATATTCGTTTGGGGCCTCGATCCGGCGGTGGCCGCGTCCCTGAAGGCGACGCATGAGCACGCGCGGATCGAAGCGTTCGCGCCCTCGGAGAATGTCACCACCGCCGATGGGATCTTTACCGATGCAGCGCTGCAGGGGCTCGCGGCGATCCAGTCGATGCTGGCGGCGACGCGCAGCGTTCGCGCGCTGGTGATCGTTGCCGATACAGGGATCGCCGATGAGGCGGTCGCTTGCGGCTTCGACGCCATGTTCAGGACGGCGATGGAGGAAACGCCGGCCCTGGTCGCACGCGTGATCAGGGTGCCGGCCGATATCGGCGCCGCCGAACTGCGGCAGCTCGTGCACGAGGAGTCCTGCACCGATGCGCCGCGCGGCGCGGCCGTCCGCCATGTGCGCGACGCCGGCGGCCTGCGCCGCGAAGTCTCGCGATGGCGCGTACTGGGACAGCATCTGCAAGGTCAGGCGCAGTCCGCCGCGCCGGTAGCGTTCAAGGAAGGCGGCTGCTATCTGATCACCGGCGGCGCCGGCGGCATCGGTCTTCAGTTCGCGCGCGAGATCCTCGCGCAGTGTCGCTCCGCGCGCATCGTGCTGGCCGGGCGCTCGACGCTCGCGCCGCAGGCGCGCCGCACGCTGGATGCGCTGGCGACGCCGCTGCACCGGATCGAATACGTCGCGCTCGACGTGGCCGATCGCGGCGCCGTCGACGCCCTCGTGGCCCAACTGCGGGAGCAGGGCCAGCCGCTGCACGGCATCGTGCATTGCGCGGGCATCCTCCGCGACGGTTTCATCCTGCGCAAATCGCCGCAGACGTTCGCCTCGGTGCTGGCGCCGAAGGTCGCCGGGTTGGCGAATCTCGATCTTGCCACGCGCGACCAGCCGCTGGATTTCATCCTGCTGTGCTCGTCCTTCGCGGCCTGCTGGGGCATCGTCGGCCAGGTCGACTACGCCGCGGCGAATGCGTTCATGGACGCGTTCGCCGCGCAGCGCAACCGTCTGGCGGCGCGAGGCGAGCGCCATGGCCGCACGCTGTCGGTGAACTGGCCGCTGTGGCAGGACGGTGGGATGAGCATGGACGCTGCGACCCGCGAGCGACTGCTGGACCACACCGGCATGCGTCCGCTGTCCACCGTCGCCGCGATGCGCGCGATGTACGACGGCCTCGCGCTCGCCTGCGAGCGTGTGCTGGTGATGGAAGGACAATTGCCGGCGATGCGGGCGCTGCTCGAAGCGACGGGTTCCGCGGCCGGGACTGTGCGCGACAGCGCGACCGCCCGCGTCGCCGATGCAACGCCGGTCGGCATGGACGACGCCTTGCGCGAGAAAGCCCTGGACTACCTGTGCCGGCAGTTCTCGCAGGTGCTGAAGATTCCTGCCGCGCGGCTGCGGCCGCAGGCGCCGTTGGAGCAGTACGGAATCGATTCGATCCTGGCGATGAAGCTGGTGACGCACCTGGAAACGATCTTCGGCAGGCTGCCGAAGACGCTGGCGTTCGAATACCAGACCATCGCGCAGCTCAACGACTATTTCTGCACCACGCACACCGATCGCCTGATTTCGATGTTGTCGCCGCGCGCCGTGCCCTTGGACACCGTGACCGTTCCATCCGCGACGACAATAGCTGCAACGGCCGCAGCTGCAACGGTGGCGAGATCGCAGGTGCCCGGCAAGCGCTTCGGCACGGCGCGTCGCACCTCGGACGCCATCGCGCCGCAGCCGCAGGCCGAGGCGCTGCCCGTTGCGTTTGCCACGCGAAGCGACGCCGACATGCGCGGCGCCGACACCGCTGCCGCGACGGAACGCATCGACAAGCCATCCATCGACGGCGAACCGATCCTCAGCCCATCGGCCCATAGCGAAAGCATCGCCATCGTCGGCATCAGCGGCCGTTATCCGGACGCTTGGGATCTGGACGAATACTGGCGCAACCTGTCGCAGGGCGTGGACTGCATCCGCGAAATTCCCGCCGACCGCTGGCGCTGGCAGGACTACTATCGCGACCCCATCGGCGGCGAAGCGCTGGCCGCCGGACAGCACAGCAGCCGCTGGGGCGGATTCATCCAGGGCGCGGACGAATTCGATCCTCGCTTCTTCAGCATCACGCCGCGAGACGCCGAACAGATCGACCCGCAGGAGCGTGTGTTCCTGCAGCACGCGTGGATGGCGATCGAGGACGCGGGCTATACCCGCGCCGCGCTGCAGGCCTGCCGCGGCGGCCAGGTGGGCGTTTACGCCGGTGTGATGTACGGCGAATACAACCGCTCAGGCAGCCTGGCCAGCATCGCCAACCGGGTGTCGTACGCGCTCAACCTGCATGGGCCGAGCATGACGCTCGACACCATGTGCTCCTCGTCGCTGACCGCGATCCATCTGGCCTGCCAGGACCTGAAGCTGGGCCGCACCGACATGGCGCTGGCCGGCGGCGTCAACCTCAGTCTGCATCCGGGCAAGTACGGCATGCTCAGCGCCGGTCAGTTCATTTCCAGCGCGGGCCATTGCCAGAGTTTCGGCGAAGGCGGCGACGGCTATATCCCCGGCGAAGGCGTGGGCGTGGTGGTGCTGAAGCGTCTGTCCGACGCCGAGCGCGACGGCGATGCGATCCATGCGGTGATCCGCGGCAGCGCGCTGAACCACGGCGGCAAGACCAACGGTTACACGGTGCCGAACCCGCGGGCGCAGGCCGCGGTGATCTGCGATGCGCTGAAAGATGCCGGCGTCGATGCGCGCCACATCAGCTACATCGAAGCCCACGGCACCGGCACCAAGCTGGGCGATCCGATCGAGATCGCGGCGCTGGGCAAGGCGTTCGGCGAATACACGCAGGACACCGGGTTCTGCCTGATCGGTTCGGCGAAGTCGAACATCGGTCACTGCGAATCGGCGGCGGGCATCGCCGGGCTGACCAAGGTCATCCTGCAGATGCGTCACCGTCAGATCGCGCCGTCGCTGCATTCGCAGCGGCTCAATCCCAATATCGATTTCGGGACCACGCCGTTCGAGGTCAATCAGAGCCTGCGGCCGTGGAACGCACCGGTGATCGACGGCAGGCAAGCGCCGCTGATCGCGGGTATTTCCTCCTTCGGCGCCGGCGGCGGCAATGCCCATCTGATCGTGGAAGCCCATGTCGGCGCTTCCCGCGCGGCCCGCGACGAACCAGCCGTTTCAACCACGCCCTGCGCGTTGCTGCTGTCGGCGCGCACCTTGCCGCAGCTGCGGCAGAAGGCCGCGGCGCTGAAGGCGTTCGTCGAAGCCGATGCCGGCATCGATCTGCACGGCCTGGCCTACACCCTGCAGGTCGGGCGCGAAGCGATGGAAGAGCGCTTGGCGATGCGCGTGGATTCGCGCGCCGAGCTGATCGACAGGCTCGCGGTGTTCCTCGCCGACGAGAATCCCGAGGACGGCGCGCTCGTCGACGACCTCTACTACGCGCAGTCGCGCCGCCACCGCGAGAGCATCGCGCTGTTCACCGTCGACCGGGACCTGCAGGCCAGCGTCGACGGCTGGTTCGTCGCCGGCAAGGTTTCGCGGCTGCTCGATGTCTGGACCAAGGGCCTCGACCTCGACTGGTCGAAACTGCACGGCGCACCGCTGCCGGGACGGATGCATCTGCCGGTCTATCCGTTCGCGCGTGAGCGTTACCGGCGCGAGGAATCCACCGACGCGCACACCGGCGCGACGACGGCGCAGGCGATTCATTCGCTCGTACACCGCAACGCTTCAAAACCCGGGCAGCAGCGCTATCTCAGCGTCTTGCGCGCGGACGATCCGCGGATCGGGGGAGTGAGGATCGAGGGTCATCCGCGTCTGCCGCAGGGCGTGCAGCTCGAAGCGGCCCGGGCCGCGCTCGCGGACGGATGGGCCGCGCTTGCGCAGGGCGGGGCATGGGCGTTGCGCGACGTGCGTTTCGGTGCCCCGCGTGCGTTGCCGGCGTCGATGGAGGTCGAGATCGCGGTGCTGCCGCCCGGCCAAGGCCAGCGCCCCGCGCTTGACCACGCCGCGTTCGAAGTGTCCGCCGATGGCCATGTGTTCTGCCAGGGCTTCGCCGAAGCCTGCGCGCAAGCGCCCATGATCGACATCGCCGCACTGTCGCGCGGCGCTTCTCCGCTGTTCGCCGACCAGGCCGCGATCCTGCAGGCCGGTCGTGCGATCGGCATCGAAGTCGACGCCCTGTATCAGGTCGCCGCCGCGATCCAGCGCACGCCCGAAGGGCTGTGGCTGACCTTCGCGCCTGCCGATCCGGCGCGCACCGCGTTCGCCGATTGCGCCATCGATCCGGCGATCGTCGAAGCGGCGATGCTCTGCGCGCAATGGCTTCGCCCCGATCGCGATGCACTGCTGCTGCCCGACGGTTTCGCGGGCATGCGCGTCCACCCTACGCGCGGCCAACCGCGCCATGCATGGATCCGCGCGCACGGCGCGCAGGACGATGCGCTGTGCGTCGACATCGCGCTTTGCGCCGACGACGGCGCGGTATGCATCGAGTTCACCGCGCTGACATTGCGGCCTGCGACCGCGATCGCGGTGCAGTTGCTCGCCCCCGCATCGGTGGCCGAAGAGGACGTGCCGACCGCGGCGCCGGCCATCCGCATGCCCGATCGTCTGTTCCGGGGCGGCGTTCCGGCATCGGCCAGCATCGCTCCCGTCGCGATGGCCGCGGAAGCGGCGTCGTTCGCGATGCAGGCACCGCTCGCCAAGCCGGCCATGATTGCGCTGGCCGCGCCCGCACTCGCGTTCGCCGAATCGCAGACCTCATCGCTGGACAAACCTTCGCTGGCGCTGTCGGCGGATGTTCACGCCGACCATAGTCATCGCGATCCCGGATTGCCCGCATCGGTGATGCTGCACGATCGCGGCGACGGCATGTTCGCGCTGCGTCTGCAGGCCCCGGCGGGGCGTCTGGACGCCGCACTCGTCGATGCGCTGCAGCAGGCGCTGGCGCATGCGCGCGCGCTGCCCTCGCTTAAAGCGCTGCTGATCGAAAGCGATGAGCGCGTCTTCCTGCGGGGCGATGATGCCGCGCACGACGACGATGCGATGCAGTCGCTGCTGCGCACGCTGGCCGCATTCCCCGCGCCGACCGTGGCGCTGCTTTCCGGACAGGCGCTAGGGGCGGGCTTCCGGTTCGCCTGCGCCTGCGATGCGGTCGTCGCCGTCGAAGATCAGGACTACGGTTTCGCGACACCCGGAGAGAATCCGGTCGTTGTTCGCGCTCCGGACATGGCGTGGCTTGCCGCGCGCTTCGGCGAACCGCTGGCGTCGCAGCTTGCCGCCAGCGAGCGTCCACTCAGCGGCCGCGAACTGCAGGCGGCCGGCTGGGGCGCCATCGTGGTGTCCCGCGAACGTTTCGCCGATGCCGCCGATGCGTTCCTCGCCCATCTGACCGACAAGTCGGGCGGCGCGCTGCGCCTGCTCAAGGAACATCTCGCCCGCGAGTTCGATGCCGGACTCGCCGCGCAAGCCACGGCTGCGGTGGCTGAAGATGCGGGCGAAACCTTCATCGACGACCTGCTGCGACAACTGCCGCGCGACTGCGGCGATGCCGATGCGAACAGCGCCGAGGTGACGACACAGGCCGCCGCGACGACGACCGAATTGGGCCTGTCCTCGACCGTGGTCCGCGCCAGCGTCGATGCCGACGGCGTGGTACTGGTCCGTCTCGAAGATCGCGACGCGCGCAACATGTTCTCCGATGCGCTGATCGCCGGCCTGCAGGAAGTCTTCGACCGCATCGGCGCTTCGTCCGCATGCAAGGCCGTCGTGCTCACCGGTTACGACACCTACTTTTCCTCCGGCGGCACCCGCGACGGGCTGAAGGCGATCCAGGAAGGCAAGGTCCGCTTCACCGATCTGGATGTCTTCCAGTTGCCGATGCGCTGTCCGCTGCCGGTGATCGCGGCGATGCAAGGCCACGGCATCGGCGCCGGCTGGACGCTCGGCCTGTTCTGCGACAGCGTGCTGTTCAGCGAGGAAAGCCGCTACGTCAGCCCGTACATGAATTTCGGGTTCACGCCCGGCGCGGGCGCGACCGGGATCCTGCCGGCCAGGCTCGGCTACGACCTGGCGCGCGACAGCCTGTTCACCGGCCGCGAGATCGCGGGCGAGGAACTGGCGCGCCGCAATCCGCGGTTGACCGTACTCCCGCGCGACCGCGTCGTGAACGCGGCGATGGCGCTCGCGCGCAGCCTGGCTCGGCACGCGCGCGACGACCTGATGGCCTGGAAGGCGGCGCGCGTTTCGCCGCGCTTCGAGGCGTGGCAGGCGCTGTTCGCGCGCGAAGTGCAGATGCACCAGGCCACCCTGGTGGGGCAGGCCGATGCGCTTGACCGCATCGAACGGCGTTTCGCGCAGACGCAGCGCGCTGCGATGCCGCAGGCGGTCGCCGATATCGCGCCCCGTCGCATATCCCCGGCTGTCGCGAGCGGCGACACCCTGGCGGCGATCCGCGGCCTGCTGGCCGAAGAACTGCGCATCGACGAAAGCGAGATCGATCCGCGCATGCCGTTCGTCGATCTGGGGCTCGACTCGATCTCCAGCGTCGCCTGGATCCGCAGGATCAACGAACGCTTCGGCCTGGCGATCGAAGCGACCCGGGTCTACAGCTATCCGAATCTGCACAAGCTCGCCCAGTACGTTGGAGAGCTGCGATCGGCCGACGCGACCGGCGTCGCGACGACGTCCACGGAAACCGCTGTGGTGCGCGCTGAGGCAGCGCCGGTCGCATCAAGCGGAGCAGGGCAGGCGCGCGTCGATCTGGGAGCGGTGCGCCGCACGCTCATCGATCTGCTGGCGCAGGAACTGCGGGCAGAGTCCGCGAGCATCGATGCGGATCGCGGTTTCGTCGAACTCGGGCTCGACTCGATTTCCGGCGTCACCTGGGTTCGTGCGATCAATTCGGTCTACGGCACCGCCATCGAGGCGACCCGCGTCTACACCTACCCGACGGTCGAACAGTTCGCCCGCTTCGTCCGCGATACGCTCGCGCAGCGCAGTGTGGAGCAGGCGCCCGCAGCGTCCGTCGCGACGGCGCCGGCCGCCGCGCGCGCAGGCATTGCGATGGCGTCGCTGTTCGACTGGCCTGTGCTGACCTCGTGGCGCAAGCCCGGCGATGGCGCGCCCGACGCGCTGCCGCACGCCGCGACCGGCCCGCTGGGCCTGCATGCCACCGAGATCGCGGTCATCGGCATGGCCGGCCGCTTCCCGATGGCGAAGGATCTCGACAGTTTCTGGGACAACATCGCCAGCGGCCGCAACTGCATCAGCGAAATTCCGCTTTCGCGCTGGGATACCGGCACGTACTACGTCGACGGCCAGCCCGGCCTGGGCCAGAGCAATTCGAAGTGGATGGGCGTACTGGAAGGGCACGACCGCTTCGACCCGCTGTTCTTCGGCATGACCCCGGTCGAGGCGGAGACGATGGACCCGCAGCAGCGGATCTTCCTGCAGTCGTGCTGGCACGGCATGGAAAACGCCGGCTACACCGCGGAACGGCTGTCCGGCAGCAAGTGCGGCGTCTTCGTGGGCTGCGCCTACGGCGACTACAACCTGCTGTCGCGCGAACAGCAGATCAATGCGCTCGGCTTCACCGGCGGCGCCACCTCGATCCTCGCCGCGCGCGTGTCGTATTTCATGAATCTGCAGGGGCCGTGCGTGTCCATCGACACGGCGTGCTCGTCGTCGCTGGTCGCGATCTCGACGGCCTGTGACAGCCTGATCACCGGCGCGTCGGACATCGCCTTCGCCGGCGGCGTGTACGTGATGGCCAATGCCGACATGTTCCTGAAGACCTCGCAGGCCGGCATGCTGTCGCCCGACGGCCGCTGCTATACCTTCGACCAGCGCGCGAACGGTTTCGTGCCGGGCGAAGGCGTCGGCGTGGTCATGCTCAAGCGCCTCGCCGACGCCGAACGCGATGGCGACCGCATCCTGGGCGTGGTGCGCGGGTGGGGCGTGAACCAGGATGGCCGGACCAACGGCATCACCGCGCCCAACGCCGAATCGCAACAGAGGCTGATCCGCGATGTCTACCAGCGGTTCGATATCGATCCCGAGCGCATCGAACTGATCGAAGCGCACGGCACGGGCACCAAGCTCGGCGACCCGATCGAGATCGACGGACTGAAGTCCGCCTTCCTGCCGGCGACCGATCGCAGGCAGTACTGCGCGATCGGTTCGGTGAAGACCAACATCGGCCATTGCCTGACCGCTGCCGGCGTGTCCGGCTTCATCAAGCTGCTGCTGTCGCTGCAGCACCGCACGCTCCCGCCCAGCGCGAACTTCGAGACGCCGAACGAACATCTCGATCTCGACGGCAGCCCGTTCTTCGTCAACACGACCGCGCGTGACTGGGTTTCGCCCGCGGGCGTCGCGCGTCACGCCGCGATCAGCTCCTTCGGTTTCAGCGGCACCAATGCCCATCTGGTGCTGGCCGAATATGTGCCGCAGGCCGCTTTGCCGTCCGCGCTCCCGGTCGCTCCGGCGATGCCCGCCGAAGCCGGCTTCGTGGTGCCGCTGTCGGCGCGCACGCCGGAGCACCTGCTGAGGAAGGCGAGGGACCTGCGCGATTTCGTCCTCGCCGATCCCGGACTCGATCTGGCGGCGCTGGCGCGCAGCCTGCAGAGCCACCGCGACGCGATGGACGAGCGGCTGTGTTTCGTCGCGCAGCGCATGGCCGACGTGGTGGACGTGCTGACGGCCTACATCGATGGCGCGGGATCGAACAAGCCGCTGCCGCACGGCGTCTTCGCCGCGCACGTCCGCCAGGGGCGTGAAAGCGTGCGCCTGCTGAGCGAGGACGCCGCGATGGCGACGGTGGTCGTGGACAAGTGCATCGCCGACGGCAATGCCTCGAAGCTCTGCGAACTGTGGGTGAAGGGCCTGGCCCTGGATTGGCGCAGATTGCAGGGCGCGCGTGCATCGGCGGCGATCGCGCTGCCGCCGTATCCGTTCTCCGAGGATGCGTACTGGATCGCGCCCCAGGACACCGTCTACGCCGCGCCGACCCGCCGCAGCGACAAGCCGCGGCACCTGCATCCGTTGTTGCAGGAACAGGTCGCGGATATCCGCGAGCAGGGCTACCGGCAGAGCGTCGCCGGAGCCGATACCGGTGCGGATGCGGCGAAGCGGATCGAGCTGATCCATCTGCCGACCTACGCGTTCGCGCGCATGCACTGCTGGATTCTCTCAGAAGGGGACGTGCGCGCTGCGGTCGGCGGGCCGCCGGCCGCTGCGTCGCCGCTGTTGCCGGGTCGCTTCATGCCGGACCTGGACGCCATCGCCGGACTGCTGGCGGATCTGGAAGAGGACCGGCTCAGCGAAGGCGAGGTGGCGGCGCGGGTGAAGCAACTGGCCTGAAGCAACAGGCGGCACGACAAGCGGAACGACAGGCGAAAAACGGGATACAGCGGTAACTAGGCAGCTGCAATGAAGCGGCGACCAAGGACTCGAGAGAACGGACGGCATGGTGGATTTCGTCGAATACGTGGTTTCGGAGCTGAAGAGCAAGCGCCTTGGCAAGGCCAATGCGTTGGCGTTGATACAGCAGTTCTTCGCGCGCCGGACGGCGCCTGCGCGGCTGCATCCGCTCGTGCATTCGAATGTCTCGAACCTGACCCAGCAGCGCTACCGCACCGGTCTGACCGGCGAGGAATTCTTCCTGCGCGACCATCGGGTCAGGGTGCTCTCGGGCGGCGCCGTCGCCGTGCTGCCCGGTGTCGCCTATCTCGAGATGGCGCGCGCGGCGATCGTCGATGCGGTGCCCGAACTGTCGGCCTCGTCCGTGATCGCATTCGAGAACGTGCTGTGGCTTTCGCCGTTCGCGGTCGAAAGCGCGCGCGAAATCCTGATCGATATCGATGCGGACGAAGACTTCCTCGAATTCCGCGCGTTCAGCGAAACCGCGCATGGACAGCGCACCGATCACGCTTCCGGTCGCGTCCGCTTCTACGATGCGACCGCGGCCGCGCCCCTGGATCTGGCCGAACTGCGCACCACGATGGGCCGCGAGCACTGGGATCGCGAAACGGTGTACCGGCAGTACGCGCAGGTCGGGATCGAGTACGGTCCCGCGCATCGCGGCATCACCGGTCTGGACAGCGGCGAGGACCGAGTCCTGGCCGATCTCGCGCTCCCCGACGCACTCGCGGGCGAGGACAACGCGGCCTATGTCCTGCATCCGGCGCTGATCGACAGCGCGCTGCAGGCGGCGATCGGGCTTGGCGCGCGCGAGGCGATGCCGTCCGATCCGATGCTGCCCTTCGCGCTCGAATCGCTGTGCATCCTCGGCGACTGCGGCGCGCGGTTGCATGCCTTCATCCGCCGGGCCGATGCGTCGTCGCAAGACCCGGCCCAGATCACCCTCGACCTGGACCTGTGCGACGCGGACGGCAATATCTGCGTGCAGATGCGCGGCTTCTGCGCGCGCCGCTTCGATGCCGGAAGCGCCGCATCGCGGGAGGCGGCCGATGTCGAAACGCTCGTCGCCGTGCCCGCATGGAGCCAGCCGCATCCGCGTGGGGCCGCAACATCCGCGGCGGATTTCGCGCATCATCGCGTGCTGCTCTGCGATCTCCATGCCGCCGATCCCGTCGCGCTGGCGTCGATCCGGCCGGGCAGCGTCGTCGAGCCGCTCATGGCATCGCAAGTCGGGCATCCGGCCTTGCGCTACGAGGCCATCGCGCTGCAGGTGTTCGAGCGCCTGCAGGACGCGTTGAAACAGCACTCCGGCGAGAAGACGCTGATCCAGTGCGTGATCGCGGACAACGCCGAAGGCCGCCTGCTGGCGGGCCTGGGCGGGATGCTCAGGACGGCGACGTTGGAAAATCCGTCGCTGACGACCCAACTCGTTATCGTCGAAGCCGAGGCCCCACACCAACGGCTCGCCGCCGATCTGGCCGAAGCCGCCGCGCAGCCGCAGCACTCGCAGCTCCTGTTTTGCGGACAGGGTTGGCGCTCGCTGGATTGGACGCTGCTGCCGCCTGCGTCCGAAGATCCGTTCGACCCGCTTTACAAGGAACACGGCGTCTACCTCGTCACCGGTGGCCTCGGTGGTCTCGGCGGTCTGTTCGCGCGGGAGATCCTCGCGCATGCGCAGGGCGCGCAGGTTGTGCTGACCGGCCGTTCCGCGCCGGACGACGACATCCTCGCGCGGCTGGATGGATACGGATTCGGCCAACGGCTGCACTATCGCCAGCTCGATCTCGACGATGCCGCGCAGTGCGGGCGCGTCGTCGACGAAATCGGCGCCAGCATCGGCGCGATCCGCGGCGTGCTGCATTGCGCCGGTGCGCACAACGACGATGTCATCCTGAAGAAGACCGTGAGCGATGTGGCAGCCGTGCTCGGCCCGAAGGTCCGCGGCACGTGGCATCTCGACGAGGCGACCGGCCACCTGGACCTGGATTTCTTCGTGCTGTTTTCGTCCGGCGTGTCGGTGTTCGGCAATGTCGGGCAGGCCGACTACGCGGCCGCGAACGGTTTCCTGGACGCGTTCGCCGCATTCCGCCAAGCGCGCGTGGCGCAGGGCCAGCGTTCGGGCAGGACGCTGGCGATCGACTGGCCGCTGTGGGACGAGGGCGGCATGCGCCCGGACGCCGAGAGCGTGCGTTGGCTGCAGGCCCGGACCGGGATGACGCCGATGCGCAGCGCATCGGGCATCGCCGTGTTCCGCCGTGCGCTTGCATCCGCGTACGCGCAGGTGCTGACCGTCGAAGGCGAGGGCCGCAGGTTGCGTCGCCTCTTCGACGCGCCGCTGCCCGTCGTCGTGCGCCGCGAGCCCAGGCCCGCCGCCGTGCATCAGACGATGCAGACTCAGGTCGCGCCGGTCGCCGCCGCGGCATCGCCGGCCGGCGATCTCACCGCCCAGGCCCGCGATTTCCTGCGCAGGCAGTTCGCGCCGATCCTGAAGATCGCCCCCGCGCAGATCGATATCGACGAGGCGCTCGAAAACTACGGCATCAGCTCGATCGTGGCGATGAGTCTGACCGCCCAGCTCGAGAAGCATCTTGGCCCCCTGCCGAAGACGCTGTTCTTCGAATACCAGACGATCGCCGCGCTCGGCGAACACCTCGTGCAGGCGCACGGGGCGCTTCTGCAATCGCTGCTGTCTCCGGGTGCGCAGACCGGCGTCGCACAGCCTTCGCCGAGCTCGCGTCCGGCCGCACCCATGCCCGGCATGCCGCGCCAGGACGCCCGGCCGGCGCTGCGCGGCAAGACAAGTGCGGCCTTGCTGCGTCGCGCCCAGCCCGGCCGGGCGACGACGTCAGAGCCGATCGCGGTGATCGGACTGAGCGGCCGCTATCCGGAAGCGGAGACGCTGCAGGACTACTGGCGCAATCTTCGCGATGGAAAGGATTGCGTCGTCGAGATCCCGGAATCGCGCTGGCGCTGGCAGGACTATTACACCAGCGACCGCGAACAGTCCGGCCATTACAGCAAGTGGGGCGGATTCGTATGCGGCGCGGACGAATTCGATCCGCAGTTCTTCAATATCTCGCCGCGCGAAGCGCCCTATATCGACCCGCAGGAGCGGATGTTCCTGCAGCACGCATGGATGGCGATCGAAGACGCGGGCTATTCGCGCAAGAGCCTGCGCGTGCCGCATGCGGATGCTTTGCCGGGCCAGGTCGGCGTTTACGCCGGCGTGATGTACGGCGAGTACAACCGCTCGGGGAGCCTGGCCAGCATCGCCAACCGGGTGTCGTACGTGCTCAACCTGCATGGGCCGAGCATGACGCTCGACACCATGTGTTCCTCGTCACTGACCGCGATCCACATGGCCTGCCAGGACCTGCGCCAGGGCCGCACTGACATGGCGCTGGCGGGCGGCGTCAACCTCAGCATCCATCCCGACAAATACAGCATGTTGAGCGCCGGACAATTCATTTCCGGCAGCGGCCATTGCCAGAGTTTCGGCGAAGGCGGCGACGGTTATATCCCGGGCGAAGGCGTGGGCGTGGTGGTGCTGAAGAGGCTGTCGGATGCCGAACGCGACGGCGACGCGATCCATGCGGTGATCCGCGGCAGTGCGCTGAACCACGGCGGCAAGACCAACGGTTACACGGTACCCAATCCGCAGGCGCAGGCGGCGGTGATCGCCGATGCGCTGAAGGATGCAGGCGTCGACGCGCGCCACGTCAGTTACATCGAAGCGCACGGCACCGGCACCAAGCTGGGCGATCCGATCGAGATCGCGGCGCTGGGCAAGGCATTCCGCGAATACACGCAGGACACCGGGTTCTGCCTGATCGGTTCGGCGAAATCGAACATCGGCCACTGCGAGTCCGCGGCGGGCATCGCGGGCTTGACGAAGGTGATCCTGCAGATGCGACACCGGCAGATCGTGCCGTCGCTGCATTCGCAGCGCTTGAACCCGAACATCGATTTCGAGACCACGCCGTTCGAGGTGAACCAGCGCCTGCGCGATTGGGATGCGCCGGTCATCGACGGCAGGCCGCTGCCGCGGATCGCGGGACTGTCGTCGTTCGGCGCCGGCGGCTCGAACGCCCATTTCGTGATCGAGGAGTATGCGGGCGGCGAGTCGATCGCTCATGCGGGCGCGGGCATCGGGCCGGGCGTGCAGGCGATCGTACCGCTGTCGGCGCGCACGCCCGAGCAACTGCTGCACAAGGCGCGCGACCTGCTGGCCTTCCTGCAGGACGCATCGGACGCCGGTCGCCAGATCGATCATGCCGCGCTCGCCTACACCCTGCAGGTCGGTCGCGAAGCGATGGAGGAGCGTCTGGCGTTCGTCGTCGATTCCGCCGCGAGGCTGCAGGCCGTCCTGCGGGGATTCCTCGAGCGTTCCGCCGTCGACGGCGATGCGGACAGCGGCTATCGCGGGCAGGTCAAGGCGCACAAGGAGATGCTGGGCCTGTTCGCCGCCGATCCCGATTACGAGGAAGCGCTGGACAAGTGGATCGCGCAGCGCAAGCTGGCGAAGCTGGCGGAACTGTGGAGCAAAGGCTTCGACCTGGACTGGCGCAAGTTTCACGGCAAGCACCTGCCGAAGCGGCTGCACCTGCCGACCTATCCGTTCGCCAAAGACAGGTACTGGATCGATCCGATCAAGGGCCTGTTTCCCCAGGTCGTCCACCCGGATGTTTCCGGATCGCATGCCGGCGGCGGCGTGGTCGCGAATGCGCCGCATGCGCTGCTGCACGAAAACACCTCCGACCTCGATCAGCTGCGCTTTTCGTCGCTGTTCGGCGGCCATGAATCGTTCGTCGTCGGCGCTGCCGATGGCGCCGGCCCCCGCCTGTCTTCGTCGGTATTGCTGGAAATGGCGCGCGCGGCCGTCGCCTGCGCCAGGCGCACGGCGCCGAGCGGCACCGCGGTCGAACTGCGCGAGTTGCAGTTCGCCGCACCGTTCGTGGTCGACGGCAAGACCGCGCTGCATGTCGCGCTGTCTGCTTCCGCGCTGCACGGCGATGTCGATTTCGACATCTACAGCGGCGAGGCCGACGACGCCTGCGTGCATGCGCAGGGCACCGGCCGGATCGTCTCCGCACAGGCCGCCGGACCGCTCGACACCGATGCGGCCATGCTGCGCCTGCGCGAAGTGCCGTCGTCGGCCGATCACGCGCCTGACGCCTGGCGTGTGTGGCGCGGGGCAGGGGAACTGCTGATCGCTGTCGATGATCAGCATCTTTCGCCATCCGCGGGGACGATGATCTCTCCGACGCTTGCCAACGCAGTGTTCGATCGCCTCAGCGCCGTATTGGCGCTCGGCAGTCCGGAACCGGCGGATATCGCATCGCTCGACGCGCTGTCGCCCTGCGGATCGAAGATGTGGATCTGGGTGCGCTGGAGCGGCGGCGACATGCCGACTGCCGGCACTAGCGCTCTCGACATGGACTGGTGCGATGGCGACGGCCATCCCTGTCTGCGCTGGCGCGGATGGGTGCCCGCCGGGGCGATGAGCGCCGACGCTGCGTCGATGGCTTCGGGAAGCGGAATCGCGCTTGCTGCCATCGTTGCGGCCCCTGTCCTGAGCAAACCCGACGCCATCGCATTGAACGAACCGGCAGCGGTGCCGGCCATCACCGCCGCTCACCTGCCCAAGCCGAACGCAGCGCGTCTGCCGATGCTCGATGCGGCGGCACACGTGTCTTACACGCCGATGCCCGATGCGTCCGCATCGAAGTGGCAACCGGTCGCGGCGGCGCCATCCGCTGCGGCCGTGGAGCGCACGGACGAAGCGCCGCAGCCTCACCGCGATGTCCGCGGCTTCCTGAAGCGTTCGCTGGCGCAGGCGCTGTACCTGGACGAGGCGAACATCGACGACGACCGCCCGTTCGTCGATCTCGGCCTGGATTCGATCGTCGGCGTGGAATGGGTTAAGAACATCAACAAGGGCCTGGGCCTGGAGATCGGTGCCACGCGCGTCTACGACTACGCGAATCTGGCGGCGCTGGGGGCTTACGTCGAAAGCCAGTTGCCCGCGCCTTCGGCGATGCCTGCAAAGCAAGCGCATATGCAGGCCATCGCACGCATCGCGAGCGTGGCCAAAAATCTGCCGGCCGTCGATGCGGTCGCGCACCCCGCACCTGCGTCTTCTTCGGCCCCGGCCGCGCGGGCTGAACGCCCCGGTATCGACGCGCTGCAGTCGGGATTGCGCAAAAGCCTGGCGCAGGCGCTGTATCTCGACGAAGCCGCGATCGACAGTGACAGGTCGTTCGTCGATCTGGGCCTGGATTCGATCGTCGGCGTCGAATGGGTCAAGGCGATCAACAAGGGCTACGGCCTGGAGATCTCCGCGACCCGCGTCTACGACTATTCGAACCTTCACGCGCTCGCGCGGTTCCTCCACGCCGAGCTTGAGAAAATTCCGCTGGATCAAATCCCGCAGACGGCCGCTGCCGCCGAGCCGGTGTCTGTGCTCCCGCCGGAAGCTTCGGTGTTCGCCCCGGCGCCCACCGCGCCGCTGTCCTTCGTGCGGACGATCGCTGGCGAACGCCCCGTCCTGCAGCGGCGTGCGCGCGCCACCCAGCCGATGGCGGAAGAGCGGCGCTTCGCGGACAGGTCTGGAAACGCAGAGAAGATCGCCATCGTCGGCATGTCGGGGCGTTATCCCGGCGCCGAGAATCTCGACCAGCTCTGGCGCAACCTCGCCGACGGCCGCAACGCGATCCGCGAAATTCCGCCGGAGCGCTGGGACGTCGATGCGTACTACGACCCGACCCCGGGCAAACCCGGCAAGGTTTATTGCAAATGGCTCGGCATGCTCGATGGCGCCGAGCACTTCGATCCGATGTTCTTCCAGATCTCGCCGTCCGAGGCAGAAGTGATGGATCCGCAGCATCGGCTGTTCATGCAGGAAAGCTATCGCGCTTTCCAGGATGCCGGCTATTCCAGCGCGGCGCTCAGCGAGCGCAAGTGCGGCGTCTACATGGGCATCATGAGCAGCGAGTATTCGTTCCTGCTCGCCAAAGGCAATCGGCAGACCGTCGAAACGACCGGCAACAGTTTCGCCATCGGCGCGGCCCGCATCGCCTACCACCTCAATCTGAAGGGGCCGGCGATCCCCATCGATACCGCGTGTTCCTCCTCGCTCGTGGCGATCCATCTCGCCTGTCAGGCGCTGATCAACCACGAAATCGACATGGGCCTGGCCGGCGGCGTCAGCCTGTACCTGGTTCCCGAATCCTATCTGGGCATGTGTCGCGCGGGCATGCTGGCGCACGACGGCCAGTGCAAGACCTTCGACAACAGCGCGGACGGTTTCGTCCCGGGCGAAGGCGTGGGCACCGTCGTGCTCAAGCGCCTCAGCGACGCCGAGCGCGATGGCGACAACATCCTCGGCGTGATCATCGGCTCGGGCATCAACCAGGACGGCAAGACCAACGGCATTACCGCGCCCAGCGTCAACAGTCAGATCGACCTGCTGCGCGATACCTATCGCAGATACGGTATCGATGCGTCTTCGATCGACTACGTGGAAACCCACGGCACCGGCACGAAACTCGGTGATCCGATCGAGTTGGAAGCGCTCTCGACGGTGTTCAAGGAACACGGCGTCGGCAGGAACGCCTGCGCGCTGGGCGCGGTCAAGACCAACCTGGGGCATACCTCCGGTGCGGCCGGCGTCGCCGGCGTGCACAAGGTGCTGCTGAGCCTGCGCAACAAGGCCTTGGCCCCGAACGTGAATCTCAGGCACGAGAACGCGCTGTTCGATTTCGCCGCCTCGCCGTTCTACGTCAGCCGGACGCGTCACGACTGGCGTTCGGCGGCGGGCCGCAAGCGGCGCGCGGCGGTCAGCGCGTTCGGCTTCAGCGGCACCAACGCCCATGTGGTCATCGAAGAGTACCAGCCGCTCATCCATGCGCAGCCGGCGCAGCCGCAGCCCTGCATCGTGCCGCTGTCCGCGCGCACCGGCGAGCAACTGGCCGCGATGGCGCAGGATCTGCTCGCATTCCTGGATCGCAATACGCTCGATAGCGATGCGTTCGAGCGCGGCGGCGCGGACATCGCGCTGCGCGACCTCGCGTACACGCTGCAGACCGGGCGCGACCCGATGCGCGAGCGTTGCGCATGGGTCGTCGATTCCGTATCGGCATTGCAAGCGCGGCTGCGCGCGTTCGTGTCCGCGCCCGGCAGCGACGCCGCTTGTCATCGGGGCACGCTGTCGCGCACGCAGGATGCGGTGATACCGACGGAAGAGGCCGAAGCGCTGTTGCGCGAGGGCAGCGACCAGTCCGCCGCGCTCGCGGCGCTGTGGGCGCAGGGCGCCAGGGTCGAATGGCCGTCGCTGTATGCGGACGGCCTGCCGCGGCGCCTGCATCGTCTTCCGGGTTATCCCTTCGCCAAGGAGCGGTATTGGCCGGAGCCGGTCGCGACCGGCGGCGTTGCGACCGCGGCAACGGCACCGGCCGAGCCGGCGCGCGTGGCGGAAGTTTCCGAAGCGAAGTCGCCGCTGTGCTATGCGCCGGTCTGGCGGGCGGCGGCGCTGCCCGCACAGCGGATGGCATTCGGTCCGGACGACGTGCTGTTGATCGTCGATACCGACGATCGTCTGTTCGAACAGATCCAGGCGCGTCTGCACACCGGATCGCCGCTGAAGGCCATCGTCCTGGTCCGCCTGGACGATGCATATCGCCAGGAAGCCGCCGATCGCTTCAGCGTCGATGCCGCCAATCCGCAGCATTTCGAATCGCTGCTGGAGACGTTGAGAAACCAGGGCCGCACGCCGACCCGCGTGATCCATAACGCGAACGCCGCGCGCCTGTTGCCGGACGATGGCGCACCGCCGGTTCAAGCTATCGAGGCCGCGCTGCGGGCCGGCATCGACGCGCTGTTCGGCCTATGCAAGGCGCTGGTCGGCGCTGGCGCGAAGCAGGCGCCGTGCGCGTTCGTGTCGTTCTTCCACGCCACGGTCGGTGCGAATATCGCGCTCTGCGAGGCGCTGGGCGCGTTCTACCGCTCGCTGGCGCTGGAAAACAACCGTTACCACGGCCGCGTGCTGGCGTTCGAGAACGACGCTGTCGATCCGGCGACCAACCTCATCGACACCGTCACCGGCATCATCGACGAACTGCAGGCCGCGCAGCAGCGCGAGACCGAGATCCGCTACCGGACGGACGGCTCGGCCACGGCGCAGCGGTTCGTGCGCGTGCTGGCGCAGCAGTCGCCCGAACGCAGGCTCATCGACGGGATGCCGTTGAAACACGGGGGCGTATATCTCATCACCGGCGGACTCGGCGGACTGGGCTACCTGTTCGCGTGTCATCTCGCCGAGCGCTATCGCGCCCGGCTGGTGCTGAGCGGGCGTTCCGCGCTCGACGCGGACGGCGAGCGCAAGCTCGAACAACTCCATGCGCTCGGCGCCGAAGCGGTTTATCTGCAGGCCGATATCGCCGATGCGGACAGGGCGCGCGAACTGATCGCAGGCGCCAGGGCGCGCTTCGGCGCGCTGAACGGTGTGCTCCACAGCGCCGGCGTCAATGACGATGCCCTGTTGATCCGCAAGGACCGCGAGCAGTTCCGGCGGGTGCTGGCGCCGAAAGTGCAGGGCACCGTGCACCTGGACCGGTTCACCGCCGACGAACCGCTCGACTTGTTCATAGCGTTTTCTTCCGGCGCCGGCAGCTTCGGCAACGTCGGCCAGACCGACTATGCCTACGCCAATGCGTTCATGGACGCGTTCGCCGAACATCGCGAGCGCGCCCGCGCCCGCGGCGAGCGTTTCGGCAAGACGCTGTCGATCGGCTGGCCGTACTGGCAGGACGGCGGCATGCAGGTGTCGGCCGCCGATCTGCAGCGCACCGAGGCGCGGACCGGCCTGTGCGCGCTGCCGACGCAGATCGGTATCGGCTATTGGGACATGCTGCTGCGTTCGGATCTGTCGCGGGCGCTCGCGCTCTACGGCCGTCCCTCGAAGATCGCCTCGCATTGCGATCCGTCCATCGCGACCTCGGTGGCCGCGCCCGCCGGGCAGACGCCGCTCGACCGCGCCGCGCTGCTGAGGCTGGCCCAGGATTATCTGTGCGCACTGGTCCATGCCGAAACCAGAATCCCGGTCGCCAGGATCGACATCGACGAGCGTTTCGAAGCGTTCGGCTTCGACTCGATCATGATCGGTCGCTTCAATGCGGCGCTGGAGCAAGCCTTCGGCGACCTGCCCAAGACCTTGATGTACGAGTACGAAACGGTCGCCGAACTCGCCGCTTATCTCACCGAGCACGCAACGGCGGCGTTGACCGCAAGACTGGCCGCAGACGGTGAGATGCAGGCGGCCAATGACGCGATCGATGCGCTGGCCGATGCGCCGGTGCGGAGCGTCGTCCCGCTGTCGGCGCCGATGCACGAAGCGACCGCGGCACCGTCGCATCCGCACGCCGAGCCCATCGCCATCATCGGCGTGCACGCGTCCTTCCCGCAGGCCGACGACATGGATGCGCTGTGGGAGCACTTGCGCGCCGGCACGGATCTCATCGAGCTGGTGCCCGCAAACCGCTGGGACTACGCCGCCTTCCACGACGCCGATCCGGCGCAGTCAGAACACGGCAAGATCTACTGCAAGCGCGGCGGTTTCGTCGAGGACTTCGACAAGTTCGACGCCGGCTTCTTCAACATCGCCGCTGCCGAAGCGGACATCATCGACCCGCAGGAGCGCCGTTTCCTGCAGTCCGCTTGGTCGGCGATCGAAGATGCCGGATATACGCGCGAACGCCTGAAGCAGCGCTACCCGAAAGGCAAGAGCGCCGATGTCGGCGTGTTCGTGGGCGTGACGACCAACTCCTACCAACTGCTGGCCCCCGAGGCCTGGCAACGCGGACGAATGATAACGCCCAGTGCGATGCCCTGGTCGATCGCCAACCGCGTGTCGTACACGCTGGACCTGCAGGGACCGAGCATTCCCGTCGACACCGCGTGTTCCTCGTCGCTGGTCGCGGTGCATCTGGCTTGCGAGAGCCTGCGTCGCAGCGAGTGCCAGCTCGCGCTCGCCGGCGGCGTCAATCTGTATCTGCACCCGGCCAAATACCAGTCGTTCTGCCATCGCCGGATGCTCGCGGTAGGCGACGCGTGCCGCAGCTACGGGGCCGGCGACGACGGTTTCATCCCGGGCGAGGGTATCGGTACGCTCGTGCTCAAGCCGCTGCGTCTGGCCGAACGCGACGGCGATCGGATCTACGGCGTGATCCGCGGCAGCGCCTACGACCACAGCGGCCGTTCCAGCGGCTACGCCGCGCCGAATCCGAACGCGCAGGCGCAGGTGATCGCGCAGGCGCTGGCCCAGGCCGACGTGCCGGCGCGCTCGATCGGCTTCATCGAAGGCCACGGCACCGGCACGCAGATGGGCGACAGCCTCGAAGTCGCCGCGATCACCCAGGCGTTCGCGCAGCAGACCGCCGACACCGGGTTCTGCGCGTTGGCTTCGCTGAAGGCCAACATCGGCCACGCCGAATCGGCGACCAGCATCGCCGGCATCGCCAAGATCCTGATGCAGTTCAAGCATCGGCAGATCGCGCCGAGCATCCATTCGCAGGTCGTGAACCCGGACATCGATTTCGCGCGCGCACCGTGTTTCCTGCAGACGGGCCTGAGCGCATGGGAATCGCCCGCGGGCGTGCCGCGGCGGGCGCTGATCAACGCCTTCGGCGCCGGTGGCGTCAACGCCTGCGCTGTGCTGGAAGAGTACCTGCCTTCACAAGCGGTCGCGTCCGCTGCCGCTGCCGGCGAACCGCCGGCGCAATCGCTGTTCGTGCTGTCGGCGATGAATGTCGAACGCCTGCGCGAATACGCTTATCGCCATGTCGATTTCCTGACGCTCAATCCCGATTGCGACCTCGCGGCGCTGTGCCGGACCGTACAGATCGGGCGCGAGGCCATGCCTGAGCGGCTGGCGCTGGTCGCAGGCAGCGCGCTGCAACTGCGGCAAGCGCTGCAGTGCTGGCTCGACGCCGATCCCGGCATCGCTTCCGGTGCGCTGCGCGTGTGGCACGGCCGGCTCGATTCGCAGATCGGCGCCGGCTACGCCTCGCGCGAACAGCGCGAAGCGATGCAGGCGCTGTGCGCTTCGCGCGACCTCGCCGGATTGGCGGCGTTGTGGACGCAGGGCGGCAAGGTCGAATGGACGCGCCTGCACGATGCGCTGCCGATGCGACCGCCGGTCGCGGGCGCACCGGTATATCCGTTCGCGCGCGACAGGCACTGGGCGGTCGACTTTCAGGCGATGCAAGCCGCAGCGCCGCCGGCCGCGACGCTGTCGCGTCTGCATCCGCTCATTTCGCACAATGCCTCGACCTTGGAGCGGGTGTGCTTCGATGCCGCGCTCGATGCGAACCAGTACTACGCCCGCGATCACAGGATCCAGGGCCAGGCGGTGTTCCCGGGTGCGGGTTTCATCGAAATGGCCTGCGTCGCGGCGACCGTCGCCGGACAGCGGCGCGTGCGCCGGCTCCGGGACATCTACTGGGTGCAGCCGCTGTCGCTGACCGATCCGCAGCTCGGTCTGAGCATGGGATTGCGGAATGCGAGCGGCGACAGCGTTGAATTCGCGGTGACCAGCGTAGACGCCGAGGGCGAGACCGTCATGCACTGCGAAGGCCGCGCATCGTTCGACGAGCGCCAGGTGTTCGAATCTCCGCCGCGTCCGTCGCTGCCGCAATGGCGGCAGCGCTGCGGGGAGCGCCACGATGGCGATCGTTACTACAAGCTGTTTCAGCGCATGGGCTTCGACTACGGCCCGACGTTCCGGGTCATCAAGGAAGTGGCGATCGGCGATGGCTGCGCCCTGGCCAGACTCGCGCTGGATCCTTCGCTCGCAGGAGATTTCGAGCAGTACCTGCTGCATCCGTGCCTGATCGACGGTGCGCTGCAGACCGTGGTGGCGCTGTTGGCCGCCGATGAAGGCGGCGTGCCGCATCTGCCGTTCGCGATCGACGAGATCGAGATCCTCGGCAGCCTCACCCCGCGCTGTCATGTGCTGGTGGAGCGGTCCGGCGATAGCTTCGGCGCCGACACCGGGATCGCGCAGTTCAACCTCCACATCCTCAGCGAAACCGGCGAAACGCTCGTGAAGATCAGCAATTTCTACTTGCGCGCCCTGGTGCCGCCGGCACCAGTGGCGAGCGATGCGACGAGCGGACGGGCGCAGCGCTCGCTGGCGGTGAATCCATGAAGACCTCGGCAGCGATGGACGCGAACCGCGACTACCCCATCGGCGAATTCCGTTCGGTCTTCGACGGCAGCGAAGCTTTTCTCGCCGACCACATCATCCAGGGGCAGAAGATCCTCCCGGGCATGGCCTATCTCGAGATCGCGCGCGCGGCGGTCGCCGCTTCGGCGCCGCCGGGCGACGACGCCATGCTCGTGCTGAGCGACAGCGTGTTCGTGAATGCGCTGACGGTGAAGGACAAGCGCACGGTCACGGTGCGCGTGTATCCGGGCGGCGCCGGCCAGTTCGGCGTCGAAGTCGCCACCGAGCAGGGCGTGCATTTCCAGACCCGGGTGTCGCTGCACAAGACGTCCGAGACCCTGGCGGCCAAGGGCTATGCGCCGATGCTGGATATCGCCGCGCTGCGCGCCGCGATCACGCGTCCCGGCCCGACGAAATCGGCGTTCTACCAGACCTTCCGGAATCGCGGTGTCGAGCTGGGCCCGTCCCATCGTGGCGTCGAGGAGATTTTCCTCGACGGCAAGGGCGAGGGGCTGGCCACGATCCGCCTGCCGGGTTCGTCCGCGCGCGGCATGGTGATGGACGCCGGCGCGCTCGACAGCATCATCCAGAGCGGTCTGGCGCTGGTCGATGATCCGGAAGCCGACGTCGTGCCGTTCGCGGTGGTCAATACATTGGTCGTCGGTGCGCTGACGGACACCATGATCGTCCATATCCGTCAGCGCCCCGACGGTATGCACTATGTCGCCGCCGATGAGCACGGCAACGTCCGGGTGATCATCGAAGGGTTCCAGACCCGCGAGATCGATCTGAACGCCAAGCAGGACCGATTGAGCTTCCATCGGCCGATCTGGAAAAACGTAACGCCGCCGCACGCGGATGATGTGTCGGTGCACGTGGTGGAAGCGAGCGGCGACTATGTCGCCACGGCCAAAGCGTTGCTGGCGGCGGCGCAGTCGCTCGCAACGGACAAGCACACCCGCTCAGCGCTTGAACTGCACGTGGTGGAGAACAACCACACCGCGCGCGGGCTCTGGGCGGCGTTGAAGACGGTGTCGATCGAACATTCGCAGATCGATGTCCGCCTCAAGTCCGGTGATGCGTATGTGGCGCTGTCGTATCAGGATGCGGACGCCGACATCGGTAGCGAGTTCGCCTGGCGCAACGGCACCACCGCGCTGATCAGCGGCGGACTGGGTGCGCTGGGCCTGCTGGTCGCGCGCGACATCGCCGAACGCACGACGGGCAGCATCCTGATCCTGCTGGGCCGGCGCACGCCGAACGAGGCGGAGACTGCGCGCATCGAAGCGCTGCGGGCATTGGGCGCGAACGTGATTCATCGCCGCTGCGACATTGCGCGGCTCGATGAGGTCGAAAAGATCGTCGCCGAGCATCCCGGAATCGATGTCGTGGTGCACGCCGCGGGGCTCATCGACGACGCCTTGGTGATCCACAAGACCGCCGACGCCATCGACGCAGTGCTCGCGCCGAAGGTGCAGGGTATCGAGAACCTGGATCGCGCCACGGCCGGCTGCCCGCTCGAATTGTTCATCGCCTTCTCGTCCGTCGCCGGCGCGCTCGGCAACGCCGGGCAGTTCGACTACGCGGCCGCGAACGGCTACATGGACGCGTACATCGAAGCGCGCTCGGCGCGCGTGCGCGCACAGCAGGCGCACGGCCTTTGTCTCGGCATCAACTGGCCGCTCTGGGAAGACGGGGCGATGCGGATCGACGAGGCCAGCCGCGAGACGCTCGCCCGGACGTATGCGATCAAACCGTTGCCGAGTGCGGAAGGCCTGAAGGCGCTGCGTCTGGCCATTGCCTCGCCGCACGCCAATCTGCTGCCGCTTTACGGTCAGAAGAATGCTCATGCGGCCCTGTTCGCGCCCCCGAAGGCCGTAGCGGTGGACGCGCGGCCGCAGCAATCGTCGGCCGAACTCGACAAGCTGCAGCGCGAGATCCTGCAGGAGATGCGCCTGCAAGCCGCGCAGCATCTGAAGATGAAGCCGAACCAGATCAACGAGACTGAAGACTGGACCAACTTCGGCTTCGATTCGATCCTCATCTCGAGCTTCGTCTCGCATCTGAACAACGCCTACGACCTGAATCTCATGCCGACGGCGATGTTCGAGGCTTCGAACTTGCTGCGCTTCAGCCAGTTCCTCGCGCAGAACCATGCGGCGGAAATGACCAGGAAGTTCGCCGTGAACGGGGCCAGAGCCGCCGCCCCCGCAGCGAAGACTCCCGCGAATGCCTCGTCACAGCCGGCAGCGCACGCGCCGGCGGTTGCGGGCGGCGCCACTGTGTCGCAGTTCGCACGGCGGTTTCGCGAAGCCTACCGGAACCGGTCCAGCTATCGCGATGAAGACATCGCCGTGGTCGGCATGAGTTGCCGTATCGCCGGTGCGAACAACCCTGCCGAATTCTGGCGGATGCTCGATGAGGGGCGCGACATGATCAGCGAGATCCCGTCGGACCGCTGGGACTGGCGCGATTACCCGGGTGTCAGCCGCTGGGGTTCCTTCATCCCCGGCATCAAGGAATTCGATCCGCTGTTCTTCGGCATTTCGCCGGCGGAAGCGATGTACATGAGCCCGGAACAGAGGCTGATGATGCAAGCGGTCTGGGAATGCATCGAGGATGCGGGCTACGGCGGCGACAGCCTCAAGGGTACCAACACCGGCATCTATGTCGGCGCCGGCCCGAGCAGCTACACCACGATGATGAGCCACCTTCCCATCGAAGCCTATTCGGTCACCGGCACCTTGTCTTCGGTGGGGCCGAACCGGATCAGTTACAACATGGACTGGCACGGCCCCAGCAATCCCATCGACACCGCCTGCAGCAGTTCGCTCGTGGCGGTGCATCGCGCCATCGAAGCCATTCGTGGAGGGCATTGCGAGGTGGCTATCGTCGGTGGCGTGAACGCGTTGCTCTCGCCGGACGTGTACATCAGTTTCACGAAGTCGGGCATGTTGTGCGAAGACGGTCGCTGCAAGACGTTCTCCGACAAGGCGAACGGGTATGTGCGCGGTGAAGGCGTCGGCATGCTGATGCTCAAGTCGCTCAGGGCCGCCCAGCGCGATGGCGACGACATTTACGCGGTAATCAAGGGTGCGGCCGAGAATCACGGCGGGCGAACGACGTCGCTTACCGCGCCGAATCCCAATGCGCAGGCCGCCGTGATCAAGCGCGCCATCGAGGATGCCGGGATCGACTTCCATCGTGTCGGCTACATCGAATGCCACGGCACCGGCACCGAGCTCGGCGATCCGGTCGAGATCAGCGGATTGAAGACCGTCGCCAAGGACCTCCTCGACGCCGATGCCGCCGCCGAGAAACAGATCGCGGCGCCCTGTTACCTCGGCAGCATCAAATCCAACATCGGCCACCTGGAGTACGGCGCGGGCGTGGTCGGCATGATCAAGGTCATCCTGCAGATCCGTCACAGGAAGATCGCCAAGAGCCTGCACTGCGACACGGTCAGTCCGTTGATCGACCTCAAACGCACGCCGTACAAGATCGCGCAGCAAGCGGTCGAGTGGGAGGTTCCGGCCGGGCAGACACGCATTGGCGGGGTCAGCAGCTTCGGGTTCGGCGGCGTGAACGCGCACGTGGTCATCGAGGAATACGTCGGCCTTACGTCCGGTCATGGCCCGGAGCACGACGACAACGAACAGCTGCTGGTGTTCTCGGCGCGCAACGCCGAGGCCCTGCACGCGACCTTGCAGGCCTATCCCGAATTCCTCGCCAGAACCGACCGCAGCGCGGACACGCTGCGGCGCATCGCCCACACCCTGCAGACCGGCAGGTCCGGCATGCAGGAGCGGGTGGCCTTCGTCGCTCGTTCGATCGACGAGTTCGACGAGCTGCTGAAGGGTTTCCTGGAGGAGAAGGACGATTTCTACCATCGCAAGGTCTACCGCGGATCCAGCAAGGCCGGCACGGGCGACAAGCTCGATATCGGCGATACCCAGGCAGGTCAGGAGTTCATGCGCCGGCTGGTCGAGACCGGCGAGATCGGGAAGATCGCCGAACTCTGGGTCACGGGCGCGAAGCTGGACTGGCGGATCCTGCGCCCGTAGCGGCGGCCGGCATCGGACGCGGCGGCAAACGACAACTTTTGGTTTTTGGAGAAGAACCGCATGAAAGCAGTTGGTATTGAAGCAATGAACGTGTTCGCCGGTACCGCATTCCTGGATGTCAGGAAGCTGTCCGAGCATCGCGGGCTCGACACCACCCGGTTCGAGAACCTGCTGATGAAAGAGAAGACGGTCGCACTGCCTTACGAAGACCCGATCACGTTTGCGGTCAATGCCGCCAAGCCCATCGTCGATGCGCTGAGTCCTGAGGAGCGGGACCGCATCGAGATGGTGATCACCTGTACCGAATCGGCCTTCGATTTCGGCAAATCGATGAGCACCTACTGCCACTCGCTGCTGGGGCTGAACCGCAACTGCCGCTTGTTCGAGATCAAGAACGCCTGCTATTCCGGTGCGGCCGGCATCCAGATGGCGGTGAACTTCGTGCTGTCGCAGGCCTCGCCGGGCGCGAAGGCGCTGGTGCTCGCCACCGACATCTCACGCTTCATGGTCGAGGAGGGCGGCGACGCATTGACCGCCGACTGGTCGTTCGCCGAGCCCAGCAACGGCTCCGGCGCGGTCGCGATGCTGATCAGCGACCAGCCGCACATCTTCCAGGTCGACGTCGGCGCGAACGGTTATTACGGCTACGAAGTCATGGACACCTGCCGGCCCACCGTCGATGGCGACGCCGGCGATTCGGACCTGTCGCTGCTCTCCTATCTCGACTGCTGCGAGAACGCCTTCCTGGAATACAAAAAACGCGTGCCGGACGCGGATTTCGCCGCCACCTTCACCTATCTGGCCTATCACTGCCCGTTCGGCGGCATGATCAAGGGCGCGCACCGCAACATGATGCGCAAGATGGTGCGGGCCAAGCCGCAGGAGATCGAAGAGGATTTCCAGCGCCGCGTCACTCCCGGCATGATCCACTGCCAGCGCGTCGCCAACATCATGGGCGCGACCACGGCGCTGGCGATCGCCAGCACCATCGACCACGGCGATTTCGAAACCCCGAAGCGCATCGGCGCCTTCTCCTACGGCTCGGGCTGTTGCTCCGAATTCTTCAGCGGCGTGGTGCGCAAGGAAGGCCAGCAGCGCCTGCGCGCGATGGGCATCCAGGCGCATCTCGACCGCCGCACGGAACTGACGATGGAGGAATACGACCGCCTGCTGGTCGGCAGCAATGCGGTCCGGTTCGGTACGCGCAACGTCGTGCTCGATACAGGCTTCATCGCCCGGGCCCGTAGCGCGATGGACAAGCCGGTGCTGTTCCTCAAGGAGATCAAGGAATTCCACCGCGAATACGAGTGGGTCGGCTGATGGACGGCCGCTCGATTGGCACCGCCGACTTCACCGCGCTGCGCATGCGTTTCGACGATGACATCGCGTATCTGCAGATCCACCGGCCAGAAGCGAACAACGCGATCAACGACCGCCTGATCGCCGAGTTCGCATTGGCCCTGGACGCATGCGAGACGCGCGCGAAGATCGTCGTGGTCGAAGGCCTGCCCGAGGTCTTCTGCTTCGGCGCGGATTTCGCCGATCTGCAGAAGAGCTTCGACGGCGGCGGCGTACCGCAGCAGGATCCCAAGCCGCTGTACGACATCTGGCGGCGCCTGGCGACCGGGCCGTACGTGTCTGTCGCGCATGTCCGCGGCAAGGCCAACGCCGGCGGCATCGGTTTTGTCGCCGCCTGCGACATCGTGCTCGCCGATTCGGCGGCGGTGTTCAGTCTCTCGGAGTTGCTGTTCGGGCTGATGCCGGCCTGCGTGCTGCCGTTCCTGGTGCGTCGGATCGGTTTCGCGAAGGCCAACGCCATGACCTTGTCGACCCAGCCGGTTGCGGTGCAGGTCGCGCGCGAATGGGGGTTGGTCGACGCCTTCGAGGACAACAGCGACAACCTGCTGCGCAAGCATCTGCTGCGGCTGCGCAGACTCAACAAGACCAGCGTCGCGCGCTACAAGCGCTACATGAGCGCGATCGAGACGTCCATCGCCACGGCCGAGCCGATGGCGCTGGCCGCCAATCGCGAAGTGTTTTCGGATGTCGAGAACCTGCAAAGGATCTCGCGCTACGTGAAGACCGGCCAGTTTCCATGGGAGGGCGCGGCGTGAGCGAGAAAGTCGTCGACCTGCAGTTCGTGGCTCCGCAGATCGTTCAGATCGCGATGCAGGACCGCGTGAGCAAGAACACGTTTTCCGAGGCGCTCACCGAGGGGCTGATGAACGCGTTCGCGGAGGTCGAGCGTCTTCCGGACTGCAAGGTCGTGGTGCTGACCGGCTACGACAATTATTTCGCGAGCGGTGGCACCCAGGAACAGCTGATGAATCTGTCCGAGGGCCGTGGCGCATTCACCGACCGCGCGCTCTACGGCCTGCCGCTGCACTGTCCGGTGCCGGTGATCTCCGCGATGCAGGGGCACGGCATCGGCGGCGGATTCGTTCTGGGCATGTTCGCCGATCTGGTGGTGCTGGGGCGAGAAAATATCTACACCGCCAATTTCATGCGCTACGGCTTCACTCCGGGCATGGGCGCGACCTTCATCCTTCCGCAGAAACTGGGCTTGGGCCTGGCCACGGAAATGATGCTATCGGCGAACAATTACCGCGGCGAAGAGCTGCAGCAGCGCGGGATTCCGTTTCCGGTAGTCCCGCGCGAGAGGGTCGTGGCGCACGCGCTGGAACTCGCGCAGACGTTGGCCGAGAAGCCGCGCGTCTCGCTGGTCGCGTTCAAAGACCATCTGAGCGCGCCGCTGCGGCAGGCGCTGCCCGCCACGATCGCGCAGGAGGTCGCAATGCATGCGGTGACCTTCGCCCAGCCCGAGGTGAAGGCGAAGATCGCCACGCTGTTCGGTGCATGAGCGCACTAGATCAATCCACAAACGCCTACTCCACAACCGAGATCGCCATGACTCTTGAAGATGTCTTCGCCACCATCGTCGGCCATACCCGGGAAGTCGTGCCCGGGCTCGACGATCATGCATTCCAGTTCACCGACTCCCTGCGCGAACTCGGCGCGAATTCGATCGACCGCTCCGAAGTCGTGATGCTGGCGCTCGAATCGCTGTCGCTGAAGGCGCCGATGATCGAATTCGCCAAGGCCGAGAACATGGGCGAGCTGGCGACGCTGCTGCACGCCCGGCTCTGAATCTGCGCTCCGTGAATGTGAACCGCTCCCAGGATCGACTGCTCTGAACATGCGCACCGCTGAGCCCACACCCATCGTCGTCTCCGGAATCGGCGTTACCGCGTCGATCGGCCAAGGCCGTCGCGATTTCACCGATGCGCTGCTGGCAGGCGAGCACCGGTTCGCGGCGATGCAGCGTCCCGGCCGGCAGAAGCCGTTCGCGGCCGACGACGTCGCCGCTGCGTTCATCGGTGCGGAGATCGCCGATCTGCGCATGCCTGCGGCCATAGCCGAAGCCAAGCTGCGCAACCTGTCCTGGTCCGCGCAGGTGGCGCTGGCGACTTTGCACGAAGCCTGGGAAGACGCCGGGCTCGATGCCGTCGATCCGCGCCGGATCGGCCTGATCGTCGGCGGGTCCAACATCCAGCAGCGCGAACTGGCGCTGAGCCAGGCCAAGTATCAGAACCAGGTGGAATTCCTGCGTCCGACGCATGCGATGACGTTCATGGATACCGATCTGTGCGGCGTGTGCAGCGAAGTCTTCGGCATCCGCGGCCTCGCCATCACCGTCGGCGGCGCGTCCGCGAGCGGGCAGCTGGCCGCGATACAGGCGATCGAAGCGGTTCGCTCCGGGCAAGTCGATGTCTGCATCGCGCTCGGCGCGCTGATGGATCTTTCGTTCTTCGAGTGCCAGGCGTTCCGTTCGCTGGGCGCGATGGGCTCGGATCGCTACGCGCGTGAGCCCGAGCTTGCCTGCAGGCCGTTCGACCGCGACCGCGACGGTTTCATCTTCGGCGAAGCCTGCGGAGCGATCGTGGTACGCCGGGCGTCCGACGCGACGCGCACGCCGTATGCCGAACTCAAGGGCTGGGCGATGGCCTGGGACGCCAACCGCAATCCCAATCCGTCGCTCGAAGGCGAAACCGCCGTGATCCGCGGCGCGCTGGCGATGGCCGGGCTGCCCGCGGATGCGATCGACTATGTCAATCCGCACGGCACCGCATCGGTGGTCGGCGACGAGACCGAGCTGGCCGCGCTGCGTGCCTGCGGGCTGGATCGCGCCTACCTCAACGCGACCAAATCGCTGGTGGGTCATGCGCTCAGCGCCGCAGGCATGGTCGAACTCATCGCGGTGATGCTGCAGATGCAGGCCGGGCGCCTGCATCCATCGCGCAATCTGGACAACCCCATCGATCCGGAATTGCGCTGGGTGGGCGCGACCGCCATCGATCACCTCGTCGAGCGCGCGCTCAACATGAGCATGGGCTTCGGCGGCATCAATACCGCGATCTGCCTGCAACGCGGCTGATCGAGAACACTTTCGCACGTACGTTTTTTCCAGGAGGATTCGATGAAAACCTACATGTTCCCGGGGCAGGGCTCGCAGGCGCGCGGCATGGGCGGCGACCTGTTCGATGCGTATCCGGAGCTGACCGCGAAGGCCGACGCGGTACTCGGCTACTCCATCAAGGAACTGTGTCTCGAGGATCCGCGGCGCGAACTGGGCAAGACCCAGTTCACCCAGCCGGCGCTGTACGTCGTCAATGCGCTGTCGTACTACAAGAGAATCCAGGACACGGGCGAGACGCCCGATTACCTCGCCGGTCACAGCTTGGGCGAGTTCAATGCGCTGCTGGCGGCCGAATGCTTCGACTTCGAGACCGGCCTGAAGCTGGTCAAGAAGCGCGGCGAGTTGATGAGCCAGGCGACCCAGGGCGCGATGGCCGCCATCGTCAACGCCACCCGCGAACAGATCGAGGCGGTGCTCAAGGAGAAAGGGCTGGGCGAGGTCGATATCGCCAACTGCAACACGCCGCTGCAGATCGTCATCTCCGGGCCTTCCGCCGACATCGCCGCATGCCAGGAGATCTTCCAGTTCGACCGGGTGATGTACGTGCCGCTCAATACCAGCGGCGCGTTCCATTCGCGGCTGATGATCCCGGCGAAGCAGAAATTCGAGACCTTCCTCAAGAAGCGCAAATTCTCGCAGCCGAAGATACCGGTGATCGCGAACCTGACCGCGAAGCCGTATCCGAACGGCGCCGTCGTCGAGTACCTGTCGAAGCAGATCTCCAGCACGGTGCTGTGGAGCGACACGATCCACCATCTCATGTCGCTGTCGGATGCGATGGAATTCGTCGAGATCGGCCACGGAGACGTGCTCGCGAAAATGATCCTCAAGATCAGGCAGATCGCCGCGAAAGCCGCCGCCGAGCAGGCGCCGCCGCCGGCGCAAGCCGAGCAAAAATCGGAGGTTCCGAGCGTCGATGCCGTTGTTGCGGCGTCGGCTGGCGCCGCGGAGGATGCCGGCGGCGCGCGCGAGGATCGTTTCGCGCTCGCGGAGCGGAAGGTCGCTGCCTGGAACAGCCGCCATCGCGTCGGCTCCGGCGTGAAGTCGCTGGTGGCCGAGCACGGCGCGCTGATCACGCGCACTCCGGCCGTGGTGCTGTTCGGCCATCGCGCGGCCGTCTACATGGAGGGATTCAACGGCTACTTCGATCTCGACGAACTCTCGCTCGACGAACATTCGGCGGCCTGACTGTCCATGCGCCTTCCTCTCGTCTTCATGTTTTCCGGCCAAGGCTCGCAATACCATCAGATGGGACGCGAGCTTTACGACCGGCATCCCAGGTTCCGCCTGTGGATGGACCACTGCGACGAAATCGCCGGACCGCTGATCGGCGGTTCGCTCTGCGACGCGCTGTACCGCGACGGCGACAAAAGCCAGCCGTTCGATCGTCTGCTGCATACCAATCCGGCGCTGATCGCGTTCGAATTCAGCTTGGCGCGGGTGCTGATCGAAGCGGGCGCCAGGCCGGACTATCTGCTCGGCTACAGCCTGGGCGAACTTACCGCCGCGATCGTCGGCGAAGCGCTGACGATCGAGCAAGGCATCGGCCTGGCCGTCGATTACGCCCGGCTGATCGAAGCCGAAAGTCCGCCGGCGACGATGCTGGCGGTGGTGAACGTGCCCGACATCGAAACGCGCTATGCCGACCGGATGGCGGGTTGCTGGGTGACCGCGCGTAATTTCGACCAGCATCTGGTCGTGACCGGACCGGCCGACGCGATCGCACCGCTGCGCGAAGCGCTGGCGCGCGACGGTGTGGTGCATCAGACGCTGGCCGTCAAGTACGGGTTCCACACCGAAATGCAGCAGGCGCTCGAAGCGCCGTTCATGGCGCTGGCGGACAAGCTGGACTTCGCACCGCTGCGCACGCCGATGGTGTCGTGTCTGGACGGCCGCGTGTACGACGGCGACAGCGATCCGAGGGACTGGCTGCGACGCATGTGGGCCACCTTCCGCCAGCCGGTCGAATTCGGCGCCACGGTGCGCAGCCTGCTCGCCAAGGGCGACTTCCATTTCCTGGACGTTGGCCCCAGCGGAACCCTTGCCACATTCGTCAAGTATCTGCTTCCGGCCGACAGCGCATCGAGATTCAGCGATGTGATCAATCCCTTCGGCATGGACGAGCGGAAATACCTCGGCGCGCTGGAGCGGATCGGCCTGAACACCGCGTATAGACCGGGCAGCGCCTCATATTCCGCAGTGAGGGCGTCGAGTTGAACGGATTCTTCGAAATGGGCCAGCAGGTGCTGGTGTCGCAGCCCTTCAGCAGGCTGCTGGGCACGGAGCTGTGCGAGCTGTCTGAGGGCTATGCCGAACTGTCGCTGCGGATTCGCGAGGATTTCAAGCAGAGCTACGGGTTCGTGCATGGCGGCGTCGTCAGTTACCTGGCGGACAACTGCCTGACCTTCGCCGGCGCGACCGTACTCGGCAAATGCGTGACCTCGGAATTCAAGATCAATTACGTGATGCCGACCATCGGCGATCTGCTGGTCGCCAAATCCACCGTGCTGTCCTTCGCATTGAGGCAGGCGGTGTGCGAATGCAAGGTCTACGTCATCCGCAATCAGGAATCCATGCTGGTCGCGGTGGCACAGGGCACGATCGTCAAGATCGAGACCGATATCAGGACGGCCCCATGAAGGCCGTCGTCTACCACGAGTACGGGTCACCCGATGTTCTGCAGTTGCGCGACGTGGCGCTGCCGCAGCCGCGCCCGAATGAGCTGCGCATCCGCATGCGCGCCGCTTCGGTCAACCCGGTCGATCTGTATCTGCTGCGCGGAAGCCCTTACATGCTGCGGCTTCAGACCGGCCTGAAACGTCCGAAAAACAACGGTATCGGCCTCGATTTCGCCGGGGTCGTCGACGCCGTCGGCGACGATGCCACCGCTTTCCGTGTCGGCGAGGAAGTCTTCGGCCAGATCGCGCACAATTCCACCGGGCGTACCCGCGCACTCGCCGAATATCTGTGCGTCGACGCAGCGGTCGCGGTGAAAAAGCCGGATGGTATCGGCTTCGCCGAAGCCGCCACGGTTCCGTTGGCGGGATGCACCGCGCTCTACGCAGTGCGCGACTACGGCCAGGTGACTTCCGGACAGCATGTGCTGATCAACGGCGCGGGCGGCGGGGTGGGCGTGCATGCCGTGCAGCTCGCGAAGCATTTCGGCGCCACGGTCACAGCCGTGTGCAGCGAGGCCAAGCGATCGCTGATGCACGACATCGGCGCCGATCATGTCATCGATTACCAAAAGCACGATTTCACCGCCGGTTCCAGCCGTTACGACGTGATCGTCGACACGATCAGCAGCCAGACCATGCGTCGCTGCCGGCGTGTGCTCGCGCCGCGGGGTCGGTTCGTCTGGGTGGGAGGACCCAGCACGAACCGCTGGATCGGCCCGCTGCGCCTTGCGCTGAACGTGTTTGCGATGCCGCTGGTCGCCCGCGGATATCGTTGGATGGTGGTGTCGAAAAATTCCACGGCCGAGGATCTGGCGACGCTCGCCGGATTGCTCGAGCAAAGGGCGCTTCGCCCGGTCATCGATCGGCGCTACCCGCTCGGGAACGCTGTCGATGCCATCCGTCATCTGGAGAAAGGTCATGCGTGCGGAAAGATCGTTATCGAGATCTGATCTGTGTCCAAGAAGCATCGTGGACGGACGCGGCGACGCGGCCGCGCTGCTGCGTGGCGCAGGCTCTGACTCGCAAGAAAACAGCGAAATTCCAGGCTTTTTTTGCCAATTTCAGTTGTTGCCAGATTTTCTAATGACTATGATTCGACGTCGCGCCAGAACGACTCGGCGCTGGGGACGCAACGCAAGGGATGCTGACTTATGATGGACTCCGATACCCTGCATGAGCGCACCGAGAGCTATCTGAAATCGCTGATCTGCGAAGCGGCGGATGCGGCGCTGGTCTTCGATGCAGAAACGCCGTTCGGCGAACTCGGCGTCAACTCGTTTCTGGTCCTGAAGATACTCAAACGCCTGGAACAGGACTTCGGCACCTTGCCGAAGACGCTTCTGTTCGAGAACTTCAACGTTCGCGATCTCGCCCGGTATTTCGTCAAGGCGCATGTGGTCGTTCTGATGTGCAAATTCGCGGACGCCTCGTCGCCCGCACCCGCACCCGCGCCCGCGCAGCTGGCGGAGCCGCGCCCGTCGAACGCCAATGACGCGCATGGCGCTCCGGCGCAAGCCGCATCCGCGCGGGCGGTAACGAGCCCCGCGGGCGAAACGCGGCTGCCGGCGATGGTCGCGCTCAAGCATCTGCATCGCTACCCGCAGCTCCAGCAGCGCCGGCTCGAGATCTTCGATCGATACAAGAACGAATCCTCGGTGTCGCGCGGCACCGCGATGATCGCGCCGCTGCTGTTCTTCGGCGACGCGCAGCGCGGCTACTTCAACTGCGGCAAAGGCAGGGGCATTCTGCTGGCCTACGGCTATACCGGCCCGGAAGAGCACTTCCCGCCGCTCGCCGAGCAGTTGTACCGGTACTGCGAGGCGCACGGTCTGCAGTTCAATCTGTTCGTTGAAGACCGGCTGCCCGAGCTGTGCGGCAAGCGCTTTTCCGCGACGCCGTTCGGCGTGATGCAGCGTGTGACCGATCTGGCGTCGTTCACGCTGGAAGGCCAGAAGATGAAGCGCCTGCGCTATCTGGTGTCCAAGTTCGCGAACGCCGGCGCCTGCCGTACCGAAGAATACGTCTGCGGCAGTGATGCGAAGACCGCCGAGGCGGTCGCCGGCATCATCGATCGGTGGTGTGCGACGCGCACGATGGTCAATCCGCTGATCCACATCGTCAAGGCCGAGATCCTCGCGGGCACGCTGGACCGCGAGCACCGGCTGTTCCTGACCTACCTCGACGATGTCCTGCAGAACGCGATCCTGGTGTCGCCGATGGCGGCCGGCGCCGGCTATCTGATGGACCTGGAATTCTATGGGCCGGACATGCCGCTCGGCGGGCTGGAATTCGCGATCGTCAACATCATCCGGACGCTGCGCGAGGAAGGCTGCAACGTCTTCAGCCTCGGCGGCACCTACGGCTGCAAACTCGCCGATTCCCCCGACGCGGACCCGGCGATCGAGAGCGTCCTCGAGGCGCTGCGCCGCCAGGACATTTTCAACGACGCGGGCAATCTCCAATTCAAGAACAAGTTCCGCCCCGAGAGCAAGGACATCTTCCTGTGCCGGGCCGTGGATGCGGGCAAGGCGGACAACATCCTCGACATCATCCTGATGATCGCCGACCCGTCGATCGCGGACAGCGACGAACCGTCGATCGACGACGCGTCGCTTGCGCCGGTATCCGCCGCACAAGCGGATGCGGCGCCAGCCTCGACCGCCGCCGCGACAGTCGCTGTCGACATCGCATCCAGCCCGCGTTGGAAGGCGCTGGAAGCGGCCGGGTTCAATCCGCAGAACATCCCCGCCGAGCAGGTCGAGTTCGATCTGAAAACCGACTCCTGGGCGCAGCTGCGTCTGCCCGCCATCGATAAACAGATGGCGGCCCTGTTCGCGCAGATCCAGCGGCCGGCCGACGTGAACGCCGTCCTGCGCCGGGTATTTCCGTTCAAGCACTTCACGCTGGCCGAATCCGGACGCGCTGCCGAAGCGCTGTTCTGTCAGGCGTGGGAGAAGAAGGGCAGGGTGCCGCAGAACATCCTGTTCCCCAGCACGATCTTCCATCAGATCGACAACGGCTTCTCTCCGGTAGAAATTCCTGTTGCCGATGTGTTCGATCTGCAGTCCGACGCGGCATTCAAGGGCGGCGTCGATCTATCCGCGCTGCGTGCGCAGATCGACGCTCACGCGGCGGACATCGCCTATGTCTGCATCGAACTGAGCGACAACGCCGCCGGCGGCGGCGCGGTGTCGCTGGCGCATCTGCGGGAGGTGAAGGCGTTGCTGCAGACGCAGCGGATCCCGCTGGTGCTCGATGCAACGCGCGTGCTGGAAAACGCGCTGACGGTGAGCGAACACGATCCCGAATGGCGCGACGCGTCGTTGTGGCAGGTCGCCGAGGCGCTGCTGTCGCAGGCCGACGCGATCGTGGTCAGCCTGGCGAAGGATTTCTGCGTCAACAAGGGCGGGCTGATCGCCACCAACGATCAGGTGCTGCACGACCGGCTGCAGGCCTTGCAACAGCGCGGCGGCAAAGCGCTGGACGTCACCGAGAAGAAATGCATCGCGGCATCGCTGCAGAACCGCGGCTACATCGAGACCCAGGTCCGCCGCCGCGTCGATGCCGTGCGTGCGCTGGCAACGCATCTGGCGCAGCGGCAATTGCCCGTCGTGCGTCCGGCGTCGGCCCACTGCGTGTTGGTCGACGTCAAGCGGATTCCGCAGTTTCGCGATCTTGTCGCACCGGTAGCCTCGTTCGCGGCATGGCTCTATCTGGCGACGGGCATCCGTGCCGGTGCGCACAGCGTGGGCATGCAACAGAACACCTCGCTCAATCAGCTGGTCAGACTGGCCATTCCCGTAGGCCTCAAGGCCGACGAGGTAAAGCGGCTGGGCGACCGGCTGGCGGATGCGTTCGCGGACATCGTCAATATTCCCGATCTCGGCGCCGCCGAAGGCGTGGGCGATATCAACGTCCGGCTCACGCTTCAGCGACTGCTGTCGCCGCGCAGCGTCGCATCGGCGCCCACAAGCGACGCGTTGGGTGCGGCCGCGCAACACCCGCAGACTGCGGTGACGCATGCTTCACAGCCGCATGCGGCGGACAGCGTGCGTGCCGTCGAGGCCGCCGCACCGCGCGCATCCGACATGCCGATGCAGACCGATATGGACATCGCGATCGTAGGCATGGCCGCGCGTTTGCCGAAGGCCCGGAATGCCGACGAGCTCTGGGAGAATCTGACCCAGGGCCGCGACTGCATCAGCGAGATTCCGCAGTCGCGGTTCGACCGCCGGCGCAACCGCGATGCGCTGGGCCGGTACCGCGGCGGTTTTCTCGACGACCTCGACCGCTTCGATTCGCTGTTCTTCAACATCTCGCCGCGCGAAGCCGAGACCTTGGACCCGCAGGAACGCCTGTTCCTGGAAGTCAGCTGGGAAGCTTTGGAGGACGCCGGCTACTATCCCGACGCCTTCCAGAGCGATGAGCTGGGCGCGGGCCGGATCGGCGTGTACGTCGGCGCGGTGTGGGCGATGTACCAGATGGTCGGCGCGGAAGAGCGGCTGGCCGGCAACAAAGTGATCGCCAACTCGTTCCTGTGGAGCGTCGCCAACCGCGTTTCGTATTTCATGAATTTCACCGGCCCCAGCATCGCGGTGGACACCGCGTGCTCGGCCAGCCTGACCGCGATCCACCTCGCCTGCGATGCCATCCGGCAGGGCGAATGCGCCGCCGCGCTGGTCGGCGGCGTCAACCTGGATGTGCACCAGTGCAAGCAGGAAATCACTGTCGCTGGCGGTCTGTTGTCGGAAGAGGGTCTGTGTCGCGCCTTCGGCCGCGATGCCGGCGGCTACGTGCCGGGCGAGGGCGTCGGCGCGTTGCTGCTCAAGCCGCTGTCGCAGGCGCGGCGCGACCGCGACAACATCTATGCGGTGATCAAGGGCTCGGCGATCAGCCATGGCGGACGCAACAGCGGCTATGCGGTGCCGAACTCGAAGGCGCAGTGCGAGGTCATCACCACGGCGCTGAAAAAGGCCAACGTGGACGCGCGCAGCATCGGCTACATCGAAGCCCACGGCACCGGCACCGAACTGGGCGATCCCATCGAGATCGCCGGCCTCAACCAGGCGTTCGAGAAAGACCAGGTCGCGCTGCGCAGCTGCGCGATCGGTTCGATCAAGACCAACATCGGCCATCTGGAAGCGGCCGCGGGCATTGCCGGGGTGTGCAAGACCATCCTGCAGATGCGTCACCGCACCCTGGTGCCGTCGCTACATTCGGCGCAGCTCAACGAGTTCATCGATTTCGCGCATTCGCCGTTCGTGGTCCAGCAGGCGCTGGCACCGTGGCATCCGCAACAGGTCGACGGCGTACTGCAGCCGCTGCGCGCGGGCATCAGCTCCTTTGGCGCGGGCGGTTCCAACGCGCACGTGATTCTCGAAGCGGTCGGCGACACCGCGCTGTCCGCCGACGGCGCGCCGGTGGAGCGCGGACTGCGGATTTTCCCGCTGTCCGCGCGCAACGAAGAGCAGCTGCGGCAGGTCGCGATGCGGCTGAAATCCTTCGTCGGAAAACACCTCAGCGATGCGTCCGCGCCCAGCCTCGACGAGATCGCCTTCACCCTGCAGTTCGGCCGCAAATCCTTCGATCACCGGGTCGCCATCCTTGCGGACAGCCACGAGCGGTTGATCGACAGGCTGCAGTGCTTCCTGGACGGTACGCGCGACGAGCATATTTTCATCGGCCACGTGAGGAATGCGGACGGCATCACCAAGATGCTCAGCCGCAAGGAAAAGGAAGCCTTTGTCGATCTGCTCGCGAAATCGCGCGATCCGATGAAGCTGGCGCAGCTGTGGATCGACGGCCTGGTGTCGGAATGGCAGGGCATGCAGACCGGCGGGCACGGCAGGCGCATTTCGCTGCCGACCTATCCGTTCGCCGACAAGCGCCATTGGCTCGAACCCGTCGAAGGCAATGCGATCGGCCCGATGACCGCCGTACACCTCGCCGGCCTGCATCCGCTGATCGACAGCAACGAATCCACGTTCGAGCGCCAGGTATTCCGCAAGGTCTTCACCGACCGCGAATTCTTCATCTACGACCATCTGGTTTCCGACATCCCGACGCTTCCGGGCGTGGCCTATCTCGACCTGGCGCGCAAGGCCGGCGAGATCGCCGCGGGGCGCAAGGTCCGCAGGATCAGGAACATCCTCTGGGTCAGCCCGCTGACGGTGCAGGGCGCGGTTCCCAACGATGTGCTGATCGAACTCAAGCCCGCTGGCGACTCGGTGGTGTTCGAGGTCTTCAGCGAACGCGAGGATGGAAAGAAGCAACTCTATTGCCAGGGAAAACTCTTTTACGCCACGGCCCAGGACGACGCGGCGGAAGACGAATACGTGGATCTGTCCGCGATCCGCGGCCGCTGCGAAAAGGTCATGGACGGCGAACGCGCCTATCCGCTGTTCAAGAATCTCGGCCTGGGCCTGGGGCCCACCTTCCAGGCGCTGACCGAAGTCCGCCGCAATCCGCAGGTCGCCTTCGAAGTGCTGGGCGCGCTGAAGATGCCGGCGCTGGACGGCACGCGCTTCGACGAGTTCGTGCTGCATCCCTCGCTGGTCGATTCCTCGTTCCAGGCGGCGATGGCCGCGCGGCTCGCGGACGCGGGCGGCGAGATGTTCGTGCCGTATTCGCTGGGCGAAGTGGAGATCCTGCATCCGCTCACGCAGGTCTGCTACAGCTACGTGACCGAGGCGAAGGACGAGAAGAAGTCGTCCAACCTGTCGAAGATGAATGTGCTCATCGTCGACGAGCAAGGCAAGGTGCTGGTCAAGGTGCGCGATTCGGTCGGCGTGCCGCTGCTCGACGTGCACGAGAAGCCGGGCGCCGCGTCCAAGGCGCCGCCACCGGGCGATGCCGACGCTGCGTTCTCGACCCTGTACTTCGGGACCGATTGGCAGCCATCGCCGCTCTCTGCCCCCGCGGGCGATCCCTCGCGACAGACCATCGTGATCTTCGCGCCCGATGAAGCCAGCCACGACGCTTACCGAGCCGCGCTGGTCGCATCCGGAAGCGATCCCGACACGCTGATCGCGGTGTTGCCAGGCGATAGTTTCGCCCGCGTCGACGCCCATCGCTATCGCATCGATGCCGGCAAGCGCGAGGATTACGACACACTGCTTTCGGCGCTGCGCAATCAGTCCGATGCCACGCTGCACGTGTGCTTCGCATGGTCGGCGCTGCCCGGCGCGGACGCCGACGGTCTGTCGGCCGAAGACGCCACGATGCGGGCGCTCGATCGTGGCGTGTACGCCTTCCTGTACCTGGTCCAGGCGGTCATCGCGCAAAAATGCGAGGCCGATGTCCGCCTGCAGTATCTGTACTTCAGCACGCCGCCCGTGGCGCAACCGCATAACGAGGCGATCCAGGGCTTCGCGACGATCCTGCGCGCGGAGAGCCCGAAACTCGCATGCAAGGTCGTCGAAATCGTCGGCGCGGATTCTGGCGTCGAAGCTGGCTTCGACCGGGTGTCGGTGGCCGCGATCGCAGCGGAATTCCGCGACGACACCAAGGCCCTCGCGGTGCGCTACCGCGAAGGCATGCGCTATGTGCGCCGTATCCACGACTGCCCCGAACCCACCGCGCAGACGCAGGACGCGGCCCCGATCCGGCACCGCGGCGTCTACCTCATTACCGGCGGCGCGGGCGGTCTGGGCCTGATCTTCGCCGAACATCTGGCCAAAAATTTCCAGGCGCGGATGGTGCTGAGCGGTCGCGGTGCGCTCAAGCCCGAAACCGAAGCGGCGCTGGAATCCATGCGCGCGGCCGGCGGCGAAGTGGTGTACGTACCGGCCGACGTGTCCAGGCGCGAGGATGTCGAAAGACTCGTGCGTGTGTGCAAGGACAGCTATGGCGGGCTGCACGGCATCATCCACAGCGCTGGCGTGCTGCGCGATGCGTATCTGCGCAACAAGACACGCGAGGAAATGGCGGCCGTGTTCGCGCCCAAGATCCGCGGCTCGGTGCTGCTGGACGATGCCACGCGCGAGGAACCGCTGGATTTCTTCGTGATGTTTTCGTCGCTGGCGGCGCTGGCGGGCAATGCCGGCCAGAGCGATTACTCGTTCGCGAACCATTTCATGGATGCCTTCGCCGCGCAGCGCAATGCGCGCGCGCGCGCCGGACAGCGGCAGGGCAAGGCGCTCAGCCTCAACTGGTCGATCTGGGCCGAGGGCGGCATGCGGCTGGACGAGCAGACCGCGCTGTTCTTCGAGCGCAATCTCGGTATCCGCCCGCTGCAGCGCGAGGTCGGCATCCAGGCTTTGATGCTGGGCCTGCACAGCGATCTGCCGCATCTGGCGGTGCTGCAAGGCGTGAAGGACAAGGTCGAGCGCGCGTGGGGCATCGGCGTGGCCGAGGCGCCCAAGGCCGCCGTGGCGGTGTCCGCGACTGCGCCGGCAGCGGCGACCAGCGAGGACGGCGATCTGGCGATCCTGGTCCAGGACGCGCTGTCGCAGATCGTCATGGATTTCCTCAAGATCGATGCCGACGATGTCGATCTCGACACGATCCTGCTGGACCTGGGCTTCGATTCGATCGGGCTCACCTCGTTCAGCAACATGGTCAACGACAAGTACGGCCTGGACATCACGCCGGTCCTGTTCTTCGAATATCCGAACATCCGCGAAATCGCCAAGCATCTCGCCCAGGATCACCGCGAGAACATGCTTCGCGTGCATGCGCGGGCGGGCACACCGTCGCCGGCCGTCGACGCCGCATCGACCGGCACAGCCCAGGTGGTCCCGACTCAGCCGGTATTCGCGTCCAAGAACACCCTCGCGGTGGCGGACGCGCCGGCGCCCGCAGGCACGGGGCGCTTCTCGCCTGGGCGCCGCTTCATCGAGCGGCCGATCGCTATCGTCGGCATGAGCGGCGTGATGCCGCAGGCCGACACGCTGGACGAATACTGGGACAAGCTGAGCAAGGCCGAGAACAACATGGTCACGCTCATCCCGCCGGACCGCTGGGACTGGGAAGCGTATTACGGCAATCCGATGGCGGAGAAGAACAAGACGCTGTCGAAGTGGGGCGGCTTCATGCGCGAGGTCGACAAGTTCGATCCGCTGTTCTGGGGCATCTCGCCGCGCGAAGCGGAAATGATGGATCCGCAGCAGAGGATTTTCCTGGAGAGCGTCTGGGGCGCGATCGAGGATTCCGGCCACCGCGTATCCGATCTGGCCGGCACCAAGACCGGTCTGTTCGTCGGCGCGGCGACCCGCGACTACATCGACCTGATGGCGATGAACCAGGCCGAACTCGACGGCTATTCCGCCTCGGGCACCTCGCACGCCATTTTGGTCAACCGCGTGTCCTTCCTGCTCAACCTTCACGGGCCCAGCGCGCCGCTGGACACCGCGTGTTCGAGTTCGCTGATCGCCCTGCATCGCGCGATCGAGTCGATCCACACCGGCAGCTGCGACATGGCCATCGTCGGCGGCGTGCAGGTCATGCTCACGCCCGCGGGCCACATCTCCTTCGGCGCGGCGGGCATGCTGGCCGACGACGGCAAGTGCAAGACCTTCGACTCGCGCGCGAACGGCTACGTCCGTGGCGAAGGTTCCGGCGCGATCCTGATCAAGCCGCTGGAAAACGCCATCGCCGACGGCGACCACATCTACGCGGTGGTCAAATCCACGGCCGAGAACCACGGCGGCAAGGTGACGATGCTGACCGCGCCGAACCCGAACGCGCAGGCCGATCTGCTGGTCGAAGCCTACGAAAAGGCCGAGATCGATCCCCGCAGCGTCGGTTATCTCGAATGCCACGGCACCGGCACCAGCCTGGGCGATCCGATCGAGATCCAGGCCATGAAGAAGGCGTTCTCGGAGCTGTACCGCAAGCATCAACTCCCGCCGGCCGTAAAGCCGCACATCGGGCTCACCTCCGCCAAGACCAACATCGGCCATCTGGAAACCGCGGCCGGCATCGCCGGCATCCTGAAGGTATTGCTGTCCATCAAGCACAAGCAGATTCCCGCGTTGCTGCATTTCGAGAAGCTCAATCCCTACATCAATCTCGACAACACGCCTTTCTATCCGGTGGAGAAGACCAGGGAATGGGAGCCGGCAGTCGACGGACAAGGCCGTTCGTATCCGCGCCGCGCCGGTATCAGCTCGTTTGGTTTCGGCGGCGCCAATGTGCACGTCGTGCTGGAGGAATACCTGGCGCACGACACCGCGCCGCGCGCGCGTCCGAACGGCCCCTATGCCATCGTGCTCTCGGCCAAGAACGCCGACCGTCTGCGCGCCAACGCTGCGCGCCTGCTGGCGCATCTGCGCAACCACCCGGAGGAAGACGTCGCCGACGTGGCCTACACGCTGCAGGTCGGCCGCGACCTCATGCCCGAGCGCATGGCCCTGATCGTGGCAAGCGCGCAGGAGCTGATCGAACGGCTGCAGGCCTACCTCGACGGCGACGCCGAGACGGCCGGCGTGCGCCAGTCCAGCGTGCGCCGCAAGGCGGACATCGTCACCACTGACGCGGCGACCCTCCAGCAGTGGCTGCACCAGGGCGATCTGACGGCGCTGCTCGACGTCTGGCTCAAGGGTCCCGAACCCGACTGGAAGGCGCTGTACACCGGTTACTCCATGCGCCGCTGCGCGTTGCCGACCTACGCCTTCGCGCGCGAACGTTATTGGTTCAGCATCGACCCCGAGAAGCAGACGGCGGGCAGCCAGGCTGTCATGCATCCGCTGCTGCATCGCAATGTCTCGGTGTTCGGGCGGCAGTCGTTCGCATCGGACGGCGCTGTACTCGACAAATCGCTGCGCGGAACGGCGCTGCGGCCCGAAGCCGGACTGCCGGAACTATTGCCGGTCGAAATGATACGGCTGGCGGTGCGCGAATCCCTCGGCGACCGTGGACACAAGGCGCGCATCGAATTGCGTTCTCTGGCGTGGGCGAGCTCCGAGCCTGCAACACAGGGTGGTGCCGTCTCCGCGGATCTGTACGCGACCGGCGATAGCGAGTTCGACTTCGAGGTAAGGACCGCGGGCGCGGACGGCGAGTCGATGCTGTGCGAAGGCGCCGGCAATTACGAGACGGGCAAGGATCCGGACCGCATCGATTTGTCCCAACTGCGCACGTTGTTCCGTGGCGAAGTCCAAGACGCCGCCGACTTCTATGGCGCCCTGGTCGATGCAGGCATGATCCGCGACCGCCTGCCGAACGGCGTTGTCGCCTGTCTTCGCGGCGAGCGACAGCAGTTGCTCGAATTTCGCTTGCCGCCGGCGCCGGATGGCGCAGTCGATGCGGCCGATGCGCTGGACACCTTTGCGTTGCTCTCGCTCTCGCATCTGGCCTGTCTCGACCATCTGGCCGGCGGCGGCGTCGCACCGTCGGCAACGACCCTGCTCGCACTGGAAGGCATCGCGTTCGCCTCGGTCGGCGCCCGTGAAGGCGCGATCTGGGTTCGGTCGGCGCGCGGCGGTGGCCGCCACGACGGTCGTGCCGTGATCGACATCGACGTGATCGATACCGAAGGCCGCGTGCTCATCAGGATCAAGGGCCTGACGATCGGCCATCCGGCAACACCGGACGCCGAACGCGCGCACGACGAGGAGTTCGCCTCGATGCTCGAATCGCTCTACGCCCCGGGCCGCACCCCGGCGTCCGACCACACCGCGCAGCGCACGGCGAGCCTCGAATTCGAGGATGCGCTCGACGCGATCTTCGAGGCGGGCGCGACCTGATGGGCATCGCATCTTTGCCACCCAAGCCGGGACGTGCGCGACGCGCAGGCATCGATCCTGTCGTCGGCATTGACCATGCTGGACCGGACCATCGGCTGATCCACCCGCGTTGCGGGTCTTCGTACACGGAGCGTTAAATGCAGAATCTGACGAAACTAATCGAGGGCTGGGCCGATCACACCGGGCGCACAGCGATTGTCTGCGACGGCGCGGCGCTCGACTATGCCCAGTTGCACGCCAGGATTTGTCACTGGCGAAAGCAACTGCATGAGATGGGCATCGCTCCGGGCGCATGTATCGCACTGCGCGGGAAGGTCTCCGGCGACATGATCGGGCTGCTGTTCGCGCTGGTGGAAAACGCGAACGTGGTGGTGCCTTTCCTGTCCGCCAGTAACTTCGAAGTGGAAGACGCGCTCGCGACCGCATGTGTCGACGGCGTTTTCGAGTTTTCGAATGACGGCGGCAGTCGTTACACGCACTGCGACTATGGCCGCGGCCACCCGCTGCTCGATCGCTTGCGCGGCGAGCCCAAGGAGGCCGGGCTGATCCTTTTCACTTCCGGATCGACCGGCAAGAACAAGGCCTCGGTCCACCGTTTCTCGCGGCTTATCGCGCATGTTTTGCAAAAGCCAGGGGCGGCCTATCGCACCCTGATTTTCCTGATGTTCGACCATATCGGCGGCGTCAACACGCTGCTGCATGTGCTGTTCAACGGCGGCACCGCGGTTTTTGTCGCCGATCGCTCGGTCGCCGCGGTGTGTCATGCGATCGAGTCGCAGCGCGTGCAACTGCTGCCGACGACGCCGACCTTCCTCAACATGCTGCTGATTTCGGATCAGCGCCAGGCCTACGATCTGTCGTCGCTGGAGTTGATCACCTACGGCACCGAGCCGATGTCGCTGGCGACGCTCAAGGCATTGAACCAGGCCTTGCCCGGCGTGCGCTGCAAACAAACCTATGGGCTCACCGAAGTCGGAATATTGCCGACTCGATCGGAGGATGCGGGCTCGACCTGGGTGAAAGTCGGTGGGCCGCACCATGAGACCCGCATCATCGACGACATCCTCTGGATCCGGACCGACGCAGCGATGCTCGGCTATCTCAATGCGCCATCTCCTTTTGATCAGGACGGGTGGCTCAACACCGGCGACAAGGTCGAGGAGCGCGATGGCTACCTGCGCATCCTCGGGCGCGAGTCGGAAATCATCAACGTCGGCGGCGAGAAGGTCTACCCGAGCGAGATCGAGAACCTGATCCTGCAATTGGAAAACATCAGCGACGTCGTCGTCAGCGGCAAGGCGAGCGCACTTACCGGGCAACTGGTTTTCGCGACAGTGCAACTGATGGTTCCCGAGCCGGCCGCGCAGGTTGAGCGGCGCGTGCGCACGCATTGCCGGGAGCATCTGCCGCCGTTCAAGGTCCCGGTCGGGGTGGCGGTCAGCGAAGAACCCATGTTTGGCGCGCGTTTCAAGAAGATTCGTCGCCCGGCGCGCGCAGCGCAGGTCGATGCCGTCAATGTCGAAAGGGAGCAAGAAAGTGTCGATTGACAAGCGAGTGGTCATCATCAGCGGCGGCAGTCGCGGACTGGGGCAGGCATTGGTGCAAGACCGGCTCGATGCGGGCGACATCGTCGCCACCTTCAGCCGTTCCAGCAACAGCTTCATCGATCAGTTGCGCAGCGCCGATCCGGACGGCGCGCGCTTCCATTGGGAGGCGATCGACGGCACGGACCTCGACGGAGTCCGGGCTTTCGGCATGAACGTCATGCGCCGCTACAAGCGCATCGATGCCTTGATCAACAATGCCGGCGTCGGCCTCGAAGGCTTGCTGACGATGACGTCGGAGCGCGACATTCACATGGCACTGACCTTGAATCTTGAGTCGGTGATCGTGCTGACACGTGCTTGCCTCAAGGCCATGATCGCCGAGCGGCGCGGAAGCATCATCAATATCTCCTCGGTCAACGCCTTGCGCGGCCATAAGGGCTTGGCGGTCTACAGCGCCACCAAGGCGGCGCTGCTGGGGCTCACACGCAGCCTCGCGAGCGAAGTCGGACCACAGGGGGTCACCGTCAACGCGATCGCGCCCGGTTTTTTTGAAAGCGAGATGGTCGGCCACCTGACCGATGCTCAGCGTGCCCGCATCATTCGCCGGACACCGATGCGCGCCATGTGCACCACCCAGGACATCGTCGACAGTGCTCGTTTCCTGCTGTCCACGCGCGCCATCACCGGTCAGACCCTGGCGGTCGATGGCGGTTTCACATGCTAACGCCCAACCCCGTTGCGGCCCCTTCTTCTGTTCAACCCGATTCCAGGAACGCCATGAGCGAACACCAGCAGATCATCTACGACACCCTCCGTCGCGTCGCCGAGGAGGAGGGCCTGCAAATCGGCGCAATCAGCGATTCCAGCGCGCTCATCGACAGTCTCGGATTCCGCTCGCTGCATATCGCCCGCATTCTGGCGATATTGGAAATCCAATTTTCCTATGACCCGTTCGCGAGCGGCGACGTGCCGATCACCGGCCTGCGCACGGTCGGCGATCTTTGCGCCGCCTACGAGCGCTGATCAGGTAGTTCCTCTAAAGACAATCGATACCCGAGCCGACCACGTGCGTGGCGGATCGAAGGCATTCATTGCGCCAGGATTCGGAATGGAAAAGCAGCACAGCGACATTGCAATCATAGGAATGGCCGGGAGATTTCCCGGCTCGGCCTCGACGCATGAATTCTGGACCCATCTGTGCGCCGGTCGCTCCGGTATCGCGGCGCTTTGCGCTGAAGAACTGTTGGCCCAGGGGGTATCGGCCAAAACGCTGGCCGATCCGAATTATGTGAAAGTAGCGCCGCTGCTCGCCGACCACGACTGCTTTGACGCGGAGTTTTTCTGGATTCCGCCGCGCGATGCGGAAATCATGGATCCACAGCATCGGTTGTTGCTCGAATGCGCGTGGTCGGCCATGGAGGATGCCGGCTATCCGCCCGACACCCAACCGGGCCGGGTCGGCGTATTTGCCGGGTCCGGCGGCGTCGTCTCCAGCCATCTGTTGTCGTGCACCGACCACTATGCCGATGTCGTCGGCAAGACCGGCGGCAGTTGGCATGTCGGCAACGACAAGGACTTCGTTCCGACGCGCTTGTCCTACAAGCTGAATCTGCGCGGCCCGAGCGTCGCGGTGCAGACCGCATGCTCGACCTCGTTGGTGGCGGTGCACATGGCATGCCAGAGCATCCGCTCGGGCGAGTGCGACATGGCCCTGGCCGGTGCGGTCGCCGTGCGCACGCCGCACGTGGCCGGTTATCTGTACGAGAGCGGCAACATCCTTTCCGCCGACGGGCAGGTCCGCGCCTTCGATGCGGGCGCGCGAGGCGTCGTATTCGGCAGCGGCGTCGGCATGGTCTTGCTCAAGTCGCTGGAGCGGGCGCTGGCCGACGGCGATTGCATTCATGCCGTGATCAAGGGCTCGGCGATCAACAACGACGGCGGCCAGAAGATGAGCTTCCTGGCCACCAAGGTCGAAGGCCAGATCGACTGCATGCGTGCCGCGTTGGACAACGCCGGCGTATCCGCCGACAGCCTCGGCTATATCGAGGCGCACGGCACGGGCACGGCGATGGGCGATCCGATCGAGATCCTTGCGCTCAGCCGCTTGTTTCGCAGCCAGACCGAGCGGCGCCAGTTCTGCGCGATCGGATCGGTCAAGAACAACATCGGCCATCTGGATATCGCAGCCGGCATGGCGAGCCTGATAAAAGTCGCGATGTGCCTGAAATCCCAGCGCATTCCGCCCTGCGTCAATTTCACCACGCCGAATCCCAAGATAGATTTCGAGAACAGCCCGTTCCACGTCAACACCGATTCGATCGAGTGGCCGCAAGCCGACACGCCGCGCCGTGCCGCTATCAACTGTCTCGGTATCGGCGGCACCAATGCCTTCATGGTGCTGGAAGAGCCGCCGCAGCGTCCGCAGTCGCCACGCGCGGCGCCGATGCCTCGCATCGTGGTGCTATCGGCGAAGACCGAGGCCGCGCTTTGGCGCAAGGTCGCTGATCTCGCCAGCTGGCTCGAAGCCGGCAAGGGCGAACATCTCGACGATATCGCCTTTACGCTCGCCACGGGCCGCGGCCTGTTCGCGAATCGCTGCGTGCTGGTGGTGAGCGATGTCGGCGACCTGATCGCCAAGCTCGGGCGCTTGACCCGGCATCGGCGCGCGCCGGATTGCTTTGTCGGCATCGATGTCGAGCATTCCGGCAATGCGACGCCGGGCCTGGACGAGTTCGCGCACTTTCTGGTGCAGCAGGTTCTCGGCGGATTGCCAGCTGAAGAAGTGCACAGCAAGCTGCTCGCGCTCGCGGATCTGTACTGCCGTGGAGCGAAGCTGTCGCTTGACGCCTTGTTTGCGGGATCGGGAGCGCAGCGTATCGCCTTGCCCACTTATCCCTTCGAGAAAAAACGCTTTGCGATACCGCAGCGGCCCGAGGGCGCCCGGCCAGAACCGATCGCAGCGGCGGCGCCGTCGATCTTGCACCCCCTGCTGCACACCAACGTGTCCGATGCATCGGGTTTGATCTTCACCTCCAAGTTCGACGGTGAGGAATTCTTCCTGCGCGACCATAGGGTGCTCGAACGCCGCGTCCTGCCCGGCGTGGCCTATATCGAAATGGTGCGCGCCGCCGCGGCGCTGGCGCTGCCGGGCGAGCTGACGCGGGCGCTCGAATTCAAGGATCACGCCTGGATCCAGCCGGTGGTGGTCGACGATGCATTCGCGCTGATGGTGGCGCTGCACGACAACGGCGAAGACGAGGACGGCGGACGCTGGCTCGAATATGAAATCCTCTCCAAAGGCGAGGGCGGCGAAACGCTCCACGCCCGCGGAACGGTGCGCTGCAGTTCGGACGTCATCGACGCCAAGCCGGTGGATCTGGCGGCGGCCGACAAGGCCATCGAGGGCGCGAACCGTGATCGCGATGCGCTGTACGCGCGTTTCGAGGCGCTGGGTTTGCGCTATGGGCCGGCGATGCGGGGCATCGTCGAACTGCGCAGCGACGGCGACGAAGTGATCGCGCGCCTGAAATTGCCGGGCGCCGCGGATCCGCGCTTCGGCCTGCACCCGGCGATGATGGATTCGGCGATGCAGTGCACGGTCTGCCTGCTCGCGGGTTTGGACGCGCAAGGCGGCGCTGCGGTGATGCCGTTCGCCTTCGACGAGATGATCGTCCACGGCGACACCACCGACGCAATGTGGGTCTGGGTTCGCCGCGCACCGGGCGCGCCCATCGCGGGCATGCCGTCGCTGGATATCGATCTGCTCGACGACCAGGGCCTGCCGCGGGTGAGCATCCGCGGTCTGGTCTCGCGCACGGTCGCATCCGCGCCTGTCGTTGCCCCGACGCGCGCCGTCGGGTCCGCGCCGGCGCTCGCGATGCCGGCCGCGACTCCGGCGCCCAGGTCCGCCCTGCGCGCACTGGCCCCGATCTGGAATCCGGTCCGCTTCGGCCGCGACGCGGTGACGCCGGCGCCGGGCGAACGCTGCCTGCTGCTCGGCGGAGACGAGGCCCTGTTCGACTGGCTGCGTGCGGCTCCGATCGAACTGCAACATCAGCCGATCGTGGCCGGCGATTCGGTCGAACGGATCGAGCGCCTGCTGTCCGAGCGCGAATTCGACCATCTGCTGTGGTTCGCCCCCGAGGCGGACGTCGGCGGCGACAACGCGATCATCCCCAGCCAGGAGGCGGGCGTGCTCTCGTTGTTCCGCATCCTCAAGTCCTTGAGCCGGCTCGACGCGTTCGAGCGCGAACTTAAGTTCACGGTCGTCACCCGCCGCGCGCTGCAGGTCTTCGACGGCGAACGGGTGTCGCCGCATCATGCCGGCGTGCACGGAATGGTCGGCAGCGTCGCCAAGGAGTTGCCGCTGTGGCGCTTGCGGCTGCTCGACATCGAATCGACCGATGATCTCGACCCGCGCGAAATCCTCGCCTTGCCGTGGGACGAGCAGGGCAGGGGGCTGGCGTTCCGCTGCGACGAATGGTTCGGCCAGGAATTCGCCGATGTCGGCCGCATGCCGTCCTCGCACACGGCCTATCGCCAGAAGGGCGTTTATGTCGTGATCGGCGGCGCCGGCGGGCTGGGCGAGGTATGGACGCGGCACATGGTCGCGCGCTACGACGCCGAGGTGATCTGGATCGGCCGCCGGCCGCAGGATGCCGACATCGAAGCCAAGCTCGATGCGATCGCGGGCCTGGGCCGGCGACCGCACTATTTCTCCGCGGACGCCACCGACGCGCTGGCGCTGGCGGCAGCGGTCGCCGCCATCGGCGAGCGCTTCCCGCGCATCGATGGCGTGGTCCATTCGGCGCTGGTCCTGAAGGATCAGACCGTGCGCGCGATGGACGAGGCCGTCTTCCGCCAGAGCCTCGCGGCCAAGGTCGATGTCAGCGTGAACATCGAGCGCGCCTTCGCCGGCCAGGATCTCGATTTCGTGCTGTTCTTCTCGTCGGTGGCGTCGTTCCACCGCGACGCCGGCCAGTCGAACTACTGCGCCGGCTGCACCTTCAAGGACAGCTTCGCGCAGGCCATGCGCGCACGTAGTCCGTACCCGATCAAGATCGTCAACTGGGCCTATTGGGGCAGCGTCGGCGTCGTCACCGACGCGTTCTATCGCAAGCGCATGGAAAGCCTGGGGATCGGCTCGATCGAGCCGGGCGAGGCGATGGAAGCGCTGGAAGGCTTCGTGGCCTCGGAAATGAACCAGCTGGTGCTGATCAAGGCGATCTCCCAACGCGCGCTCGACGACCTGCGGGTGTCGGAGGAGGTCCGCTATTACCACGAGCACGACGCATCGAGCGGGTACGGCGGCGAAGCGGTGATCGCATCGTGAATCGAACGCTCATGAACGCATCCCCGCAGGAATCGATCTCCGCGTCGATCGCCACCTCGCCCCAGGGCGGGGCGTCGCGGGCGCCTGTGGGTGTCGAACATCCGCTGCAGGCGCGATCGATGAAGTCGGTGGCGATTTCCCTGCTGGCCCTCGGGGTGGCCTTTGGCGCCTGTGCGCAAACGCCGAAGGCCGAGCCTGCACCCGTCGTGAGCGGCGACAAGGTTCCCGCGGCATCTGTGCCGGAGCAGGGCGCCGACACGGCCATCGACCTCGACAACGTCAAAATCGACATCGATTCGAACATGGACGGCGATAGCGACAACGTCCAGGGCGCGCCGGCAGCGCGTGCCGACGGCGAGCCTTCGCGCGAGGGGCCGGATCTTGTTGGCAAGGAGCCCGATGCACCGGTATCGACGCCCGAGGGCGGCGAGGACCCGGTCGGGCGCACGGTGGACGACGGCGGCAAGCTCGCGGCCTGGCTGGATCCGATGCGCATCAGCCTGAAGCACGAGACCTCGTACAAGTTCGCCTCGCCGAAGCGGGTGGTGAACAACCGCTCGTCCGTGCGGCTGGAATATTCGAAGCCCTTGACCAGCAATCTGTATCTGCGCCTGGATACGAAGCTCAATGTGCACTGGGGCAACGATCACCGCGCCAAGGCAAAGAACGAGGATCCTTTTCGCGAACTGGTTACGCGCGAAGCCTACCTGCAGAGCAGTTTCGGCAACACGAGCTTCCGGCTCGGCTACCAGATCCTGCCGTGGGGCGTTTCGGAGGGCGGCGCGATCACCGACGAAGTGAGTCCCCGCAACAGCGCCGAGTTCTTCTTCATCTCGCTGGAAGAGTCTCGCGTCGGTCAGCCGATGCTCACCATGGACCACTTCAGCGACTCCGGTCAGTGGACCGCGTTCTTCGTGCCGCGGCCGGGTTACAACAAGTATCCGGACCGCGGCTCGGAGTACGACATCCCCGGCGCCTTCGACGCGAAGGCGCCGAACGACGACTGGGACAACTCCGGCACGCACGAATTCGGGGCGCGGTGGAAGCGCACGTTCGGCAAGAGCGACATCAGCCTGATGGCGGCGCGGCTGATCGACAACGATTACCTGGTGCGCCAGCAACGATTCCGCATGTACGGACTGACCGCGAACATCGCGATCGACAACCTGCTGCTGCGCGCGGAAGTGGCGCTGAAACAGCCGCGCGCGTTCTTCGCGCGCACGGCCGGCAGCAGCGGCCCGACGATCGTGGAAAGCGATCAGTTCGATTCGTCCTTCGGCTTCGATTATTCGCCGGGCGGCCGGACGCTTACCTACAGCGCCGAAGTCGTCTGGAGCCGTCTGCTCGACTGGCGCGGCGACATCGTGGGACGCGAGCGGGACGAATACCAGTTGGTGGGCTCGGTGAGCAACCGCTTCTTCAACGAAAACCTGATCCTGAGTTGGCTCACCATTTACAGCAAGCCCTACACCAGCTTCCAGCACAAGTTCCTCAGTTCCTACCTGATCGACGACAACTCCACGGTCTATTTCGAGCTGTTCTATCCCGACGAACGGGACAAGCGCAGCGGGAACTGGCCGTATCGCGACCAGAAGCAGTTCGTCGTCCGATATCAATATCAATTCTAGCGACCGCCAGATGGATCACGCCATGCAGATATCCGTTGAAGACGTATCGAAAAGAATCCTGTCGAAGCAGATCGACAAGCAGGACGCCATGCGCCTGTTCCAGTCGCTGGACAAGGAGTTGCAGCTGCAGGTGTTGGCGATCGTGCGCCGCGCGGACGGCATCGCGCCGGCGCACGACGGCAAGGGCGCGGCGCGGGCCCTGAAGACGATCGACCAGCGCGACCTCACCGACGAGCACCGCGCCTGGATCGCCGCTCTGGTGGAGAAGTACGACCGCTTCGTGCCGAAGTCCAAGGCCAATGTTCTCGAACACCAGGTCCACTTCGTCGACCAGCGTCGCGCCTTCCACCTGATCAAGGATCTGAAGAAGCTCCACTTCCAGATCACCTACACCCAGGCCGAAGGCGCCTACGTCCACGACGCCGACGGCAACAGATACATCGACATCTCCGGCGACATGGGCGTGAACCTGTTCGGGCATCGCGCACCCTTCCTGATCGACGCGGTCAAGCACAGCCTGGACCAGGGCATCCCGCTGGTCGGCTATTCCGACATGATCTTTCGGGCCTGCAAGCTGTTCTGCGAGATCACCGGCCACGAACGCGCGCTGTTCACGCAATCGGGAACCGAGGCGGTGATGTTCGCGGTACGCATCGCGCGCGCGGCCACGGGCCGGAAGAAGATCGTGCTGTTCGACGGCGCCTATCACGGTCTGTCGGACGCGGTGGCGGCGACGAAGGACCTCGCCGGCAACAGCTTCCCGATGGCGCCGGGCATCCTGCAGGAGTTCGCCGACCAGATCATCGTGCTGGACTACGGCGACATGGCGTCGCTCGACACGATCGAACAGCGCGCCGGCGAGATCGCCACCGTGCTGGTCGAGCCGGTGCAATCGCGCCATCCCTACAAGAAGCCGGTGGAATTCCTCAAGGCGCTTCGCCAGCTGACGATCGAGAAGGACATCCCGCTGATCTTCGACGAGATGATCACCGGGTTCCGCGTGTGTCCGCGGGGCGCGCAGGGTCGCTTCGGCATCCAGGCGGACATGGCCACCTACGGCAAGATTCCCGGCGGCGGCCTGCCCACGGGCGTGATCGCAGGTGCGGCCAAATACATGGACCTGATCGATGGCGGCACTTGGCGATTCGACGACGACAGCATGCCGAGCTCCAAGCGCACAGGCATGGCCGGCACCCATTCGCAGAACCCGCTGAAGATCGCCGCGGCTCTGGCCGTGCTGGGAGAGATCAAAAAGCGTTGCGGCGACGGCGTGCAGACCTGCGAGGGCTGCACCTGCTTCCAGCGCAGCCTCAACGAAAAGACCACGCGGCTGGCCGACACGCTGAATGTGTTCTTCGGCGAAGAGCGCCTGCCGGTGGTCATCGACACCTTCGGTTCGTTGTTCCGCTTCCGCTTCATCGACAGCTACTGGGGCGTGACCGAAGCGCTGTTCTTCATCCTGCTGCGGATGGAAGGCGTGGAGACCAACATCCAGGGCAACTGCTTCCTGACCACGGCCCACACCGACCAGGACATCGAGGCGGTGATCGCCGGCGTGAAGACGAGCATGTCGGTCCTCAAGCGCAGCGGATTCTTCCGCGAACCCGACGAGGAACCGATGCAGGACACCGCATCGCTGCCCGAAACCACCGCATTCGCGCCTGCGCGGTCCAGCGATGCGCCGCCCCGCAACGAGATGGAGCGCCTGAGGGCGCTGCTTGCCGCCGACCTCGCGTTGGCAGAAGAATCAGGGAGCTTGAGATGAGCGCTGTCGCGGAACTGCCGTTGTTGGACACGATCGCAAGAACCGTCGCGTCCACGCTGAAAATCCCGGTCGATCGGCTGGACGTCGACGCTGACTTCGATTCCTTCGGCATGGACTCGATCATAGCGATCGAGCTGATGACCAACCTGAGCAAGCAGCTCAAGGTGTCGATCACGCCGGCGCAGCTGACGGCGGTGAAGTCGATCAGCGAGCTGGCCGGCGCCATCGGCGGTTGGATGAACGAGACCCCGGCCACGCCGGTGCCGAAGGCGCAGCCGGCCGCGGCCGCACAGCCTGCGCCTCCCGCCGCGATCACGGCATCGGCTAAACCGGCCGCGGGGAGCGCTGTCCCGCGCCGCCAGGCGCAGGCGCGGCGGCAACCGCAAACCGATGGGGCAGGGGGCCTCGCGCGCATCCTGGCCTTCGTCCGCGACGAATACGGCCTGGACCTGCATGGCGAGCGCTTCACATCCAAGCAAGCGGTGATCGACCATCTGCTGGAGCACCACGCCGACGCGCTTTCGCATTACTTCGGCCTGTCCGCCAACGAGCGCAGCGCCGAACCCGTCGAAGTGCAGGCGGTCGCGCTGCCGACCGGCAACCTCGGGATCGCGGTCGTCGGCATGGCTTGCAAGTTCGCGGATGCCACGACACCGGAAGCGCTGTGGCACAACCTGATCGACCAGCGCTCGTTGATCGCGCCGCTGACGGGAAACCGTTGGGGCGGCGCCGCCACCGCCGACGCCGCGCCGCGCTGGGGCGCGCTGATCGAGGAGGTCGACCGGTTCGATCCCGCCTTCTTCGGCCTCAGCGAAGACGAGGCCCGCTTGTGCGATCCGCAGGAACGCCTGGTGATGCAGGCGCTTTACCACGCGCTGCAGAACGCCGGCCTGCGCGCGGACATGCTGCGCGGTACGCGCACGGGACTTTTCCTCGGCTATGAGTACGCCGAATACGAGCATCACCTGCGCCGCAATCTGCACCGCATCCCGACCGCTCCGGCGCTCAGCTCGTCCAGCCCGATCTACTACCTCGCCAACCGCATCTCGTTCCTGTACGACTTCAAAGGCCCGAGCGAAGTGGTCAACGCCAGTTGCGCCTCGTCCGGGCTTGCGATCCACCGCGCCTGTCAATCGTTGGCGCAGGGCGAGTGCGACGTGGCCATCTGCGGTGGCGTGTCGCTCAATCTGTTCGAAGGCGACTACGCGGCGATCGCGCGCTACGGCCTGCTGTCGCCCGACGGCAGCTGCGGCGTGTTCGACGACGCCGCCAACGGCTTCACCCGCGGGGAAGGCGTCGGCCTGCTGGTGCTCACGCGGCTCGACGATGCCGAGCGCGACAACCGCCGCATCTTCGCCAAGGTGGTCGCGACCCACCAGAACAACCGCGGCCGCGCCAGCTTCATCTCCGAGATCAAGCACGAAGCCATCACCGAGGTGATCGCCGGATGCTACGAGAAGCACGGCATCGCGCCGAACTCGGTGCGCTACATCGAAGTCGACGGCTACGCCACCAAGTGGGGCGATTCCTTCGAATTCGAAGGAATCAAGAACGCATTCAATGCGCCGGCCACCGGCGACAAGCACTGTGCGCTCGGCAGCATCAAGGGCAACATCGGCCATCTCGAGCCGGCCAGCGGAGCGGCCAGCGCGATCAAGGTCGCGCTGTCGCTGCATCACAAGCAGTTCCCCGCCACGATCACCAAGAAGACGCTCAACTCCTTCATCGACATCGAATCGGCCGCGCATCCGCTGTATATCGCCGACCACCCGCTGCCGTTCGACAAGCTGCGCCGCGGCGAGGAACCGATCCGCGCGGGCGTCAACTCCTTCTCCGACAGCGGCGTGAACGTGCACCTGCTGTTCGAGGAATACCGCACCGACCACGGCGTCGCGCGCGCGGAGCAGGGCGGCCGCCATTTGTTCGTCTTCTCGGCGCGTACCCGCGAATCCCTGCAGGAGTCGTTGGCTCTTGCGCGCGAGTCCCTGCAGGAATCGTTGTCCCTCTACGCCAGCCGTCCGTCGCTGGAGGACATGGCCTATACCATGCAACTGGCGACCGTGCCGATGGAACACCGGCTCGCCATTGTCGCCGCCAGCCACAAGGAGCTGACCGAAGCTCTGGCGCGCGCCGCCAAACATCTGGCCGCGGACAAGCCGGTGGAAGGCAACGGCCCGATCTTCATCGGCGGTCCGCAGGAGCGCGACAACACGCGCGTGTTCAGCATGATCAAGTCGCAGATCGGCGAGGACAAGCTGCTCGAAAACCTGCGCGAAGGCATGCTGAAAGATATCGCGATGCTGTGGGTCGCCGGCATCGATATGCCTTGGGAGCGTCACTGGCGCGAGGTGGTGCTGACCCGTCGCCGCAGTGCGCAAGCGCTGCCGCAGTTGGTAGACACTCCGCCGTATCCGTTCGCCAAGAATCGCTACTGGCTGGATTTCGACGACGCCGATGCGCCGTCGCGTGTGGAGATCCCCACCGTAGCGAGGCCGCAGAAAGCCAAGAGCGCGCACGACGGCGGTGACGCGCGCGAGGCCGCGCGCAAGTGGCGTTTCCTCGATGCGCTCGCCGACGGCGAAACGCCGGAAGCGCTCGATGCCGCGGACAAGATCGTGCTCTTCCTCGCACAGGAAACCGCCGAAGTGCAGGGCGTTGCGCGCGCGGACGTCGATGTCGGTCTGGACTTCCTCCAGCTCGGCCTGGATTCGGTCGCAATGGCCACGTTGATCCAGCGGCTCATCGGCTTGCTCGGCGAGAACCTCTCTCCGAGCGTCGTGTTCAATTACCCCAGCATCGAGCGTCTCGCCGGTCATCTGGCCGAGAACTATCGGGCCAAGATCGATCGTATCCACGTCGTCGGCTCGGCCGGCGTCCCTGCAGCGGTCTCGCGCTCCGGCGCAGCGGCCTCGCCCTCGAAGTTCCTGCGGACGGCCGCGGCCAAAACCGATCTGGAAACCTGGTTCGTGAGCCGGGACTCGATGGCCGACGATCTTGTGCCGATGCAGACCAATGCAACGGGAACGCCGGTCTTCGCCGTCCCGGGCGCCGACGGCAGCGTCCTGTCGCTGCGGACGTTGAGCCGCGCGATGAACGGCAAGCGCCCGATGTTCGGGCTCCAGTCGGTCGGCGTGGACGGCAAGCGCGAACCGCTCGATTCCATACGCGCGATGGCCGAAGCCAACATCGCCACGCTTGCGGCGTTGCGGGACTGCGGCAAGCTGAGCCTGCTCGGCTATTCCAATGGCGCGGTCGTCGCATTCGAGATGGCGCATCAGCTGATGAAGCAGAACATCGTGGTCGAGCGTCTGGTGCTGGTGGATTGCCGCTGCCCGGGGCCGTCCATGCGAAGTCTGTCGGATGAGATTCTCGAGGCCTTCGCCAACCTGATCAGTTCGCTCGGCGGCAAGCAGCCGCTGGACGCCGACGAATTCCGCGAACTTCCCGAGGAACGGTGGGCCGACTATCTGTTCGATCTCGTCCAGCGCAACGGCTTCTGGATGCCCAGAGAGAATTTCATGCTCGCGTATCGGATTTCGCTCGCCAACGAGAAGGCATGCCGCAGCTATCGTCCGAAAAAGCTGCCGGAAGCCTGCGAGACCGCGATCGTCCGCGGAACGCGAAGCAACGGCGACCAGCCGCCGGCATTGGGGTGGAGCAAATTCCTGGCCAAGCCTGCCGTCTGCATCGATGTCGAGGCGGATCATCTGTCCGTCGTCGGTACCGATGGCAGTGCGGTGATCGCGAGGCTCTTTCAATGAACCGCCGGCCTGGCGCGACCGACGGCAAGGGCAGGACCCGGAACGCATCGCCGCATCGAACCTTCAACCAGCCTGTATCCGCGGGGGCGTCGAGCCTTCGCGGGGCAATCAACATGACCAACAGGAAGTGCATTCATGTCCGTTAGAGATCGAATCGTAAACCGATTGTCTGAGCACTTCGAAAACGTTCCGGATGCGTTGCGCAAAAGACGCCTGCTGGTCGGCATTGTTTTCCTCGCATTGCTTGCCGCGAGCATCTTCGGCATCGGCAAGCTGCGCATGGACATGACCATCGAAGGTTGGTTCGCCAAGAACGACCCGACGCTGATCGCGTTCAACCGCTACCACGCGCAGTTCGGCAGCGAGGACGGCGTCTACATCGTCTACAAGTCGAAGGACGGGGACGTGTTTTCGCCGGCGTCGCTGGAAGCCGCGCGCGGCATCCAGAACGATCTGATCAACTTCCGCGCCAAGCTCAAGCAGGGCGAGCAATCCGCGCTCGAACACATCGTCAAGGTAGACACCCTGGTCAACGCTTCGGTGCTGACGGTCGATGGGGACGTGCTGGCTTCCAGGCAGCTTGTCGGCGACACGGTGCCCACTTCGCCCGAAGCGATCGCCAAGATCAAAGCGATCGCGGAATCCGAGAAGCAGCTTCCGCTCCAGTTCTTCTCCCGCGATCACAAGTACGGCGGAATTTATATCGAAACCGATTTCGGCAGCGTCCCGGTCGGCGCGGAGGCGGTCACCGAGGAAACGGTGCTGTCGCTCGACCAGGCAGCGACGCCAGGCGAGGAAAAGCCGGTCGAGTTCAAGCCCACCGACCAGGCCGACTACCTGAAGCTGTTCGAGGAGATCAAGAAGATCCTCGACAAGCCCCAGTACGCCAAGCAGTTCGACTTTTACGCGGTCGGCAATACCGCGGCCGCCGAACACGACGTGAAGATGTCCGAAGAGATGGGCATTCTCTACCTGGCCGCGTTCGCGATCATCGTGGTGCTGCTGTGGTTCTTGTTTCGTTCCGCGTCGGCCGTGGTGTGGTCGATGCTTACCGTCATCCTGAGCACGGTTTTCACCCTTGGCGCCGCCGGCTGGCTCGGACTCACCGTCACCGGTTTCCTGATCCTCACCATCTTGCTGATCCTGACCGTCGGTGTCGCCGATACGGTGCACACGCTGACCGGTTACACCCGCATGCGTACATCCGGCATCGATCATCGCGAAGCGCTGCGCCACACTTACAAGTTCGCCGGCGTGGCGCTGCTCCTGACCGGTTTGACCAACATGACCGGCACCATGGCGCTGAACATCACGCCGGTCGTTCCGATCCAGAGCTTCGCGATCATGTCGACCCTCGGCATCCTGTTCGCTTTGCTGCTGACCTTCTACCTGCTGCCGGTACTGATCGACCTGTGGCCGACGGTGTCGAAAAAGAAGGTGATCGTCGCCACGCCGGAGAAAAAACGCTTCCTGGATGTGCTGCCGCACCTCAAGTCGGCCTTGGACAAAGTCTTCCCGATCGTGGAGAAGCGTCCGGTCGCGTTCATCATTCCCTTCATGCTGATGCTCGTGGTCTCCATCTACGGCGCGACCCAGGTGAAGATCGACTCGCAGATTCTGGACCAGTATCCGGAGAACTCGACCTTCACCCAGAGCGTGAAGGTCGCCGACGAGCACATGATGGGCGCCTACGCCATGGTGCTGTACCTCGATTTCAAGGAGGACTTCGCCCTGCAGGATCCGGACGTGCTGAAGGCGATGGACGAGCTGCAGAAGAAGTTCGAGACCAAGTACAAGAAGTACGTGGTGACGACCAACTCCATCGCTTATGTGGCGAAGGACGCCAACCGGAAACTCAACGGCAACGCGCCACAGTACGAGCGGATTCCCGACACGCGTGAAATGCTGTCGCAGGTGTTGTTCATGTTCAACAGCGCGAATCCGAGCGAGCGCCAGCGCCTGGTCGACGACAGCTACCGCAAGGCCAATATCAAGATCTCACTGCACAGCTACGGATCGTACGAGTACCACGAGGTCTTTAAGCAGATGCGCGCCGACATCGATCAGACGATGGCGCAGCTGAAGACGAAGTACCCCAAGGCTGAGGTGTCCATCACCGGCGTCTTCGCGCTGGCGATGCAGGCGGCTCAGTACATCACCGAAAACGAGGCCATCACCTTCGGCATCGCTCTGATAGTGGTGAGCGTGATCCTGCTGCTGGTGTTCGGCTCGGTCAAGGTCGGATTGATCGCGTTGATTCCCAACCTGATCCCCGCGCTGCTCGCCCTGGGGCTGCTCGGGATCTCCGGGATTCCCCTCGATTTCTTCACGATGATGCTCGCGCCGATCATCATCGGCATCTCGATCGACGACACCGTGCACTTCATTTCGCATTACCAGCAGAAACTGGCCAAGGACGGCGACGTCAACGCCGCGCTGCGCGAGACCATGAGCGAAGCCGGCCCGGGCGTGGTGTTCACCGCGCTGATCCTGGGCCTGGGCTTCGGGATCATGGCGATCGCCTCCGCGGCGGGCACGTCCAACATGGGCAAGTTCGGCGCGCTGGCGATCTTCGTGGGCCTGCTCAACGATTTGTTCCTGCTGCCCGCCCTGTTGTTGGCATTCAAACCGAAGTTCAATAAGGAGACCGTTGGATGAAAACCGCCTGCCGTATTTTCCTCGCGGCGCTGTTCCTGGCCGCCCCGACGGCATCCCTCGCGCAGGATGCCCGTGAAATCATGATCAAGGTGGACGATGCGACGAATCACAGCTTTTCGTCTTCTGCGCGCCAGTTGAAGTACTCGACCTGTCGCTACCAGGTCGGCGACGGAAAGCTGTCCTGCGCCGAGAAGCCGCGCATCGTGATCGTCGAATCGTTCAGCAAGACCCGTACCACCCCGGGGGCTCCGGGACAGCGCGACCTGGAATTCAAGGCGCTCGACGTCATCATCCAGCCGATCAGCGACAAGAACACGGCCATGCTTTCGTGGGGATACCCGCAAGACAAGGCTTCCGACTTCTGGGTCTATCTGCCGGTGTTGAGCAAGGTCAAGCGCATCGTGTCCGTCGCCGACAGCGGAGAGAGCGGCGCGGTGTTCGGTTCGGAGCTGTCGGCCGAAGACGCCGACGTCAGGAAGGTGAGGGACTACACGTACAAGCTGCTTGGCGAAGACAGCTATCGCGGCCGCCCGGTCTGGAAGGTCGAGTTGACCCCGACCGACAGCCGCCGCAAGCGTTCCTACTACGGCCGCATCGTCTCCTACGTCGACAAGGAGCGCTTCATCGCATTGAAGGAGGATCTCTACGACCGTACCGGCAGGCATTACAAGCAGTACTCGGTGCTGGAGGTGAAGCAGTTCGACAAGGTCTGGCTGGCGACGAAGGCCGTGATGAACAACCTCACCAAGCGCCGGATCACCAATTGGGAACACACCGAAGTCGCGCTCAACGTCGATATCGACGAAGAGTTCCTGGGCCAGCGCTCGCTGACCGACTTCGCCTATCGCGAGCGTCATATACAGCTCTACCGCAAGTACCTGACCCAGGGGAATGGCGGAACTCAGCAGGAGACGACCAAGTCATGACCATGTCCACAGACAGTGAAATCTACGATTGCATCGTGGTCGGCTCCGGCACCGCCGGATCGGTGATCGCGCGCGAACTCAGCCGTAGCGGGAAGAAAGTGCTGGTCCTGGAGCGGGGGCCCTATATCCAGCTCAAGGAGACGGTCTGGACGCTCGGATCGATGTTCAACGAGGTCCCGGTGGCCGACAAGCTCAAAGACGCCAGGGTGTACGCCGCGGGCGGCTCGAGCGCGATGTTCATGGCGGTCATGGACGAACCGCCGATCGCGGCCTATCGCGCGCTCGGTATCGATCTGCAGCCCGCCTACGATGCGATGCGTCTGCAGGTTCCGCTCGCCGAGATGGCCGACGCGCTCATGAGCCCGCAGGCGCACAAGGTGCGCGAAGCCGCCCTCGCGCTCGGTTACGACTGGAAGAAGAAGCTGATGCTGATCGACCAGTCGAAGTGCAACGGCGTCTACTCCTACGAGGCCAAGTGGAAGGCGCTGACCTTGCTCGACGAAGCCGTGCGCCTGGGCGCGGTGCTGAAGTGCAAGACTCTCACCGAACGGGTACTGATCGAGAACGGGCGCGCGGTCGGTGTGGAATGCAAGACCAAGGAAGGATCGGTCCAGTTCCGGGCGGAGCGGGTCGTTGTCTGCGCGGGCTCGCTGGCGACGCCGGTGCTGCTGCGCGGCAGCGGGCTGCAGCATGTCGCCGCCGGCGGCTACTTCATCGATCCGGCCTTTACGCTGTTCGGCCGCGTCCCGGGCCTTCGCGGCGTCGACAGTTTCTGCGGCACCATGGAAACCACGATCGAAGACGGCATCGTCCTGAAGGACGCGAACGTACACAAGCTGCCGTTCCGCATGTTCATGCTGCAGTACATGCAGATTTCGCGGATGTTCGCGTATCCGGAGAGCATTGGAGTCACGGTGATGGCCCACGACGAAGTCGGCGGCGGGCTTTCCGCCGATGGTAAGTACAACAAGACGCTTGATGCCGCGGTTTTCGACAAGCTCGCGCACGGCGAGAAGGCGGCGCGCGCGATCCTCGAACGCGCCGGTGCCGTCGATATATTCAAGGCGCCGATGTTTTCCGGCGGCGCCCTCGGCACGTTGCGCGTAGGCAGCGATGTCGACGCGAGGCTCGAAACCAGCGTGCGCGATCTCTACGTCTGCGACGGTTCGCTCATCCCGGAGAACGGACGGGTCGCGCCGACACTGACCCTGCTTTGCCTGGCGAAGTATCTCGCCGACATCCTGACCCAAACCCATCACGCGCCCGTCGAAGCCGAGGCCGTGCCGGCCTGACCGCCGCACCCCGGCAGCGGCGCTTGTGTTCCATCACCCAACCCATCGCACCAACAGGGAGACAGCATGAACGAAGTATCGAACACCACGGCCACGGACAAGGCCGGCGTACCCAAGAAGATCAAGGACCCGCTCTGGAAGAGAATCTACTTCGTCTTCAGCTTGTTTGTGATGGCGGTGATCATCGCGCATTTCGCCTGGCTGGCCTGCGGTTCGGCCCAGTGGAAGCTCGCCAAGGACGAGGACGGCATCAAGGTCTACGTGATGAAGGCGCCGGGCGACGCGATGCTGAAGATGCGGACGGTGATGGAGGGCGATTACACGCTGAACCAGTTGGTCTCGCAGCATATCGGCGTCGGCGACAACCTGCAGGTTTGCAAGGAATGGATTCCCGGATGCAAGGATTTCAAGCGCATCATGCCCTTCAGCCCGGAACGGGGCTACGACAGGGATCTGTGGCGCGTGGAAGTGCCCGGGCCGTTCGACGATCGAGAGCTGTTGATCTCGACCATATTCCATCAGGACAAAGCGACCAAGACGGTAACTCTGGATGTGGTGGGCATGCCCAACAGCTTGCCGCATACGCCCGGCGTCGTGCGGTTGGAACGGATTCACAACCAATGGACCTACAAGCCGTTGGCCAGCGGCAAGATCGAAGTGGCGCTGATCCAGGACGTCGGTTTCTCTGACGTCGGCTTCTTGCCGTACCCCCTCCTGAACCTGACCCTCGTCGATGACAGCCACAAGTTCTTCGCGACCACGTTGCGGTCGAGCTTGCTGGAAGACAAGTACGTCAACGCCAAGGTGGACCTCGTTAACCTCGAGGACATCCGCTGACCGGATTGTCGCGGGCAACCCGGCACACGGCCCGCCGCTGAGTTTCAACAGTGGGGTAGGGCGCCTGTTGGACACTCGAACATCCGGCGCCCTATTGGCTTGCATCTGCTATCCGCCCGCGCGAATGCCCGAAACGTTGCAGCCAGTCTTCTTGTGAACAGGTTCAACACGAACCGAACCAAATCATGACCGAGAACCAGACCATGACCGAGACGACGCAAGAAATCGAGGCGCCCCAGGAAACCGGGACGACCCTGGAACTGTTCAACCCGTTCCTGCCCGGGTTTGAAGAGAACCCGTACGAGCACTACCGGACGCTGCGCGACACTAACCCGGTGCAGGAGCACCCGATGGGGTTCTGGTTCGTGTCCCGGCACGCCGACGTCGCCACGCTGCTGCGCGACGCCCGATTGTCCGTGGCGGACAGCAACCTCGGCGCCGGCCCGATGCGCGACCAGTACGAGAAACTGATCGCCAACGCGCCCGTCAAACTGGTGACCTTGTTGGACAGCGACCCGCCGGACCACACCCGGTTGCGGTCGTTGGTGGGCAAGGTGTTCACGCCGCGCTCGATCGCCGCGCTGGAGCCGATGGTGACCGAATTGGTCGACGAGTCGCTGGACCGCATCGCCGATGCCGGCTCGGTCAACCTGATCGACGCACTCGCGTTCCCGTTGCCGTTCGCGGTGATCTCCACGATGCTCGGCATGCCCGATACCGATCCCAAGCGGCTGCTCGAGTTGACCGAGACGCTGGTCATCGCGCTGGAACCGGTCGCCGATGCCAACGTGATGACGGCGATCGTCGATGCCGAAGTCGAGCTGTCCGGCATGATGCGAGAGGTCATCGCGTGGAAGCGGAACAACCCGGCCGACGATCTGCTGACCGCGCTCATCCAGGCGGACCATAACGGCGACTTTCTCTCCAACGACGAGCTGGTGGCCCAGATCCTGCTGCTCTTCATCGCCGGTCACCATACGACCGTCAACCTGATCGGCAACGGCGTCACCGCGCTGCTGCGCCACCCCGATCAACTTACGCTGCTGCGTTCGAATCCGGACCTCATCGGCAACGCCGTCGAGGAATTCCTCCGCTACGACAGCCCGACCCACCAGACCCGTCGGATCACCCTGACCCCGTACCAGGTCGGTGGCCGCGAGATCCCGGCCGGCGCGATGATGATCGCTTGCCTCGGCTCGGCCAATCGGGACGAGCGGATGTTCGGCCCGGACGCCGACGTGCTGCGGCTCGACCGCGAACAGGCCCGCCACCATGTGTCCTTCAGCGTCGGCACGCACCACTGTCTCGGCTCCGCGCTCGCCCGGCTGGAGGGGAGGGTGGCGATCAGCCGGCTGGTGAGCAGGTTCCCCAAACTGGCGTTGTCCGGCCGGGTGCGCTGGAACGGCCGGATCAACCTGCGCGGCGCGACGGATATCCCGATCACCGTGTAGCCACGTGCCCGACGGGTCGCAAGGGGCGCAGACCTCGTCGACGTCGGGCAACTTCCGCGCGCCGGACAGAACCCGTTGGTTCGGCGTCCTGCATGTTGCTTGCCGGCGTCCAGCTTCTGCAGGGGCTCTTGAATCGCCCTTGCTCTGAACTTCCTCTCAACATCGTCCCTTCGGTGCCGCATGGAAATTCGCAAGGTAAAAGGACTTATCCGACTACTCAAAGCATCCAATCTGGCGGAGGTCGAGGTCACGCTGGGAGGATGTGCCATCCGAGTTACTCGCGAAAACTCGAGTTCGCTACAGGCCAGGCACAAATCGACATGGGAATCGCGACCGGGCGAAAGTCCGCCGCAAATAAAAGCTGGGGTAGGGGTATCGGCAGTCGTCGCTGCAGCTTCGAATTCATCAGCGGACCTGAAAAGTGGACACGTCGTTCGTTCTTCAATGGTCGGGACAACCTATCTCTCGCAGAACCCGCAGGCGCCTGCGTTCGTAGCGGTGGGTACGACCGTGAAGCGCGGGGACACTTTGGGTGTCGTCACGACACTAAGCACGTCCAATCGTATCGAAGCCGGCGTATCGGGCACCGTCACGGATGTTCTGGTCACGAACGGACAACCCGTTGAGTTTGATCAGCCGATGTTTGTCATTGGCTGACCGATGGATCGTGTGCGCAGCTGTCAGATCGATTTCATCTTCGTGACCTAGTCTTCGTTTACGGCCGAGTGGCAGAGTGGTTATGCAGCGGACTGCAAATCCGCGTACGTCGGTTCAATTCCGGCCTCGGCCTCATGCGAAACAGTCCGGCAAGGTCTGGCCGGTCACGAATGGCAGAAGAACACGGCCCACGCGCAGTCGAGTTGCGGCTACAGGCCTGCGCACGAAAAGCTACATATCGCCGGTTCGGCATGTCCTATACTCGCCGTTTCAAGGCCAGGCTGGGGAGCCGCCATGTCGGATCGGCAACGTACCTGCATCGTTGCGGCCACGCTGCTGTGGTGTTGCCTCGGCATCGGCGAAGCGGCCGCCACGATCCCGGTGCTCGACACGACGCCGGCCTGTGCCTACGGCAAGCTCGGACCGGTCACGGCCGAAGCCGGGACCCGCATTACCGAAGCCAGCATGGACAAGGCGCCGCCGCAGGCGAGTTATGCCCGCGCATTCGATCGCCTGGCCGCTGCGGCGCAAGCAGCGGGCGCCAACGCGGTGGTGCTGCGCGGCCATCGCGCGACCTATTTCACCCGCTTCGGCAAGCGCAGCCGCGAAGCGGTACATATCTCTCTGTCTGGGGCGGCGATCCGTATCGAGGGCGATACGGCGCAGTGCAAGCTGTCCTTGGCGGATCCGCGCGACTATCGGCGCACCGACGCCAATCTCAAGCTCGTCGAAACCACCTCGGACCAAGCCTACGGCTCGGACTGAGTCGCTGCCTCGGCGCGAACGGACAACGCGCCTAATAACGCCCGCTTGATCCCCACCTGCACATTGCCCTGCGGCTTGCCGCGTTATTGGCCACGCCATGGCCGCGGGCCTGTCGTTGCCGCGCGATGCGTTCGAAACCTTCCGCGCCGCGTTCGAGCAGTGCGCGCGCTATTGAGCGCAAGACGTTGGAGCGTGCTGGTGCCATCGACATTAATGGTCCAGGGAAAGGCTGTTTGTGCTGCCTATGCGCGTCCCGTCCGAAGGCCCGCGGCGGCGTTTGGATGCGTGAGAGTCTTGGCTGGCCGGCCTTTGTACTGTGTTGCAGAATTAAAATTGGCGGCGTTGCGTTCTCGAGCGTGTTTCCGCAAGAATTATCTTCCAGCCCAAGGACAGGATAATGCTATGAGCCGTTTGGAAGACCGGGTGATTGCCTTTTTGACCCAATACGCCCCCAAGCGGTTCACGGTAGCGCAGATCGCACAGGCCCTGGTCCAACTTTATCCGGAGCAGGCGCGCGAGAAGCAGGCACGCCGAGAGCAAAGACCGGGGTCTTCCGATAAGTCCAAGCCGCTCGCACAGCAGATCGGCGCGGAAATATCGCGAGGTCTGCCGATCTATCGCAGTCGCTACCCGTTGTTGCAAGTGATTGGCGAGCGGCCCCGTCAACTCTATATCGCGAGTATCGATAGCGATGAGGCTGAGACGGACGGGCCGAAGAAGGTTCAGCCCTGCGTCAATGAAGAGGGGCCTGCCTATACCGCTGCCGTTTCAGCGAAAATTCCCGCGGAACGCGAGCTCTATCCGTTGGTGCACCAATTTCTGGCCGACCGGCTGGAGCTCTACACAAAATATGTTGACGAGAAGCGCAGCAAGAACACCTATGGGAAAAACGGCAATAAATGGCTGCATCCCGACATCATCAGTGTCGAAGACCTTACCGCGCACTGGCATACGCTGGTCAAGGGCTGCGTAAAGGAAGAAGGGGGAAGGCGGGCACGCGTGTGGGCGTTCGAGGTCAAGCGGGAACTCGACATCAAGAACGTCCGCGAGCATTTTTACCAGGCGGTATCCAATTCTTCCTGGGCCAACTTCGGCTATCTGATCGCGGTCGAGATCGAGGAGCGGGCGATGGCCGAGTTACGGATTCTGAGCGCTACGCACGGTATCGGCGTTATCGTTCTGGACGTGAACGATCCGGTCGAAGGAAGCGAAATCCGCCTGCCTGCGCGCGAGCGCCAAACCATCGACTGGGGCGCGTGGAACCGGATCGCGACCGAGAACGAAGATGCGCAATACATCGTCCATCGGCTGCAGCGATTCCTGCAAAGCGGAGAGTTCAATCTTGCGCAGTGGGACAGCGGTCCCGTCGCGCCTTCGGAACCTGGCGCTCCGAAACGCCGCCCGATGAAGCGAAATCGATCGGGCCCCTCGCCAGAACCTGCGAATGCCGGGCGGCGGTGAGCGCAAGGATGCGACGAATCATCCATGCCGTGTACGGATCGCGTGGTTCGTAACCTGCGGTGCGGAACGCATTGCCCGATATTGCGTCGAATTTCGCCGGTCTGTCGGACCATGCGGGATCGGACTGCCGATTGCGTCAGGCATTGGAGCGATCGAGACGGAACACCTCTTGCCTGGAGCCGGATGGCTATCGGAGCCGGCTATGCCGAACGACGGGGGAGCGTGCATCGCGAAGGCCAGTGGACTCGGACGCGGGTTTCGCCGAACTGCGCATGGCGTCGTGAATGCCGCGTCCGAACTCGCGGCCACGGCGTTTCGACGGATTTATCCAATGGCAAACCCGCATAAGCAGCCGCGTCAACTTGCGCCGGCCCGCGGCGGCGGCTAGCGTGTCGGCGGTCCGCGCTGCGTGCGCACCGCCTTCGAGCCGACCGCCATGACCTCTCGCCGCCGTTTCCTGCAAAGCTCGCTATTGGCCGCGGGCGCCGCCGCCTTGCCCGCGTTGGGCGCGAAAAAAAATACCGCCGCTTCGACCGCCCGGCCCGCCGCCGCGAGCGGCGCGCGCGTGGTGTCGACCTGGGATTTCGGCGTGGGCGCCAATCAGGCGGCGTGGCCGGTATTGGCCGACGGCGGTTCGGCGCTCGATGCGGTGGAAGCCGGCGCGCGCTGGGCCGAGGCCGATCTGTGCAACAACACGGTCGGGCATTGCGGCAATCCCGATCGCGACGGCGTGCTGACTCTGGACGCCAGCATCATGGACGGCGACGGCCGCTGCGGCGCGGTCGCCGCGCTGGAAGACATCGCCCATCCGGTCACGGTCGCGCGCCGGGTCATGGAACGCACGCCGCATGTGCTGCTGGTCGGCGCGGGCGCGCAGCAGTTTGCGATCGAGCAAGGCTTTCCCAAGCAGCCGCTGCTGACCGACAAGGCGCGCGCGGCCTGGAACGAATGGCGCAAGACCTCCAAATACCAGCCGCAGATCAACGCCGAGCGGCTCGATCAGGCCAAGCCCGGGGATAAATCCAATCACGACACCCTGGGCATCCTCGCCATCGACCGCAGCGGCAAGCTCGCCGGCGCCTGCACCACCAGCGGCATGGCCTGGAAGCTGCACGGCCGCGTCGGCGACAGCCCGATCGTCGGCGCCGGCCTGTACGTGGACAACGAAGTCGGCGCCGCCACCGCCTCGGGCGTGGGCGAGGAAATGCTGCGCAACGCGGCCAGTTTCCTGGTGGTCGAGCTGATGCGTCAGGGCCGCAGCCCGGACGAAGCCTGCCGCGAGGCCATCGACCGCCTGGTGCGCAAGCGCCCGCAGGCCAGCAAGACCTTGCAGGTGTGCTTCCTGGCGATCAACAAGCACGGCGAAGTCGGCGCGCATGCGCTGCATCGCGGTTTCGTCTACGCGGTGTGCGATGCGAACAAGCGCGATGCGCTGCTGGATTCGCCGTCGGTCTACACCACGCAACAGACCTGACCCAATGACGACGCGAAAACTGCTGGAAATATCCGCCAATTCGCTGGCCTCGGCGTTGGCCGCGCAGGCCGGCGGCGCCGACCGGGTGGAGTTGTGCGAGAACCTGCGCGAGGGCGGCACCACGCCGTCGTACGGCACCATCGCGGTCGCGCGCGATCGCCTGCGCGTTCCGATGTACGTGCTGATCCGCCCGCGCGGCGGCGATTTCCTGTACGACGAAAACGATCTGACGGTGATGCGCGCCGACGTCGAGACCTGCGTGCGCCTGGGCTGCGACGGCGTGGTGATCGGTGCGCTGGACGCCGACGGCGCGGTCGATGCCGGCGTGTGCGCTGAGCTGATCGCGGCGGCGGGTTCGCTCGGCGTCACCTTCCATCGTGCCTTCGACGTCGCGCGCGATCGCGCCGCGGCGCTGGAAGCCGTCATCGCCCTGGGCTGCGAACGCATCCTGACCTCCGGCGGCGCGGTCGATGCCGAGCAGGGCGCCGACCACATCGCCGCGCTGGTGGCGCAGGCGGCCGGACGCATCGCGCTGATGGCCGGCGCCGGCGTCACCGTGCACAACATCGCCGGGCTGGCGCAACGCGCGCAGGTCGGCGAGTTGCATGCCTCGGCGAAAGCGCCACATGTGTCGGCGATGCGTTATCGCAACGACGGCCTGGCGGGTTTGTCGCCGGATTGGCTGCAAAGCGACGCCGACATCGTCCGCGCGTTGGCGCAAGCGCTGCACGCCTAGCAGCCGCGCAGCGCAGCGATGGGCTACGAATACGATGCGATCGCCGACGATGCCGGCGACTATCTGCGGCGGCGCGAGCGCCTGCTGCGCGAGGCCGCAGCTTTGCCGAGCTTTCGCCGTCAGGCCGGACCGCACGAAATCTGGCTGAGCGATCCGGCCGGCCCCGCGGACGGCTGGGACGAAGTGCAGTTGCTGTTCGGCGAGGCGCGCGTGCGCCTGACCTGCATGCGCCCGCTGAGCCCGGCGGTGCGCGCCGACCTGCGCGAACTGCTGCGCCTGATCGGCGGAGCGGGGCAGGCGCGCTATGTGGACGACGACGGTGAGCCGGCGCAGTTCTGGTGAGTCGCCGATAGTGGGCCCGGTGCGGACACGAGCGGCCGCGGCGAGTCGATCGCTGCCGGGATTCGCGCGCCCGCGCTCGCGGTCATGCGCTCGGCCCGCCACAAGCGCCGCCACCGCCACCGCAACGCAGCAAAGTCGCAGCCCGCCCCCGTTCCCCGTGCAACCGCGGATTTTCATCCGAACCCGATGCCGGGCCCGCCGATTCGCCGCCGCCGCACAAGCCGCGCCGCCAGATTCGGCAAAACAACCACTTAGCGTTCCCGCCCGCCGTCAGCACGCGGCCGGGAGCGGCCCGACTGTGCCGTAGCACAGGTGTATTGCTGCGCCGCGTCATGCAACGACAGGCCCGGTTGTGGTTAATTTAGATCGATCCAATTTGGGGATTGGATGTGCCGGAGAGGTCCTGAGGGGGGCGCTTCGGCGTTTGGCCTTAGATCGAGAGAAATCCGTTTCCAGTGTATTTCGGGACCACGGACCGGTCGCCATTGCAGTCCACTTTCCTTGGGGAGCACCGCGAAGATGAGAGATTCCACCCTGCAACGCAGCGCACTGACCTGCGCCTTGTTGTCGGCCCTGTTTGCGCCTTGGGGGGCGCAGGCGGCCGCTGCCGATCAGCCCGACCAGGCCGATCAAGCGCCGGCCGGCGCCGAAGCCGCCCAGGCCGCCGCCGCACGCAAGCCCACCGAGATCGACAAGGTCACCGTGACCGGTTCGCGCATCAAGCGCGCCGAGATCGAAGGCCCGGCGCCGGTGTTCACCATCACCGCCGCGCAGATCGAGAAAGAAGGTTTCAACACCGTCTACGACGCGCTGACCACCTTGACCGAAGCCATGGGCACGGTCGAATCCGATATCGCCTGGGGCCAGCACACGGTCAACGCCAGTCCGTTGAACCTGCGCAACATGGGCCCGGGCCGCAGCCTGCTGCTGATCAACGGCCGCCGCGTGGTCGATTACCCGCTGCCGTACCAGGGCAAGAGCAACTTCGCCAACTACAACAACATCCCGACCGCGATCGTCGAGCGCATCGAAGTGCTGGCCAGCGGCGCTTCGGCCATCTACGGCTCCGACGCGGTCGCCGGTGTGATCAACGTGATCTTGAAGAAAGATTTCCAGGGCGATCAGGTCAAGGTCCGCGGCGGCACCTCCACGCGCGGCGGCCGCGACGCGATCGATCTGTCCTGGGCCGGCGGCCGCAGCGGCGACAACTGGAGCGTCACCTACGCGCTGCAGTACTTCAAGCGCGAAGCGCTGCCGGCCGGCGAGCGCGAGTTCATGGATTCGGATTTCGACGCGCCGCCGCAGTCGCTCAATCCGCAGGACCGCAAGGTCGGCATCCTGCCCTCGGTCGGCATCCGCATGTTCAACGCCGACACCGGCGTGCGCATGGCGCCGCCGCCCGGCGCCTGCGACCAGTTCAACGGCGAGTTCTTCCTGCAGAACCGCCGCACCTACAACCGCAACACCAACACCATCAGCAACACCGGTTCGCAGTGCGGCCAGAGTGCGGTGTTCCAGCACTGGACCTTGCGCAACGGCAGCGAAGACCGCTCCGGCTACGTCTACGCCAACTACGATTTCGAAAACGGCATGCAGGGCTGGGCGACGCTGGGCGTGTGGAGCTCGCGCGGCACCAACATGACCTTCATGCCGGCGTGGAGCTCCAACGGCAGCTATTTCGACAGCGGCGTCGGCGCGAATCTGGACCTGGTGCGCTACTTCACGCCGCAGGAAATCGGCGGCGCCGAGAACGGCTACACCCATTCCGACGAATTGTCCTGGGACCTGTCGGCCGGCCTGCGCGGCAAGTTCGGCGAGCGTTTCGACTGGGACTTCAGCATCGGCCGCGCCGAGTACCGCGTCGATGAAAAATTCCCCGCGATCCTGACCGCCGAGGCCGATCGCTATTTCCTCGGCGCCAACCGCGACCGGATCGATCAGGGCCGCTTGTGGAACCCGATCTCGCCGCAGGACTACGCCTCCATCACCACCCGCGGCAAGAACCGCGCCGAATCCTGGTTGAGCTCGGCCAACTTCATCGTCAGCGGCGACCTGTTCGAAGGCTGGGCCGGACCGATCGGCTTCGCCGGCCAGCTCGAAGCAGCCAAGCAGGGCTACAGCCTGGCGCCGGACCCGAAGACGCTCGGCGACAACCGCCTGTACGACCAGACCGCCAACATCGATCTGGGCTCGGGCACGCGCAATCACTACGCCGCCGGCGTCGAGTTCAAGATTCCGCTGCTGAAGTCGCTGACCGCTTCGGTGGCCGGGCGCTACGACAAGTACGACGCGGTCTCCGGCGACGCCGCCAGCACCTACAACGCCGGCCTGGAATGGCGTCCCTTCAGCAACCTGCTGGTGCGCGGCACCTACGCCACCAGCTTCCGCGCGCCGGACATGCATTTCGTCTACGCCACGCCGAGCACCTCGGTCGCGGACCAGACCGATTACCTCAGCTGCCTGCGCGCGGGCCAGCAGGGCAATTGCACCTGGGACGCCGGCTTCAAGGTCGAGGACGCGGACATCTCGCGCCAGGGCACGCCGGATCTGAAGTACGAAACCGGCAGTTCGTGGACGGCCGGCTTCGTCTGGGACATCGCCGACGGCCTGTCGGTGTCCACCGACTACTGGCGCATCGAGCTTGAGGACGAGATCGACGACGTCGGCGCCAATGACGTGCTGCTGGACGAGGCCTACTGCCTGACCGGCAAGACCCCGACCGGCGAAACCCGTCTGAGCCCGCCCAGCGCCGACCGCTGCAAGCTGCAGCTGAGCCGCGTGACCCGCGGCGCCGATCCCGACGGCGCCGGCCCGCTGCTCGGCCCGGTCACCGAAATCCGCACCGGCCCAATCAACCGCGCCGCGCGCAACGTCGAAGGCATCGACGCGTCGCTGAAGTACCGCCTGAACACCCAGCGTTGGGGCGATTTCAGCTTCGGCTTGAACTACACCAACCTGCTCAAGCTGGAAACGCGCACCGACGACAGCGAACAGATGCAGGAAAAGCGCACCGGCGAGCCGCGCAGCAAGTTCCGCGGCAGCGTCAACTGGCAGCGCAACAAGTGGAACGCCACCGTCTACGCCGACCGCGTCGGCAGCGTGCCCAGCGTGCGCTTCGGCGGCTGCCGCGAGTTCGCCGACGGCTACGTGCCCAGCTCCGACAACTGCGTGGACAACGATACCGCCAGCCCGACCTACGGCCAGAAGACCGAGAAGTACTGGGGCCGCGTGGGACCGGCGATCACCTGGAACGTGAGCGCGGGTTATCAGATCACCGATAACGCCAAGATCAACGTTTACGTCAGCAACCTGTTCGACGAAGTCAACGAAGACAAGGACCCGTACAAGAAGGACTTCGCTTTCATCGCCGACCGCATCTTCAGCCCGGTCGGCCGCGAAATCGCCCTGGAATACGTGTTCGACTTCAAGTAAGCAACGCCGCGCCGCGGCGGCCGCATCGGGCCGCCGCGGCATTAGTTCACTCTTGCAGCAAGGACTCCACACACGATGGCTGGCACACCGGTTCGACGCAGGCGCGGTACGGTTTCCACGAAGGGCGCGGCGCGCTTGCTCGCCCGGATCGGGCCTCTCGCCGCGGCGTTGGGCCTGGTGCTGGTGTGCGGATCGGTCGCGCAGGCGGCACAGGCCGCGCGCGATCCGGTGCGCGAGGTCAACACCTTCATCGGCAGCAAGGACGACGGCAACACCTTTCCCGGCGCCTCGGCGCCGTTCGGTTTGATCCAGGTCAGCCCGATCGGCGATCACTACACCGGCTGGCGCTACGACGATCCGAAGATCCGCGGCTTCGGCCACTCGTTCCTGTCCGGCGCCGGTTGCTGGGAGCAGGGCGGCGTGTTGTCGGTGTTGCCGACCACCGGCGAGATCGGCCCGGGCAAGCGTTTCGACACGAAGGAATTCAAGTCCTTCGATCAGAAGACCTACGCGTCCTCGTACAGCCACGACGGCGAAGTCGGCCAGGCCGGCTATTACAAAGTGCGCCTGACCGGCGAAGCGGCCGGCGACATCGACGCGGAAGCCACCGCGCTCACGCGCGCGGCGGCCGAGCGCTACACCTTCCCGGCCGGGGCGAAGCAGGGCACGATCCTGGTCAACACCGGGCAGGCCAACGAGCGCCATCTGGTGGTCGGCAGCACCGTGCAGGTGGTCGGCGATCGCGCGGTCGAAGGCCGCATCACCACCAAGAGTTTCTGCGGCGGCCAGCAGTACACCACCTGGTTCCGCATGGAGTTCGACCGCCCCTTCGCCAGCCACGGCACCTGGGACGAAACCGGCGGCCATCCCGGCGGCAGCGACAGCATGCAGGGCGACACCCGTCCGCACGGCGCCTGGTTCACCTTCGATACCGCCGGCGGCCGCGCGGTGACCGCGATCAGCGCGATCTCGCACGTCGATGCCGAAGGCGCACGGCGCAATCTGCGCGACGAGGGCAGCAAGGCCGGCAAGCCGCTGAGCTTCGATGCGATGCGCAAGCAGGCGCAGGACATCTGGCGCAAGGAACTCGATTCGGTGCGCGTCACCGGCGGCAGCGGCGACGACCGCACCGTGTTCTACACCGCGCTGTACCACTCGCTGTTGCAGCCGTTGACCGGCAGCGACAGCGACGGCCGCTATCGCGGCTACGACACGCAAATCCACAAGGCCGAGGGCTGGACTTACTACGAGTATTTCTCGCTGTGGGACACCTATCGCTCGCAGAACCAGTTGCTGGCTATGCTGCGGCCGCAACGCGCGCGCGACATCGCCAACTCGGTGCTGAAGATCCATGAGCAAAACGGCTGGCTGCCGCGCTGGGGCTACGCCAACTTCGACAGCAACGTGATGACCGGCGATCCGGTCACTCCGTTCCTGGTCGATCTGTGGCGCTTCGGCGCGCTGGAAGGCCGCGAGCAGCAGGCCTACGCGGCGCTGCGCGAGAACGCCTACGGCACGCCGCCGGCGCTGGTGCGCAGCAACGGCCGCGCCGGCAATCCGAGCTATCTCAAGGACGGCTTCGTCCAGTACGACCGCGCGTTCCCGGCCAAGAGCATGGACGTGGACCCGCACCACGGCGGTTCGTCCACGCTGGAGTACGCGCTCGGCGATTGCTCGCTGTCGCAGATGGCGCAGGCGCTGAGCAAGAACGACGACGCCGCGACCTTGCGCGAACGCGGGCGCAACTGGCGCAAGGTCTGGGACAACGACGCCGCCGACGCCGAGCTTGGATTCAAGGGCTTTCCGCGTCCGCGCCTGGACGGCGGCAAGTTCTATTCGGAAACCGACGGCACCTACAGCCCGCGCTCGCACCATGGCTTCCACGAAGGCACCGCCTGGCAGTACCAGTGGCTGACCCAGCAGGACGTGCCCGGCGTGGTCGCGGCGATGGGCGGCGCCGAGCAGACCGGCAAGCGTCTGGATGCGTTCTTCGCTTACGACGCGTTGTTGGCCGATCCGCTCAATGCCGCGCGCAAGCAGTGGGTGGTCGGGCCGTACAGCTATTACAACCAGTATCGCTACAACCCCAACAACGAACCCGATCTGCACAGCCCGTGGATGTACACGCTGATCGGCCAGCCGTGGAAGACCGTGACCGTGCTGCGCTCGGCCCAGGCCTTGTTCACCAACGCGCCCAACGGCGTGACCGGCAACGACGATCTGGGAACCATGTCGGCCTGGTATCTGTTCAGCGCGATCGGCCTGTACCCGGCGGTGCCGGGCAGCGGCGAGCTGCTGCTGCACACGCCGCGTTTCGAGAAGGTCGAACTCGATCTGGGCCAGGGCAAGACCTTGACCATCGAGGCGCCCGGCGCGGACGGGCGCGGCCTGCAGTACGTGCAGTCGGCGAGTTTCGACGGCAAGCCGCAGGACAAGGTCTGGCTGGATTGGAGCGCGCTGCGCCAGGGCGGGACTTTGCGTTTCGCGTTGGACAAGACGCCGGCGGTGGGCGGGTGGGGGACCAAGGCGGAGGCGTTGCCGGTTTCGGCTTGCGCTTCGCCGAAGTGAGTAGGTGAGTAGACCCGCGCTGCCTCCCAGAAGCCGTCATTCCCGCGAACGCGGGAATCCAGCGACTTTCGGGCAGGACGCGGCAAGACACTGGATTCCCGCGTTCGCGGGAATGACGGTAGGAAAGAAGGTCACGAGGGTGAGGATCGTCAGCGTGCATCCAGGCAAGAACAGCAAGCGATTTATCGAAGCAGCAGAAAGGACCCAAGCCCGATGAAAGACGCACTGGCCAAATCAGGACGAACCAAACTGCATGCAGCGGTGCTCGGCCTGTTCGGCGCGGCGATCGGCGTGGTGCCGCTGGCGCAGAACGCGCACGCGGCGGCGACGACTACGCCCGCGGCCAATGCCGGCTCCGCCGTCCTCGCGCCCGAGCTGGTGCCGCTGCCGGCCAAACTGCAACGCGGCGAAGGCGAGTTCGCTCTCGACGCCGCGGTAACGATCTACGCCAACAACGCCGAAGCGCGCGCCGTCGCTCACTTGCTGCGCGATGAGCTGATCGCGACCCAGGGCCTGCAACTGCCGCTGCGCAGCGGCGCCCCGCAGGCGCGCAAGGGCGAGGCCGATCCCAGCCGCTACGTGCAGTTCGTCGCCGAGCCGGTCACCGCCAATGCCGATGCGCGTACCAAGGAACGCTATTCGCTGGAGATCACCGCGCTCGGCATCCGCCTGGCCGGCCCGCCGGCAGGTTTGTTCTACGGCTATCAAACCCTTCGCCAGTTGCTGCCGGCGACGCGCGGCGCGCAGCCGCTGCGCGTGCAGGCGCTGAGCATCGAAGACCAGCCGCGCTTCGTCTATCGCGGCATGCACCTGGATGTGGGCCGGCATCTGTATCCGCTGGCCTTCATCAAGCGCTATGTCGATCTGATGGCGCGCTACAAGCTCAATACCTTCCATTGGCACCTGACCGAAGACCAGGGCTGGCGCATCGAGATCAAGCGCTATCCCAAGCTCACCAGCGTCGGTTCCAAGCGCAAGGAAACCGTGCTCGGCCGCAACATCGAGCCCTATGTCGGCGACGGCCAGCCCTACGGCGGTTTCTACACCCAGGACGAAGTGCGCGAAGTCGTGGCCTATGCGCGCGCCCGTCACATCATGGTGATTCCGGAAATCGAGATGCCGGGCCATTCGCTGGCCGCGCTGGCCGCGTATCCGGAACTGGCCTGCACGCCGGGCCCGTTCGAGGTCGGCGGCAACTGGGGCGTGTACGACGACATCTATTGCCCGAAGGAAGAAACCTTCAAGTTCCTGGAGAACGTGCTGGACGAAGTCGTCGCGCTGTTCCCCGCGCCGTTCGTGCACATCGGCGGCGACGAAGCGCCGAAGACGCGCTGGAAGAGCAGCGAGGTCGCCCAGGCGGTGATGCGCCGCGAAGGCCTGAAGGACGAACACGAACTGCAGAGTTACTTCATCCAGCGCATGGAGAAGTTCCTGCATTCGCGCGGCAAGCGCATCATCGGCTGGGACGAGATCCTGGAAGGCGGACTGGCCGCGGACGCGACGGTGATGTCCTGGCGCGGCGAAGCCGGCGGCATCGCCGCCGCGCAGCAGGGCCACGACGTGATCATGACCCCGACCCAATGCTGCTACTTCGATTACGGCCAGGGCCCGGCCGTGCACGAGCAGTGGAACCTGGGCGGCGAACTGAGCCTGGACAAGGTCTACGGCTACGACCCGGTGCCGAAGGTGCTCGACGCCGCGCAGGCGCGGCATGTGCTGGGCGTGCAGGGCAATGTCTGGACCGAATACCTCAAGACCCCGGCGATGGTCGAGTACATGGTGTTCCCGCGCCTGCTCGCGCTGGCCGAGGTGGCGTGGACGCCGCAGCCCGATCGCGATTTCGGCGATTTCCAGCGGCGCCTGCGCGGCCAGTTCCCGCAACTGGATCGCGAGCACGTGGGCTATCGCATTCCCGCGCCGCAGGGCCTGACCGATGCGCTGCAGATCGAGCAGGGCGACGCGCGCGAGTACAAGCACCGCTTCACCCTGACTCCGGCCGTGCCCGGCGCCACCATCCGCTACACCCTCGACGGCAGCGAACCCGGCGATGCTTCGCCGATCTATCAGGGCCCGATCGAGATCGCCGTGCCGCTGGGCCAGTCGCGCGAACTGCGCACCGTGACCGTGCTCGCCGACGGCCGCCGTAGTGGGGTGCACAGCGCCAGCGTGCGTTATCGCAGTTATCTGCCGGCGATCTCCAAGCCGGCGCGCGCCGCAACCGGTCTGGGATATCGCGTGTACGAAGGTCTGTTTTCCAGCCTGGACGAATTCGAACGCGCCGACTCGCCGGTGGCGCAGGGCGCGGCCTCGTCGCTGGACGTGCAGGCCTTCGGCCGCAAGAACCGTTTCGGCGTGCGCTTCGATGGCTTCATCGAAGTGCCGGCCGACGGCGTGTATCGCTACGCCTTGCAGGGCGACGACCGCTCGGCCTTGTATATCGACGGCGAACCGGTGATCCGCAACGAAAGCTACGACCAGACCGTGGTCGCCTCGGTGCCGCTGCGGCGCGGTTGGCATCGCCTGCGCATCGACTGGTATCAGCGCGAAGGCGGGTTGGCGCTGAGTCTGCAATCGGCGGCGCCGGGCCAGGAACTGCGGCCGCTGGACGTGCGCGGGGCGGTGCATTGAACGGCTTCGCTCAAGCGCGCGAGTCAAGCCGCAACAGGTGTCGCGACGGGATTTTTTTGCTGTGATTTTAGATCGATCCAAATCGGGCGGCGCGGAGCACGCCAGTCCCGCACACACGAACGTAACCTTGGCCGAGGGTTCGGCCGCGATTGGGAGGGGTAGCCAGTGAGCCAGCATCAGAACCGCAAGCCGAACCAAGGCCATGCATCGCAACAGATCACGGGCCGTTCGCGCGGCTTCGCGCATCGCAACGTCCTGACCGCGGCGACGCTCGCGGCCTTGTACCTGCCGCTGCTCGCGCAGGCGCAGGACGCGGCGCCCGCCGCGGCGGGCGAAGTCAAGGCGATCGACAAGATCACCGTCACCGGTTCGCGCATCAAGCGCGCGGAAATCGAAGGCCCGGCGCCGGTCACGGTGATCACCACCGAACAGATCAAGCGCGAAGGCTTCGCCAACGTGTACGAGGCGCTGAGCTCGCTGACCGAAGTCACCGGCTCCGTCCAGGCCGACGTCAACAAGGGCCCCACGCCCAACGCCAGCCCGCTGAACCTGCGCAACCTCGGCCCCGGCCGCACGCTGCTGCTGATCGACGGCCGCCGCGTCGCCGACTATCCCTTGCCCTACGAGGGCCGCGGTAACTTCGCCAACTTCAACAACATCCCGATGTCGGCGGTGGAGCGCATCGAAGTGCTGGCCAGCGGCGGCTCGGCGATCTACGGCTCCGACGCCATGGCCGGCGTGATCAACATCATCATGAAGAAGAACTTCAACGGCGATGAGGTTCGGATCAAGGGCGGCACCACCACCCGCGGCGGCGGCGATTCCTACGACTTATCGTGGACGGGCGGTCGCACCGGCGATAAGTGGAGCGCCACCTACGGCGTGCAATTGAGCGGCCGCGAAACCATCTTCGCCGGCCAGCGCGGCTTCCTGGCTTCCGATCTGGAACCGGCCGCCACGGTGAAGCCGCTGGTCAACGATCCCTGGCCGTGGGTGTGGGGCGTGGAGCTGATCGACACCGGCGCCAGGCGCCGCGTCACGCCGCCGGCCGGCGCCTGCGACCGCTTCCAGGATCTGCCGCAGCACAACTTCCTCGGCAACGACGGCAACGCGCCCGAGTTCCCCGGCTACAGCTGCTCGCAGTCGCGCGGCAACTCGCTGTGGAGCCTGCGCAACGGTTCGGACAACCGCTCCGGCTTCGGCAACTTCACCTACGACTTCGACAACGGCATGCAGGCCTGGGTCAGCGCGTCGCTGTGGGACAGCGACGGCGAGTCGCGCCAAGACGAAGCGCTGCGCTTCGAACTCAACCGCGGCGGCGCGTTCTACGACCAGAACACCGGCCGCAGCTATCAGGCGCGCCGCGCCTTCACCGTGCCCGAAGCCGGCAGCCGCGATCCGTTCCTGTTCAACACCAGCGAGCGGTCCTGGGACCTCGCCGCCGGCCTGCGCGGCCGCTTCGGCGAACGCTTCAACTGGGACGCCACGGTCGGCCGCACCGAATACAAGGTCGACTTCAGCTTCCCGGGCATGCTGCAAGGCGCGGTCGACAGCTATTTCCTCGGGCCGCAACTGGGCACCAACAACGGTTTGCCGGTGTACGCGCTGGACCAGGGCAAGTTCTGGTCGCCGATGACGCCGGACACCTTCCGCCAGCTCACCACGCGCGGCAAGAGCAGCGCCGAATCGTGGATGAACCAGGCCCAGTTCGCGGTCACCGGCGATCTGTTCGAGCTGCCGGCCGGCCCGGTCGGCTTCGCCGGTGTGATCGAAGCCGGCTCGCAAGGCTACCGCCTCGACCCCGATCCGCTGACCTTCGGTCCGAACAAGCTTTACGACCAACCCGGCGGCACCAACCAGGGCGGCGGCGACCGCAAGCGCTACGCCGTGGGCGTCGAGTTCAAGGTGCCGGTCTTTAAGACCTTGAACGTGACCACGGCCGGCCGTTTTGACCGCTATGACGACGATGCGCGCAAGGAGAGCAACTTCACCTGGAACGCCGGCATCGAGTGGCGTCCGATCCAAAGCCTGCTGGTCCGCGGCGCTTACAACACGACCTTCCGCGCGCCGGACATGCATTACCTGTTCGCCACCAGCGGCACCGGCACTCAGGAAGATTCCGACGTGGCCACCTGCATCAACCGCGGGCTCGGGCCGGACTGCAGTTCGCAGGCGCTGTACTACCGCCACAACATCGCCCGCACCGGCAACCTCAAGCTCGACAGCGAGACCGGCAAGTCGTGGAGCGCCGGCCTGGTGTGGGACGCCGCCGAAAACCTGTCGTTCAGCGCCGACTACTGGCACATGACCATCGACAACCAGGTCCGCGATTTCGACATCGCCGACATCCTCGATCTGGAAAGCCAGTGTCGCAACGGCCGCACGCGCCGCGCCAGCGACCGCATGCAGGTCACCCCGGGATCGTCGACGTGCCAGGACATCGTCTCGCGCGTCACCCGCAGCGCGCCGGGCACCAATTCCTTCGGCGTGGCCGATCCGAATTATCCGATCGGACAAGTGGTGTCGGTGTTCAGCGGCCCGATCAACATCGCCTACCGCGAAGTGGCCGGTGTCGATCTGACCGCGCGCTACAAGATCCCGGAGACCCGCTTCGGCGATTTCAGCTTCCAGTTCAACTACACCAACCAGCTCAAGAACAACGAACAGCGTGACCCAGGTTCGCCGATGCAGGAGAACCGCGACAAGGAAGTGCGCACCTTCGCCCGCGCCAGCGCCAGCTGGAGCCGCGGCCCGTGGAACGCGACCTTGTTCGCCAACCGCATCGGCCACGTCAACGGCGACGGTTACAACGAGTGCGCGCCGATCCTTCCCGGCCAGACCGACACCACCTGCCACATGGTCGGCAAGCTCAAGGCGCCGGTGTATTTCAACCTGACCGCGGGTTATCAGCTGACCGAGCAGGCCCGGGTCAACCTGTACATCGACAACCTGCTCGACGAGGCCGACTACAAGGACCCGTACAAGAAGTTCTTCGCCTACGCCAACGAGCGCGTGTTCTCGCGCGTGGGCCGCGAAATCTCGGCGGAGTTCGTCTACAAGTTCGATTGATCGCAGCACCTCGGTATCGAGCGAGCGGGCCGCCCGGGCCCGTTCGATCGGCGGTAACCCCGTGGCGGAACTTGCGCGCACGCCCTCCAGTCGGGCGCGCCGGTTGCGTCGCGGACCTCCCGGGCAAGGCGGTGTACCCCCTCAAGGCGCGTTTGCAATACGCGTTCGCGAGGACTTGTCCGGTATCGGATCGGGAGCGCGGGAAGCGCGCTCCCGCTTTTTTATCGCGCAGTCGTGAAGTCTGTTGTAGGAGGGGCTTCAGCCCCGATGCCTTTTGTTCCTCAAGTTCCACGCAACCGCGAAGTCTCCGTGGGAGGGGCTTCAGCCCCGAAGCTTTTCGCTCCGATCGCAATGAAGCCAACTCATGTGACCGAGCCAGCAAATCGCTATCGCTCACCTCTCGCGCCGCTGCCAGCGCCGCTATCGTTCCGCAACGCTGACCGCTGAAGTCCCATAGCAACCCCGCAACACCCGCCATCCACAGGTGCCTGCATGCCCCTCGCCCGATCCTCGTCCGACTCCGTTTCGCGCCTGCGCAGCCTCGCCGCGATCGCCCTGATGCTGATCGCCGCGCTCGCGGCCTATGCCGCCCAGGCCGCGCCGCTAAGCAGCCGGCCGCTGCATGAGAACTGGCAATTCCGCCTGACCCCGGACGATCCGCAAGCCGCCGAACACAAGGACGCGACCGGCTGGCACGCCGCGACCATCCCCGGCCATGTGCACACCGACTTGCTCGCGGCGAAGCTGATCCCCGATCCCTACGTCGGCGCGCGCGAAGCGCAGCTGCAATGGATCGGCCTGGCGCAGTGGGAATACCGCAGTCAGTTCGACGTCGATCAGGCCAGCCTAGCGCGCGCGCACAACGAACTGGTGTTCGACGGCCTGGACACCTTCGCCACGATCTATCTCAACGGCAAGCAGGTCCTGAAGGCCGACAACAGCTTCCGCACCTGGCGGGTGCCGGTGGACGGCCAGCTGCGCGAGCGCGGCAACGAATTGCGCGTGGTCTTCGATTCGCCGATCCGCCGCCTGCTGCCGCAGGTGCAGGCGATGCCGAACAAGATCGCCGGCAACTATCCTTCGCCCTACGGCGACGAACCGCGCGATGCGATGACCGCCAACTTCGTGCGCAAGCCCGGTTATCACTACGGCTGGGACTGGGGCCCGCGCTACGTCACTGCCGGCATCTGGCGCGGCGTGCGCCTGGACAGCTGGGACCGCCTGCGCATCGGCGACCTGCACGTGCGGCCCGAGCATGTTTCCAGGCAGGCGGCGCAAACATCCGTCGAATTGGAAATCCACAGCGACCGCGCCGACGCGGCGACGATCGAGATCGAATACACCGACGCCCAGGCGCGCAGCAAGACTCTGAGCCAATCGGCGCGACTGCGTGCCGGCGTCAACCGCGTCGCCATCGCGGTGAACATCGCCGATCCGCAGCTGTGGTATCCGGTCGGCTACGGCGAGCAGCCGCTGTACACCTTCAAGGCCGTGGTCCGCGATCGCGATGGCGTGCAGGCCAGCGCGCAGCGCCGCACCGGCCTGCGCAGCGTCGAGTTGCGGCGCGAACGCGACGCGAAAGGGCAGAGCTTCGCCTTCGTGATCAACGGCATTCCGGTGTTCGCCAAGGGCGCCAACGCGATTCCGTTCGACGCATTCCCGGCGCGGGTCACGCGCGAGCGCCTGCGCCGCGACCTGCAGTCCGCGCGCGACGCCAACATGAACATGATCCGCAACTGGGGCGGCGGCTATTACGAATCCGACGATTTCTTCGAACTGACCGACGAACTGGGCCTGCTGGTGTGGCAGGACTTCATGTTCGGCGGCGGCATGCCGCCGGGCTACGACGCCGCCTTCCGCGCCAACGTGGTCGCCGAGGCGCGCGACAACGTGCGCCGGCTGCGCAACCATCCCAGCATCGTGCTGTGGTGCGGCAACAACGAAGAAGAAACCGCGTGGAAGGATTGGGGCTACAGCAAGAAGCTGACCGAGGCCGATCCGAAGTTCGCGCAGACGGTGTGGGAGGGTTATGTCGCGCTGTTCGGCAAGGACCTGCGCGCGGTCGTGGCCGAAGACGGCGCGGGTGTGCCGTATTGGTCGAGTTCGCCGAGCAACGATCTGGCCGAGAAAGCCAACGACTCCGACAACGGCGACAAGCATTACTGGGACGTGTGGGGCGGCCCGGCGCTGCCGGCGAGCGCGTACCTGGAGGAAACCCCGCGCTTCATGTCCGAGTACGGCCTGCAGGGTTGGCCGTCGCTGCGCACCATCGCCGCGTTCGCGCAGCCGGGCGAGCAGGGCATCGACACGCCGGTGATCCGCGCGCACCAGAAATTCCTCGCCGGCGACGGCAACACGCGGTTGCTCAAGTACATCCGCGGCGAATACGGCGAGCCGCGCGACTTCGCCGATTTCGTCTATCTCAGCCAGCAGGTGCAGGCCGAGGGCATCGAACTGGCGGCCTTGCATCACCGCGCCTCGCGGCCGCGCACGATGGGCTCGCTGTACTGGCAGTTGAACGATGTCTGGCCGGGCGCGTCGTGGTCGAGCCTGGATTATTTCGGCCGCTGGAAGCCGCTGCATTTCCACGCCAAGCGTTTCTTCGCCGAACTGGCGATCGCGCCGCTGCGTCGGGTGTCGGACAAGGACGGGGGCCGCACCGAGTTGAATCTGTTGTCCGATCGCATCGCGCCGGTGGCGGGCGAGTGGCGGATGCGGGTGATGGATTTCGACGGCCGGGTGCTGCGCGAGGAGCGCAAGCCGGCGACCTTGGCGGCGTTGGCGTCCACGCGCGCCGGGTCGTGGAGCGATGCCGAGCTGCTCGGCGGCGCCGATCCCAAACGCACTGCGGCGGTGTTCGAGTTGATCGTCGATGGCCGCACGGTGTCGCGGCGGGCGGTGTATTTCGCCGAGTCGCGGCTGCTGGCGTGGGCGGACCCCAAGCTGAGCGCGCGGTTGCGCCGCGACGGCGAGGGCTATGTGCTCAGCGTCCATGCCGACAAGTTCGCGCGCGCGGTGTGGGTGGATTTCGGCGATCAGGACGTGAGCCTGGCAGACAATGCGTTGACCTTGCTGCCGGGGGAGACGGTGGAGATCGCGGTGCGGTCGAAGGCGGATCTGGCCAGTTTGCAGAAGGGGTTGAATCTGCGGTCGTTGTATCGGCGTTGATGGGGAGTTTTGTCGCGCGTGGGGCAAATCCCCCGCGCTGGGGTGTGGCCTGACCTCGGGGATTCGCCGGGCGCTGGCCCCCTTTTTTAAAGGGGGCTCATTGACGTGCTTGGTGGAGGGCCTTCGGCATCGACAGCCGCCGCCTCCGGCCCCGTCCCTTCCACCCACCCCGTGCTGTTCCCCCCTTTGAAAAAGGGGGGCAGGGGGGATTTGCCTCAGCCGCGACGCAGGGCCAAGCCCCCACAGCCAAGACAGACTCCGGACCAGGCCGCTTGCGCACATCGCTTCGGTCAGCCAGGCCACCCCGCCCCCCAATTTGCTAGAATCGCCGGTTCATCCGCATCCAGACACCGGACATGATCGAACTCAATCCCGTCCGCCAGCGCATCGCCGACCTCAAGGGCCGGCTGGATTCGCTCAGGGGGTATCTTTGACTACGACGCCAAGGTCGAACGTCTCGAAGAAGTAAACCGCGAACTCGAAAGCCCGGACATCTGGAACAACGCCGAGCGCGCCCAGGGCCTGGGCCGCGAGCGCGCCGCGCTGGAAAAGGTGGTCAACGGCATCCGCACCCTGACCGAGGGCCTGCTCGGCGGTCTGGAGCTGCTGGAACTGGCGGAAATGGAAGACGACGAGTCCACCGCGCTGGCCGTGGTCGAGGACGTCGAGCGCTACGCGAAGGAAGTCGAGAAGCTCGAGTTCCGCCGCATGTTCTCCGGACAGATGGACTCCGCGTCGGCCTTCGTCGACATCCAGGCCGGCGCCGGCGGCACCGAGGCCCAGGACTGGGCGGAAATCCTCCTGCGCATGTACCTGCGCTGGGCCGAATCGCGCGGCTGGAAGGCCGAGCTGATGGAAGTCAGCGGCGGCGACGTGGCCGGCATCAAGTCGGCGACCTTCCGCGTGGAAGGCGATTTCGCCTACGGTTGGCTCAAGACCGAAACCGGCGTGCACCGCCTGGTGCGCAAGTCGCCGTTCGACTCCGACAACCGCCGCCACACCAGCTTCACCTCGGTGTTCGTGTCGCCGGAAGTGGACGACAAGATCGAGATCGACATCAACCCGGCCGACCTGAAGACCGACGTCTACCGTTCCTCGGGCGCCGGCGGCCAGCACGTCAACAAGACCGAGTCGGCGGTGCGTATCACCCACGTGCCCAGCGGCATCGTGGTCGCCTGCCAGACCGAGCGCAGCCAGCACGCCAACCGCGACCGCGCGATGAAGATGCTCGCCGCGAAGCTGTACGAGCTGGAAATCCAGAAGCGCAACGCCGAGCGCGACGCGGTGGAGGCGACCAAGTCCGACATCGGCTGGGGCAGCCAGATCCGCAACTACGTGCTCGACCAGAGCCGGATCAAGGACCTGCGCACCGGCATCGAACGCAGCGACACCCAGAAAGTGCTCGACGGCGACCTGGACGAATTCGTCGAGGCCAGCCTCAAATCGGGGCTGGAGGTCGGCTCGAAACGTACCGACGCGGTGTAAGGCCGCGTCGTTCCGCCGGGTTTTGTCGATTGGCGGTTTTTCCCCGACTGTCGTCGAGGTTCGCCATTCGATCCTGGTGGCATCAGTCGTCCGTTTCGCCGGTTCTCCGCGCCCTCTCAAGTCGTCATTCCCGCGAACGCGGGAATCCAGAGACTTCAGAGTCAAATCGCGGTGAAGCCCTGAATCCCCGCCTTCGCGGGGATGACGGGCAAAAACCGCGGCACGACGGTAGGTCAGGACAAAGCGGCCTGTAGCATCAAGGCACTGGATCCCCGCGTTCGCGGGGATGACGAGCCCAACCAGCGCAGCCCGCGTTCGGCCGCCGTCCGTCCAAGCACCGACCGCGCGACTTCAGTACTCTCCACCCCTCAAGCTTCCCCAAGCCCTACCCAAACGCCAAGACCATGACCGACGACAACAACCTGCCGCCCATCGACGAGAACCATCTGATCGCCGAGCGTCGGGCGAAACTCAAGGCCTTGCGCGGCGAGGGCATCGCGTTCCCGAACGATTTCCGCCGCGGCGACTACGTCGGCGACCTGCAGACGCGCTACGGCGACGCCGAGCACTGGACCCAGGAGGCGCTCGACGCCGAGGCGCAGCGGGTGGTGGTGGCCGGGCGCATCGTCGCCAAGCGGGTGATGGGCAAGGCCAGCTTCGTGCAGATCCAGGACGAATCCGGGCGCATCCAGCTGTTCCTGCAATCCAACGCGCTGGGCGAGGCCTACGAGGCCTTCAAGGGCTGGGACCTGGGCGACATCATCGGCGCGCAAGGCCCGCTGACCCGGACCAAGACCGGCGAGCTGTCGGTGCGCGCCGACCAACTGCGCCTGCTGACCAAGTCGCTGCGTCCGCTGCCCAGCAGCTGGTTCGGCCTGGCCGATGTGGAACAGCGCTACCGCCAGCGCTACGTCGATCTGATCGTTTCGCCCGACGCGCGCGAGGTGTTCGTCAAGCGCTCTCGCATCATCCGCTCGATGCGCGCCTGGCTCGACAGCCGCCGTTTCCTGGAAGTGGAAACGCCGATGATGCATTACATCCCCGGCGGCGCCGCGGCCAAGCCGTTCACCACCCACCACAACGCGCTGGACCTGGATCTGTACCTGCGCGTGGCCCCGGAGCTGTACCTCAAGCGCCTGGTGGTCGGCGGCCTGGAGCGGGTCTACGAGATCAACCGCAACTTCCGCAACGAGGGCGTCTCGACCCGGCACAACCCCGAATTCACCATGCTCGAACTGTACGAGGCCTACGCCACCTACACCGAGATCATGGACCTGACCGAGGCGGTGATCCGCCACGCCGCGCAGGACGTGCTGGGCACCACCCAGGTCGAGTGGGACGGTAACGCGATCGACCTGGGCCCGGGCTTCCGGCGCTGGTCGATGATCGACGCGGTGCTGGAGCACAACCCCGAGATCAAGCGCGAGGAGCTGCGCGACCTGACCGCCATGCGCGCCCACTGCGCGCGCCTGAAGGTGCCGGCCAAGGCCTCCTACGGCTGGGGCAAGCTGCTGCTGGAAATCTTCGAGAAGACCGTCGAGCACACCCTGATCCAGCCGACCTTCATCACCGATCATCCGGTCGAGGTGAGCCCGCTGGCGCGCGCCAACGATATCGATCCGGAGCTCACCGACCGCTTCGAACTGTTCATCGGCGGCAAGGAACTGGCCAACGGCTTCTCCGAGCTCAACGATCCGGAGGACCAGGCCGCGCGTTTCCAGGCCCAGGTCGAGCAGAAGGCCGGCGGCGACGACGAAGCCATGCACTTCGACGCCGACTACATCCGCGCGCTGGAAGTGGGCCTGCCGCCGACCGGCGGCCTGGGCGTGGGCATCGACCGTCTGGTGATGCTGCTGACCGGTTCGTCCTCGATCCGCGATGTGCTGCTGTTCCCGTACATGCGTCCGGAAAGCGGCGGTTGAGCCGTACAGGCGCGATCGGCCCGGACGGGATCGCGCCGGCTTGAGCGCGCCGGCCGCATCGGTCGCGCGGGTCGTTGTGGCCCGCCTGGGCCGCATCCGGCCCAGAGCGCGGCCGCAAAACGCAACCTACACTTCACCGCGGCCAACATCGGTTGGCCGTTTCTGCAGGCCGTTTGCGTGTAAACCGTGATGAACGGCGCGCATTGCGGGTCCGGATCAGGTGAACGCCGGCCCAAGCGAAATGCGCCGGGACTTTCGACGGCTGTCTTGGGCTACGCGGCGGGGTATGCTCCCAGGTCGGCCGCCGCAGGGGGCGGCCTCACTACGGGTACCGGTGTGTGAACGTCGTTATCGTCGATGACCAAACGTCCGCGCGGACGATGCTGCGCCATATCATCGAGGACATCGCGTCCGAGTTGTCCGTGCACGACTTCGGCGAGCCCGAAGCCGCGCTGGCCTGGTGCGAAAGCCACCAACCGGACCTGCTGCTGCTCGACTACCGCATGCCCGGCATCGACGGCCTGGAGTTCGCGCGCCGCTTCCGCCGCCTGCCGATGCACCGCGATATCCCGATCATCCTGGTCACCGTGGTCGGCGACGAGCCGGTGCGCCAGGCCGCGCTGGAAGCCGGGGTCATCGATTTCCTGGTCAAGCCGGTGCGTCCGCGCGAACTGCGCGCGCGCTGCCGCAACCTGCTGCAGCTGCGCCAGCAGTCCGAGAACGTCAAGCAACGCGCGCTGTCGCTGGAACAGCGGCTGCTGTCGAGCATGCACGAGGTCGAGGAGCGCGAGCGCGAGACCTTGTCGCGGCTGGCCCGCGCGATCGAATTCCGCGACGCAGGCACCAGCGCCTACCTGGAGCGCATGGCCCACATCGCCGGCCTTATCGCCGAGCAGTTGGGCATGTTCGAGGACGAGATCCGGGTCATCGAGATGGCCGCGCCGCTGCACGACATCGGCAAGATCGCCATTCCCGACGCGGTGCTGATGAAGCCCGGCCCGCTGACCGAGGAGGAGACGGCGATCATGCGCCGCCATCCCAAGATCGGCTACGAACTGCTCAGCGGCAGCCAGAACCGCTTCATTCAGGCCGGCGCCCTGATCGCCCTGCGCCATCATGAACGCTACGACGGCTCGGGCTATCCCGACGGCCTGATCGGCGATGAGATTCCGCTGGAAGCTCGCATCGTGGCGGTCGCGGATGTGTTCGACGCTCTCATTTCGCCGCGTCCGTATAAAAAAGCCTGGGACGTGGACGCCGCCTTGGGGTATATGTACGCCCAACGCGGGCGTCTGTTCGATCCGCGCTGCGTGGACGCGCTGATCCGCAGCCGCGCCCGACTCGACGAAATCTGCCAACGCTATTCGACGAGTTCTACCCGCCCCGGCTTGGAGTAGGCCGATGCTCGCCATTCTCGGCAAGGTCAGAAGGCGCCTGTCGCAACGACCCGACAGCGAGCATGCGCAGAACCTGGTGCGCGTGGTCATCACCGCCTTGTTCATCACCTACCTGGGTTGGCGCTACCTGCGCCAGGACGTCGGCGACACCTTGCCGGCGACCTGGCTGATCCTGATCGGCGAGCTCACCGTCGCGGTCGGGCTGATGGTCGCCATCGTGATGCGCCCCGGGGTTTCGCACGTGCGGCGCTGGATCGGCATGCTCACCGACTACAGCGCGATGGGCGCGATCATGTGCATCGAGGGCGAGCCGGCCTCGCCGCTGTACGCGGTCTACCTGTGGGTGACCATCGGCAACGGCATGCGTTACGGCAATCGCTATCTGCGCATCGCCACCGCGCTGGCGTCGTTGTCGTTCTTCAGCGTGATCATGATCTCGCCGTACTGGCGCGCCAATCCGTATCTGTCGTGGGGTCTGCTGATCGGCCTGACCGCGGTGCCGCTGTACTTCGATTCGCTGCTCAACGCGCTGACCCGCGCGGTCGAGGACGCGCGCCGCGCCAACGAGGCCAAGAGCCGGTTCCTGGCCAACATGAGCCATGAGTTCCGCACTCCGCTCAACGGCCTGGCCGGCATGTCCGAATTGCTGGCGACCACGCGCCTGGACAGCGAGCAGCGCGAATGCCTCAACACCATCCAGGCCTCCACACGCAGCCTGCTGTCGCTGGTCGAGGACGTGCTGGACATTTCCGCGATCGAGGCCGGCAAGCTGCGCCTGGATCTGGTCGAGTTCGAACCGCGCGAACTGGTCGAAGGCATCGGCCTGATCCTGCAGCCGCAGGCGCGGTCCAAGCAGTTGCGCTACGAATCGCGGGTCGCCGACGACGTGCCGCAGATTCTGCGCGGCGATGTGGTGCATCTGCGCCAGGTGCTGCTGAATCTGGCCGGCAACGCGGTGAAGTTCACCGACGAAGGCTCGGTCAAGCTGGAAGTGATGCTGGCCGGCGATGCCGACAGCGGCGGCCTGCGCCTGCGCTTCACCGTCACCGATACCGGTATCGGCATCCCGGTGGCGGTGCGCAAGCGGTTGTTCGAGGCTTTCGAGCAGGCCGACGTCGGCCTGGCCCGGCGTTACGGCGGCACCGGCCTTGGCACCACCATCGCCAAGGGCCTGACCGAGGCGATGGGCGGCAGCATCGGCTTCGAAAGCACCGAGCAGCGCGGCAGCCGGTTCTGGGTCGAGCTGCCGTTCGACAGCGTCGCCGCGCCCGTCGCGGACCCGTACAAATCCGCCGCGGTCGCCGGCGCCGATGCCGCGGTCAAGGAAACCCCGGAGAACGTGATCGCGTTTTCCGATCCGTTCCTGCGCCATCGCGCCCGCGTGCGCAGCCTGTCGCTGCTGGTCGCGGACGATCACGAAGCCAACCGCATGGTGATCACCCGCCTGCTGCAGAAGGCCGGCCATCGCGCGGTGTGCGTGGACGGCGGCGAGGCGGTGCTGGAGGCGCTGGCGAGTTCGGACTACGACGCGGTCATCGTCGATCTGCACATGCCCGGCGTCAGCGGCCTGGACCTGCTGCGCGAGCTGCGGGTGATGGAAGCCGGCAGCGGCGGCCGGCGCACGCCGGTGGTGGTGTTCAGCGCCGATGTCACGCCCGAATCGATCCAGGCCTGCGAACGCGCCGGCGCCCGCGCCTTCCTGTCCAAGCCGGTGGCGACCTCGCGCCTGCTCGACACCCTGGCCGATATCGCCTCCAGCGCGCGGGTCAACGGCCCGCTGATCGCGCCGATGACGCGCAGCACCTCGTACATGGGCGCCGACCAAGTGCTCGATGCGGCGATCCTGGACGAGTTGGGCGCGCTCGGCATGGGCGAGGGCTTCGAGCGCGAATTCGTCCGCCAGTGCCTGCGCGACGCGGAAGCCTGCGTCGGCGCGCTCGGCGTGGCCGGCGGGCAGGGCGATTGGGACCGGGTCCGCGAGCATGCCCACGCGCTCAAGGGCGTGGCCAGCAATCTGGGCTTGATCCGGCTGGCCTCGGCCAGCGGCGAGTTGATGCACTTGATCGACCAGCAGATGCCGCGCGAATGGCAATCGCGGGTGTCGGGTCTGGGCGAACGCCTGGCCCAGGGGCGGACGGCGCTCGACTCGCGCGAGCGGTCCCGTCACGCTCGCGACGACAGCGAGCGTTCCCCCTGATTCATCCCCCTGATGCGGCAGCGGCGGCGAGCGCGCGCTCCCGGACTGGCATCAGGCGGCTTCGATTCCGCGGCGCGATTGCGCGCGAACCAGGCGATCCATCGTGCGCAGCGACTTGTCGCCCAGCTGCAGCGCGGTATCGACCCAGATCTCGGTGATCCGCATCATCTCCTCCAGGCTTACGCCCTGGGCCAGTTCGCGTACCTGATGCATGGCGGCACGGGCGTGCGGTATCCGGCGATTGGCGCGGATCACGTCCTCGACCGCCTGCAGGCCCTGGCCGCGCGGGACGACCACATCGACCACGCCCATCGCGTGCAGCTCTTCGGCCGTGTACAGATCGCCTTCGAGCATCAGCCGCTCGGCCTGGCGCGGGGCGATGCGTTTGCACAGGAACGAATACGCGCCCATGCCCGGGAACAGGTCGAACAGGACTTCGGGCAGGCCCATCAGCGCGCCGGCTTCGGCGACGATGGTGTGGCAGCTCAGCGCCGCCTCGAAGCCGCCGCCGAGCGCGCTGCCCTGGACCAGGGCGATGGAGTGCACGCCCGCGCCGAGGCCGGCGTGGAAGGCGTGCACGCCGCGCACGCACTGGCGCGCGTAGTCGAGCAGGCCGTCGCGGTCGCGTTCGCGGATCAGCCGGCAGAACAGCTCCAGGTCGCCGCCGAGATTGAACACGTCGTGGTCCGACGCCAGGACCACGTGGGCGAGGCCGTGGCGGTCGTCCTGGCGCATCCGTTCGCCGAGATGACGCTGGTAGGACAGGATGTCGTCGATCAGCGACGGGGTGAAGCACGCGCGTCCGGGCGCGCGCGCCAGGTTGGCGTGCATGTGGCACCAGTACACGTCCCGATCGAACTCTTCGACGATGCGCAGAGTGCGGCCGGAATGCGGGCGAGGGAAGGGTTGTACGACGGACATGGCGGTATCTCCGGTAAGAGCCGTCCCGCCGGCCGCATCAGGACGGCTTGTGTGTAGTGGTGGGCTGCGTCCGGGACCGAGGATTCTATGCACCTAAAATGAAGCCCCCGCAAGGAGCAGATCCTTGCGGGGGCCTCGAGGTGCCGATCCGGAACCCAAAGGTCCCGGTCGGGCGCGGATTCAGTGTCCGGACGGCGGCGCGTCGCGCAGCTCCCGGCGCAGGATCTTGCCGACGTTGGTCTTGGGCAATTCCTTGCGGAATTCGACGAACTTGGGGTGTTTGTAGCCGGTCAGGTTGGCGCGCGCATGGGCCTTGACCTCCTCGGCGGTGAGCGCCGGGTCCTTCTTGACGATGACCACCTTGACCGCCTCGCCGGACTTGTCGTCGGGCACGCCGACCGCGGCGACTTCCAGCACCCCGGGCATCATCGCGATCACGTCCTCGATCTCGTTGGGGTACACGTTGAAGCCCGAGACCAGGATCATGTCCTTCTTGCGATCGACGATGTAGAAAAAGCCCTTCTCGTCCATCTTGGCCATGTCGCCGGTGTGCAGCCAGCCGTCCTCGTCGATGACCTTGGCGGTCTCCTCCGGTTTCTGCCAGTAACCCTTCATCACCTGCGGGCCCTTGATGCACAGCTCGCCGACTTCGCCCATCGGCAGGATGCGGCCTTCCTCGTCCTTGACGCAGGCGTCGGTGGAGGAGATCGGCAGGCCGATCGAGCCGTTGTACTCGGGCAGGTCCATCGGGTTGATGCACGCCGCCGGCGAGGTTTCGGTCAGGCCGTAGGCCTCGATCAGGGTGATGCCGGTGACCTGCTTCCAGCGCTCGGCGACCGAACGCTGCACGGCCATGCCGCCGCCCAGGGTCAGGTGCAGCTTGGAGAAATCGACCTCGGAAAAACCCGGCGTGTTGAGCAGGCCGTTGAACAGCGTGTTGACGCCGGTGATCGCGGTGAACGGGGTGTTCTTGAGCTCTTTCACGAACGCCGGCATGTCGCGCGGGTTGGTGATCATGTGGTTGAGCCCGCCGAACTTCATGAAGACCAGGCCGTTCGCCGTCAACGCGAAGATGTGGTACAGCGGCAGCGCGGTGATGATGATTTCTTCGCCCAGTTTGGCGTTGGCGCCGACCCAGGCCGCCGCCTGCTGCATGTTCGCCACCAGGTTGCGGTGCGTCAGCATCGCGCCCTTGGCGACGCCGGTGGTGCCGCCGGTGTACTGCAGAAAAGCGATGTCGCCCGGCGCGATCTCGATCTCCGGCAGCTTGTGCATCTGCCCCAGGGTGAGCGTGTCGCGGAAGCGCACCGCGCCCGGGATGTCGTAGTCGGGCACCATCTTTTTCACGTACTTCAGCACGAAGTTCATGATCGGGCCCTTGAGCCCGCCGATCATGTCGCCCAGGCCGGTGGCGATGACCTTCACGTCGGTGCCGGCGACCACGTCCTGCACGGTCTTGCCGAAGTTGTCGAGCACGAAGATCACCTTCGCGCCGGAGTCGTCGAGCTGGTGCTTGAGCTCGCGCGGGGTGTACATCGGATTGGTGTTGACCACGGTCAGGCCGGCGCGCAGCACGCCGAAGGTCGCGATCGGGTACTGCAGGCAGTTGGGCATCATGATCGCGACGCGATCGCCCTTCTTTAGCTTGAGCTCGCCGAGCAGGTAGGCGGCGAACTGGGCGCTGAGGCGATCGACGTCGCCGTAGGTCAACTGCTTGCCGAAATTGGAGAAAGCCGGGCGGTCGCGGTAATTCTCGATCGCGTTTTCCAGCACCGATACCACGGAAGGAAATTCCTCCACGTCGATCTGCGCCGGCACGCCTTGCGGATAGTGGGCAAGCCACGGACGTTCGAAACTCATCGCGATCCCCTCGTTAATCGCTCGTCGATTCTGATCGTAAGCCCCGCTGTGTGCGCCGGCGTACGGTGTTTTCTCGATTGGAGCATAGGCTCTACTGGCTGGCAAGGCGGCGCCCGTTCGCGCAGTCCCGGCGTTGTCCGCGGCACCTGGAACCTGTCAGGATCGCGCAGCCGCGACCGAGTCGAACGATCGTGCGATTACCCGACGACCTCCACGGAGAACACCCGCGATGACCCACGCACAGCGCTTCGTCGACACTGATCGGTCCGGGTTTGGACGCCACCCGAACCCGGCGAAGGTTCGCTGTTTTAGCGGGCCGGACGCGCACGGCCGGGCGGGGATGGGCGCGCTCGTCGTCCGCGTCCTGCGCGCGATGTGGCTGCCGGCGTTGCTGGCGCTGCTCGCCGCCTGCGGCCCCAGCGCGCCGCCGGAGCAGCGCCTGCGCGCGGCGATGGAGCAATTGCAGGGCTCGATCGAAAAACGCGACGCCTCGGCGATCGATGCGCAATTGTCGAAAGACTTCGTCGGCCCCGACGGCCTGGACCGCGCCAGCGCGCGACGGCTGGCGGCGGCGAGTTTTCTGCGTTATCGCGATGTCGGGATCAAGATCGTCGGCCTGCAGGTGAATCTGCAGCCCGGCCACGCCACCGTGCGTTTCAACGCGGCGCTCAGCGGCGGCTCGGGCCAGGTGCTGCCGGATGCGGCGCAGTTGTACGAAGTCCAGACCGGCTGGCGCGAAGAGGATGGCGAGTGGCGGATGACTTCGGCGCAGTGGACGCCGCGGTTGTAGCGCAGACTGCACGATGCGGAAATTCGCTGTCCTTCTCCCGCTTGCGGGAGAAGGTGCCCGATAGAGCCTGCCCCCGCGAAGGCGGGGGGCGGATGAGGGTGCGAGGCGAGGTGCTTGTACGGAATCGCCGCAGGCCCTCACCCCAACCCCACCCCGGCCCGAACGCATAGCGTTCGGGCGTTCGATGCCGCGCGAGCCGGTGGCTCGCAAGCGCGGCTTCTCACCCCGCAAGCGGGAGAGGGAGAGAAAGCCACAAGCGGGACTTAGGCTGCTTTCTTCGCCGCCAACTGCCGCAGCACGTAATGCAAGATCCCGCCATGCCGGAAGTACTCGACTTCCTTCGGCGTCAGCAGCAGCACCTTCACCTCGAACTTCTGCTCGCTGCCATCGGCCTTCCTGGCCACGAGGGTCGCGGTCTTGGCCTTGCCGTCCTCCAGGCCGATCACGTCGATGACTTCCGAGCCGTCCAGCCCGTGGCTCTGCGCGTTCTCGCCGTCCTTGAACTGCAAGGGCAGCACGCCCATGCCGACCAGATTGGAGCGGTGGATGCGCTCGAAGCTCTCGGCGATCACCGCCTTGACGCCCAGAAGGTTGGTGCCCTTGGCCGCCCAGTCGCGCGAGGAGCCGGTGCCGTATTCCTTGCCGGCGAACACCACCAGCGGCACGCCGTCGGCCTTGTACTTCATCGCCGCGTCGTAGATCGCCAGCTTCTCGCCCTGGCCGCCGCCCTTGCCGAAATACAGCGTGTTGCCGCCTTCTTCGCCGCCGAACATCAGGTTCTTGATGCGGATGTTGGCGAAGGTGCCGCGCACCATCACATCGTCGTTGCCGCGGCGGCTGCCGTAGCTGTTGAAGTCGGCCGGCTGCACCCCGCGCTCCTGCAGGAAACGGCCCGCGGGAGAATCCTTCTTGATGTTGCCGGCCGGCGAGATGTGGTCGGTGGTGATCGAATCGCCGAACAGGCCCATCACCCGCGCGCCGTGCACGTCGTCGATGCTGCCCACGTCCATGGTCATGCCGTCGAAGTAGGGCGGGTTCTTGATGTAGGTCGAGGACGAATCCCACTGGAACGACTCGCCGTCGGGCGATTCGATCTGGTTCCAGCGCGTGTCGCCCTTGAACACGTCGGCGTAGTTCTGCGCGAACAGCTCCGGGCCGACGGTCGCGGCGATCATGTCGCCGATTTCCTTATTTGTAGGCCAGATGTCGCGCAGGTACACGTCCTTGCCGTCGCTGCTCTTGCCGATCGGGTCGTGGGTGAGGTCGATGTTGACCGTGCCGGCGATGGCATAGGCGACCACCAGCGGCGGCGAGGCCAGGTAGTTGGCTTTGACTTCCGGATGCACGCGGCCTTCGAAGTTGCGGTTGCCCGACAGCACCGAAGCCACCACCAGTTCGTTTTCGGCGATGCCCTTGGACACTTCGTCCGGCAGCGGGCCGGAGTTGCCGATGCAGGTGGTGCAGCCGTAACCGACCACGTAGAAGCCTAGCTTCTCCAACTCGCTCAGCACGCCGGCTTTCTTCAGGTAATCGGTGACCACCAGCGAGCCCGGGCCGAGCGAGGTCTTGACCCAGGGCTTGGACTTCAGCCCCAGCCTGGCCGCGTTGCGCGCGAGCAGGCCGGCGCCGAGCATCACCGCCGGGTTGGAGGTGTTGGTGCACGAGGTGATCGCGGCGATCACCACCGAGCCGTCGGACAGTTCGGCGTCCTGTTCCTTGATGCGGATCTTCGAGACCGGCTTGGCCGCCAGTTGCTGCGCCTGCGGCTGGTCGCCGCCTTCGCCTTTGAGTTCCTCTATCGCGCAGCCGACCTTGGACTTGCGGTTGGCGACCAGCGGGCCGAGGTTTTCCTGGAAATTGGTGTGCACGTTCTCCAGCAGCACGCGGTCCTGCGGGCGCTTGGGGCCGGCCATCGACGGGCGCACGTCGCCCAGGTCGAGTTCGAGCGTGGCCGAGTAGGTCGCATGCGGCTGGTCGGGTTCGTGCCACAGGCCCTGGGCCTTGGCATAGGCTTCGACCAGGGCGATCTGTTCTTCCGAGCGGCCCGACAGGCGCAGGTAGGTGACCGACTCGGCGTCGATCGGGAAGATGCCGCAGGTCGCGCCGTATTCCGGCGCCATGTTGGCGATGGTGGCGCGATCGGCCAGCGGCAGGTGCTGCAGGCCGTCGCCGAAGAACTCCACGAACTTGCCGACCACGCCGTGCTTGCGCAGCATCTGAGTCACGGTCAGGACCAGGTCGGTCGCGGTCGCGCCTTCGGGCAGCTGGCCGGTGAGTTTGAAGCCGACCACCTGAGGAATCAGCATCGAGGACGGCTGGCCCAGCATCGCGGCCTCGGCCTCGATGCCGCCCACGCCCCAGCCGAGCACGCCGATGCCGTTGATCATGGTGGTGTGGCTGTCGGTGCCGAACACGGTGTCCGGGAACGCCTGCAGATCGCCATCGACCTCACGGCCCATGACCACGCGCGCCAGGTTCTCCAGGTTCACCTGATGGACGATGCCGGTGTTGGGCGGCACCACCTTGAAATTCTCGAACGACTTCTGGCCCCAGCGCAGGAAGCTGTAGCGCTCCTTGTTGCGCTGGAATTCGATCTTGCCATTGAGGTCTAGCGCTTCCGGGCTGCCGAACACATCGACCTGGACCGAGTGATCGATGACCAGCTCGGACGGAATCAGCGGATTGATCTGGCGGGCGTTGCCGCCGAGCTTGCCGACCGCGTCGCGCATCGCCGCCAGATCGACCACGCACGGCACGCCGGTGAAGTCCTGCAGGACCACGCGCGCGGGCATGAAAGCGATTTCCTGATCGGGCTCTTTTTTCGCGTCCCATTGCGCGACCGCTTCGATGTGTTCCTTGCCGACCGTCATGCCGCCGTCTTCGTGGCGCAGCAGGTTCTCCAGCAGGATCTTCATCGAGTAGGGCAGGCGGCTGATGTCGTAGCGCTCGCCCAGCGCTGGCAGGCTGAAATAGGTGTAGTCGCGACCGTTGACCGCGAGTTTGCGGCGGGTGGAATAGGAGTCGGGCATTGGGGTGGAGCTCCTTTGATGCGGCTGGCGTGCCAGGGGAGGTCGGCACGGTGGCTGGCGTTGCCGGCGATTATCGCTTTATCGGGTTCAGGTAGCGTGCAGACCATGGTCGCAAGCGCGCTACAGCGTTCCAGCACAAGCGTATGGACGGATCGCGCAAAGCCTTGCCGGGCCTGAGCGCGCGCTGGCCGCGCGCGGCCCCACGCGTTGCCCGCGAGCGCCTTTAAAGGCAAAATATGCGGTCGAGGCCAGCCCCTTTCGGGGCATCCAGCGGCCTTCCCCCGATCCGCAACGTAATCCGTCCCGGCCTGCGCCGCCGGCCGGACCACGCAGCAGGCGCGGCGTCTTTATCGCTACATTCCGACGGGACTCTCCATGCTCTCCAGCTATCGCCAACACGTTGCCGAGCGCGCCGCGCTGGGCATTCCGCCGCTGCCGCTGACCGCTCAGCAGACCGCCGAAGTCATCGAGCTGCTCAAAGCGCCGCCGGCCGGAGAGGATGCGTTCCTGCTCGAGCTGATCACCTACCGCGTGCCGGCCGGCGTCGATGACGCGGCCAAGGTCAAGGCCTCCTATCTGGCCGCGCTGGCCCTGGGCAGCGAGAAGAACCCGCTGATCAGCCGCGAACGCGCCACCGAACTGCTCGGCACCATGCTCGGCGGCTACAACATCCTGCCGCTGGTCGAGCTGCTCGACGATGCGCAGGTCGCGCCGATCGCCGCCGAAGCCCTGAAGAAGACCCTGCTGGTGTTCGACGCCTTCCACGACGTGCAGGAAAAGGCCGAGAACGGCAATGCCCATGCCCGCGGCGTGCTGCAGAGCTGGGCCGACGCGGAGTGGTTCACCAGCCGTCCGGAAGTGCCCGAAAGCATGACCATCACCGTGTTCAAGGTGACCGGCGAAACCAATACCGACGACCTCTCGCCCGCGCCCGACGCGACCACGCGCCCGGACATCCCGCTGCACGCGCTGGCGATGCTCAAGAACGCGCGCGACGGCATCGTGCCGGAAGAAGACGGCAAGCGCGGCCCGATCGCCTTCATCGAATCGCTGAAGGACAAGGGCCATCTGGTCGCCTATGTCGGCGACGTGGTCGGCACCGGTTCCAGCCGCAAGTCCGCCACCAATTCGGTGCTGTGGTTCACCGGCGAAGACATCCCCTTCATCCCGAACAAGCGCTTCGGCGGCGTGTGCCTGGGTTCGAAGATCGCGCCGATCTTCTACAACACCATGGAAGACGCCGGCGCCCTGCCGATCGAACTCGACGTGTCGCAGATGAACATGGGCGACGTGGTCGAACTGCGTCCCTACGAGGGCAAGGCGCTGAAGAACGGCGAGGTGATCGCCGAGTTCGCGCTGAAGTCCGACGTGCTGCTGGACGAAGTCCGCGCCGGCGGCCGCATCCCGCTGATCGTCGGCCGCGGCCTCACCGCCAAGGCGCGTGAAGCCCTCGGCCTGCCGACCTCGACCCTGTTCCGCCTGCCGACCAACCCGGCCGACACCGGCAAGGGTTACTCGCTGGCGCAGAAGATGGTCGGCCGCGCCTGCGGCCTGCCGGAAGTCGGCGGCGTGCAGCCGGGCATCCGTCCGGGCACCTACTGCGAGCCGAAGATGACCTCGGTGGGTTCGCAGGACACCACCGGTCCGATGACCCGCGACGAACTGAAGGATCTGGCCTGCCTGGGCTTCAGCGCCGATCTGGTGATGCAGTCGTTCTGCCACACCGCCGCGTACCCCAAGCCGGTCGACGTCAAGACCCATCACGATCTGCCGGCCTTCATCAGCAACCGCGGCGGGATCTCGCTGCGTCCGGGCGACGGCGTGATCCATTCGTGGCTCAACCGCATGCTGATGCCCGACACCGTCGGCACCGGCGGCGACTCGCACACCCGTTTCCCGGTCGGCATCTCGTTCCCGGCCGGCTCCGGCCTGGTCGCCTTCGCCGCGGCCACCGGCGTCATGCCGCTGGACATGCCCGAGTCGGTGCTGGTGCGCTTCAGCGGCGAAATGCAGCCCGGCGTGACCCTGCGCGATCTGGTCAACGCGATCCCGCTGGCCGCGATCAACAGCGGCCTGCTCACCGTCGCCAAGCAGGGCAAGAAGAACATCTTCTCCGGCCGCATCCTGGAAATCGAAGGCCTGCCGCAGCTCAAGGTCGAACAGGCCTTCGAACTGTCCGACGCCTCCGCCGAGCGCTCCGCCGCCGGTTGCACCGTCAAGCTCGATAAAGAACCGATCATCGAGTACCTGACCAGCAACATCACCCTGCTCAAGTGGATGATCGCCGAAGGCTACGCCGACCCGCGCTCGCTGCAGCGCCGGATCAAGGCGATGGAAGGCTGGCTGGCCAACCCGCAGTTGCTGGAAGGCGATGCCGATGCCGACTACGCCGCGGTCATCGACATCGACCTCAACCAGATCGTCGAGCCGATCGTGGCCTGCCCGAACGATCCGGACGACGTGAAGACCCTGTCGGCGGTGTCCGGCGCGGTCATCGACGAAGTCTTCATCGGTTCGTGCATGACCAACATCGGTCACTTCCGCGCCGCCGCCAAGCTGCTGGAAGGCAAGCGCGATATCCCGACCCGTCTGTGGGTCGCGCCGCCGACCAAGATGGACGCTTCCGAGCTGACCAAGGAAGGCCACTACGGCACCTTCGGCACCGCCGGCGCGCGCATGGAGATGCCGGGCTGCTCGCTGTGCATGGGCAACCAGGCGCAGGCGCGCGAGGGCGCGACGGTGTTCTCCACCAGCACCCGCAACTTCCCGAACCGTCTGGGCCGCAACACCAACGTGTACCTGGGTTCGGCCGAGCTGGCCGCGATCTGCTCGCGCCTGGGCCGCATCCCGACCCGCGAGGAGTACATGGCGGACGTGGGCGTGCTCAAGGCCGACGGCGACAAGATCTACCGTTACATGAACTTCGATCAGATCGAAGACTACAAGCAGGTCGCCGACACCGTCGCCGCGGCCTGATCGCGCAGGCGGATCGCAGCCCTCCGGCGCGTTCGGGTCACCGACGCGCCGGCCGGGTGCAAGCTATGGACGGGTACGTCGGGCGATATCCCGGCGTACCCGTTTTCTTTGGACAGGACCCATAAGGACATTGGACATGACCCGATCGCTCTATCGCCTCGCCACGCCCGCGCTGCTGGCGATGGCCCTCGCGCTCCCGCTGGCCGCCGTCGCCGCCGACGACGCGCCGTACAAGGACAAGGCCGAACTCCAGGCCGAACTGACCAAGGTGCTGACCTGTCAGGCGACCCGCGCCGAATACATGCGCTTTGCCAGCGCCCTGACCGACGTCTACTACGACAAACCGGCGCAGCCGGCGTTGGCGGGATGAAAGAAGGTCGAGGACGCGAACGCGTTCGTCGCCATGATCGACATGCCCGAACCGGTGACGGTGTACGGCCACAAGAGCCGGCAGCTGATGCTGGCGGGCCAGGGCATGCTGGCGGTGGTGGACGGCGATCATGCCGACGCGCTGGCGAAGCAGCTCAAGCTCGGTGACAGCGGTGAACCGCTGGCCGGCCACATCCGCGTCCGCGACGTGCGCACCGAGGCCCTGGGCGACGGGGTCGAAGCCAAGATCGTGCAGACGGTCAGCACCATCACCACCCATCCGGGCAAGACGATGGTCGGTTGCGAGTATCGGGTGAATTACTGAGGACTCAGGCCGGCGTGGGCGCCGCGCCGATCGTCTGCGTAGAGGCTGCGTGAGCTGCGGCCGCGACTGAGCGGCTGCGGCGAGCGTTCCGGTGCGGGCGATACCTCGCGGCTCGCGCCGGTACTACCGGTAGCGGCCGCAGGTTGCGCAGCCCGTGCGCTTCAATCTGAAAGCCGGCCATGGCAGCCGCAACCGCGACGACGCGGCTGCGGCCAAGCTTTCGCGGCCGCTCCTCAACCCAACTGCGATTCGACCGAATCCACCATCGCCCGCTTGCGCAGCAGCAGATCCCAGTAGCTGCCGCCGAGCTGGCGCCACAGCACCGCCGAGCGCACCGCCGCCAGCAGCACCGCGCGCACTTCGGCGACCACGCCGGGCTGGCCGAGGTAGTGCGGGTTGCCCTGCACCAGCACGCGCGGGCGCAGGTGGCTCAGGGTGTCGGCGTACAAGGTGCCCAGCGCCGCGATCACGTCCGGATGGCTGCTGCCGAGCCGGTGCGCGGGGTTGGCCTGTTCGTGGATGCCGCGCAGCACTTTCTCGGTCATCGCCGCATCGCGCACGAAGCGGCGCTCCAGTTGCATCACCGCCAGGGTCAGGCGCGGCAGGTGTTCGTCCTTGGCGCGGTGGGTGAAGTAATCCTGCATCAGCATCAGCCCGGGACGCAGATTGTCCAGGCCGCCGTAGACCGCGGCGGGCGAGGAGGCGTCGATGCGGAATACCGAGTCCAGGGCGGTGCCGAGCACGGCCGCGTTGGCCTGGCCGGTGTCGGCGATGCGCCGCACCTGGGCCAGGGCCTGGGCGAGGCCGGCGAGGGCGAGGACGCGTTGCGAAAGTTCGGCCATCAATGGGTCGCCGTGAAAGAAGAAGTGGAATTCGGAAGTAGGTCGGCGCCCGCGGCCAGCGCCGGCGCGTCGGTGGCGGCGATCACCGCGCCGCCGAGGCAGACTTCGCCGTCGTACAGCACCAGCGATTGCCCCGGGGTGACCGCGCGCTGCGGCTGATCGAAGCGGACCTGCAGCGTGCCGTCGTCGCGCACCTGCACCTCGCAGTCCTGGTCGGACTGGCGATAGCGGGTCTGCGCGCTGCAGCGAAACCGCGCGGCCGGGGCGGCGCCGGCGATCCAGTGCGCGGTTTCCGACTGCAAGGCCTGCGACTGCAGCCAGCGGCTGTCGCTGCCCTGATCGACGTAGAGCACGTTGGCGGCCACGTCCTTGCCGACCACGTACCACGGCGCCGGCTCGAAGCCGCGCACGCCGCCGATGTTGAGGCCTTCGCGCTGGCCGAGCGTGAAATAGAACACCCCCGGATGAGCGCCGACGACACGCCCGTCCGGCGTGCGGATCTCGCCCTGTTTCGCCGGCAGATAGCGCGACAGGAACTCGCGGAAATCGCGCTCGCCGATGAAACAGATGCCGGTGGAGTCTTTCTTGGCCGCGGTCGGCAGGCCGGCGGCGCGCGCCATCTCGCGCACGTCGCGCTTGAGCAGTTCGCCCAGCGGGAATTTGGTCGCGCTCAACTGGGCCTGGCCGAGCTGGTGGAGGAAATAGCTCTGGTCCTTGCCGCCGTCGCGCGCGCGCAGCAGGCGGAAGCGGCCGCCGGCCTGATCGACCCGCGCGTAGTGGCCGGTGGCGATGTAGTCGGCACCCAGTTCGCGCGCGGCGTCGAGGAAATACTTGAACTTGATCTCGCGGTTGCACAGCACGTCGGGATTGGGCGTGCGGCCGGTCGCGTACTCGGCGACGAAGTGCTCGAACACGCCGGCCCAGTATTCGCCGGAGAAATCGCGGAAGTGGATCGGCAGCCCGAGCCGGCCCGAGACCGCGACCGCGTCGCGGCGGTCGTCCTCGGCGCGGCAGTCGCCGCTGCCGTCGTCGGCCCAGTTCTGCATGAACAAACCCGACAGGGCTTCGCCGCAGTCGCGCAGCAGCAAGGCGGCGACCGAGGAATCGACCCCGCCCGACATGCCCACGATGGTGTTGGCCGACCTGGACATCTCGATCACAGCGCTTCGGGCGCGACCGAGTGCTGCAGCAGGTCGAGCGAGTGGCGGCGGCCGCCGAGGTAATCGGCCACGACCTGCCACACCAGCGGGCTGCGGTGCTCGGCCGAGCGCGCCTGCAACTGCGCCGGGGTCATCCACAGCGCCTGGACGATGCCTTCGTCGAGCGCGCGCCCGGCATGGTGGCGCTCGGGTTCGGCGGCGAAGGCGAAGCGCAGGTAATGGCGGCCGCCGGAGCCGTCGGGCTGCACCGGGGCCTTCCACTGATAGGCGCCGACGAACGCGGTCAGGCGCACGTCCCAGCCGGTTTCCTCCAGGGTCTCGCGCAGCGCGGCGTCGCGCAGGCTTTCGTCCGGCTCCAGATGGCCGGCGGGCTGGTTGATCACCAACCGGCCGCCGACCGATTCTTCGACCATCAGCAAACGCCCGCCCTCGACCACGATGGTGGCGACGGTGACGTCGGGTTGCCAGAAACGGCCTTCGCGGTAGCTCACGTCAGAATTCGTCCTGGTCGGGGGTGAGTTCGGCTTCCATCTTGTCGGCCGCGCGCACCACGTAATCGATCGCGTCGTCCAGATCGTCCTGGGACGCGCCGGCGTCGATCTTGACCACGAACACGGCCACGCCGTCCTGCTTGACCCAGCCGCCCATCTTGCTGAGCTGGCTGTCCTCCAACAGGCGGTTGGCGACATCGCCCGGCAGCTGGCTGTCGCCGCCGCGGTAGCCCGGCGACCAGATTTCGCGCACCTCCAGCTTGCCGTAGCGCTGGGTGCCCGACAGCACGTAGGCCATCTGGCTGCGCTGCTTGTCCAGGGCGAAGGTCAGGACGAAATCGCCGTCCTTGTCCACCTCGTACTTGTAGCCCAGGCCTTCGAGCTGGGCGCGGATGCGCGGATCGCCGCCCTTGGAGACGCTGTGGTCGGGCTCGACCCGGGCCGGATCGTTGCGGTCGGCCTTGGCCGGCGCCAGCTTGGCCGGGCCGGCGGCCGCGGCCGGCGCCGTATCCGTGCCCGGCGCCGGGCCGGCCAGCGCCGACAGCGGCACGGCCGGCAACAGCAGGGCGGACAAAACGGAACGGATCAGGCGCATGACGGTCCTTGAATTCTTGGACATCGGCGCAATCTGGACCGACGGCTCCGCACTAGATGGCGGCGCTGCGGCATTTTGCAATGCAGCCGTGCACGCGTCCATGTTGCGGGCGCGATCGTATCCACGTCCCCTCGGGGCAGGCGTCTATAATCGCAAAATGGCAAAACAGACCGATCACGAACACAGTCACGGCGTGCTGGTGGAAGCCGGCAAGCCCGAAGTCGCCCGTCCGCCGCTTTATTCGGTACTGGTGCTTAACGACGATTACACCCCGATGGACTTCGTCGTCGAGGTGCTGATGCGCTTTTTCCCGATGAACGTCGAAAAAGCTACGCAAATCATGCTCCACGTCCATACCCGCGGCCGCGGCGTATGCGGCGTCTTCACGCGCGAAGTGGCCGAGTCCAAAGTCGCGCAGGTGAATGAATTTTCAAGACTGCATCAGCACCCCTTGCTGTGCACGATGGAAAAGGCCTAAAAGGGAGCTGAGCACCGCCTAGGGGGCGGGGCATGGAAAAGCCGGCGAGCGCCCCCACGTAGCGTGCATACGTCCTGGAGGCTCCGCCCCATGTTCAGCAAGGATCTCGAATACAGCATCGGCCAGTGCTACAAGCGCGCCCGCGAGGCGCGCCATGAGTACATGACGGTCGAACACCTGCTGCTCGCACTACTCGACAACCCGTCCGCCGAGGCCGTCCTCAAGGCCACCGGCGCGGACTTCGCGCGATTGCGCAGCGATCTGGAACAGGCCATAGCGACCTCGGTCCAGGTGTTGCCCGACGACGTCGATCGCGACACCCAGCCCACCCTGGGCTTCCAGCGCGTGCTGCAACGCGCGGTCTACCACGTCCAGTCCTCGGGCAAGAAGGAAGTCACCGGCGCCAACGTGCTGGTGGCGATCTTCGGCGAGAAGGACTCGCACGCGGTCTACTTCCTCAATCAGCAGGACGTGGCCCGCCTGGACGTGGTCAATTACCTGTCCCACGGCATCGTCAAGCACAGCGGCGAGGAGGGGCAGGGCCACCACGAGGAAGAATCCAAGCCGCCGGAGGGGCCGGATGTGGATGGCAAGTCCGATGCGCTGGCCGAATTCGCCAGCAACCTCAATCAGCTGGCGCGCGAAGGCAAGATCGACCCCCTGGTCGGCCGCGCCGACGAAGTCGAGCGCACCATCCAGGTGCTGTGCCGCCGGCGCAAGAACAACCCGCTGTACGTCGGCGAGGCCGGGGTGGGCAAGACCGCCATCGCCGAAGGCCTGGCCAAGCGCATCGTCGATGGCGAAGTGCCCGAGGTGCTGCGCAACGCGACCATCTTCGCCCTCGACCTGGGTGCCCTGGTCGCCGGCACCAAGTACCGCGGCGATTTCGAAAAGCGCCTGAAGGCCGTGCTCGCGCAGCTCAAGAAGCAGCCCGAGGCGATCTTGTTCGTCGATGAGATCCACACCATCATCGGCGCCGGCTCCGCCAGCGGCGGCACCATGGACGCCAGCAACCTGATCAAGCCGGCCCTGTCCTCGGGCGAGCTGCGCTGCATCGGTTCGACCACGTTCCAGGAATACCGCGGCATCTTCGAGAAGGACCGCGCGCTGGCGCGGCGCTTCCAGAAGATCGACATCGTCGAGCCGACGGTGGGCGAGACCTACGAAATCCTGCAGGGCCTCAAGCCCAAGTACGAGTCGCATCACGGCGTCACCTACGCCGACGAGGCGCTGCAGGCGGCGGTGGATCTGTCGGTCAAGCACATCGGCGACCGCCTGCTGCCGGACAAGGCCATCGACGTCATCGACGAGGCCGGCGCGCGCCAGCGCCTGCTGCCGGAGAGCGCGCGCAAGCAGCTCATCGACATCGAGGAGATCGAGACCATCGTCGCCAAGATGGCGCGCATCCCGACCAAGCAGGTGTCGGCCAGCGACAAGGACGTGCTGCGCAATCTCGAACGCAACCTCAAGATGGTGATCTTCGGCCAGGACCCGGCGATCGAGACGCTCGCCTCGGCGATCAAGCTCGCGCGCTCGGGCCTGGGCAATCCGGACAAGCCGATCGGCAACTTCCTGTTCGCCGGCCCCACCGGCGTGGGCAAGACCGAGGTGACCAAGCAGCTCGCGCTGCAGCTGGGTATCGAGCTGGTCCGCTTCGACATGTCCGAGTACATGGAGCCGCATTCGGTCAGCCGCCTGATCGGCGCGCCTCCGGGCTACGTCGGTTTCGACCAGGGCGGCCTGCTCACCGAGAAGATCGTCAAGACCCCGCACTGCGTGCTGTTGCTGGACGAAGTCGAGAAGGCGCATCCGGACATCTTCAACATCCTGTTGCAGGTCATGGACCGCGGCACGCTGACCGATACGAACGGTCGCGAAGCCAACTTCAAGAACGTGATCGTGGTGATGACGACCAATGCCGGCGCGGCCCAGGCCTCGCGGCGTTCGATCGGCTTCACCAAGCAGGACCACTCCACCGATGCGATGGAAGTGATCCGCAAGGGCTTCAGCCCGGAATTCCGCAACCGCCTCGACGCGGTGGTGCAGTTCCAGGCGCTGGGCTTCGATCACATCCTGCGGGTGGTGGACAAGTTCCTGATCGAGCTGGAAAGCCAGCTGCACGAGAAGAACGTGACCCTCACCGCCACGCCGACCGCGCGCGACTGGCTGGCCCAGCACGGTTTCGATCCGCTGATGGGCGCGCGCCCGATGGCGCGGGTGATCCAGGACCAGATCAAGCGTCCGCTCGCCGACGAACTGCTGTTCGGCAAGCTGGTGGGCGGCGGCCGGGTCACCATCGACGTCAAGGACGATCAACTCGTGGTCGACGCGCAGGCCGAGCCGGAGAAGCTGTTGCCGGCGACGGTTTGATTCGCGGCGTTATGCGACAAAGAAAAGGCGGCCTTCGGGCCGCCTTTTTTTATGGTTGATTGTTTGTCGTCAAGCCCGGCTGATTGTTTGCTTCGGCGCCATCTTCCAGTCGGCGACGTCCCTACGGTCCGTCATTCCCGCGAACGCGGGAATCCAGTGCCTTTCGTGCGAGAACGTTTGAAGTCGCTGGATTCCCGCTTTCGCGGGAATGACGGTAGGTGGGTGCGCTGTTACCTAATCCCGAATTCCGAATTCCGAATTCCGAATTCCGAATCCCGAATCCCGAATCCCGAATCCCGAATCCCGAATCCCGAATCCCGAATCCCGAATCCCGAATCCCGAAATCACCGCCCGCCGAACTTGCGATACGCCGCTTCGTCGATCTTCTCGACCTGCGCCACTTCGCAGTTGTCGCGGTTGGTGCGCACGCGCGTGCCGGTCGGGCAGATGCGGCCTTTCTGTTTCTCGGTGGACACTTCGAATTGCTGCGTGAAGCTGAGGTCGTAGCAGGACTTCACGTTCAAGCGGTAATAGCTGTCGCTGTCCTTGACCAGCACGGCCTTGTCGCCCAGGCGCGAAATCTTCGGCTTGGCGCCCAGATCGACGCAGGCATCGATCGGGTCGGCGAATGCCGCGCTCGCGGCGAAAGTGAGCAACGTGGCCAACGCAATCCTTGTGGGCAACAACATGGGGGCATCCTCGGCAGGGGCTCGGAATGAGCTCGCAGTGCAATGTATCGATCGCTGCGAGCGCGCAAATCTGGAATAAGTCGTGGTGACCTTCGTCATGGCATGACCTTCGGCCTAAACCGTTCGACGCCGGCGTGCATCTGTTGTTCTTAATCGATGCATGCACGGCGTGGGTTTATCGATGACGCCGATAACGTTCGAACGCATCGGCGTCGATGGTTTCGATGCCGGCGACCGCGCAATCGCCGCGTCGGGTGCGGATAAGCGTGCCGCTGGGGCATAGTCGATTTTTGCGTTGCTCGGCGACGACTTCGAGCGTCGGCGATGCGCGCAGATCGCCGACGCATCCATCCTGCAAGCGCAGTCGATAGCGGTCTTCGCCGTGCTTGAGCAAGACCGAGTCGTAGCCTCGCGCGATCTGCGAAGAGCGATCCAGATCGATGCAGGCATCGAGCGCCTGCGCGCAGGCGGGGCCGGCCGACAGACAAAGCGCGGCGGCCAGAACGATTTCGTTAGGCGGCATGAGGTTCTCGTTTGCGGCTCGAAGCGAGCACATCGATACGGATGACGCCGGGGGAAGAATCGTCTAGGTCGAAAGTCATGGGCGCGCGCGATACGTGCATTTATTTGTCCGCGCCGCCCGATGCGCGGCGCGAACCCGCGCGCGCATCGCCTCGCGGGCGCGCGCGATCGCGCACGTCTCGCGCGATCCGCTGTTTCCAATCGGCAGTTGCTAGCGCGCGCTGCGACCTCGCGCACATCTTCAGCGCTTGCCGCGGCGCAGCGCGATCGGCGCGACGGGCCGGTGCTAGCGTCGCCGTGGCCCGCGCGGTGCGCGGGCTGTAACCGTCTCGGTCGATCCCGTGTCGCCGAGGCTCGCCACTGCGTCCGCGTGCGCGGCGCAGTCACTCAATGCGGGACCCCCGTCCCGCGTCGATCCATGGAAAAGGAGCAACACCATGAAGTTACGCAAGCTCGTCGTCGCGGCCGTCGCCGCGTTCGTCTTCGCCGGCGCCACCGCCGCCCTGGCTCGCCCGCCGCTCACTCCCTGCCAGGAATGCCGGATCGCCTACAACGTGTGCCTGTATGAAGGCCACGGGCAACGTGATGCCGAATGCCTGGTGGAATACAACAGCTGCCGGGCCGAGAACGCTTGTCCGCTGGAGTGAAGGCCGATTCGCCCGCAGCCCCGCGTTGAGACCTCGCCGCCGGACATCGCCGGGCGCCCGCGCGCCGTGGCGAAGTGGGCGAGCGATCACGGGCGCTGAGGGCGATCGGGCCTAGGCTCGCCGGTCCGCAGGTTTCTGTGGACCGGCGGCCGCCCAGGCGGCCGCTGCGCCACTGCAGGGAATAAGGAGGTTCACCATGAAGTCGAAGCAGTTGTCGCTGTCGGCCCTGGCCGCGTTCGTGTTCGCCGCCTCGCTGGCCGCGAGCGCCACCCCGGTGGAAACCCCGTGCCAGCGCTGCGAGCGCATATTCGAGCAATGCGGCACGACCCAGGCCTGCGTCACCGCATGGAACCGGTGCATGCGCGCCAACGGCTGCCCGTTCTGAGCGACGGCGCGTGCCGGGTCCGGCGCCGCGACGGCGGTGGCCGGACATGAAAAAGGCGGCCATAGGCCGCCTTTTTTCAACGAGTTACCGCTATTACTTCATGCGGTAGGTGATGCGGCCCTTGGTCAGGTCGTAGGGCGTCATCTCAACCTTGACCTTGTCGCCGGTCAGGATGCGGATGTAGTTCTTGCGCATGCGACCCGAGATATGGGCAATGATTTCGTGCCCGTTTTCGAGACGCACGCGGAACATGGTGTTCGGAAGAGTTTCCGCCACCGTGCCCTCGAATTCGATCACGTCGTCTTTTGCCATGTGTCTCTCAAAAAGGTGGACCGGAGCGGTCCGCAAGGATCGGGCGTCGCGCGCCCGCGAAGCCGCGCATTCTGCCACGTGAGCGCCCTGGGAGCAAAAAACCGTTAATCGGGCCGGCGTTGAGACGCGGCCGGGGACGGCGCGGGCAGCGGCTCGGCCAGCTGCGCGGCGCGCATTTCGCCGAACCGGGCGGTCCACGAACCGGGCGCAAACCCAGGCTGGGCCGCGAGTTCGCCGGCTCGGGCCAGGAACAGCCCGCGCGGCAGGCTGATCGCGCCCAGGCTCAGCAGGTGCGGATTCTCGACCTGGGCGTCGAGCAGCGGCCAGCCCCAGCGATGCAGGCAATGCGCCAAAGCCGCGAGCGCCACCTTGGACCCGCCCGATCGCCCGCTGAACATGCTTTCGCCATAGAACATGCGACCGATGGCGATGCCGTAGATGCCGCCGGCCAGATCTTCGCCGTCGTAGACCTCGACCGAATGCGCGTGGCCCAGGCGGTGCATCTCGGCATAGGCCTGCAGCATCTCGTCGCTGATCCAGGTGCCGTCCTGGCCGGGCCGCGGCGCCTGGGCGCAGGCGCGCATGACCGCTTCGAAGGCGGTGTCGGCGCGCACGGTCCAGTCGCAATGGCGCAGGCCGCGGCGGAATCTGGACGACAGGCGCACGCCGTCGGTGCGGAACACCGTGCGCGGGTCCGGGCACCACCACAGCAGCGGATAACCGTCGGAGGGCCAGGGGAAGATGCCGTGGCGGTAGGCGTTGAGCAGCCGCGGCGGCGTCAGGTCGCCGCCGATCGCGAGCAACCCGTCCGGATCGGCCAGCGCCTGCCCGCCGGGCGGAAACTCGGCGTCGGGGTCGGGCGAGAGCAGGAACGGAAGACGCCTCATCGGGACGGGATTCGGGATTGGAGATTCGGGATTCGGGATTCGTCGAAGCCTAAAGCAGAACTTGCTTTTGCGAATCCCGAATCCCTAATCCCCACTCACGGCCTTGAACGGCGAATGCTCCGCCAGCGTGCGCGCATAGCGCCGCACCGAGGCGGCTTCTTCGCGGCACCACGGCCGCAGCGCATCGCGAAAGCCGGGGTGGGCGATCCAGTGGCGGCTGCGCACCAGGGTCGGCAGGAAGCCGCGGGCGAGCTTGTGCTCGCCTTGCGCGCCGGGTTCGAACACGCTCAGGCCTTCGCGCAGGCAGTACTCGATGCCCTGGTAGTAACAGGTCTCGAAATGCAGGCCGGGCAGGTTCTCCTGCGCGCCCCAGTAGCGGCCGTACAAGGTGTCGCCGCCGCGCAGGCACAAGGCGCCGGCGATCGGCTCGCCGTCGCGCTGGGCCAGGAAGAGCACCAGCGATTGCGGCATCTCGCGCGCCAGGTGGCGGACGAATTCCAGAGTCAGCGCGGCATGGTTGCCGTATTCGGCGAAGGTGGTGAGGTAGAAGCGATGCATCGTCGCCAGATCCGCGTCGCTGGCGTCGCGGCCTTCCACGACCCGGAAGCTGACTCCGGCGCGCGCGACCTTGGCCCGTTCCTGGCGGATATTCTTGCGGTGCTTGTGGTCGAACGCGGCCAGGAACTGGTCGAAGTCCTGCCAGCGCCGGCCGTCGGCATCGGGCTCGTTGCGCCAGTGGTACTGGACGTCGATGCGTTGCAGCCAATCGCCGCCGGCATCGTCGTCGTCGAAGGCGCCGTCTTCCTCGTCGCGATGGAAGTTGACGTGCGCCGACGACAGCTTCTGCCGCTCGCACAACTGCGCCATCGCCGCCAGCAACAACCGCCGGTGCTCGGGCGTGCGCGCCAGCAGGCGCGGGCCGGTCACCGGCGAGTAGGGCACCGCCGCCAGCCACTTGGGGAAGTAATCCAGGCCGTGCTGGGCGTAGGCATGGGCCCAGGCGTGGTCGAACACGAATTCGCCGTGCGAGTTCTGCTTCAGATACGCCGGCATCGCCGCGATCAGCGAGTCGCCGTCCCACACGGTCAGATGATGCGGAGTCCAGCCCCAGTCTTCGCGCAGGCAGCGATGCGTTTCCATGCCGTGCAGGAAGGCGTGCGCTACGAAGGGATTGCGGCCGTCGTGCAGGCCGTCCCACTGCGCGGGCTGGACTTCGCCAAGCGATTCGAGCAGCGAGATACGGAGTGCTTGCGTCATCAGTCGGGCAGGGCGTACTGAACTTTGACGCCGTCAAGGCGGATGAATTTGCGTTTGAGCAATTCGGCGATGATGCGTTCCAGGTCCGATTCGTTGAGCTTTTCGCCAAACCAGACCGAAATCATCGTTCGCAGCGTTTTATCGCGCTGCGGGCGGCTCTTGGGCATTCCCTTGAGCTTCGACACGACGGCATCGACCTGTTCGTCCTTGCTGGCTTCCAGCAGCGGCCGGAGCACCGGAATGTCGTTGAGAGCGTTCGAACGCTTCGAAAGCACGCCCTTGGACTTGAGGTGCGCGATCAGCGGATCGAAGCCGGTATCTTTCGAAATGATATGGAAGAACGCGGCAGGTTCGGTCTCTACCAGGCGGCCGATGTAATAAGCGATGTGGAAATCCAGGGCGTTGGAGCCATTGCCCGAAATCTGGATGTACTCCGCCCTTTCGCCGAGGCCTTGCATGGCGGTGACCAGTTCGACCGGGAGCTTGGATTGATTGGCGCCGATGAAGATCTTGACCCGAAAATGCGTTTCAGCCAGCAACGCGATGTTCTTCGGTTGCACATTCTCGTAATCGACCAATACGTAGTTGATCTTCATCGGCGTCCCGCCCTTCCGGGCTCAGGCGTCCTTGTCGAGAAACTTCTCCGCATCCAGCGCGGCCATGCAGCCGAAACCGGCGGAAGTGATGGCCTGGCGATAGACCTGGTCGGCCACGTCGCCGGCGGCGAACACGCCTTCCACCGAGGTGCGGGTGGCGTTGCCATCCAGGCCGGTCTGGATCGTCAGGTAGCCGTTCTTCATCTCCAACTGGCCTTCGAACAGGCTGGTGTTGGGGGTGTGGCCGATGGCGATGAACAGGCCGTGGATGGACAGGTCCTTGCTCGAACCGTCCTGCACCGACTTCACCCGCAGGCCGGTCACGCCGGCATCGTTGCCTAGCACTTCATCGACGGTGTGATGCCACACCGGCTCGATCTTGCCGGCCTGGATCTTGGCCTGCAGCTTGTCCTGCATGATCTTCTCGGCGCGCAGCGTGTCGCGGCGATGCACCAGATAGACCTTGCGCGCGATGTTGGACAGATACAGCGCTTCTTCGACCGCGGTATTGCCGCCGCCGATCACCGCCACGTCCTGGTCCTTGTAGAAGAAACCGTCGCAGGTCGCGCAGGCGGACACGCCGCGGCCCTTGAACTCTTCTTCCGACGGCAGGCCGAGATATTTCGCGGTCGCGCCGGTGGCGATGATCAGCGCGTCGGCGGTGTAGTCGCCGTTATCGCCGGTCAGGCGGAACGGACGCTTGGACAAGTCGGCGCTGTGGATGTGGTCGAACACGACTTCGGTGTCGAAGCGTTCGGCATGCGCCTGCATGCGCGTCATCAGGTCCGGGCCCATCAGGCCGTGCGCGTCGCCGGGCCAGTTGTCCACTTCGGTGGTGGTCATCAGCTGGCCGCCCTGCTGCAGGCCGGTGATGACCAGCGGCTTCAGGTTGGCGCGGGCCGCGTAGACCGCGGCGGTCCAGCCGGCCGGACCGGAACCGAGGATGACGACGCGGGAGTGCTTGGTAGGGCTCATGTATATAATCGCGGCCAGTTGGGAGTGCGCTGCGCACGGAAGGAATCTTCAAGCACATCAGGGCCATACGCCTGCGTGTTGAAGATTCCGAAGCAGGGCATAGCTTGGAGGCGACGTCCCGGCAAAACAAGGCATGGCCGGCGGATGCAACGTTGCGTAGCGTGCGCGGCTGCGCGAACCGCCAAACGGCAACTGGCGCATCGGCGGGCGCGGGCGTACAAAGCCGGGGTCGACGCGGCGAGTCGCGGGCCGGTTCAGGGCCGCGCACCGCGCCTTACAGCATTCAACGCAGCACGTTCACCCTCACGACAACCGCTTAAAACACAACATGGCTTGGGGCGCCGCATATGCGGCGTTTTTTCTGGGCCGCACTGGAGATAGCAATGCGTATCGGCGTACCGAAGGAAACCAAGACTCTCGAAGGGCGCGTAGCGCTCGTTCCCGCCGCGGCCGGCGACCTGGTCAATCGCGGCCACGAGGTCTGGCTGGAACAGGACGCGGGCATCAAGAGCGGCTTCAAGGACGCCGACTACACGCGTCTGGGCGTGAAGATCGCGCCGGACGCGGCGGCGCTGTACGAAAAGGGCGAGCTGATCGTCAAGGTCAAGGAGCCGATCGCCGGCGACCTGCAGCACCTGCGCAAGGATCACCTGCTGTTCTGCTACCTGCACCTGGCCGCCGAGCCCACCCTGACCAAGCAACTGCTGGACATCGGCCTGACCGGCGTCGCCTTCGAGACCGTCGAGCTGCCCAACGGCGATCTGCCGCTGCTGGCGCCGATGTCGATCATCGCCGGCAAGATCGGCGTGCAGGTCGGCACCCACCTGCTGCACCAGCCCATGAGCGGCAAGGGCAAGCTGCTGGGCGGCCTGCCGTCCACCGAGCGCGGCAAGGTGGTGGTGTTCGGCGCGGGTCAGGCCGGCGGCGCCTCGGCGGCATTGGCCGCGGCCGGCGGCTCCAACGTCACCGTGTTCGAAATGCGCCAGGACCGCATGGAGCAGATGATGCGCCTGGGCAACAACGTCACCACGCTGTTCCCGTACGTGGACGTGGTCGCGCGCGAAGTGGCGTCGGCCGATCTGGTGATCGGCGCGGTGCTGGTGACCGGCGCGCGCGCCCCGCACGTGCTGACCCGCGAAATGCTCAAGGGCATGGAAGACGGCAGCGTGGTGGTGGACATCTCCATCGACCAGGGCGGTTGCTTCGAGACCTCGCGTCCGACCACCTGGAAAGAGCCGACCTACGTGGAAGAGGGCGTGACCCACTTCTGCGTGACCAACATGCCCGGCGCGGTGCCGCAGACCTCCTCGCAGGCGATCTGCGCGGCGATCCTGCCGTGGGTCAACAAGCTGGCCGGCGGCGACTGGCGCGGCAACCAGGCGCTGGTGCGCGGCATCAATGTGGAAGGCGGCAAGCTGATCCATCCGGCGCTGCAGGGAATGAAGCTGTAAAGCCCGCAGCCGAGCCGGCTTGCAGCTCGTAGTTCAGTCGTATTCCTTACTCCACGGACGGGAGATCCAGCGACTGCGTCGGCCCTGCCGCGCAGTCGCCGGGTCCTGCCTTCGCGGACCAGCAAGGGGCGTGAAATGGCATATGTCGTGTTAGCCGCCGCGGCGATAGTCGCGATCCTGCTTGCGCTCAGCGGTCTGCGCATCGCCAACCAGTACCAGCGCGCCGTCGTGTTCCGGCTCGGCAAGCTGCAAGGGCTGCGCAATCCCGGCCTGTACTGGCTGATTCCCTTCGTCGAATGGCAGCGGATGGTGGACATCCGCACGATCACCGCCTCGGTCGAAAAGCAGGAAACCATCACCGCCGACAATGTGCCGATCAAGGTCACGGCGGTCATCTGGTACGCGACCGTGGACCCGGTGAAAGCGGTGGTGGACGTGCGCGATATCGACGACGCGGTCATCCAGGTCGCACTGACCTCGCTGCGCAACATCATCGGCCGCCACACCCTGGACGCGGTGTTGAAGGATCAGGAGCGGCTGTCCAGCGAAATGCGCCTGGCGATCGACCTGGCCACCGAGCCCTGGGGCGTCAAGGTGACCCGGGTGGAAATGCGCAACGTCGAAATCCCCGCTTCGATGCAGCGGGTGATGGCGCAGGAGGCCGAGGCGCTGCGCGAAAAGCGGGCCCGCATCATCAAGGCCGACGCCGAACTCGAAGCGGCCGAAACCCTGGCCCGGGCCGCCGCGGTCATCACCGCGAACCCGGCCGGACTGGAACTGCGGCGCATGCAGATGGTCACCGAGGTCGGGGCCGAGCAGAACACCACCACCATCATTCTGATGCCGAGCGAATTCGCCTCGATGGCCCGCGGAATCGCTCAGATCGCCGATAAGTACGTTGAAAAATCGTAGCGAAATAGTCTGGATGCGGCCGCAATCCGATCCGGCGGCTCCCCGGCGACGATCGCGCCGCGGCTGCCATACCTGCGGGCCAGATTGGGATTTGGGGACTGAGCCGAGTCCCGATTCGCCGCGGGGGCGGTCAGGCGGGCGGGTGGCATTGAGTGCTACCGTTCGCGGGCCGTTCCCGTTTTTCGTTTTACCGGCATCGCAGCCCAGACCGACAACGCGCCATAAATCGGGGAAATACATGCGTTCAGTGGCTTTCACCATCGCCCTTGCGACCGCATCGACCGCGGCCGCGGCTTCCTCCGATACGATCGAGCCCAGCGCCCGCGATTCGATCGAAGCGACCTGTTTCGACTACGTCGATGGTCAGCTGGAAGGCGATCCCGAACGCGTCGCCCGTTCGCTGCATCCCGACCTCGCCAAGCGGCGCGTGCTGGGCGAGACGGCCGACGAAAAACTGGGCCTGCGGCGCATGACCCGCGAAGAGCTGGTCGATCTGACCCGGCGCGGCGCATTGAAGACGCCGAAGGAACAATGGGATCGTTCGTGCAAGGTGCTTGACGTCGCCGGCAACGTGGCGGTGGCGCGGGCGGAAACGCCGTGGTTCGTGGATTTCTTCCACCTGGGCAAATTCGGGGACCGCTGGGTGATCGTCAACGCCCTGTGGTACTCAAAGCGCAAGGAAACGAAGAAGTAAGCCCGCGGCCGGCTTGAGCCGGCGGGGCGCAGGACCGTTCCAACCTTGCCGTTTTTTGTCAATTTCTTCCCATATTGCGCTATTTCGCTGTATATTCAACGACTAACGGTACCAACCTAAGGCAGCACATCACGGTGGCATCCGCTCCAACCGCCAGTCGTAAGAAGGCCAAGCCAACCGAAGCGACGGTCAGCGCACCGTCGCCGAAGCGACAGCGCCTGATGCGCGACATCTCGCTGATCATCATCGCCCCGTTGCTGCTGTACCTGCTGGCCAGCCTGGTCACTTTCTCGCCGAGCGACCCCGGCTGGTCGCATTCGGGCTCGATCACCGCGCCGCTGCACAACCTGGGCGGGCGCGTCGGCGCCTGGATCGCCGACGTGCTGCTGTACCTGTGCGGCTATATCGCCTTCCTGCTGCCGGTCATGCTCGGCGCGATCGCCTGGATCGCCTTGTTCGGCATGGATTCCGACGGCGATGGCGACGCGGACCTGGGGCCCGCGCTGCGCCTGGTCGGCATCGTCGGTTCCCTGGTGTCCCTGACCGGCCTGGCGCACCTGCGTTTCGGCGTGGCGGAAAATTTCTCCGCCGGCAGCGGCGGCATCCTCGGCCAACTGGTCGGGCGTTCGCTGTACTCCGGTTTCGGACCGGTCGGCGGCAATCTGTTCCTGGCCGCCTTGTTGCTGATCTCCTTCACCTTGGCCACGGGCGTGTCGTGGTTCGCGCTCATGGACTGGCTGGGCCGCTGGACCCTGGCGCTGGGCCCGGTGCTGAGCAAGCTTTTCCGCCGCGGTAGCCAGCAGGCCACCGAATGGCGCCAGACCCAGGTCATGCGCGAGGAGCGCGAGGAAGCGCGCAAGGTCGATACCGAGCTGCGTTCCAAGCGCGAGAAGGTCAAGATCGAGCCGCCGCCGGCGCCGGTGGTGGAAAAGAGCGAACGCGCCAAGCGCGAAACCCAGATCCCGCTGTTCAACACCGGCGATGGCAGCGGCCTGCCGCCGCTGGCGCTGCTCGACGATCCCAAGCCGCAACCCAAGGGCTACAGCGAAGAAACCCTGGAAACGCTGTCGCGGCAGATCGAGTTCAAGCTCAAGGATTTCCGCATCGATGCGCAGGTGATGGGCGCCTATCCGGGCCCGGTCATCACCCGCTTCGAAGTGCAGCCGGCGCCGGGCGTCAAAGTCAGTTCGATCAGCTCGCTCGACAAGGACATCGCGCGCGGCCTGTCGGTGAAATCCGTGCGCGTGGTCGACGTGATCCCGGGCAAGTCGGTGATCGGCCTGGAAACGCCGAACACCACCCGCGAGATGATCTTCCTGTCCGAGCTGCTGCGCTCGAAGGAATACGACAAGTCCGGCAGCCCGCTGACCCTGGCGCTGGGCAAGGACATCGCCGGCCGGCCTACGGTCGCCGATCTGGCGCGCATGCCGCATCTGTTGGTCGCCGGCACCACCGGTTCGGGTAAGTCGGTCGCGGTCAACGCGATGGTGCTGAGCCTGCTGTACAAGGCGTCGGCGAAAGAACTGCGGATGCTGATGATCGATCCGAAGATGCTCGAACTGTCGGTCTACGAGGGCATTCCGCATCTGCTCGCGCCGGTCGTGACCGACATGAAGGAAGCCGCCAACGGTCTGCGCTGGTGCGTGGCCGAGATGGAGCGGCGCTACAAGCTGATGTCGATGGTCGGCGTGCGCAACCTGGCCGGCTTCAACAAGAAGGTCCGCGACGCGGAGGAAGCGGGCCAGCCGATGATGGACCCGCTGTTCAAGCCCAATCCGGACCTGGACGAAGCGCCGCGTCAGTTGGAGACCTTGCCGTTCATCGTCATCTTCATCGACGAATTCGCCGACATGATGATGATCGTCGGCAAGAAGGTCGAAGAACTCATCGCCCGCCTGGCGCAGAAGGCGCGCGCGGCCGGCATCCACCTGATCCTGGCGACCCAGCGGCCGTCGGTGGACGTCATCACCGGCCTGATCAAGGCCAATATCCCGACCCGCATCGCCTTCCAGGTGTCGAGCAAGATCGACTCGCGCACCATCCTCGACCAGTCCGGCGCCGAAACCCTGCTGGGCCACGGCGACATGCTGTACCTGCCGCCGGGCACCGCCATGCCCGAGCGCGTGCACGGCGCGTTCGTGTCGGACGAGGAAGTGCATCGCGTGGTCGAACATCTCAAGCAGATCGGCGGCCGCCCGGATTACATCGAAGGCGTGCTCGACGAAGTGCAGACGATGGGCGACGGCACCGTGGTCGGCGCCACCGGCCTGCCGGAAACCGCCAGCAGCGGCGGCGACGAATCCGATCCGCTCTACGACGAAGCCGTGCGCATCGTCACCGAGACCCGCCGCGCCTCGATCTCGGGCGTGCAGCGGCGCCTGAAGATCGGCTACAACCGCGCCGCGCGCCTGATCGAGGCGATGGAGGCGGCCGGCATCGTGACCCCGCCGGAGCACAACGGCGACCGCAGCGTGCTTGCGCCGCCGCCGCCGAAGTAACCGCAGCGGCGTACGCAAGCGCGCCGTCCGCAGTAGGCGCCCTGCAAGCGTTCAAGGCTGGAGCGCTAGGGATACACCGGTTTCGGATCGCAGGCCGGCAATCGCCCCCTGCGCTGCCAAACCGCCCGCTGACCGGCTCCCCCCCGTCGATACCGTGTTCAGGATTCCCTGCGCACACTGCCGCCATCGTTTTATGAGGAGCTTGCCGTGAACCGTCTCGTCCGCCACGCCGCCATCGCGCTCTCGCTGTCCACGGCCCTGTTCGCCGGCGCCGCCGTCGCCGGCGCGCGCGACGACCTGGGTGCGTTCACCCGCGGCCTCAAGGGCCTGGACGGCCAGTTCGCCCAGCAGGTGTTCGACACCAACGGCAAGCTCAAGGAATCCTCGACCGGCCAGGTCGCGCTGTCGGCGCCGCGGCTGTTCCGCTGGGAGTACGTCAAGCCGTACCCGCAACTGATCGTCGCCGACGGCAAGAAGGTGTGGGTGTACGAGCCCGACCTGCAGCAAGTCAGCGTGCGTCCGCAGGGCGCGGAAGAACAGAACAGCCCGCTGGCGGCGCTGATCGACCCGGGCAAGCTCGACAGCATGTTCGTGGTCAAGGACGCCGGCAGCAACGGCGGCCTCAACTGGCTGACGCTGGAACCGAAGAACCAGGGCGAGGCGAGCTTCCGCAACGCCAAGCTGGGGTTCAACGCCGCCGGCCTGAGCAAGATGGAAATCGTCGACGCGCTCGGCCAGAAGACCGAAATCAGCTTCAGCGGCTGGAAGCGCAATCCCAGCTTCCCGGCCAGCACGTTCAAGTACGCGCCGGGCAAGGGCGTGGATGTGATCGGCGAGGGTTGATGCCGGTTTGGAACCGCGGCGAGTTGCTGCGCATGGCGTTTGAATTTCGATAACCCAGCGCAGCACGCGCTGCATTGGCGGCGAAACCGCGTCTACAGCGGCTTTTCGTAGCGGATCGTAGTCAGCCCGCTGTTCCATTCTTCATCCGGATAACGCGCGACTTCGCGATAACCCAGGGCGAGATACAGCGCCTGGCTGCCGGTGTTGAAGGTGTCCGTTTCCAGACTGGAGAGCGTCAGGCTTTCGGCGCGCATCGCCGTTTCCAGCGCCTCCATCAACGCCCGCGCGACGCCGCGCCGGCGGCCGCGCGCGGCGACGTGCAGCGCATCGACGAAGCCGCCGTCGCGATGGGCGAAGCCCAGCACCTCGCCGTCGATCTGCGCGACCACGAAACGCGGCCATTGCGCGGCGACGAAATTTTCCGCGACCTGCCGCTCGTGGTAATCGGCGATGGCTTGTGCGGTGAGTTGCTCACGCCAGGTGTCCTCGAAAGTTTCCGCGAGCAGCGCCAGCAGCGCGGCGCGATCGTCGGCGACGGCGGGGCGGATCAATACGGCGGCGGGCGCTGGGTTCATGAGCGGAATCGTGTCGGAGCGGGCAGGGATGCGGCGGCGCGCCGATGCAGTATCGCCGGCCGCACCGACGCGGATGTAGCGATCCTTTGGCGGTTGCGCGGCCGCCGCGCGGCGTTCGATCGCCGATCGATCAAGTCCCCGCCGGCAACTGCGGCGGAAACCAGTTCGCCCGCGCCAGCCACCCGGACAGAAAACGACGCAGCAGCGGATGGCTCGCGGCCAGGTTGTCGTAATAGTTGATCCGGCCCTGGCGATACAGCGCGTATAACGAGGCCTGTTCGGCGTGCTGCACGGCGGCGAGCGTTTCCGGGCCGAAATGCCCGTCGGCGGCCAGCGGCGGGCCGAGCAGGTTCTGCAGCAGCAAGATCGCGTGGAAACCGGCGTTGACGTAGAAGTCGAACACGATCGCGGCCAGCTCCTGCGCGGCGATCGAGTCGCCGTAGATCGCGTCCCAGTACAGCGCCTTGTACAACACCGCGGCCTGCTCCCGGCTCAGGGCCTGCAGATTGGCCAGGGTGGGGGCGACGCCGAGCAAGGTCTGCGCATGCGCCTGGAAGGTCTGCAGGGTGATGCCCATATTGGTCGCGCCGCCCGGATCGTAGGGGTCATCGACATAACCGCCCTCGAAGATCAGCAGTTGCGGGAAGTAGTCGTTGAAGTCGGCCATTGCAGGTCTCCGGAAGATGCGGATGCGGCGGACGCGATCGCGCCTGCCGGTCGGGAAAACGGGGATCGCGCGGCATCGCTGCGCGCGGCGGGGCCGCACGGCCCGCACGGTTGAGGCAAACGCCGCCGCCCGGGCCTTGTGAGGCGCTTGGGCGCCGGGGCCAACCGTGCCGAGATCGCGCCCGCGCCGCCTTACCGCCGGCTGACGGTTTGCAAAATCCCGTTGGATCAAGCTGTTGCGGCCGCGGGCGATTCGCCGCCGACGCGATCTTGGTATCGTGGCGGTCGATACTCAGCCCGGAATTTCCCCGTAAGTGGCCCGTCGAACCGCCCCCTCGCAGGACTCGCGCGATCTGCTCAGCGTCGATAACGACGGCCTGCGTCCGCTGGCCGAGCGCATGCGCCCGCGCAGCGTCGATGAAATGGTCGGCCAGCGCCGCCTGCTCGCGCCGGGCTCGGCGCTGCGCCGCGCGGTCGAATCCGGGCGCGTGCATTCGATGATCCTGTGGGGCCCGCCAGGGTGCGGCAAGACCACCCTGGCGCTGCTGCTGGCGCGCTACGCCGATGCCGAGTTCAAGGCGATCTCGGCGGTGCTCTCGGGCCTGCCCGAGGTGCGGCAAGTGTTGGCCGAAGCCGCGCACCGTTTCGCCGACGGCCGCCGCACGGTGTTGTTCGTGGACGAGGTGCATCGCTTCAACAAGACCCAGCAGGACGCGTTCCTGCCGCATATCGAGCGCGGCACCATCATCTTCGTCGGCGCGACCACCGAGAACCCGTCGTTCGAACTCAACTCGGCGCTGCTGTCGCGCTGCCGCGTGCACGTGATGGAAGCGGTCTCGCCCGACGATATTCGCCACAGCCTGCGGCGCGCGCTGGAAGACGAAGAACGCGGCCTGGGCGCGCAACCGGTGCAGGTCGGCGACGACTTGCTGCTGCAGATCGCCACCGCCGCCGACGGCGACGTGCGCCGCGCGCTGACCTTGCTGGAAATCGCCGCCGAACTGGCCGCCGACGAAGACGGCCAGATCACCGCCGCGACCCTGGCGCAGGTGCTGGCCGACCGCACCCGCCGCTTCGACAAGGGCGGCGAGCAGTTCTACGACCAGATTTCGGCGCTGCACAAATCCGTGCGCAGTTCCAACCCCGACGCGGCGCTGTACTGGTTCGCGCGCATGCTCGACGGCGGCTGCGACCCGCACTATCTGGCGCGGCGGCTGACCCGCATGGCGGTGGAGGACATCGGCCTGGCCGATCCGCGCGCGCTGCAGATGTCGGTCGATGCCTGGGACACCTACGACCGCCTGGGCAGCCCGGAAGGCGATCTGGCCCTGGCGCAGGTGGTGATTTATCTGGCCAGCACCGCCAAGTCCAACGCCGCCTATGCCGCCTTCAACGCGGCCAAGGCCGATGTGGTCGAGCACGGTACTCAGGATGTCCCGCTGCATCTGCGCAATGCGCCGACCAAGCTGATGAAGCAGCTGGGGTATTCGAAGGGCTACCAGTACGACCACGACGCCGATGGCGGCATCGCCCTGGATCAGACCGGGTTTCCGGATGCGATGGGCGAGCGGGTGTATTACCAGCCGGTGGAGCGCGGGCTGGAACTCAAGCTCGGCGAGAAGCTTGCGCGGCTGCGGGCGCAACGCGCGCAGGCGCGCAGCGAGGGCGGCGATGGCGAGTGAGTGCGTAGCCGGACTGTGTGAGGTCTTTTGTGGGAGGGGCTTCAGCCCCGATGCTTTTCGCTCAGATCGCCGGAATCGATCCCATCGGATCGAAAAGCATCGGGGCTGAAGCCCCTCCTACAAAAGACTTCGGGCTTGCGCGGCGGTCGGCGCTGGCGCCATTGTCTGTATCGAGTCCATCGCTCATGCCTGCATCGACGCCGCGACCGGCGCCATGCAGGCCACTTCACGGAGCCCGCAACCGATGACCCGCGCCGCCTTGCTGCAACTGCTCGCTGTCGGCCTCGGCGGCGCATTCGGCGCGATGCTGCGCCACGGCGCCAACCTGCTGCTGCCGCGCGCGGCAGCGCCGTGGCCGGCGCTGTCCACCCTGTGCGTCAATGTCGTGGGCTGCCTGTGCGCGGGCCTGCTGCTGGTGTGGCTGGGCGGGCGCGAAGACGCCGATTTCTGGCGCGCGCTGCTGCTGACCGGGGTGCTCGGCGGCCTGACCACGTTCTCGGCCTTCGGCGTGGACCTGCTGGCGCTGCTGCGCGCGGCCCGCTACGACTGGCTGGCGCTGACCATCGCTGCCCATGTCGGCCTGGGCCTGCTGGCGATCGTCGCCGGCTGGCGTTTGGGGCAGTTGGCGTGGCCGGGGCGGATCTGAGCCCAGGCCGATCCGGGCCAGCGGGAACCGGGCGACTGCCGATCCCGCAACGGCGCGACTTTCAATCGGCACCGATCTGAACCGGCACGAATCCGAACCCGCACCTTTCAAGGCGACCGCGGACCCACACCGCAAGATCCCGAGCCGGCGCCGACCACCCTTAGCGCGATCTACTCCGCCCGCGGATTCACCGGCAACCGGGTCATCCGCAGCACCTCGTCGCTGGGCGCCGACGACTTGTTGGACAACACCTGCTGCAGCGATTCGACCTCGGCCCAGACCATGTGCTGCAGCGCCTGCAGCAGGGTCGAGCCGGCGTCGGACAGGCTCAGGCGGCCGTCCAGGCTCAGGGCCAGTCCGTCCTCGATCAACGCATGCTTCATATGGCTGGTTTCCGGCTGCACCCCGCGCTGCAACCCCACCAGGACGCTCAGCAGAGCGTGCTCTCGCAGTGACACCTTGAACAAAATACTTTCCCCTATCCGCACCCGGCACTTGTCTTTTGTGTGCCTGAAATCACGATATGGGAAGCGGTGTGATGACAGCTTTGACAGGGCTTAATGCGCGTCAAAGTGGCACTCATAATGTGCCGGCGGTGCCGCCGGCGCTGCTTGTAACTGTCACCTCGATGGCTCATCTTCGCCGCTGACCCGGGCTGACCCCGGGCCGCCGCCACCAGGAACCGGACCTCCATGCTGATCTACGACCGCGTCGTACCGCTCAACCGCCACACCCACCGCCGCCTGCGCCTGCGCTCGGCCCAGCACAACGCCCGTTTCGCCGCCGAGCTCAACTCGGTGCCGCTGACCACGGTCGAATTCCCGCACGCCGCCTCCGAGTACGCGATCGTGTTCGCGCGCCTGGAGAACGGCGACTTCCTGCCGGCGGTCGTGGTCGGGCTGCGCAACCAGCAGAACCTGTACGTGGACGAGAACGCGCGCTGGAAACGCGGCTACGTGCCGGCGTTCCTGCGCCAATATCCGTTCATGCTCGCCGAGGACCGCGACAGCGGCACGGTCACCGTCTGCGTCGATATGTCCTACGACGGCCTGTCGGAAGAAGAGGGCGACGCGCTGTTCCAGGAAAACGGCGACGACAGCGAGAACCTCGGCCGCGCGATGACCTTCCTGCAGGACCTGCACGGCGAGTTCAAGCGCACCGCCGCGTTCACCGCCAGGCTCAAGGAACTGAACCTGCTGGACCAGCAGGTGATCCGCTTCGGCGGCGAGGGCGAGCCGCAGCGCGAGCTGGGCGGCGTCTACGTGGTGTCGGAAGAGCGCCTGCTGCAGCTCGACGACGCGGTGCTGCCGGAACTGCTGCGCTCCGGCGCGATGGGCCTGATCTATACCCACCTGGTGTCGATGCGCAATCTCGACCGCCTGTCCGAACTGGCCCAGCAGGACGCGGCCAAGTCCGCCGCCGCTCCCTCCGCGGTCAACTGAGCCCGCCGCCCGGTTCGCGGGCGGCCCCGGGCTTCATCGGCGCGACCGCGACGGTCGCGCCGCATCGGCGGCTTACGGCTGCCGATCGTGTCTGCATGATTCGTGCCTTCACGAATATGTTCCGGTGATGAAACACGACGGCGACGGCCTTCGTCACGGACTTGGCTTTGTCTTATCGAAATCGGGCCGTCCGCGCGTGCCGCGGTGACCTTGCTGCGCCCAAACTGGTCTGCGAACCGACCTGCATGACAGCGCGCAGTGCGCGTTGCGATTGCGGATGGCGAGAGTCGATGTCGACGGCGATGCTGATGTTTGCGACGTCGGCCGCTACCGGCAACCGCCTCGCCAACGCCATCGATCGTCTTCGATTCTCGCCAGCGCGACTTGCGAGCGATGCGCCGACGATCGCGAAAATATCCGACGAATCAGCGCGCGCCACTCGCACTCGCGAGTTCGAAATCGGGTGCACAACACCGAAGACGCAAGCGCGAACCACACAACCGCCAACGCGGTCGATCGACATCGAAACCGCGCAACCGCAACGCGCGCCTTTTCTCACCTGTGTGATACCGCTCATCCGCGAATGAGATGACAAGTGACGTGCTGCGTAATTCCGATGTCATCGCAGCGACTTGTGACATTCGGTGCCTGCGATTGACAAGCGCATGACCGCATTCGTGTGCCTTGTCATGCAGTAGTTCAAACATCGTCACATAGCGCACCTAACGTGACGCGGTCTGCCGACCCCGTTCGCCGGGTCGGCGCAACAGGGATGGTTCCGGGTCGATGCATCTACGCCTTATCGCAGCCGTTGGTCTGACGTTCCTCGGGCCGACGGGCTTGCACGCGCAGGAAACCGCCCAAGGCGCGCAGGCCGCGCCGGCGCTCGCGCGTTTCGATGTGATGGCCTATCAGGTGCTGGGCAACACCAAGCTGCCCACGCTGGATATCGAGAAAGCGGTGTATCCGCACCTGGGCCCGCAGCGCAGCGAGCAGGACGTGGAAGCCGCGCGCGCCGCGCTGCAATCGCTGTACGACAAGAGCGGCTATCCGACCGTCAGCGTGGTGATCCCGGAACAGGACGCGTCCACTGGCCTGGTCACGCTGCAGGTCAACGAACAGAAGGTCGGCCGCCTGCGGGTCAACGGCGCGGACTATTTCTCGCCCGACGACATCGAGCGCGCCGCGCCGTCGCTGGCGCAGGGCGCGGTGCCCAACTTCAAGGACGTGCAGCGCGACATCGTCGCCCTCAATCAGCTGCCCGACCGCCGGGTGACGCCGGAGATCAAGGCTGGCGCCACGCCGAACACCGTCGATGTCGATCTAAACGTCGAGGATTCACTGCCGCTGCACGGCTCGCTCGAGATCAACAACCGCAACAGCGCCAACACCACCGAGCAACGCGTGGCCGCCAGCGTGCGCTACGACAATCTGTGGCAGCGCGGCCACAGCGCCAGCCTGTCGGTGCAACTGGCGCCGCAGCGGCGCGCCGACGCGGAAGTGTTTTCGGCTTCCTACCTGGCGCGCTTCGGCTCATCGCCGTGGTCGCTGCTGGGTTACGCGGTGCGCAGCAAGAGCGACATCGCCGTGGTCGGCGATCTCAACGTCATCGGCAACGGCACCCTGGCCGGCGTGCGCCTGATGCGCTCGTTCGCCGCGCGCGAAGGCTTCTTCCACTCGCTGAGCGTGGGCGTGGACTACAAGGACTTCAACGAAGCGCTGGTGCAGGGCGCCGATCGCGGTTCGGTGCCGATCGAGTATTTTCCGTTCAGCGTCAACTACAACGCCGACTGGATCAAAGAGCATTCGGTCAGCGACCTGGCCTTGTCGGCGGTGTTCAACCTGCGCGGCGTCGGCGACGGCCGCGCCGCCTTCGACGCCAAGCGCTTCCAGGCCCAGCCGAATTTCTTCTACCTGCGCGCTTCGGGCTCGCACACGTGGAAATTCGCCAACGACGCGCAACTGATGCTGCGCCTGCAGACCCAGTTCGCCGGCGAGCCGTTGATCAGCAACGAGCAATTCAGCATCGGCGGCCTGGACAGCGTGCGCGGCTATTACGAATCCGAATCGCTCGGCGACACGGGCGCGGCGGCGACGCTGGAAGCGCGCACGCCCTCGTTCGCCGACTCGCTCGGCGAGGCGTTCCAGGAAATGCGCCTGCGCGCCTTCGTCGATGCCGGTTATGCGCGCATCAACGACCGGCTGCCGGATCAGCTGCGCAGCGAGACCTTGGTCAGCGCGGGCCTGGGCGCGTCGCTGAAGGTGTTCGAGCATCTCAACGGTTCCATCGATGTGTCCCACCCGCTGTCCAGTCCGAACGGCAAGGACCGCAAGCCCGATTCGATCGAACTCGGCGTGCGGGTTTGGGGCGAGTTTTAAGCAGGCAAGGAAGAACCCTGTGGCGGGGGCTTGAGCCCCGACGCTTTTGTTTCAGCTCGCCGGGCCTGATCGCGGCGGATCGAAAGGCGTCGGGCCTGAAGGCCCTTCCATCCAGGCCATACCGAATATTTCCGGGGAAAGTGTCGTGACTCAATTGCGCGTGTTGCTGGTCTGCTTGTTCCTGTCGCTGATCTCGTTGCCGGCATCGGCGGCGTCGTGGTGGGACGGTAAATGGAACTACCGGGCCAAGATCGATCTCAACACCACCTCGGCCGGCGCCGCGGTCAGCGAGCCCGGCGGCCGCGCCCAGATCCTGGTGCGCCTGCATTCGGGCAACTTCAACTTCGCCGACGCGAAGGAAGACGGCAGCGATGTGCGCTTCATCGCCGCCGACGACCGCACGCCGCTGAAGTACCACTTCGAGAAATACGACGGGCTGGTCGATCAGGTCGCGCTGGCCTGGGTGGACGTGCCGAACCTGGAGGCCAACGCGGCCTCGTCGGTCTATGTCTACTTCGGCAATGCCGAGGCCACGCCCGGCGGCGACGCCAAGGGCAGTTACGACGCGGACAACATCGCGGTCTATCACTTCGCCAACCAGGGCACGGCCGGCAACGACCAGACCGCCTACGCCAACAACGCGCAGGCGCCGCTGACCCTGGCCGAATCGGCGCTGATCGGTTCGGGCCTGCAATTGAACGGTCAGGCGCCGGTGACGGTGCCGGCGTCGTCGTCGTTGAATCTCGCTGCGGCGCAGCCGTTGACCTTGTCGGCGTGGATTAAACCCACCGGCGCCAACGCGACCGGCGTCATCGCCTCGCTGCCCGGCGCGCTGACCGTGGGCGTGGACGCGGGCGTGATCTACGCGGAAACCATCGGCGCCGCGGGCCCGCTGCGCACCTCCGCCGGCGCACCGCTCACCAGCGAAGGCTGGGCCCACATCGCCGTGCGCGCCGCCGACAACAAGCTCGCCGTTTACGTCAACGGCGCGCCGGCCGGCGAAGTCGCGGCGGCCTTGCCGCTGGCCAACGCCGGCCTGCTGATCGGCGGCGAACGCGCCGTCGCCGGCGCCGCGGCGCGGCCGAACTTCATCGGCCTGATCGACGAACTGCAAGTCTCCAAGACCGCGCGTCCGCTCGGCCTGATCCAGGCCGCCGCGCACAGCCAGGGCCTGGACGCGCGCTTGCTGACGTTCCAGCCGGTCGAGCAGCGCTCCGGCGACGGCGGCCACAACTACTTCGGCATCCTGTTCAGCGCGCTGACCGTCGATGCCTGGGTGGTGATCGTGATCCTGGGCTTCATGGCCGCGATCTCGTGGTGGGTGATGATCGGCAAGGGCGTGTTCGTCAACGTCACCTCCAAGGCCAACGAGCGCTTCCTGCAGGCGTTCCGCAAGTACGCCGGCGAATATCCGCTGCACGACATCGCCTGGGTCAAGGGCGCGGAAGGCGACGGGCCGCTCAACGGGGAAAAATCCAATCTCGCCCGCCTGCTCGCGATCGGTCTGGACGAATTGCGCAACCGCGTCGCCGCCGCCGGCGGACGTTCGGTGGTGCGCACGCAGTCGATCGCCGCCATCCGCTCGGCCCTCGACGCCGCCGCGGTGCGCGAGAGCCAGCGTTTGAACAAGTTGATGGTGCTGCTGACCATCGCCATCTCCGGCGGCCCGTTCCTGGGCCTGCTCGGCACCGTGGTCGGCGTGATGATCACCTTCGCCGCGGTCGCCGCGGCGGGTGACGTCAACATCAACGCGATCGCGCCGGGCATCGCCGCCGCGCTGCTGGCGACGGTGGCGGGCCTGGCCGTCGCGATCCCGGCGCTGTTCGGCTACAACTACTTGCTTAGCCGCACCGAGGCGATCGGCGCGGACATGCAAGTGTTCGTGGACGAACTGGAAAAGCGCATCGCGGAGGATTACGCCGGCGACGCGCCGGTACCCGCGCACCTGTCGCGCAGCGTGTCCACGGAGTCGCTGCCGTGAAGGTCCAGGGCAAGAAACCTTACGACGACATCAACATCACGCCGATGCTGGATCTGGCCTACGTGCTGCTGGTGATCTTCATCATCATGACCACCGCGGCGGTGCAGGGCATCAAGGTCGATCTGCCCAAGGCCAGCGCCAGCCAGCCCTTGTCGGTGCCCAAGACCAAGGTCATCGCGATCGACAACGCCGGGCAGGTCAGCATCGACGCGGTGCCGGTCAGCATGAGCGAACTGGAACAGCAGCTGCGCAACGCGCTGGCCAACGACGCCGAGTTGCCGGTGATCCTGCGCGGCGATCGCGCCGTGCAATACGAAAAGGTCATGGCGGTGCTGGACCTGTGCAGCAAGCTCGGCATCTCCTCGATCGGACTGGCGTCGCAGCGCCAGGCCGCGGGCTGAGCGGGTCCGCGCGCGCATGTCCGCACCCACGACCTATGGCCGTCCCTCCCGGCTGTCGCGCGCGCTCGGCGTCGCCGGCGCGCTCGGCGTGTTCGCCGTGCTCGCCTGGCTGGTGTGGTCGCTGATGCAGGACGGCCGGCCGATGCCCAAGCGCACGCCGCCGCGCATCACGCAGGTGATCCTGCCGCCGCCACCTCCGCCGCCGCCTCCACCGCAACCGGACAAAGTGCAGGAAGAGGAAAAACTGGTCGAGAACACGCCGTTCGAAGCGCTGGACAAGCCGCAGGAAGATTCGCCCGAACCGCCCGGCGATCCGCTCACCGCCGAAGCCGGGCCGGGCAGCAACGAGTTCGGTCTGCAGGCCGGCAACGGCGGCGGCACGCGCATCGGCGGCAAGGGCGGCGGCGGTAATCCGTATGCCGGCTATGCCTCGATGGTGCAGCGCTCGGTGCAGCAGTACCTGCAGCAGGCCGACAAGACCCGCAAGGGCCGCTACAGCGCCACGGTGGCGATGTGGTTGAACGCCGACGGCACGATCCAGCGCTCGCAGGTGATCGCCTCCACCGGCAAACCCGAACTCGATGCCGCCATCGTCGCCGCGCTGCAGGGCCGCTCGCTGCCGCAGCCGCCGCCGGCGGAAATGCCGCAACCGATCAATTTGCGCATCGGCGCGATCGCGCCGGGATGACCGGCCGCACCGACATTCGCGCCCGACCGCTTCGCTTATCTGTTTCGCTTACTGGGACTTTACGCATGACCGCATCGCCCAATCCGCATCGCCGCACGTCCGTTCGTGTGTTGACCCTGGCCCTGGCCGCGCTGTGCGCGGCACCGGCGCTGGCCGCAACGCCGGTGGACGCGTCGAAGATCAGCCCGGAAGTCACCCTCAAGCTCATCGATCTGCTGGTGGCCAAGGGCGTGATGACGCGTCAGCAGGCCGACGACATGATCGCCGAGGCCACCGCGAGCGCGGCCGCGCGTCCGGCGCCGGCGCTCGCGGCGCAGCCTGCGTACCAGACCCAGCCCGGCGCGGTGGTCGTGCCCTACATTCCGGAAGTGGTGCGCCAGCAGATCAAGGACGAACTGCGCGCGGAAGTCACCCAGCAGGCCAAGAGCGAAGGCTGGGCGGCGCCGAACGCACTGCCGGAGTGGACCCAGCGCATCAACGTCTACGGCGACGTGCGCGCGCGCGCCGAGGACGTGCTCAACGACGGCGAGAACTACACCGACTTCCCGAACTTCGGCGTGCTCAACGCCGGCAGCGGTTACGACGTCAACGACCCGCTCAACAATCCGCTGCCCACCGTCAACACGACCAAGAACCGCGGCCGCATGCGTCTGCGCGCACGGCTGGGCGTGCACGCGCAGATCGCCGACTGGGTGGAAGCGGATCTGCGCATGGCGACCGGCAGCGACCGCAGCCCGGTGTCCACCAACCAGACCCTCGGCGCCGGCGGCAATCTGTCCAAATACTCGCTGTGGCTGGATCGCGCCTACATCCGCCTCAAGCCCAGCGACTGGCTGACCGCCGACATCGGCCGCGCGCCCAATCCGTTCTGGACCAGCGAACTGTTGTTCGACAACGACCTGAGTTTCGACGGCGTGGCGATCAAGACCGAGTTCGACACCGGCGGCGATTTCAAGCCCTTCGTCAATGTCGGCGCGTTTCCGATATTCAACACCGATTTCGATTTCGGCTCGACCCAGCGCCTGGACAAGGCCAGCAGCCGCGACAAGTGGCTGTACGGCGCGCAGCTCGGCGCCAACTGGAAGTTCAGCGACGATGTCAACCTGAAGCTGGGCCTGGGCTATTTCCTGTTCGACAAGATCAACGGCGAGCGCTCCACGCCGTGCGTGGCGCCGACATCCAAGGACGTGTGCGATACCGATCTGTCGCGGCCGCAGTTCCAGCAGTTCGGCAACACCATGTTCGCGATCCGCGACATCGTCCCGGCCAGCGGCGCGCCCGACGGCCCGCAGTTGCAGTACTTCGGCTACGCGAGCGAGTTCGGCGTGGCCAACCTGCACGCGGCGCTGGAGATCGCCAGCTTCGACCCGGTCAAGATCGTGGTTGAGGCCGATGTGGTCAAGAACCTCAAGTACGACGCTAACCGCATCCGCGCGCTGGGCCCGTTGAATAACTTCAAGCCGCTGCGCGATCCCAACGATCGCACCTTCATTTTCGACGGCGGCGACATGGGCTATTACATCAATCTGCTGGTCGGCCAGCCGAAGATCGCCAAGGCCTGGGACTGGAACGCCAGCATCGGCTACAAGCGCCTGGAATCGGACGCGGTGCCGGACGCCTTCACCGATTCGGACTTCCACCTGGGCGGCACCAACTCGCGCGGCTTCATCCTCGGCGGCGCGCTGGGCCTGGCGCGCAACACCTGGCTGGGACTGCGTTGGCTCAGCGCCAACGAAGTCAGCGGCGCGCCGTACTCGGTCGATGTGGTGCAGATCGACTTGAACACCGAATTCTGAGCACGGAGCCCGGATCATGAGCTTGCCACCCATCCGTCATAGCGCACTGCGCAGCGCCCCGTTGCTGGCCGCGCTGTGGTTCGCCGCTTCCGGCGCGCATGCGCAGAACGGCAACGAAACCCGCCTGCGCGATGCGCTGCGCGACACCGGCGCACGCCTGCGCACCGCCGAAGCCGCGCTGGCCGCGCAACAGGCCGCCACCGCCGCGGTCGAGCGCGAGCGCGACGCGCTCAAGGCCGCCTCGGCCAAGGCGCCCGCGCGCGAGGACGGCGCGCGGCTGACGGCGTTGCAGCGTCAGCTCGGGCAGGCCTCGGCGGCGTCCGATCAAGCCCGCGCCGATGCGCAGAAGTGGCAGAGCGCGCAGCAGCAAGCCGCGCAGGCCGCGCAGCAGAAAGAACACGAACGCGCCGCGCTGGCGGCGCAGCTGGCCAGCGTGCAGGCGCAGTCGGCGCGTTGCGCCGCGGCGACCGAGGCGGTGTATCAGGCTGGGCGCGAGTTGGCGCAGTTGTATCGCGATCCGGATTTCATCGATTCGGTGCGCGGCCATGGGTTCTCGCCGCTGGGGTTGGGGCGGGTGAAGAAAGAGAACCGGGTGCGCGAGCTGGAGGACAAGCTCGATCAGCAGCACGATCAGGCGGCGCAGTGCGCCAGTGGCGATGCTGCTGCGCGCACGGCCGGTAACGGGACGGCGTCGAGCTGATGAGGCATGCGGCCGCCCGGGTTGCGATGAAGCCGCGCGGGTTCGCGCGGCGGTGTTCGTGCGGGCGGTCGATTCGGGCGGTGTTGTCGTTGCTGGGGGTGTGCGCGGTGTTCGCTTCGGCCGCGCAGGCGCAAAAACGCATGCTGCCGGCCTCGCAGCCGCAGGCCACGCCGTGCGTGCAGGTGCGTATCGGCAATGACGAGGCCGGGCGGTGGTCTTGTCTCAACGAAGCCTTGAAAGCCGAAGTCGATAAGACCGCGCCGGTGGTCAATACCGATTCGCCCGGCGAACGCCTGGCGCCGATCGGGCAGGGCTTGGCGACGCCGGCGGCCACGCGGCAGCGGCTGGGAGATCAATACGGCAAGTCGGTCCGGCCGCAGCGGCCGGCGCAGCCGTTTCCTGCTTCGTTTCCGAAACCGGTGCGCTGAGGATATGTCCAGTCGAACAGCCATCTGCTTTGTCGTTGTCGCCCGGTTGGGTGGGCGTCGGTGCGCTGCGGGGGCGTTTGTTCGAGCAACGGCAACGGCAAAATCAAGAGCAAATCCCCCGCGTTCGCTTTGCGAACGCCGCCCCCTTTTTCAAAGGGGGCAATGGCACGGCGCAGGATCGTTGTCGTTCAGTCGCGCCGGGACCATTCGCCCCTTCGACGCCGGGACCGTTCTCCCCTTTGATCGCGCAACAGTTCCCCCCTTTGAAAAAGGGGGGCTAGGGGGGATTTGCTTTTGCTTGGATCGACCGTCGCCGACGACGATTGAGGCAACAGCAACAGCAAATCCCCCGCGTCCGCTCCGCGAACGCCGCCCCCTTTTTCAAAGGGGGCAACAGCGCGCGGCTTTGCCGGGCCGTGACGCCAACCCGTCCGCCCAGACTCTGATCCGCGCCCGCACCACCACGCCTGTCCCCAATCCCCGCGTCGTCGCATCGCGCGACGTCATCGCCGCGCCGTCACGCCGCACGCAAAGGAAGCCGTCATGACCCGCAAGCCCGCCGAATCCCGCAATTCCCTGCGTGCGCGCAATCCGGTGCGACTGCTCGCGCTGAGCGCGGCGATTTCGCTGGCGCTGCTCGGCGGCGCGGCGCACGCCGATCCCAATCCGTTCGCGCGCCGCGGCGTCGATCCGGCCGCGCAGGCCGCGCGCAGCGCGCAGCAACAGGGGCTGCAGTCGGTGCGCGCGCAGCAGATGGCGCAGCGCTCGCTGGCCGCGTTCGGGCAGGCCGCGCAGGTGCGCGCCGCGCTCGATACCGCGCAGGTGGCCGCGCGCCTGGCTGCGGCCAGTTCGGCGGCGGCCAATCGGGTGCCCAACGGGCTGGGCGAGGGCGGGCTCAAGGTCGCCGCCGGGGTCAAGTTCGAACCCGGAGCGATCTCCGCCGAGGATCCGCGCCTGGGCCAATCCAAGCTGTGGCTGGGCGCCAAGGGCCCGACCCAGAACGTCGATGCCGGCAACACCACCGTCACCATCGAGCAGACGCAGAAGAAAGCCATCCTGAGCTGGGAGACCTTCAACGTCGGCAAGCAGACCACCGTCTACTTCGACCAGCGCGGCGGCAATCTGGCCGGCGGCGGCAACGATTGGATCGCGCTCAACCGCATCGACGATCCCAGCGGCCGTCCCAGCCAGATTTTCGGCCGGATCAAGGCCGAAGGCAGCGTCTACCTGCTCAACCGCAACGGCGTGCTGTTCGGCGGCACCAGCCAGGTCAACACGCGTTCGCTGCTGGCGTCCTCGCTCAACTTGTTCAACAACGACATCGCCCGCAGCAACCGCACCTTCATCAGCGGCGGCATCGGCCGCGGCAACGGCTCGGATTTCGTCCTGACCTCGGACGCGGCCGCGTACAGCGGCGGCGCGCGGCCGGCGATGGCCGGCGACATCCGCATCGAGGCCGGCGCGCAGATCAAGACTGGCGCCGGCGGCTACGCCCTGATCGCCGCGCCCAATATCGACAACGCCGGCAGCGTGCAGGCCGAAGACGGGCAGGTGCAACTGGCGGCGGTGATCGGCGCGCAATACGGCGATCCCAAGCTCGCCGCCGAGAACAAGGTCGCGCTGGAATTCGGCTTGATCGGCGCCACCCTGGGGCGCGAAGCGCCGGACGAAATCGGCTACGGCCGCCTGACCAACACCGGCATCATCGCCAGCAAGCGCGGCGACGTCACCCTGACCGGCTACGACATCGCCCAGGACGGTTATGTCGGCACCACCACCGGCGTGAGCCGCCCGGGTACGTTGTCGATCCTGGCGCTGGAATACGCGCGTTCCTCGGACGACGAAGTCTTCACCCAGAGCCGGGGCGGCCGCCTGCGTTTCGGCAGTGCGTCGGCCACCACCATCCTGCCCGAGCACGACGGCGAGACCACCACCAGCGCCAAGAGCGCCGATCAGGCCTTCCAGCCGCCCAGCGCGCGCCTGGCCGCGGCGCAGATGTTCTTCCAGGAAAACTCGCTGGTGCTGATGCCCGGCGCCAAGCTCGATGTGTTCGGCCTGGACGCGGCGGTCTTCGTCGACACCGGCGCGCGCAGCGCCTCGCGGATCCTCATCGACCGCGGCGCGACCATCAACGTCGCCGGCATCGCCGATGTGCAGCGGCCGATGTCGGACAACATCGTCAAGATTCCGCGCATCGGCGAAAACGAACTGGCCGATTCGCCGCTGCTGCGCGGCGGCGGCCTGTATCGCCAATCGACCGCGATCGACGTGCGTAACAAGGGCGTGACCGCCGACGGCCGCGCCTGGGTCGGCACGCCGCTGCTCAACGCCGCCGGCTACGCCGACCAAGTGCTGCGCGGCATCGACCAGATGTTGATCGACGGCGGCAGCATCAACATCCAGGGCCGCGAGCTGATCGCGCGCTCGGGCTCCACGCTGGATCTGTCCGGCGGCTACGTGCATTACCTGGGCGGCATGATCGCCGCGCCGCGCCTGCTCGGCGCCGACGGCCGCATCTATCGTCAGGCCGATGCCGATCCGAACATCGCCTACGTCGGCTTCGCCGGCGACTATCTGCTCGATCACCAGCGCTGGGGCGTCAAAGAACTGTTCATTTCTCCGATGACCTCGGCCGACAGTTATTTCGATCCGGACTATGTGCACGGCGGCGATGGCGGCCAGCTCAACGTGACTCTGACCCCGGATTCCAACCTGGCCAAAATCGATGCTGGTCTGGTGTTGGCCGGGGATATCCACGCCGACGCCGAATCCGGCCGCTATCAGATCAAGAACGGCGAGCTGGCCCACGGCGGCTCGCTCAAGATCGCCACCGGCGACGGTTTCGAATTCACCCGCTGGCGGCTGCAGAGCGCGCCGGTGGCCGACGTGCCGGACGGCTTCAACATGAGCTCGCGCTTCGCCGATCTGGCGGCCGCGGCCAAGGACGCGTTCGGCCTGCGCACCACGGTGTTGTCGAGCGACCGGCTCGACGCCGCCGGGTTCTCTTCGATCACGCTCAGCGACAGCTGGGGCCGCATCGAGGTTGCCGCCGACGCCCATGTCAAGGTCGAAGACGGCGGCAGCATCGCCTTGAACGGGCGTCAGGTGCAGGTGGACGGCACCCTGGAAGCGGTGTCGGGCCAGATCGATCTGGAAGCGCAGTCGCGGCCGATCCCGCAGCGCCCGCAAGAGCGCGGCGACATCGTGCTCGGCGCGCAGGCGCGGTTGCTCGCGCGCGGCGCCTGGGTCAACGACGGCGAGGCGTTCGACGACGGCCGCACGGGCGCGGCGCACATCAACGGCGGCGCGATCAATCTGCGCACCCATGAGCAGATCATCGGCAGCGGCGATGCGCTCGTCGATGCCAGCGGCTCGATCCTGATCGACCCGAACGCGCGCCTGGACGTGTCCGGCGGCGGACGCATCCTGCCCAACGGCCAACTGGCGCAGAAGAACGGCGTGGCGCTGGGCCGCGGCGGCGACATCAGCCTGCGGACCTATGTCGGCGCCGGCACCGAGATACAGCCCACGTTCCCGCCGGCCTACTACGCCGATGCCGGCGGCGCCGGCCGCCTGCAGTTCTCGCGCGACTCGCTGGTCGCGCACAACCTGGGCGGCGGCGGCACGCTGCGCCTGGACGCGCGCGACATCCGTATCGGCGGCGACGCGCCGAGCGACTCGCGCAGCTTGCACCTGGGCGCGGATTTCTTCGCCGACGGCGACTTCGGCGCCTACGACCTGCGCGCCGAACTCGACGGCAGCATCGCCGCCGGCAGCGATGTGCGCGTGTCGCAGCGCAGCTTCCTGGCCGATGCCGGCGCGCTGCGGCAACTGGCCAGCGGCGGCGATATCTACGCCGCCGGCTTCGGCGCGTTCGGCCGCCTCGACGATGCGCATCGGACGGCGGCGGATTTCTCCATGGCCGCCGGCGGCTCGGTCGGCACCGCTTCGCCGAACCTGCCGCTGGCGCAACTGCGCGATGAGTTGCGGGTCGAGCAGGGCGCGCGCCTGAGCGTGGATGCCGGCGGCGACGTGCGCCTGGGCTCGCGCGGCCAGGTCACCGTGCTCGGCGAAATCAGCGCGCGCGGCGGCAGCATCACTTTGTCCGGCGATACCACCACCGACGGCCTGTCCAGGCCGTTGGGCGAGATCACGCAGGAGTATTGGTCGCGCGACAAGTCGGTGTGGCTCGGCGCCGACAGCAAGCTGGACGTGTCCGGCATCGCCCTGATCGACACGACCCTGAAGCCGCGCGCCGACGGCAGCGTGCCGCGCGACGGCAAGTTGCTCGACGGCGGCAAGATCGTCTTGAGCAACGACGGCGGCTACGTGGTGGTCGAGCAGGGCGCGCAGCTCAAGCTCGACGGCGCCGCCGATAGTTTCGAAGTGCGCGACGGCGTCGCCGCGCCCGGCCGCGATCCGTTCCGGCCGACCGCGGTGTGGAGCGACGGCGGCAGCCTGACCATCGGCGCCGCCGCCGGCCTGTTCTTCGACGGCGACATCAGCGCCCACGGCGGCGCCGCGCAGGCGCGCGGCGGCGTGCTCGAACTGGTCGCGCTCGGCGACAACCAGCGTCCGCTCGGCGATGGCAGCTTCAGCGCGCTCAACGCGAGCGAGTTCGTGATCGACGCCGGCGGCTCGCACCTCGCCGCCGCGGCGCGTCCCGGGGATGCGATCGAACCCGACCGCGTCGCGCCGTCCGGGCAATTGCGCTTCGGCGCCGACCGCCTGCAGGGCAGCGGCGTGGACACCTTGCAGATCGGCCGTCCTGGCGGTATCGCCTACGTGCCGATCGTGTTCGAAGGCAATGTGGATCTGCACCTGGACCGCGCGCTGGTCATGAACGCCAGCGGCTACAGCGTGCGCTCCGCGCCACGTCCCGCCGGCGCCGAGGCCGCCGCCGCGCAGGCGAAGCTGAGCGCGCAGTACGTGGCCTTCAATGGCTTGCGCGGCATCGGCCGCGGCGCCGCGCCGCTGGCCGATCCGGCGCGTCCAGGCGACAACCGTCTCGACGTCAGCGCCGGCTTCATCGATTTCGCCGGTCAAGTGCGCCTGGACGGCATCAAGGTCGCGAACTTCGACAGCGCCGGCGATATCCGTTTCTACACGCCGGCCGAATTCCGCACCTTCGTGCCGCAAGGCGCGACCCTGCCGGCCGATCTGCCCGGACAATTGCTGACCGGCGGCGATCTGAGCTTCCGCGCCGCGCAGTTGTATCCCGGCACCGGCGAGCGTTTCATCATCCGCGCGCTCGGCGCGTCCGACGGCGCCGGCGGGCGCGACGCTACCCGCATCAGCATCGCCGGCAACGGCGCCGCCGCGGCCGCGCCGCTGTCGGCCGGCGGCGCCTTGCTGCTGGACGCGAGCGCGATCGAACAGGGCGGCGTGCTGCGCGCGCCGGGCGGGCAGATCCTGCTCGGCGTCGCCGATCCTAACAACGCCGACAGCCGCGCTGCGTTCGGCAACGTCAACCTCACCGCCACCCAACGCGTCGAACTCAAGCCCGGCAGTCTGACCTCGGTGTCGCTGGACGGCCGCGTCGTGCCTTACGGCGTGACCGTCGATGGTCTGCAATGGCAGGCCTCGGCCACCCAAACCGATCTGGCCGCGCCGCCGCGCAAGCAGATCACCCTGGACGCTTCTTCGATGTCGCTGGCCGACGGCGCCGTCATCGATCTGTCCGGCGGCGGCGATCTGCAGGCGGTGGAATGGGTGCCCGGCACCGGCGGCAGCCGCGACGTGTTGTCGCGCTACAACACCAGTTACGCCGACGGCACGCCCAAGCAAGTGCCGCTGTATCCGGACGAACGCGAGGTCTACGCGATCGTGCCGGGCGCGCAGCCGATAGTGGCGCCGAACGATCCGAACTTCGGCAGCGTCGCGGTCGGCAAGCAAGTGCAGATCAGCGGCGTGCCGGGCCTGCCCGACGGCGTCTACACCTTGCTGCCGGGCCGCTACGCGACCTTGCCGGGCGCGTTCCGCGTGGTCCAGCGCAGCGGCGCGCGCGACAGCCAGTCGGGCCCGGCGGTGATCGCGCCCGACGGCACCGCGGTGGTCGCCGGTTACATGGTCGATGCGCTGAGCGGCGCGCGCGACGCGCTCGCCAGCAGCTTCGAAGTGCAATCGCACGACACCTGGAGCCGTTACTCGCAATACGCTACGACCAGCGCGGACAAGTTCTTCACCGATCGCGCCCAGCGCGCCGGCGCGGTCGCGCCGCAACTGCCGCGCGACGGCGGCCAACTGGTGCTCAACGCCGGCCAGACCCTGGACCTGGGCGCGAGCCTGAAAGCCGCGGCCGCGCCGGGCGGCGCCGCCGCGCAGGTGGACATCGCCGCCAAGGCGATCCAGATCCTCGGCGCCGGCCATGCCGCGCGCGATGGCTACGTGCAACTCGACGCGGACAAACTCAATCGTCTCGGCGCCGGCAGCCTGCTGATCGGCGGCCAGCGCCGCGATCGCGCCGACGGCGTGGCGGTGGACGTGCGCGCCGACAGCGTGCTGCTCGACAACGACGCCGGCTCCGCGCTCAAGGCGCCGGAGATCACCCTGGTGGCTACGCAAGACGTGCGTGTGTCGCAAGGCAGCGTGTTGAGCGCGCAAGGCCAGCTTCCGGGCAGCAGCGACAAGCCGCTGCTGATCGGCGAAGACGCTATCGCCGCTCAGCCGGGCCAACCGGGTCAGGCCGGACGCAGCGGCGATGGCGCTTTGCTGCGCGTGTCCAACGCCGGCCCCGCGCAAGTGCGCCGGCGCAATCTGCCTGCGCTTGAGAACAGCCATGGCGTGCTCGCCATCGACGCCGGCGCGAACGTGGACGGCGGCGCCTCGCTGACCCTGGACGCGGCGCGCAACACCTTGATCGACAGCCGGGCCCTGCTGCACGGCCGCGACGTGCAGGCCAACAGCGGCCTGATCGTATTCGCTGGCGACGGCGCCGCCGCCGATCTGGACGGCTTCGTGATCGGCCGCAACACCCTGGCCGGTTTCGCCGATGCGCAACGCATCGGCCTGCGCAGCTACGGGCGCATGGAATTCCACGGCAAGGTCGATGTGAATGTGGCGCAGGAACTGGCCCTGAGCGCGGCCGCCTTCGCCGGCGACGGCGGCGACGTGCGTCTGCGCGCCGATCGCCTGAGCCTGTCGAACGAACTCGGCGCCTCCGTCGCGGCCAAGTCCGGCAGCGGCGGCACGCTGAGTTTGTCCGGACGCGAAGTGGTGTTCGGCAGCGGCGACAAATCGCTGGACGGTTTCGGCCGCGTCGATGTCCAGGCCGATCAGCGCATCGCCGTCAGCGGCAAGGGCGGCTTCGATTTCGGCGCCGCGCCGCTGAGCCTGCGCGCGCCGCTGATCCAGGCCGACGCCGCCGCCGACGGGCGCCTGAGCAGCCAGGGCGAGATCTCGCTGGCACGCGGCGCCGGCGCGGTCGCCGCCGACGGCGCGCAGGGCGGGGCGATCGAACTGTCCGGTGGGAGCATCGTCGGCGACGCGCTGATCCGCGCCAACGCCGGCCGCATCAAGCTCAACGCCAGCGGCGATGTGCGCCTGGACGGCAGCGCCACGCTCGACGTGTCCTCGCGCGGCAAGACCTTGTTCGACCAGAAGCTGTTGCCGCCGGCCGGCCGCATCGAGCTGGGTTCCGACCACGGCTCGCTGAGCCTGGGTGCGAACACGTTGCTGGATTTCTCCGCACCCTCCGGCGGCGACGCCGGCGGGCTGCGCGCGATCGCCGGCGAAGGCGCGATCGATCTGGCCGGCGCCTTGCGCGGCGGCAGCGCTAACGGCCGCGGCGGCAGCATCGAACTTGACAGCGCGCAGGCGCTGGCACTGGACCCGCTGGCGCAGCGCCTGGCCGCCAGCGGCATCGACCAGCGCATCGCCGTGCGCACGCGCAGCGGCAATCTGAGCCTGTCGGCCGGACACAGCCTGAAGGCGCGCGAGGTCAGCCTGATCGCCGACGCGGGCGCCGGCGTGCGCGGCAGCGATGCCGGCAACGGCCACGTCAACATCGCCGGCGATATCGACGCCTCAGGCACGTCCGGCGGCACGATCGAACTCTACGGCCGCCAGGGCGTGGACGTGGACGGGCGCCTTATCGCCACCGGCAGCGACGCCAAGCGCCGCGGCGGCGAAATCCGCATCGGCGTCAGCGGCGTCGGCGACGGCACGCTGAATTCGAATTACGGTTACCAGAACGTGCAGCGCGAAGACTCCGGCGCGATCCGCATCGGCGCCGGCGCCGTGCTCGACGTGTCCGGCGGCCGCGCCGGCGGTCTGTCGGGCGGACGCGTGGACTTGCGCGCGCCGCTGCTCACCGACGGCGACGTGCGCGTGGACATCGCCGACCCGGCCTCGATCCGCGGCGCGCGCGAAGTCGGCCTGGAAGCCTATGCGGTGTGGAGCGCGGCCGACGCGCAGGACCCAGCGCATCCGGAATTGCATTTCGACGGCATCGTCGATCCGGCCGGCTGGTACGACGCGCAGGGCAAGCTGTTGGCGGGGCAGTGGACCGACGCCGCCGGCAATGTCCTGGCGGCGCCGCAGAACGCGCAGGAACTGGCCCAGTACCTGAGCAAGCATTACTTCGCACCCGACGCGGCCAACGCCGCCCACCGCAGCTTCTACGGCTATCGCGACGGCAGTCCCGCCGACGCGCCGTTGCCGGGCACGCTGATGGGTTTCGTGCAGAGCCCGGGCTTTACCTTCGAACAACGCTTCGCCGGCGTGAGCAACTTCCGCGCGCGTCCGGGCATCGAGCTGCGCAATCCCGACGAAGGCATCAACGGCGGCGCGATCCGCGTGCTGACCAACTGGAACCTCAACTCCGGCACCAACCAGCGCCTGGACTTCCGTTACGGCGACAACGCGCCGGTGCTGGGCTTGCGCGCGGTCGGCGAGATCGAAGTCGCCGCCAGCGTGTCGGACGGCTTCTACGATTTCAGCAAACTCACCGGCGGCGTCAGCGGCACGCTGGACGGCAGCAATGCGCTGTATCGCGGCATCGTCGAAAGCCAGGGCCTGACCTCGCTCGACGGCATCTACATCACGCTGCCGCAAGAACCCGACCCGAGCCAGTACAGCGCCGAGCAGATCGCGCAGTACTACGGCCAGTACGACCAGCTGATGCAGGAGCTGTCCAAGCCCGATCCGACCTTCGCCGCCGACGGCAACTTCTGCGGTTACGCCTGCAGCCTGCTGCAGTTCCTGCAGACCTTCTACGACATCTCCTCGGGCACCTCACCCGATCCGGCCCTGCAGCCGCCGCCGGCGCCGACCTCGCCGGCCGACTACGACGCTTACCTGGTGGCGTATCGCAAGTACGTGGTCGCCATCGCCAGCAACGCGTTCTACGGCACCGGCGAGTTCCTCGGTTACGAGTCGCCCAAGCTGCCGGTCCCCGGCGCGCTGTTGCCGCGCATCGGCCCGGACGACCGCACGCCCAGCCTGCAAGCCTCCGCGTCGAATCCGGCGCCGTTCGCCAGCCGCACCCTGGCCGGCGGCGACAGCAGCTCGCTGCGCCTGATCGCCGGCGCCGACAGCGCCAGCGCGGCGCCGACCGCGCTGCGCGCGCAGGCGGTCGCCGCCGATATCCGCTTCACCGGCCACACCACCGTGGCGCGCTCCGGCGGCCGCGAACTGCTGCTGCCCAACGTGCTGCGCACCGGCACCGGCAAGATCGAACTGGTTGCCGCGCGCGACATCAAGCTGGACGACGCCGACGCGCCGGCCAGCGTCTACACCGCCGGCCGTCCGGGCGAAGGCACGACGGCTTCGCAGACCCCGGGCCAGATCAGCGCGCTCGGCACCGGCCGTCCCGAGTTGATGGTCACCGGGCAAGTCAATCCGGAAGCCGCCGGCGACCTGATCCTCAGCGCCGGCCGCGACATCGTCGGCAACCGCCGGATCTTCGACAACGAGCAGGGCACCCGCAGCGGCATCGCCGGCACCTATCTGGGCCAGTACTGGTGGCCGTGGATGCAAAGCGGCAACACCCTCAGCGACGACGGCCGCACCGTGCTGGCGTCGTCGATCAACTTCGGCGGCTTCGCCCAAGGTTTGCTCAGCGTCGGCGGCAACGTATCGGTGAGCGCGGGCCGCGACATCAAGGAACTGTCCGTGTCGCTGCCGACCACCTGGAGCAAGCAGGGCGGCGGCACCGCGCGCAGCTTCGGCGGCGGCGACCTGCGCGTGGACGCCGGCGGCGATCTGCTCGGCGGCGATTACTTCGTCGCCAAGGGCGAAGGCGACCTGCGCGCCGGCGGCCGCATCGGCTCGGCCTTCGACTTCAAGGCGCCGGTGTACTTCAGCGACAGCGGCGACCGCCTGCAACTCGATACGCCGGTGGCGCCGATCCTGGCGATGCAGGACGCGCGCATCCGCGTGCAGGCGGCGCAGGACGTGGAACTGGGACGGGTGCTCAATCCGTCCTACGTCACCACGCCCGATGGCGTGACCGGCGATTCGCAGGCCTATGGCAGCGACGCCGAACTCAACGTGTTCTCGGTCGCCGGCTCGATCGCCTTCGACACCTTGAACGTGGGCGACGCGCTGTTCTCCTACGGCCTGCGCCTGAGCGGTTTCGAAGGCAAGCCTTACGACGTGCGCATCAAGCCGATCTTCATGCAGGCGCTGCCGGGCCGGGTGCTGGCCACGGCGATGGACGGCGACATCACCCTCAACAACGGCGGCGCGCTGTTCCCATCGCAACGCGGCCAGCTCAGCCTGCTGGCCGGCGGCGACCTGCTGCTGTCGGCCGACCGCCTGCCGCGCGGACAGGGCCTGAGCCTGATCGATCTCGACCCGAACTGGATGCCGAGCGTGGACAACCAGATCGGCAAGCTGCTCGGCGAAGGCAACGGGCCGCTGGTGTTCACCAACATGGTGCTGAGCAACGGCAGCGAGCGCAGCTACCGCGCCAACCTGCATCGCGACGATGCCGATCCGGTGCGGCTGTACGCCGGCGGCGATATCGTCAGCGGCCGCCAACGCGACGGCGTCAGCCTCAATCCCTTGACCATCGACGTGCCCAAGCCGGCCTCGATCCGCGCCGGCCGCGACATCGTCGATCTCAACTTCCGCGGGCAGAACTATCGCGAATCGGATCTGACCCGGATCGAGGCCGGCCGCGATCTGTACAACAACCCGCTGCGTCCGAACGCCGGCGGCGCGGTCAACACCAACTACTCGTGGCTGCAGCTCGGCGGCCCGGGCACCTTCGAATTGCAGGCCGGGCGCAACTTCGGCCGCATCACCTCGGCCAACGAGGCGTTCCAGAACGGTTCGCTCAACAGCGACGGCGGCGGCGTGCGCACCATCGGCAATCGCGACAACGCCGGTCTGCCGAACGAAGGCGCCGACATCGTGGTGCGCTTCGGCGTCGGCCCGGGCGTGGCCACCGATGCGTTCGCGCAGCGCTATCTGGACCCGTCCAGCAATGATGCGAACAAATACCGCGAGTGGCTGGTGGCTTTCGTCGCCCAGCTCGACGCCGATCGCCGCCAACGCGGCGGCACTGGCGCGGACGCAGCGCCGATGAGCGTCGAGCAGGCCTGGCAGGCGTTCCTGCAGCAGCCGGCCGAGCAGCGCCAGTTGCTGGTCGATCGCGTGTTTCTCGACGTGCTTGAACGCGCCGGCAAGGAAAACAAGGATCCGGCCAGCCCGAACTTCGGCAAGTATTCGCTCGGCTATCAGGCGATCAACACCTTGTTCCCGGCCGCGGCCGGTTACACCGCCAACCGTCTGGAGGGCGGCGCGAACGGCGCCGATCGCCTGGTCGCGACCGGCCAGTTGGACATGCGCGGCTCGACCATCCAGACCCAGCGCGGCGGCGACATCCGCATCCTCGGCCCGGGCGGCGACGTGCTGGTCGGCAGCGTGAGCGCGCCGCCGCTGGTGCGCGACAGCCAGGGCGCGGTGCGGATCGGCCCGAACCAGCAGGGCATCCTGGCCCTGGAGCAGGGCGACATTGGCATCTTCACCGACCGCAGCGTGCTGCTGGCGCAGAGCCGCATCTTCACGCAGCAGGGCGGCAAGATGCTGATCTGGAGTTCCAACGGCGACATCAACGCGGGCAAGGGCGCGAAGACATCGTCCGACAAGCCGCCGGTGGCGTACGACTGCGATCTGGACAATTACTGCCGGATCGACGCGAAGGGTCTGGTGACCGGCGCCGGCATCGCGACCTTGCAGACCTTGCCGGGCGGCAAGGCCGCCGACGCGGTGCTGGTGGCGCCGCGCGGCACCATCGACGCGGGCGATGCGGGCATTCGCATCAGCGGCAATCTGATTCTGGCGGCGCAGACGGTGGCGAACGCGGACAACATCCAGGTCGATGGCGATTCGATCGGCATCCCGGTGGCGCGCGGCGTGGACGGCGGCGCGTTGGCGGCGGCATCGTCGGCGAACGCGGGCGTGGACGCGGCGGCCGACTCGATGGCGCAGCAGCGGCCGGCGGTGGCGACGCGGGATATTCCGGCGTTGATCTCGGTGCAGGTGATCGGGTTCGGGCGCTGCGGGGTGGACGACAGTCGGTGCATGAATCCGCCGCCTCCGTGAGTGGGGGGGGTAGGGGGTCGTTGCTGCGATTACTGTAGTTCCTGGCCGCGACTGCTGTTGTGCAGTCGCTTCGAATGCCTTTGCTTCTGATCATGCTGTTGCTGTTGCTGTTGCTGTTGCCGGGCGCAGCTTGTAACTCGCGAGACCAGGGACACCCGGAGGGCGGCGCACATGGACGTGCGCCGGGTGCCACCTTGGGCAGGATGCCCAATGTGGCACCTGCCTGCGCAAGCACCGCACTCGTGGCTCTTGATTCGAAACAGCCTAAAGCTCTTTCTTTGGTTACTTTCTTTGTGGCTTTGGACAAAGAAAGTGACCCGCCGCTCTATGGCGGAAGCGTTTAGCGTTTGATCTTGCTTGAGGCTTCTGGTCTTGCTCGAAGCTTCTGATCTTGCTTGAGGCTTCTAAGAGCCCAACATCCCTGATCGAAACAACCAGCCCTGCGCACTCCCACCTACTGTCATTCCCGCTTTCGCGGGAATGACGACGGGGAAGGGTCGCGCTGAAGTCACTGGATTCCCGCCTTCGCGGGAATGACGACCTGAGAGATGACGCTGAAGGCCCGGATTGAACCCGCCAGATCCGCAGATACCTACCTACCGTCATTCCCGCGAACGCGGGAATGACGACGGGGAAGGGTCGCGCTGAAGTCTCTGGATTCCCGCCTTCGCGGGAATGACGGCCTGAGAGATGACGCTGAAGGCTCGGATTGAACCCGCCAGATCCGCAGCTACCTACCGTCATTCCCGCGAACGCGGGAATCCAGTGCTTTTCGTGCGAGAACGCCTGAAGTCACTGGATTCCCGCTTTCGCGGGAATGACGACGGGGAAGGGTCGCGCTGAAGTCACTGGATTCCCGCCTTCGCGGGAATGACGACCTGAGAGATGACGCTGAAGGCCTGGATTGAACCCGCCAGATCCGCAGATACCTTCCTACCGTCATTCCCGCGAAAGCGGGAATCCAGTGCTTTTCGTGCGAGAACGCCTGAAGTCACTGGATTCCCGCTTTCGCGGGAATGACGAGCAAAAGAAGCCTCAAGCAAGAGCGGGAGCAAGAACAAGAGCGAGAGCGAGAGCGAGAGCAAGATCAAACGCCTAAAGCTTCCGCCATGGAGCGGCGGGTCACTTTCTTTGTCCAAAGCGACAAAGAAAGTAACCAAAGAAAACGCTTTGGCTGTTTCGAGTCAAAAGCCACGAGTACGTAGCTTGCGCAGGCAGGTGCCACATTGGGCATCCTGCCCAAGGTGGCACCCGGCGCACGTCCATGTGCGCCGCCCTCCGGGTGTCCCTGGTCTCGCGAGTTACTAGCCGCGCCCAGCAACGGCAACAACAAAAGAAAAGCCGAACCACAGCAAAGCCGAGACAAAGCAGAATCTCGGCAACGGCAACGGCAACGGCAACGGCAACTGCAACTGCAACTGCAACTGCAACTGCAACTGCAACTGCAACTGCAACTGCAACTGCAACTGCAACTGCAACTGCAACTGCAACTGCAACAACAGCCCGGTCAACCGCTCCGAAAGTGCCGCATAGAAAAATTACAAGCGCCGCACAGTCATCACGCGCACTTCATGTCGCAAAGCCGCGTGCGCCAAACAATCGCGATCACCAGTTGAGCCGCGTACTACTCGAAGTAGCAGTTGCACGCAAAAACAACCGCCGCTTATCGATATCACCACGCGCCGCATTCCACCGCCGCGCACACACGCCTGTCGCATCACCGCAAAACCATGCGCAATCAGTGCGCAGTCGCAACGCGAAACGACACGTCAATCCCATGACGATCCTGGACGCGTCTGATCGTGAGATGACAGCCGTCACGCCCACTGTCACGCAAGCCCCGATCGCATGACATTAAAAATAATTCGACAGAAAAATGCCGCGTAAATGCGCATCGCGTCGCACGTTCAATGCGAGGTTTCTTGAGTAACAAATGTGTACCCGCGCGGTCGTCGCCATGGAACACACGCCAGCGAATCTAGCCAGGCGTCGGATAGCAAATTAATGGACGCAACACATCGCTAAATGGATTAGTCGGATACACGCCACACAACCTCTTCTAGGAGAAGTCACGTGCATCGCAACACGCTCTCGCTTTCCCGCATCGCTTTCGCCACCGCGCTGGTCATCGCCGCCGGTTCCGCCACGGCCGCCGATCTGTACGGCGGCGGCGCCACTTTCCCGGCTCCGGCCTACGTCGGTGACGCCTACAACTACACCACTCCCAAAGCCCGCCTGTCGCGCGCCGCCGGCGTCACCACGCCGGCCGTCGCGTTCTCGGTCGCCGGTCTGAGCAACAACGCCGCCGGCCCGAACGCCGGTCTGATCCCGGTCTTCGCCACGCCCGCCACCGACGGCCTGTCGTACTGCCAGACCGGCAGCGGCACCGGCAAGAAGGTGCTGAACCAGGACACCCTGGTCGCCACCGGCGCCTGCGGCGACGCCTCCAGCACCCCCGCGACCGGTTTCAGCGCGCTGTCGCCAACCCCGGACTTCATCGGCACCGACTCGCCGACCAGCACCGCCGACTACACGACCTTCAACACCAACATGCACGCCACCCGCGGTGCGATCACGCAGATCCCGGTGCTCGCCGGCGCGGTCGCGGTTCCGTACAACAAGGCCGGCGTCCCGGCCCTGCTGGCCCTGAACGCCGAGAAGGTCTGCAAGATCTTCGGTAAGGTCATCACCACCTGGAACGACCCGGCCCTGGGCCTGAGCGGCGTGAGCGGCCCCATCAAGGTCGTCTATCGCACCGACGGCAGCGGCACCTCGTTCGCGTTCTCCAGCTACCTCGCCACCGCTTGCTCGGCTTGGAGCATCACCGTCACCCCGAACCAGAACTTCGCCACCGCCGTCGGCGGCGCGGGCGCGGGCTGGATCGGCGCCAACGGCAACGGCGGCGTGGTGAGCACCGTCAAGTCCACCGACGGCACGATCGCTTATGCCGACCTGGCCGAAGTGATCGCGCAGGCCGCGAACTACGCCACCGTCAACGGCTACAACCCGACCGGCCTGCCGGCGTCGCTGAACCTGGCGACCGGTAGCCTGGTCCAGGCCCGCGTGCTCGACGGCGCGACCCAGAACCTGATCCCGACCGCGACCCCGCCGCTGACCACCGCGCAGCAGAACTGCCTCAAGCTGGTTCCGCCGAGCACCACGGTGTCGAACGCGTATCCGATCGTCGCCTTCACCTACATCAACACCTACTACAGCGGTCACGCCGCCACCCAGGCGACGGCGCTGAAGAACCTGCTGAAGACCTACTACACCGTCAACGCTTCGGGCGCTCCGACCGGTCCGGCCCTGCCGGTCGGTTACTCCTACCTGAGCGCCAACGCCGGTTTCCGCGGTCTGGTCAACAGCGCGATCAACGGCTGCGTCAACTGATCCACCCGGGCGCGGCGGCAAGGGCCGCCGCGCCATGCACTAACGGATACGGCGGTCGGGCACGAAGCCCGGCCGCCGCGGTATCCGGCGACAGCGCAACACGATCGACCCATCAGCTCACGCTCGGCGCGCAACGGGTTGATGGACGCCGCCGTGCTACCTCTTCTATGGACAGGAGACGTTACGTGCATCACAACGCGCTTTCCCGCATCGCCCTCGCCGGTGTTCTGATCGCCGCCGCCGGTTCCGCCGCGGCCGCCTGACGCAAACGTTGCCGTCGGCTAAACGCGGTGTTCCGCGTCGGCGTCAACACCGCGATCAACAATTGCATCAACTGCTCGGTTTCATGTCGCAGTATCGACAGGATCGACAGCGGCCCGCCGCACGACCGGCGGGCTTTTTCGTTTCAGCCGCCGGCACCGCCCCGGCCGCGGACGAAAAAAAAGCTCCCCGGCGAACCGGGGAGCCTGGCAGGGGCGAAGCCGCTGCGATTCGACTCAGGTGCCGCAGAAGCAGGTGGCGTTGGCGCCGACCGAAGAACCGGCGGGCGCATCCACGAACACGCTGCACAGCGAGCTGGTCGCGGTGCCCTTTTCCGGAGCGGCGACGACGGTGTTGTTGCAGGTGCTGGCGGTGACGCCCTTGCGGGTGCCGACGTTGGTGGTCTGGCAATTGGCGATGATGTCTTCGCCGCCGCTCAGGTGCGCGGTGTTTTCCACGGCCACGTAGGCATTCGGCGAGGACGACAGACCGCCGCCGAACACTTCGACCTTGTTGGTGCCGGCCGGGCAGGCGACGCTGGCGCTGCACAGCGCGTTGTCGCCGGCGCTGGCGTCGGTGGTCACGGTGGCGTACACCTGCACCACGCCCGGGAAGAAGTTCACCGTCTTGCACTGGCCGGCGGCGTGCGCCTGCGGGGCGGCCAGCAGGCCCAGGCCCAGCGCGGCGGCGATGACGAGAAGCTTGGCGCCAGCGGCGCGCATTACGTAGTCCATTGCGTATCTCCTTAGGAAGTTGGAATGAGTCCGGCGTGGATGTGTCGCATCCCGGGGAGTGGAGACGTTCGGGCATGGCAACGGCCGCGTCGGGCGGCCGCAGATAGCTGCAGATGGGTGGCCAAAGGGCCGCGTCGTGCCGGCGGCGGCCCGTTAATGCAATGCGGTGTGTCGCGGGCGCTCCTTTCCCCGTCGATAGGAGAACAGGTGCACGTGTCGATGCTGTTGCATGCACGTGAATGCGTGTGAGCGCGTAGGCATTCGCGCCGATGCGGCACATCTGCGCTGGCGGTCGGCCGCCGGCGCGCGCGGTCAGTCGCCGGCGCGCGCCAGCTTGCGTTCGCGCCGGTGCATCAGCACGCCGGCCACGGTGACGCCGATCGTCACCAGCATCACGATGATCGTGGTCAGCGCGTTGATCTCCGGCGTCACCCCGATCTTCACCTTCGAATACACCAGCATCGGCAAGGTGGTCGAACCCGGGCCGGAGGCGAAGCTGGCGATCACCAGATCGTCCAGCGACAAGGTGAAGGCGAGCAGCCAGCCGGCCAGCAGCGCCGGCGCGATCAAGGGCAGGGTGATGACGAAGAACACCCGCCACGGTTTCGCGCCCAGGTCCATCGCCGCTTCTTCCAGGCTCGCGTCCATCGAGGTCATGCGCGAGCGCACCACCACGGTCACGTAGCAGGCGGTGAGGGTGATGTGGGCCAGGGTGATGGTGGTCATGCCGCGCTCGGGCCAACCGAAGACCTGCTGCAGCCCGACGAAGAGAAGCAACGAGGACAGGCCCAGCATCACATCGGGCATCACCATCGGCGCGGAGTTGAGCAGACTCAACACGCCGCGCCCGGGAAAGCGCCCGAACCGCGACAGCGCCAGGCCGCTGGCGGTGCCCAGCGCGACCGCGGCGGTGGCCGAGATCGCGGCGATGGTCAGGCTGCGCCGCGCCGCTTCCAGGATCTGCTCGTTCTGCGCCAGCGCGGCGTACCACTGCAGCGAGAATCCGCCCCAGGTGGTGGCGCGATCCGAACCGCTGAAAGAAAACACGATCACCGACACGATCGGCAGGTACAAGAACGCATACCCAAGCGCCATCATCGTATACAGCGCGAACGGACGCCGGTTCACGACTGCGCCTCGCGCGCCACGCGGCGGTTTTCCACGTATTCGAACAACAGCGTCGGCAACACGATCAACAACAGCATCGCCACCGCGATCGCCGCCGACAGCGGCCAGTCGCGGTTGGTGAAGAACTCCGTCCACAGCACGCGGCCGATGGTCAGCGCGTCCGGGCCGCCCAGCACATCGGGAATTACGAATTCGCCCACCGCGGGAATGAACACCAGCAAGGTGCCGGCGAGGATGCCCGGCAGCGACAGCGGCAAGGTCACCCGCACGAACGCCTGCCAGGGTTTCGCGCCCAGGTCGGCGGCGGCTTCCAGCAGGGTGAAATCCAGGCGGATCAGCGTCGCCGCCAGCGGCAGGATCATGAAGGGCAGGTAGTTGTAGGTGATGCCGATGTACACCGCTAGATCGGTATGCAGCACCGCTTCGCCGGGCTCGATCACGCCCAGCCACGCCAGCGCCTGGCTGACGATGCCGTTGGCGCGCAGCAGGCCGATCAGCGCGTAGGTGCGCAGCAGCGAACTGGTCCAGAACGGCAGGATCACCAGCACCAGCAGCAATAATCGCAGCATGCGCGGCGCGCGCGCGATGCCGTAGGCGATGGGATAGCCCAGCAGCAGGCAGCACAGGGTCGAGATGCTGGCGAACAACAGCGATTTCAGATACGCGGCGATATAGAGCGGATCGGCCAGCAGCGCGGCGTAGTTGGCGATATGCAGGCGCAGCGAAGTCGCGCCGTCGGCGGTGGTTTCCAGCAGCGGCGTATACGGCGGCACCTGCCCGAACACGGCCTGGGCGAAGCTGATCTTCAGCACGATCAGGAACGGCACGCAGAAGAACAGCGCCAGCCACAGCATCGGGATCGCGGTGACCAACAGGCGGCCGCGGCGGGTGCGGAATTCGTCGCCTACGGCGCGGAACCAACCGAAGAGGTTATAAACGACATCACCCCAGAAACCCCAAACCCCCCGGTCTTTCTCCCTCTCCTCGCGCGCGCTCACAACCGAGCCCTCGCAGCAGCTCCCACGACGACGCTCACGGCCGAAGCGTTCATGACGTCAACACCACCGCACTCCCCGCATCCCAAGACAACCACAAAGTATCGTCCCAGTCGTAATGCGGCTCGGAGCTGCGCGCCACATGCGTCTCCTGCACGCGCAAGGTCGCGCCGGCCTCGGTCTGCACGTGATAGATCGAGACATCGCCCAGATAGGCGATATCGCGAACCTTGCCGGCCACCGCGTTCTCCATCCCCTCCGGCCGGGTCTCGTGCACGTCGATCTTTTCCGGTCGCACCGCGATGCCGACCGCGGTACCTTCCGGCAGCGGATCGGGATGGCGCGCCAGCAGTTCCTCGCCGACCCCGTCGCACTGGATGCGCAACAGCCCGGTGCTTTCGTCGTGCGACAGCACGCGCCCGTCGAGCAGGTTGATGCCGCCGATGAACTCGGCGACGAAGCGGGTCGAGGGATATTCGTACAACACCGCCGGCGTAGACACCTGGACGATGCGGCCGGTGTCCATCACCGCGATGCGCGAGGACATGGTCATGGCTTCTTCCTGGTCGTGCGTGACCATGATGAAGGTGGTGCCGACACGTTCCTGGATGCTGACCAATTCGAACTGAGTATGTTCGCGCAGTTTCTTGTCCAGCGCGCCCAGCGGCTCATCCAGCAGCAACAGCTTGGGTTGCTTGGCCAGCGCACGCGCCAGGGCCACGCGCTGGCGCTGGCCGCCGGAGAGCTGGTCGGGCTTGCGATTGCCCAGTTGCGGCATGCGCACCAGTTCCAGCATGGCCTGCACGCGGTCGCGGATTTCGCCGGCGCCGAGCTTGTCCGCGCTGGAACTGGAATGCTTCAGGCCGAAGGCGATGTTCTGCGCCACGCTCATGTGCGGGAACAGCGCGTAGCTTTGGAACATCATATTGACCGGGCGCTGATACGGCGGCAGATCAGTCACGTCGATGCCGTCGATGAGCACGCGCCCGCGATCGGGCGACTCGAACCCGGCCAGCACCCGCAGCAGCGTGCTCTTGCCCGAGCCTGAACCGCCGAGCAGGGCGAAGAACTCGCCGCGGTACACGTCCAGGGAAATATCGTCGCAGGCGTAGACCTTGCCGAAGGTCTTGGTCACCCCTTCGATGCGCACGAACGGCTGCGCGGCCGGATCGCGCCAGGGTTCGCGCGCGGCCGGCGCGGCGGCGGAGCGGGGGACGGGCGCGGACACGCGCTCAGTGCCCGCTCTTGATGCTGGTCCAGGCGCGCACGCGCTGACGCTGCACGTCCTCGGGCAGCGACTTGGGATCGACCAGCTTGGCGCGCACCGACTCGGGCGGATACACGCCCTGATCCTGCGCGATGGCCGGATCGACCAGACTGGTCGCGTCCTTGTTGGCGCTGGCGTAGGCGACGTGATTGCTGATCTGCGCGGCGACCTTGGGATCGAGCAGATAATTGATGAAGGCGTGGGCGTTGCCCGGATGCTTGCTGTCCTTGGGCACCGCGATCACATCGACCCAGCGGATCGCGCCTTCCTTCGGAATGACGAAACGCAGGTTCGGCAGCGGCGTGCCGGCCTTCTTGGCCGCATCGAAGGCATCGGTGCTGGCCTGGGCGATGTCGCCGGAATAGCCCATGACCAGACAGGCATCGCCGTTGGCGAAGGCGTCCTTGTATTCGGCGTTGTTGAAGGTGCGCACGAACGGACGGATCGCGGAATAGACCTTGCGCACCGCGTCGATCTCGTCGGCGGCGCCGGCGTTGGGATCGCGGCCCAGCCAGATCAGCGCCGCGCCGAAGGTTTCCTGATCGTCGTCGAGCACGGTGATGCCGCACTTCTGCAGCTTGGCCGCGTTGGCCGGATCGAACAGCAGCGACCACGAATCCAGCGGCGCGTCGGCGCCGAGCGCGGCGCGCACCTTATCGACGTTGACGCCCAGGCCGGTGGTGCCCCACATGTACGGCACCAGGTGGGCGTTGCCTGGATCGATCGCGGCCAGGTTCTCCAGCAACTGCGGGTCCAGATGGTTCCAGTTGGGCAGCTTGCTCTTGTCCAGCGCCGCGTACAGCCCGGCCTTGACCTGGCGTTGGGCGAACGGCCGCGCCGAGGGGAACACCACGTCGTAGCCCGAGGCGCCGGCGCTGAGCTTGCTTTCCAGGGTTTCGTTGGCGTCGTAGACGTCGTAGTTGACCTTGATGCCGTTGGCGGTCTCGAAGTTCTTCACCGTGTCGTCGGCGACGTAGTCCGACCAGTTGTAGACGTTGAGCACCTTCTGCTCGGCCCCGGCCGGGGCCGCGGGAGCGTCGGCGTCGGACGGCTTGCCGCCGCCGCAAGCGGTGAGCAACAGGGCGCAGGCGAGCGGGGCGAGGCGCAGGTTCACGGTGAATCTCCTGGAAGCAGGCACGGGCGGCCGGGTACTGGCGAGGATGTTCGGAGCCTGTTCGCGCGGTGTCAACGCGAAGGGGCGATCGCGGGGCGGTGAGCGCCCGGGCCGGGCCCGGTGGGTTGCCCGAGGTCGATCTTGCGCAAGCGGGTTGCTCATTTTCGTTCGCGGGCTGCGCCGGCGCGTTCCCTTGCGTCGGTTTGATGTGCAGTATCGTCATCGGCTGCCGTCCGTCGGCGGCGTTGAAGGGAGAAAACGTGATGCCGATCGTCTTGCAACGCCGCTCGCCCGCGCCGCGCCGGCGGGTGTTCACCGTGCTGATGGCCGCGGCCCTGGCCCTAGCGCCGTCGTGGGCCGCGGCGCAGGACGCCGCCGAGACCGGCGAGGCACGGCCGTGGTCGGTGCGCGGCGGCGTCAGCGTGCTCAGCGACTACATCTGGCGCGGCGTGTCGCAGACCCAGGAAGACCCGGCCTTGCAGGCCGAAATCAACCTGGAACACCGCAGCGGTTTCTACGTCGGCCTGTGGGGTTCGAGCATCGACTTCACCGCCGCCGACGAAGAAAACGACGGCATCCATTACGAACTCGACGGCTACATCGGCTGGGCCGGCGAACTGCGCCCCGGCCTCGAGTTGGACGTGGTCCTGACCCGCGCCGCCTATCCGGGTGCGCGTTCGGGGTTCGACTACGACTACACCGAGCTGGAAGGCACGTTGAGTTTCGCCGAGTACTACCACGTGGGGCTGGCGTACTCGCCGGACATCTTCGGCCTGGGCGGCAAAGGCTATTACTGGAACGCCGGCGGCGAGTGGCCGCTGGGCGAAAGCGGTTTCGGGCTCAAGGCGCAGATCGGCTATTACGATCTGGAGGATGCGGCGGGCGACAGCTACAACGATTACCTGCTGGCATTGACGAAGGATTTCGGGCCGGTGCATGCGGAGTTGCAGTACACGGACACGTCCAGCTATGGGCCTGAGTTGGCGGAGGCGTTGGATGATGCGAAGTTGGCGGATGGGAGGTTGGCGGTAACGGTGGGGTGGAAGTTTTAGAGGGTGATTGGGCCGCGATGGTTTTCGCGTAGCTTCAGCACCGCGATCCGCGAAGTCTGTTGTAGGAGGGGCTTCAGCCCCGATGCTTTCCGCTCCGATCGCCTTGATCTCCACCGGCTGCGATCGTAACCGTCGTGTTTCGTTGTTGCGGTTGCTGCCGACTGTGCAGTCGCTTTCCTTCGCCTTTGCTTTTGCCTTTGCTTCCGTTTTCGCTTTTCCGTTCTTGCTTTAGCTCTGGCCTGGCGCCGCTAGTAACTCGCGAGACCGAAGGACACCCGAAGGGCGGCGCACATGGACGTGCGCCGGGTGCCACCTTGGGCAGGATGCCCAATGTGGCACCTGCCTGCGCAAGCACCGCACTCGTGGCTTTTGACTCGAAACAGCCAAAGCGTTTTCTTTGGTTACTTTCTTTGTCGCTTTGGACAAAGAAAGTGACCCGCCGCTCCATGGCGGAAGCGTTTAGCGTTTGATCTTGCTTGTAGCGTTTGATCCTGGTTGAAGCTTCTAAGAGCCCAACCGCCCTGATCGAAACAACCAGTCCTGCGCACTCCCTCCTACCGTCATTCCCGCGAACGCGGGAATCCAGGGCCTTTCGTGCGAGAACGCTTGAAGCCGCTGGATTCCCGCTTTCGCGGGAATGACGAGCAAAAGAAGCCTCAAGCAAGGGCGAGAGCAAGATCAAACGCCAAACGCTTCCGCCATAGAGCGGCGGGTCACTTTCTTTGTCCAAAGCCACAAAGAAAGTAACCAAAGAAAGGGCTTTAGCTGTTTCGAATCAAGAGCCACGAGTGCGGTGCCTGCGCAGGCAGGTCCCGCAGTGGGCATCCTGCCCACGGCGGGACCCGGCGCACGTCCATGTGCGCCGCCCTCCGGGTGTCCCTGATCTCGCGAGTTACAAGCGACGCCCGGCAACAGCAACAGCCGAAGCACAGCAAAGCGAAGCCAAGGCAAAGCAAAATCTCGGCAACGGCAACGGCAACGGCAACGGCAACGGCAACGGCAAACGGCAAACGGCAACGAGCCGCGCCGCAGCCGCAATCAGCTCCGCAACTTCAAGTGTGGCTTTCAGCAAACGGCAATCGAAAGATGGATTCCGGCAGGCGCCTCGACGCAAGCGCGCCGCGCCACCTCACCCAAACAACCCCCGCTCGCAGACCCCAATCACCACCTCGCGCAACCACCGATTCGCCGGTTCGAACTCGCTGTTGGCATGCCAATACAAATGCAGTTGCGCCGCCGGCAGCACGAACGGCACCGCCACCCGCCGCAAGTGCGCGTTCGCCGCGATGCGTCCGGCCAAGCCCGCCGGCATGGTCAGCAAGGCATCGGATTGAGCGACGACTTCGCACGCCGAGTGGTAGTTCTGACAGCGCAACGCGATGACCCGCTGCAAACCCAGGTTGAGCAAGGCGATGTCTTCGATCACCTGTCCGCTGGCGCGCGTGGACACCGCCACGTGCCGCGCCTGCAGGTACTGCTTCAGGCTCAGGCGCTTCGACAGCGCATGGCCCTCGCGCATCATCACGCAGAAACCGTCCTGGAACAGCGGCTGGTGCCGTACCGGTTCGCTGATCGGCAAGGCCACGTCCACGGCCAGATCGACCTGGCCGGCGGCGAGTTCGCGGCCCAGCTCGCGCCGCGCCACCGCCACGCTGGCCAAGGTCGCGCCGGGGGCGTGCGCGTGCAGGGTCTGCGCCAGCGCCGGCAGCAGGGCGCTCTCGGTCGCGTCGGGCATGCCGACGCGGAAGGCCTGGCGCGTGTGCGCCGGGTCGAAGCGGTCCCAGTGCTGCAGCAGTTCGCGCAGCCGGGTCAGGGTGTCGATCAGTTGCGGAGCGATGCGCTGACAGGACGGGGTCGGGCTCATGCGCCGGCCGTCGCGCACGAACAGCGGGTCGCCGAAGTGCTGGCGCAGCCGGGTCAGCGCGTGGCTCACCGCCGACGGCGTCAGGTACAGCGACTGCGCGGCGCGGCTGAGGTTCTGCTCGCGGTGCACGGCCTCGAACACCTTGAGCAGGTTGAGGTCGAGCTGGTCGGTCCGGGTATGAATCTGGTTCATAGCCGGACGTTAGCAAATATCACTTCATTCATGCCGGTCCGGCGCCTAGGATGGTCCGCAGCCGGGCCGTTCCGGCGTTCGGGATTTCCGTGATGGACTTCGCACCCAGTGCGCGCACCCAGGACTATCTGCAACGCCTGCAGGCCTTCATCGCCGAACACGTGGCCCCCTTCGATGCCCAGTACCGGCGCGAGAACGCGCAGACCAACGCCGGCGCCGACTGGCGGCAATGGCGCGTGCACCCGCGCATCGCCCAGCTCAAGACCTTGGCGCGCGAAGCCGGGTTGTGGAATCTGTTTCTGCCCGACGCCGAACTCGGCGCCGGCCTGTCGGTGCTGGAATACGCGCCGCTGGCCGAGGCGATGGGGCATTACGAATTCGCCGCGGAAATCTTCAACTGCAACGCGCCCGACACCGGCAACATGGAAGTGCTGCACCACTTCGGCAGCGACGCGCAGAAAGCGCAGTGGCTGCGGCCGCTGCTGGACGGGCAGATCCGCTCGGTGTTCTGCATGACCGAGCCCGATGTGGCGTCTTCCGATGCCACCAACATGCAGGCCGAAGTCAAAGAGGACGGCGACTGGTTGGTGTTGAACGGGCGCAAATGGTGGTCCACCGGCATCGGCCATCCCGAAGCCAAGCTGGCGATCTTCATGGGCCTGTCCGATCCGCAGGCCGCGCCGCACGCGCGCCATAGCATGGTGCTGGCGCCGCTGGACGCGCCGGGCGTGCGCATCGAACGCATGCTGCCGACCTTCGGCGAATACGATCCGCCCTACGGCCACGGTGAGGTCGTGTTCGACAACGTGCGGGTGTCGCGCGATCAGCTGATCCTCGGCCTGGGCCAGGGTTTCGCCATCGCCCAGGGCCGGCTCGGGCCGGGCCGCATCCATCACTGCATGCGCGCGATCGGCGCGGCCGAACGCGCGCTGGAACTGATGATCCGCCGCGGCAGCTCGCGCGAAGCCTTCGGCCAGCCGATCCTGCGCCTGGGCGGTAATCTGGAACGCGTCGCGCAGGCGCGCATGGCCATCGATCAGGCGCGGCTGCTGACCTTGTATGCGGCATGGAAGATCCAGAACTTCGGAGTCAAGAACGCGATGACGGAAATTTCCGCGATCAAGGTGATCGCGCCGAACATGCTGCAGACCATCGTCGATCAGGCGATCCAGATCCACGGCGGCGCTGGTGTCTCGCACGACGTGCCGCTGACCGGATTGTTCATGATCGCGCGCGCCTTGCGCATCGCCGACGGTCCCGACGAGGTGCACAGCGCGATGGTCGCGCGCATGGAACTGGCCAAGTACGGCCTCGGCCGTAGCCGCAAGGAGGCCGCATGAGCACCGCGGGCCAAGGACAACGCGTCTTCATCACCGGCGGCGCCTCCGGCCTGGGCCGCGCGCTCGCCGAAGGCTATGCGCGCGAAGGCGCGCGCGTGTGCATCGGCGACGTCAACGCCGCGCGCGGCGAAGAAACCCTGGCGGCGTTGCGCGATGCCGGTGCGCAGGCGCACTACCTGCATTGCGACGTGACCCGCGAGGAAGACCTGCAAGCCGCCGCCGATTGGCTGCAGGCGAACTGGAACGGCGTGGACCTGGTGGTCAACAACGCCGGCGTCGCCGACATGGGCCCGGTAGAGGCGATGCCGATCGCCGACTGGCAGTGGATGATCGACATCAACCTGCTCGGCGTGGTGCGCGGCTGTAAGGTGTTCGCGCCGCTGATGCGCAAGCAGGGGCAGGGCACCTTGCTCAACATCGCCTCGATGGCCGGGCTGATCCATCCTCCCTATGCCGGCGCCTACAACGCGACCAAGGCCGCGGTGGTGGCCTTGTCGGAAACGCTGAAGGCGGAGCTGGAATCGGCCGGCATCCGCGTCAGCGTGGCCTGTCCGGCGTTTTTCCGCACCAACCTGAGCGAAAGCCTGCGCAGCCGCGATCCGCGTTATGCGCGCTGGATGCGCAAGCTGGTCGATGAGTCCTCGATCGGCGCGGAAGAGATCGCGGCCAAGATCCGCGCCGGCGTAGCCCGCGGCGAGTTCCGCATTCTCACCCACGCCTCGGCGCGGCGTTTCTGGATGCTCAAGCGGTTGCTGCCTTACAGCTTGTACGAAGCGGCGATGCGCCGCGCCGGCAAGGGCGGGTCGGGAAAGAAGCAGGCGCAATCGGCGGGCAGCAAAGGATGAGTGCGGCCGCCGGCGGCAACGGGCCGCGCGAGGACGCGCGCGCCGCGCGCAGCGGCGAGGAACTCGACGGCGTCGCGGTGGATGCCTGGCTCAAGGCGCGCATGCCGCATCTGCGCGGCGCGCCGCAGGTCACGCAGTACACCGGCGGTGCGTCGAACTGGACCTATCGGCTGCAGTACGACAACGACGATCTGATCCTGCGGCGCCCGCCGGCCGGTAAGAAAGCCAAGTCCGCGCACGACATGGGCCGCGAGTTCCGCATCCAGCGCGCGCTGATGCCGGTGTATCCGTTCGTGCCGGAGATGTACGCGCACTGCGAGGACGAGTCGGTGATCGGCGCGGAGTTCTACGTCATGCAGCGCCTGGACGGGCTGATCCTGCGCAAGAACCTGCCGCGCGGGCTGGAGTTGTCGCCAGAGCAGGTGCGCAGCTTGTGCACGCGCGTGCTCGACACCTTGATCGCGCTGCATCAGGTCGATCACCGCGCCGCCGGCCTGGAGCAGCTCGCGCCCGGCGCCGGTTACACCCGGCGGCAGATCGAAGGCTGGAGCAAGCGTTATCGCGATGCGCGCACCTGGAACGTCCCCTCCGGCGGCAAGATCATCGACTGGCTGCAGGCGAACCTGCCGCAGGACGAAACCATCTGCCTGACCCACAACGACTTCCGGTTCGATAACGTGGTGCTCGACGCCAACGATCCGACCCGGGTCGTCGGCGTGCTGGACTGGGAACTGGCGACGCTGGGCGATCCGCTGATGGACGTGGGCAATCTGCTCGCGTACTGGGTCCAGGCCGACGACGATTTCCTGGCCCGCGACACCCGTCGTCAACCCACCCATCTTCCCGGCATGTTCACCCGCCGCGAGGTCATGGACTACTACAGCCAGCGCACCGGCCTGCGTCCGCGCAGTTGGGCGTTCTACGAGGTCTACGGCCTGTTCCGGCTGTCGGCGATCGCGCAGCAGATCTATTACCGCTATCACCACGGCCAGACCCGCAACCCTGCGTTCAAGCGCTTCTGGCTGTCGGTGAATTACCTGCACTGGCGTTGCCGGCGCGCGATCGCTCGCGAGCGCGGCTGAGATGGCGACGACGATCCATCTGATCCGCCACGGTCAGGCCGCGTTCGGCGCTGCCGATTACGACGAACTGAGCGCGCGCGGCCGCGAGCAATCGCGCCTGCTCGGCGCCGCGCTGGCGCCGTTGGCGGGCGAGGGCGATGTCGCGATCTGCGGAGGGATGCGGCGGCATCGGCAGACGGCGGAGGAATGTTTGCGCGCGATGTACGACGCCAAGTCCCAGCACTCGCCGTCAGTAGCATCCTCCGATCAAGCACAACTTAGCCCCTCTCCCGCTAGCGGGAGAGGGGTTGGGGTGAGGGGCCCCCAGATCGCCGCACCACCCAAATCAACCCCACACATCGACACTCGCTGGAACGAATTCGACCACGCGCAAATCATCGCCCGCCACGCTCCCGACTACGCCGATCACGACCATCTGGTGGCCCACCTGAGCGCCCAACCCGACCCGCGCCGCGCCTTCCAGTCGCTGTTCGCCGCGGCGATGACGCGCTGGTGTTCGGGCGACTTCGACGCCGACTACGACGAAACCTGGTTTGCGTTCCAGCAGCGCTGCCTGGCCGCGATGCACGCCGCCGCCGAAGCCGGCGGCGGCGCGGCCAATGTCTGGGTGTTCACCTCCGGCGGCGCGATCGCGGCGGTGGTACAACAACTGCTGGAGGTGTCCGACGCCCAGGCCATGCGCCTGAGCTGGACCCTGGTCAACACCGGCGTCACCCAATTGCACCTCGCCCGCGGCGGCGTGCGCCTGTCCACCTTCAACGGCCACGCCCATCTGTACGGGCGCGATGGCCTCGTCACTTACCGCTGAGCCGGAGACCTTTCATGCGCAAGCGCATCCTCATCACCGGCGCCAGTTCCGGACTCGGCCGCGGCATGGCCCGCGAATTCGCCCGCGCCGGCAGCGACCTGGCCTTGTGCGCGCGGCGCATCGACCGCCTGCAGGCGCTGAAGGCGGAACTGGAAGTCGCGCATCCGGGCATCCGAGTCGCCATCCGCAGCCTGGATGTCACCCAGTACGACGAAGTCTTCAGCGTATTCCGTTCGCTGCGCGATGAACTGGGCGGCCTCGACCGGGTCGTGGTCAACGCCGGCATCGGCCAGGGCGCGCCGATCGGCAAGGGCCAGTTCGCCTTGAACCGCAGCATCGTGGAAACCAACTTCCTCGCCGCGCTGGCGCAGTGCGAGGCGGCGATGGAGATCTTCCGCGATGCCTCGCAGGGCCATCTGGTGCTGATTTCCTCGATGAGCGCGATGCGCGGCATGCGCGGCGGCCTGACCGCCTACGCCGCCAGCAAGGCCGGCGTGGCCTCGCTGGCCGAGGGCATCCGCACCGACATGCTGCGCAAGCCGGCGATCAAGGTCAGCACGATCTTCCCCGGTTACATCCGCACCGAGATGAACGACCAGTCGCCGGCCAAGCAGACGCCGCACATCATCGACGAAGCCACCGGCTGCCGTTTGCTGGTGCGCGCGATCGACAAGGAAAAAGCCAAGGCCTACGTGCCGTGGTGGCCGTGGGCGCCGCTGGGCTGGCTGATGAAGCGGATGCCGTTGGCTTGGGTGGCTAAGCTCAACTGAGTGGCGCGCCTGCCTCGGCGAATCAACCGCGGTGCTTCTGCGCCAAGTCTTCCAGAATCGGACACTCCGGCCGATCGTCGCCATGGCAGCGCCGCGCCAGTTCCTCCAAGGTGCGCTGCATCGTCTGCATCTCGCGAATCTTCGCCGCCAGCTCCGCGGCGTGATCCAGGGCCATGCGCTTGACCTCGGCGCTCTCGCGCGAGCGGTTGTCCCACAGGCCCAGCAAGGTCTCGATCTGCTTGATCGAAAACCCCAGCGAGCGCGAGCGTTTGACGAAGCGCAACCGGTGCAGGTCGCTGTCGCTGTACAAACGATAGCCGGCGACGCTGCGATGGGCCGCCGGGATCAGGCCGATGCCTTCGTAGTGGCGGATCATCTTCGCGCTCACGCCGCTGAGCTGCGCGGCTTCGCCGATGTTGTGCAGGCCGTCGGCCTTGGCCTGGGCGAGTTCGGGGGCGATGGCGCTGTGGTTCACGGGCGGCTTCCTCTTGATCGGGTTCATGCCGGCCTCCAGCGGCGCAGCAGCAAGGTATTGGCGAGCACGGTGACGCTGGAGAAGGCCATGGCCGCAGCGGCGACCACCGGGTCCAGCAGGCCCAGCATCGCCAGCACGATGCCGACGACGTTGTAGCCGAAGGCCCAGAACAGATTCTGGCGGATCTTGCCGGTAGTGCGGCGCGAAATCGCGATGGCGTCGGCGATCAAGCTCAGTTGCGCGCGCATCAGAGTGATGCCGGCCGCCTGCATGGCCACGTCGGTGCCGCTGCCCATGGCGATGCCGACATCGGCCGCGGCCAGCGCCGGCGCGTCGTTGACGCCGTCGCCGACCATCGCCACGCGGCCGTCGCGGGCGAATTCCGCCACTGCTTGCGCCTTGTGTTCGGGCAGCACGTCGGCGCGCACGTCGTCGATGCCCAGTTGCGCGGCGATGGCCTGCGCGGCGCCGGCGTGGTCGCCGGAGATCATCGCGGTGCGCAGGCCCATCGCGTGCAGGCGCTCGATCGCGGCCCGGGCGCCGGGGCGCGGCGTGTCGGCGAAGGCCAGCAGGCCCAGCACGCGCGGCGCGCCGGCGTCCTGCGCGGCCAGCCACGACAGGCTGTGGCCGCGTTCGCGCAGCGTCTGCGCCTGGGCGCGCAGCGGCGACAGATCGGCGCCGGCCTCCTCCAGCATGCGGGTGCTGCCGAGCAGCAGCGCGCGGCCTTCGACTTCGCCGCGCAGGCCGCGTCCGGGCACCGCGCGCACGGAGGTGGCGGCCGGGATCGCGCCGCCGTCGAACGCGCTCAGCACCGCTTTCGCCAGCGGATGCTCGCTGCCCGATTGCAGCGCCGCCACCGCGCGCAGCAGCGCATCGCGATCGCCGTCGATGGCGATCGACTCGCTCAGCACCGGCTTGCCTTCGGTCAGCGTGCCGGTCTTGTCGAACGCGACCCGCTCGATGCGATGGGCGATTTCCAGCGCCTGCGCGTCCTTGATCAAAATGCCGTGGCGCGCGGCGACGCCGGTGCCGGCCATGATCGCGGTCGGCGTGGCCAGCCCGAGCGCGCAGGGGCAGGCGATCACCAGCACCGCGACGGCGTTGAGGATGGCGCGGTTCCAGTCGCCGGTGGACAGGCCCCAGCCGAGCAGGGTGAGCACGGCCAGCACGACCACCACCGGCACGAACACCGCGCTGACCCGGTCCACCAGATGCTGGATCGGCGCCTTGCGCGCCTGCGCGTCTTCGACCAGACGGATGATCCGCGCCAGCGCGCTTTCCGCGCCGACCGCGAGGGTTTCCACCACGATCCGGCCTTCGCCGTTGACCGCGCCGCCGGTCACCCGGTCGCCTTCGCCGCGCGCGACCGGCAGCGATTCGCCGGTGATCAGCGATTCGTCGGCATGGGTGCGGCCTTCGACGATGCGGCCGTCGGCGGCGATGCGTTCGCCGGGACGCACGACGAGATGATCGCCGACGCGCAGTTGCGCGATCGCCACCTCGTGTTCGACCCCGTCGCGCAGCACTCGCGCGCTGGCCGGGCGCAGCGCCTGCAGGGCGCGGATGGCGGCGGTGGTCTGGCGCTTGGCGCGCGCTTCCAGCCAGCGGCCGAGAAGGATCAAGGTGACGATGGCGGCCGAGGTTTCGAAGTACAGCGCAGCGCTGTCGCCGCGCAGCAGGTGATACAGGCTCAGGCCGTAACCGGCGCTGGTGCCGAGCGCGACCAGCAGATCCATATTGCCGCTGCGCGCGCGCAACGCGCCCCAGGCGGCGCGATAGAAGCGCGCGCCCAGCCAGAATTGCACCGGCGTGGCCAGGGCGAACTGCAACCAGCCCGGCAGCATCCAGTGCTGGCCGAACGGCAGCGCCAGCATCGGTGCGATCAGCGGCGCGGTCAGCAATGCGGCGATCAGCAGGTGGCGGGTTTCGCGGGTGACGGGCGAGGTTGCGCTCGCGCTCGCAGCGATGTGGATGTCGCCAGCGGCCGCGACATCATCAGCAGGCTCGGCGCCCGCCTGCGCGGAATCGGCCAAGGCCGCCGCATAGCCGGCGTGTTTCACCGCATCGATCAACGCCGGCACCTCGGTGCCCGCGACCACCCGCACGCGTGCCTGCTCGGTGGCCAGATTGACCGAGGCCTCCAGCACCCCGGGCACGGCCTTGAGCGCTTTCTCGATCCGGCCGACGCACGAGCCGCAGTTCATGCCGGCCAATCGCAGCGCGATTTCTTCGCTTACCAGGGTGTAACCGGCGACGCGGACCGCCTGCTCGATCTCAGCAGGTGAGACGGCGTCGGTGAAGGCTACCCGGGCGCTTTCGGTGGCCAGATTCACGCTGACCGAATCCACGCCCGGCACGGCCCGCAGCGCTTTTTCGACCCGTCCCACGCACGAGCCGCAGGTCATGCCCGCAATGGGCGCCTGCAGCTGGCGCAGGCCGGGGAGGGAGGAGGCAGTCGCATTCATGAAAGACATCCAGGAGACTCGATGCCAGCCAGGGTGGGCCTTGCCATGATGGGAAGGTCAAGCGTCGGCCGGCGTGAGCGCGGCTGAACCGTTCACCGCTTCGAACCGGTCGCGCGCGCCGCGGCCGTTCAGGCGGTAGGCAATGCCACAATCGCCCCCATCTGGAGACGATCCTTCCGGTCTGCCGGAGTACCGCACGATCATGGTGCTAGACGACTTCCATCCCGCCATCGCCGCCTGGTTCCGCGCCGCCTTCCCGGCGCCGACGCAGGCGCAGGAACTGGCGTGGCCGGCGATCAAGGCCGGCCGCAACACCCTGGTCGCCGCGCCGACCGGTTCGGGCAAGACCCTGACCGCGTTCCTGGCCGCCATCGACGAGTTGGTGCGCGAAGGCCTGGGCCCGGACAACGCCGGCCAGGGCCTGCGCGATGAAACCGCGGTGGTCTACGTCTCGCCGCTGAAGGCGCTGTCCAACGACATCCACCTCAATCTGGAAGCGCCGCTGGCCGGCATCGCCGAGCAACTGCAGCGCATGGGCCTGCCCGATCCGGGCATCCGCACCGCGGTGCGCACCGGCGACACTCCGGCCGGCGAGCGCACGCAGATGCGCAAGCGGCCGCCGCATATCCTGGTGACCACGCCGGAATCGCTGTACGTATTGATGGGCTCGGAATCCGGACGCGCCATGCTGTCCACGGTGCGTTCGGTGATCGTGGATGAAATCCATGCCGTTGCCGACGACAAGCGCGGCAGCCATCTCAGCCTGACCCTGGAGCGCCTGCGCGAACTGTGCGCCACGCCGCCGGTACGCATCGGCCTGTCCGCGACGCAGAAGCCGATCATCGAAGTCGCGCGCTTCCTGGTCGGCAGCGAGGCGGTCGATGCGAACGGCGTGCCCGATTGCGCCATCGTCGATATCGGCTACGCCAAGCAGCGCGATCTGGCTCTGGAACTGCCGGCCTCGCCGCTGTCGGCGGTGATGTCGCACGAACAATGGGACGAGGTCTATACGCGTCTGGCCGCGCTGGTCGGCGAACACCGCACCACCCTGGTCTTCGTCAACACCCGGCGCATGGCCGAGCGCGCCGCGCGCCATCTGGCCGACCGGCTCGGCAAGGACGCGGTTGCCGCGCATCACGGCAGCTTGTCGCGCGAATTGCGCCTGGACGCCGAGCAGCGGCTCAAGCGCGGGCAACTGCGGGTGCTGGTCGCGACCGCGTCGCTGGAGCTCGGCATCGATATCGGCGATGTCGATCTGGTCTGCCAGCTCGGTTCGCCGCGCGCCATCGCCGCGTTTCTGCAGCGGGTCGGGCGCGCCGGCCACCATGTCGGCGGCGTGCCGAAGGGGCGGTTGTTCCCGCAGTCGCGCGACGATCTGGTCGAATGCGCGGCGCTGCTCGACAGCGTGCGCCGCGGCGAACTCGACGCCCTGCAGATTCCGCCGGCGCCGCTGGACGTGCTGGCGCAGCAGATCGTCGCCGAAGTCGCCGCGCGCGAGTGGAGCGAGGACGCGCTCTACACCTGGGTGCGCCGCGCCTGGCCGTATGCGCAACTGGCGCGCAAGGACTTCGATGCGATCGTGCGCATGCTGGCCGACGGTTTCACCACCCGGCGCGGCCCGCGCGCGTCCTACATCCATCGCGACGCCGTGCACGGGCGCGTGCGCGCGCGGCGCGGCGCGCGCCTGACCGCGGTGATGTCCGGCGGCACCATTCCCGATACCGGCGACTACGCGGTGCTGCTGGAACCCGAAGCGCAGGTGATCGGCAACGTCAACGAGGATTTCGCGGTCGAGAGTCTGGCCGGCGACGTGTTCCAGCTCGGCAACGCCAGCTATCGCATCCTGCGGGTGGAACCGGGCCGGGTGCGGGTCGAGGATGCGCAGGGCCAGCCGCCCAATATTCCGTTCTGGCTCGGCGAAGCGCCCGGCCGCAGCGATGAGTTGTCGCACAGCGTGTCGCGTTTGCGCGCGCAGGTGGAGGCGCTGCTGAGCGAGGCCGCCGATGCCGCCGGCGCGGCGCGCCAACTCAGCGAGGCCTTGGCACTCGACGCCGAAGCCGCATTGCAGCTGACCGACTATCTGGCCCGCACGCGGCAAGTGCTGGGCGTGGTGCCGACCCAGGAAACGCTGGTGTTCGAGCGTTTCTTCGACGAATCCGGCGGCACCCAGCTGGTGATCCATTCGCCTTACGGCAGCCGCATCAACAAGGCCTGGGGACTGGCGCTGCGCAAGCGCTTCTGCCGCAAGTTCAATTTCGAACTGCAGGCGGCCGCGACCGAGGACGCGATCGTGCTGTCGCTGTCCACCGCGCACAGCTTCGCCTTGGAAGAGGTGGCGCGTTATCTGCATTCGGCCTCGGCGCAAGACGTCCTGATCCAGGCGCTGCTCGATGCGCCCTTGTTCGGCGTGCGCTGGCGCTGGAACGCGACCACCTCGCTGGCGTTGCCGCGCTTCGTCGGCGGCCGCAAGGTGGCGCCGCAGTTGCAGCGGATGAAGAGCGAAGACCTGCTGGCGACGGTGTTCCCGGATCAAGTCGCTTGCGCGGAAAATCTGGTCGGCGAGCGCGAGGTGCCCGAGCATCCGCTGGTCGCGCAGACCCTGCACGATTGCCTGTTCGAAGCGATGGACAGCGCCGGCTGGCTGCGCATGCTGCAGCGGCTGGAAGCCGGCGAGATCCGCGTGGTCGGCCGCGACGTGACCGGGCCGTCGCCGATCGCGGCCGAGGCGATCAACGCCAAGCCCTACGCCTTCCTCGACGATGCGCCGATCGAAGAGCGCCGCACCCAGGCGGTGATGGCGCGGCGTTACGCCCAGGCCGACAGCGCCGACGATCTGGGCCGGCTCGATCCGGAGGCGATCGACGCGGTGCGCCTGGAAGCCTGGCCGGAAGTGCGCGATTTCGACGAAATGCACGAAGCGCTGATGGGGCTGGGCTACGTCACCGCGGAAGAAGCCCGGGCGCCCGGCTGGCAGGGCTGGTTGTGCGAGTTGGCCGACAGCGGCCGCGCCACCGCGCTGCGCTTGAACGCATCCGATGCTGAGCCGTCGTGGTGGGTCGCGACCGAAGGCCTGCCGCAGGCGCTGGCGCTGTTTCCCGATGCGCTGGCGACGCCGCCGGTGCGGGTGCCGGAGGAATACGCGCAGGCCGAATGGACCGCCGAATCGGCGCTGATCGATCTGTTGCGTTCGCGCCTGACCGCGCTGGGCCCGACCACCGTCGCGGTGCTGGCGCGCGACAGCCGCCGCGATGCCGGCGAGATCGAACTGGCGCTGCTGCGCCTGGAATCGGAAGGCTATGTGATGCGCGGCCGCTTCAGCCGCGAGAGCCTGCTCGGCGGCGATGAACAATGGTGCGAGCGGCATCTGCTGGCGCGCATCCACCGCTATACCGTCGGCCGCCTGCGCCGCGAGATCGAACCGGTGGCGCCGCGCGATTTCGCCCGCTTCCTGGCCGACTGGCAGCATTTGTCCAAGCGCGCGCGCATGAGCGGCCCGCAGGCGCTGCAGGCGGTGCTGGAGCAACTGGAAGGATTCGAAGCGCCGGCCTGCGTGTGGGAAAGCGAACTGCTGCCGGCGCGCATCGCCGATTACGAATCCAGCTGGCTCGACGAACTGTGCGCCGCCGGCCGGATCACCTGGGCGCGCCTGCGTCCGAACGCCAACGCCGCCGGCGGCGACAACGCCGCGCCGCAGGGCGTGCCGAGCGTGCGCCAGACCCCGATCGTGCTGCTGCCGCGCCGCGCCTTGCCCGACTGGCGCGCGGCCGCCGACCGCAACGCCGATCCGGCGCCGGTGTCCTCGCGCGCGCAACGCGTGCTGAGCGTGCTGGAATCGCGCGGCGCCTCGTTCTTCGACGAACTCGAACACTCCGCGCATCTGCTGCGCACCGAACTGGAAGAAGCGCTGGGCGAACTGGTCACCCGCGGCCGCATCACCTGCGACAGCTTCGCCGGCCTGCGCGCCTTGCTGGTGCCGCCGTCCAAGCGCGCCTCGACCCACGGTCATCGCCGCCGCCGCGCGATGCTCACCGATCTGCAGGACGCCGGCCGTTGGTCGCTGACCGCCGCCGCGCCGCTGCCGGTCGCCGATGCCGTGAGCGCTCCGGCGCAGGCCGCGCGCGACGCCGAAGCGATCGAACACATCGCCTGGCGCCTGCTCGAACGCTACGGCGTGGTGTTCTGGCGCCTGATCCAGCGCGAAGCCGGCTGGCTGCCGCCGTGGCGTGATCTGTTGCGGGTTTATCGCCGTCTGGAAGCGCGCGGCGAAATCCGCGGCGGCCGTTTCATCGCCGGCATGACCGGCGAGCAATACGCCTTGCCCGACGCGGTCAACGCCTTGCGTCAGGTGCGCCAGCGCGAACACGACGGCGAAATCGTCTGCGTGTCCGCGGCCGATCCCTTGAACCTCACCGGCAGCGTGCTGGCCGGGACCAAGGTCGCGCGCATTCCCGGCGCGCGCATCGCCCTGCGCGACGGCGTCGCGGTGGCGAGCCTGCTGGCCGGGCAGGTGGAGGAAATCGAAACCCTGCAGGCGCAGGATCAGCGCGAAGTGCACCGCCTGCTGGTGCGGCGGCCGGGCAGCGCGAGCGCAGCGGCGGAATCGAGCATCGATCAGGCGCTGCGCAATCTCGCCGCGCGTTCGAGTTGATGACTGCGGCTATCTGACCGGTTCAGGCTCAAACCGTGACGACGGTCGGACGGGTTAAAAGCGCGTAGACCCAACGTAACGGCCGCGTATGCAACAGGCGCCGCCCGGCGAACCAATCCGCGCGCCGCGCGCGCGTTGTTCCAATCCCATCGCGCGTGCGCCGCGCATCGTCCATGCGCGGCGCGCGGCCGCGTTGACGCAACTGAACGCTTGGACAATCCGCTGCTCTCGCACTGACGCGGTCTTCGCGCGCTGCGATGGCAAGGTACGCCAGGGGTCCGTGATCGACCGAATGCATCCGGACTCGCAACCGCACGCCGTGCATCCACCGGGCGCGAAAGGGTTGCAAGTCTGAAACATTCGCCCATGCCACCCACGCACGCGATCGCAAACGCGCCGCGGTGCACCGCAAGGAGTCAAGCATGCGCTTCGAAAGCCATCGTACCCATCACAGCGGTTTCGTCGTTTCCTCCAGTGCGATCGGCGCCGGCCGTTTCTCCAGGCCGCTGGATTCGATCCTCTCGCCCGACGCCGTCGATCTGGATGCGGAGATGTCGTACTGGCGCGGCCATCACCGCGGTCTGATCGATCGCACCGGCCTGCGTTTTGGCGACTACGAGCCGGCCTTGAAGCTGGGCCTGGACGCGTACATGCGCGGTCACGGCCGCAGTTTTTCCGAGATGGAAGAAGAATTGCGCGGATGTTACCGGCGCGTGCGCGGCGCCTCGCGCCTGGACTGGGACGAGGCGCGCGTGGTCGTGGCCGCGGCCTGCGAACGCCTGCGCCTGCACCGGCGCGCGCAATGAATGCATTGCACCGGGCCTTCGAGCGCGGGGCCAAGGCGGCCGCGCGCTTCACCGGGCAACCGCTGTGTTTCGGCCTCGCGGTCGGGGTGGTGCTGGTATGGGTGATCACCGGGCCCTTGTTCGGTTTCAGCGACACCTGGCAACTGGTAATCAACACCGGCACCACCATCGTCACCTTCCTGATGGTGTTCCTGATCCAGAACTCGCAGAACCGCGACTCCACCGCGGTGCAGATCAAGCTCGACGAACTGATCCGCGCCACCGAGAGCGCGGAGAACAGCCTGCTGGATCTGGAAGAACTAGACGAAGTCACGCTGGAAGAGTTCCGCGCGCGTTACGAATTGCTCGCGTGCAAGGCGCGCGAACTGCTGGAGGAGACGAAGCGGGCGCAGGACGCGGACAGCGACGACGATCGTCCTGATCCCGCCGCGCATGGCAACCCGCGCGTTTCCGGCGACCGCGAAGACGCGCCGCGGCTTGGCGCTGCGATTGAATCGCGCGCCGCCGCCGAGCGTCGGCCCACCGAGCCAAACCGGCCGCGTCCGGTCTGGCCCACCTCCGAGGATTGACCATGGCGCGCTTGATCTGAGCGCGCGCGATCGCAAGGCGGAATGCAAAGGCGACTGCAAGGTCGAAATGCGAAGCCGAGTAGCGCGGAACCGCCCGCTCGCGCCGCATCAGGCCGGATCTCGGATCAAGGAGTCGAAGATGGCGCCTACGAACATCACCCATCCCGAACGCATCGTGTTCCCCGAGCCGGGCATCAGCAAGGGCGAGGTCGCCGACTACTATCGCGCGGTCGAGCGATGGCTGCTTCCGGAGTTGATCGACCGGCCGATCTCGTTGCTGCGTTGTCCCGACGGCATCGCCTCGCAGTGTTTTTTCCAGAAGCACCACAGCGACAGTTTCGGCCCGCACGTGCATGCGGTGAATCTGCGCGAGTCCGGTGGCAAGGCCGATTACGTTTATGTGCGCGACATCGAGGGGGTGATGGCGCTGGTGCAGATGAATACCCTGGAATTCCATCCCTGGGGCGCGCGCCGCGACAAACCGGACCGGCCCGATCGCATCGTTTTCGATCTCGATCCGGCCGAAGGCTTGGCCTGGAGCGAGATCAAGCGCGCCGCGCGCGAGGTGCGCGACCGCCTCAGCGAGATCGGCCTGGACAGTTGGGTGCGGCTGTCCGGCGGCAAGGGCGTGCATGTGTGCGTGCCGATTCGCCGCGGGCCGGACTGGGCCCGGGTCAAGGCTTTCAGCGAAGCTTTCGCCGGAGCGATGGTCGAGCAATCGCCGCTGCGTTACCTCGCCACCGCGTCCAAGGCCGCGCGCAAGGACCGCATCTTCATCGACTGGCTGCGCAACGCCCGCGGCGCGACCAGCGTCACCAGCTGGTCGTTGCGCGCGCGCAGCGGCGCGCCGGTGGCGATGCCGCTGCGTTGGGACGAATTCAGCCGCAGCCGTGCCTCGACCGATTTCGATCTGGCCAAGGCCAAGCGCCGTGCCTCGCGCCTGAGCAGCGATCCCTGGGAAGGTTTCGCCCAGGCCGAACAGACGCTGCCCGACTTGTAGTCGCTGCGGCTGATCGCCGATTCGAAGCGTCATCACCCTCGCATTACGAGCATGAACACAACACGTCGCGCTAACACCACGCTGCGGACGGCTTAACTTCGCCGCGCGTAGCGTCGTCGCCACGGAAACGCGACGACTTTCAACGGCCCGGTGAGACGTGCCGGGACACGAGAATCCACCCACAACCGCTGAGAGAACTGACCAGAACGAACAGGAGAGTCCCCATGCCCCGCGGCGACAAATCGTCCTATACCGACAAGCAGAAACGCCAGGCCGAGCACATCGAGAAAGGCTATATCGAGGAAGGCGTGTCGAAGAAGGAAGCCGAGGAACGCGCCTGGCGCACCGTCAACAAACAAGATCACGGCGGCAAGAAATCCGGCTCCGGGCGCAAGTCGCATCACTGACGCACCGCATCGCCGATCCGCGCGAACCCCATCGCCGTAACGCTTGAATCCCGCAGCCGCGCCGCTATCGGGCGCCTGCATCGATCACCAGAGGATGCCCCATGAAAACTCCGATCATCGCAACTCTCGCTCTGACCTTCGCCCTGTCCGGCGCCGCCTGGGCCGCTCCGCAGACCGCCGGCACCAAGGCCGACGCGACCGATCCGGCGGCGGCCGCCGCCACCGGCGATTCCAAGCAGCCGGTCAGCGACACCTGGATCACCACCAAGGTCAAGGCCGAACTGATGGCGTCGAGCGACGTCGCCGGCACCGACATCAATGTCGAAACCGTCAACGGCGTGGTCAAGCTGTCGGGCAATGTCGACAAGACCCAGGCCGACAAGGCCGCTTCGATCGCGAAGAATATCGATGGCGTGAAGAAGGTCGATACCAGCGGCCTGGTTTCGGCCAAGAGTGCGCACCACAAGTAAGCCGGGCATCGCTGAGCGGGTAGGTGCTCAGCGGTCCGCGGCCGGCCGTGCGGTTCACTGCGCGCGGCCGGCCGATGCGCAAGCGCTTACGCCGGCCTCGCCGCGGTTCGCGGCAAGGCTGCGGCAGCGCCGCCTCCGACCGGCGGTCGCCGATATCCGCCGATTTGCGCAGCCGGCATCACCCGATGCGACATTCCCGCGCGATCATGCCCGCATGTCGTTCCTGCGCAGCGCCGAGCCGGAGAAGGTCCACAGCGCCAGCCAAGGGCGTTGCTATCTCTACGTGCTGCCCTGCGCCTACGAGGATCTGCTCAAGCTGGGGTTTTCGCGCAATCCGCTGTCGCGCGCGCAGCAACTGCAGCCGCGCTATTTCGAATTCTTCGATCTGGATCGCGCCTTCGCGGTGCAGACCGACAGCGTGCGCGAGGCGCGCGCCATGGAACTGCGATTGCGCCGCGCCCTGATCGAACACAACGCGCCGGCGCCGCTGACCATCCGCGTCGAGGCGGCCGGGCACAGCGAGTGGTATCGCGGCGCGTACGCGATTTTGGAGGCGCAGGCGCAGATCATGCAGGCGCAGGGCCACCTCGTGCATCGTCCCTTGCGGCCGTGGCTGGGCCGGGAACTGGCCGAGCAGGGCGATCTGCTGTTTGCCCGCGCCAGCGAACTGCTCAGCCAGTTGCAGGGCGAGACCGGACTTCTGGATCAACCGCCGCTGGCGCGGCTGCGGCGCAACCTGCTCGACACCCTGGACGCGCACGCGGCCCTGGGCATCGATCTGGCCCCGCGTTTACCCGAACCCTTGTTGCACTGGTACCGGCGCGACTGAGCCGTGAACGACGGTGGCGGTAGCGATCGGCGGCACTGTGTTCTATGGCGTTCTACTCTGGGAGACGACCATGACCCGACTCGACAAACCGATACGGCGCGAACTGGAAATCGAAGGCAAGCTGTACACCCTGACCATCGACCCGGACGGCTTGAAGCTCTCCGAGAAAGGCCGGCGCAAAGGCCTGGCCCTGAGCTGGACCGAGCTGGCCTCGGGCGACGCGGCGCTGGCGGCGGCGTTGCAGGCTTCGGTCGAGCCCTGATCGCGGCGGCCTGAGCCGCTCAAAGCTCGCTCGAGTCTCTGCTTCGGGGCCGGGCGAGCCTCCGCGTCTTTTCGCTCGTCATTCCCGCGAACGCGGGAATCCAGTGACTTTGACGTTCTCGCACGAAAGTCACTGGATGTTCGGCTCCGCCGAAGTAATGCGGAGCCCGCGTTCGCGGGAATGACGGTTTGTTTTTTTCGAGATCTTGAACGGACTAAGGATGCCGCACCCGCAAAGCAATACTGATGCGCGGATCGACCACCCCCGGCGATTTGGGAATGCCATGGTCGTAGTGATGTTGCGAAGCATGACTCATCACCACCAGGCTGCCGGCTTCCAGCTCCATATGCCACTGCGTATGCGGCGCGCGCTTGGCGCGGATGGTCATGCGCCGGGTCGCGCCGAGCGACAGCACCGCGATGGGCTGGCGCGGCGCCAGATCATGCAGCTTGTCGTTATGCGGGGCGACGCTGTCGCGGCCGTCGCGATAAAGATTCAGGCCGACGCTGTTGAACGGCGCCGCCAGCCGCGCGCCGATCCGCTGCGCGGTTTCCTCCAGCATCGGCGGCAACCGCTCGCGCTCGCGGTCGAGCCGGTAGGACGCCATGCGCCGCGGCACCTCGACCAAGCGCTCGTACATCATCCGCTGCTGGCTGTTCCACTCGGCCTGATGCCACAGCACTTCGAACAGGCGCTCGCACCAGTCGCGATCGAACACGCCCGGCAGATAGCGCACGCCGCCTTCGGCGTCGTCGATCGGGTGCTGCGGATCGGAGGTGTCGAACAGCGAATTCTGGTGCATGGCCGCGTGAGGATGCCCGGGGCCGGTCGCGCCGGTTGAGACGCGCCGGCATCGAAACGGTCCTGCTCAGATGGCGCCGGATCGCGCCGCTTGCAAGTGCGCGACGGCGATGCGGATTCAGCCCGCGACCGCGTCGCGCTTCTCCAGCTTCGGCAGGAACCACGCCAGCAGGCCGATCGCCGGCAGATAGGCGCAGATCCGGTACACCGCCTCGATGCCGATATGGTCGGCCAGCTGTCCCAGCGCCGCCGCGCCCAGCCCGCCCATGCCGAAAGCGAAGCCGAAGAACAGGCCGGCGATCACGCCGGTGCGGCCGGGCACGAGTTCCTGCGCGTAGACCAGGATCGCGGAGAACGCCGAGGACAGGATCAGGCCGATGATCACCGTCAGCACCGTGGTCCAGGCCAGATTGGCGTGCGGCAGTATCAGCGTGAACGGCAGCACGCCCAGGATCGAGAACCAGATGACGTAGCGGCGGCCGATGCGGTCGCCGATCGGCCCGCCGGCCAAAGTGCCCAGCGCGACCGCGCCGAGGAACACGAACAGATGCACCTGCGCGCTCTGCGCGGTGACGCCGAACTTGTGCATCAGGTAGAAGGTGTAATAGCTCGACAGGCTGGCCATGTAGAAGTATTTGCTGAAGATCAGCAGGCCCAGCACGACCATGGTCGCGACGATGGTCTTGCGCGGCAGCCGGGGCGCGGCGACCGCGCGCGCGCCGGCCTTGCGCTGCGCGGGAATCTGTTCGCGATACCACAGGCCGATGCGGCTGAGGATCACCATCGCGGTCAGCGCCGCGAACGCGAACCAGGCGACGCTGCCCTGGCCGCGCGGCATGACGATGTACGCCGCCAGCAGCGGCCCCAGCGCCGAACCCAGATTGCCGCCGACCTGGAACAGCGACTGCGCCAGCCCGTGGCGTCCGCCGGAGGCCATGCGCGCGATACGCGAGGATTCGGGATGGAACACCGACGAACCCGAGCCGACCAGCGCCGCGGCCAGCAACAGCATCGGGAACGTCGTCGCCCGCGACAGCAGCAACAGGCCGCTGAGGGTGAAGCCCATGCCGATCGCCAGCGACCACGGCATCGGCCGCTTGTCGGTGTAGATGCCGACCAGGGGCTGCAGCAGCGAGGCGGTGACCTGGAAGGTCAGGGTGATCAGGCCGATCTGGCCGAAATCGAGCTGGAACGACTGCTTGAGCAGCGGATACAGCGCCGGCAGCAGCGACTGGATCATGTCGTTGAGCAGGTGGCAGACGCTCAGCATCGCCAGGATCGGCAAAGCGATCTTGTTCGCGGCTTCGGCGGCCGGCGCCTGGGGGGCTTCGAAAGCGGGAATCTGCGGCGTGGTCGCCGCGTCGGCCATCTCGGCCGGCGCGGTCGCGGTGGAATCCAGAGTGGTCATCGGTCGCAGCGAGTGGGGAGGGGCTGAACCTGATCAGTAGACGCCGCCTTTATCCTGCCCGCACTATCATTCAGGTCAACAATCTTCGAGAACGGGCCAATGCGCAACGTCCTTGCGGTCCAGGCCGACAGTCTGCCCGGGCGCATCGTCGCGACGTCGAACGAGTACCCGACCCACCACCGCATCGCCCGGCACGATCATCGGCGCTCGCAGCTGCTGTATGCCGCGCACGGGATCATGGTGGTCGGCACCGAGACCGGCCGCTGGATCGTGCCGCCCGAGCGCGCGGCGTGGATTCCGGCCGGCATGAGTCACGACGTGCACGTGCTGGCGCAGATCAGCACGCGCAGCATCTATGTCGAACCCGAAGTCAGCGCGGCCTTGCCGCGCGACTGCCGGGTGATCGGCGTGTCGCCGCTGATGCGTCATCTGCTGCTGGAAACCCTGGATCTGCCGTTGCTGGTCGAGGCCGGCAGCGGCTCGCGTCCGGACCTGATCTATTCGCTGATCGTGCATGAGATCGAACGCGCGCCGGTGTTGCCGCTGGACATCCCGTTTCCGGCCGATCCGCGTTTGGCCAAGCGTTGCCGCGCGTACCTGGCGCATCCCTCGCCGCACGACAGCATCGACGACTGGTGCCGCGACCTGGCGATGAGCCGTCGCACCTTCACCCGACGTTTCCGCGCGCAGACCGGTACTAGTTTCGCCCAGTGGTGTCGGCAGGCGGCGATCTTCGCCGCGTTGCCGCGGTTGGCGGCGGGCGAGGCGATCACTACGCTGGCGCTGGATCTGGGCTATGAGAGCGCGTCGGCGTTCACGACCATGTTCAAGCGCTTGATCGGCATGCCGCCGAGCCGCTATCTGGCGATGTCGCAGCCGTTGCCGTCGCCGAGTTTGCGGGCGGCGATCGCGTCGATAGATGGTTGAGATGTTGACGTTGCTGCTGTTGCTATTGGCATTGCTGTTGCTGTTGCTGTTGCTGTTGCCAAGATTTTGCTTCGGCTTTGCTCTGGCTTTGGCTGGGCGCCGCTAGTAACTCGCGAGACCAGGGACACCCGGAGGGCGGCGCACATGGACGTGCGCCGGGTGCCACCTTGGGCAGGATGCCCAATGTGGCACCTGCCTGCGCAGGCAACGCACTCGTGGCTTTTGACTCGAAACAGCCAATGCGTTTTCTTTGGTTACTTTCTTTGTCGCTTTGGACAAAGAAAGTGACCCGCCGCTTTATGGCGGAAGCGTTTAGCGTTTGATCTTGCTTGAGGCCTCTAAGGCCTCTAAGGCCTCTAAGGCCTCTAAGGCCTCTAAGGCCTCTAAGGCCTCTAAGGCCTCTAAGGCCTCTAAGGCCTTTAAGGCCTTTAAGGCCTTTAAGGCCTTTAAGGACCCTGAAGTCCCTGATCGAAACAACCAGACCTGCGCACTCCCTCCTACCGTCATTCCCGCGAACGCGGGAATCCAGTGCCTTTCGTGCGAGAACGCTTGAAGTCGCTGGATTCCCGCTTTCGCGGGAATGACGAGCAAAAAAATGCAGAATCGGAGCAGAAACAAAGCAGAAGAAAGATCAAACGCCTAAAGCTTCCGCCATAGAGCGGCGGGTCACTTTCTTTGTCCAAAGCCACAAAGAAAGTAACCAAAGAAAGGGCTTTGGCTGTTTCGAATCAAAAGCCACGAGTGCGATGCCTGCGCGGGCAGGTCCCACATTGGGCATCCTGCCCAAGGTGGGACCCGGCGCACGTCCATGTGCGCCGCCCTCCGGGTGTCCCTGATCTCGCGAGTAACAAGCTGCGCCCAGCAACAGCAACAGCAACAGCTACAAAAGCAAAGCCGAAGCCTAAGCAGGGCATGGCAAAGCCAAGCCAAGCCAAGCCAAAATCTTGGCAACGGCAACGGCAACGGCAACGGCAACGGCAACGGCAACGGCAACGGCAAAGCAACCGAGGCTGCTGCTCAGATCGCGATGATCAACCGCTTAACCCACCGCCTGCGCCGCTTCATCGATCAGCGCCGCCACCTCGGCCGGACGCGAGGCCAGCGAGGCATGGCCGGCATCGAGCGTGATGACCTTCTTCGCATTCATGCGCGCCGACATGCGCTGCTGATTCTGCGGCGCAATCATGCGATCCTGGCTGGAGATCTGATACCAGCTCGGTTTGGATCGCCACGCCGGCTTGGCGACGGTGTCGCCGAAGGCGCTGGCCAACGGCGCCTTCTGGGTCACGCCCATGATCAGGCCTTCCTCGGCGCTGAGATCCTGGCAGAAACTCTCATGGAACTTGTCCGCCTTCAGCCACAGATAACCGTCGCTGTCCGGCGCCAGATTCGCCGCCGCTTCCGGCACGTGTTCCTGCGTGATGCCGCCCGGGCTTTCGCCCGCGTCCGGCGCGAATGCGGCGATGTAGACCAGCCCGACCACGTTGTCGTGATTGCCGGCCTCGCTGATGACCGCGCCGCCGTAGGAGTGGCCCACCAGCAGCACCGGCCCGCCGACCTGAGCGACCATCTTGCGCGTGCGCTCGGCGTCGTCGGCCAACGAGGTCAGCGGCAGCTCGACCGCCTTGATGTCGCGATAGCCCTTGCGCGACAGCTCGGCGATGGTCTTGGCCCAATGCGCCGCGCCGCCCCAGAAGCCGTGCACGAGAACGATGGTGGGTTTGGCGGACATGGCGCGGCTCCTCTGAAGGCCCTGGGGTAGGGCGGGTGGGGCCTAACTTAGTCCCGGGGGTGTCATGGCGACGTTACCGGAGGGCTTCGATATGGTGTCTTGGCGCGAGACAGGTCGAGTCGCCGTAAGGAGCAAATATTTTCGGTTCAACCACGGCGCAGTGACATTCGTGTACGAATCCCCCAAGACCGTCGTTCCCGCGTTCGCGAGACAGGTCGAATCGCCGGACGGGGAAAATCCTTTTGGGTTCAACTACGACGCAGTAAACGTTCGTGGGCGAATCCCTCCAGACCGTCATTCCCGCGAACGCGGGAATCCAGGGCCTTTCGGGCGAGAACGTTTGAGGTCTCTGGATTCCCGCCTTCGCGGGAATGACGAAGTGGAAGACTCCCGCTTAAGTGTGGCCGAGCAGCAGCGCCGATCTACTTCGCAATCAACAACAACACCGACCGCGCCTGCAGCCCATAAGTCACATTCTCCCCGCCAATCAACGTCTCGCTACCCGGCACAGCCACCGCATTAGGCCCCTCGTTCCAGGTCGCCGTATCGGTCACCCGATACCACTGCTTACCATTGCCCGGCCACGGCAGAACGAAATTCACCGGCCCCGACCAGCCGTTGTAGGCGACATAGATCGCACTGGCGCTGTCGCCGAATTCGCTGCCATCGACACGCCAGGCCAAGGCGTGACTGTTGGCATCGTTGAAATACGCCGTGTCGGCCTGCGCGCCGTCGGGTTTGAACCAGCGCAACTGCTCCATCACGTTGCCGTTGCCGTCGGTGCCGGAATAGAACCCGGCCGGGCGCAAGGCCGGATGCGCCTTGCGGAATGCGATCAGGCGCCGGGTGTAGGTTTCGTGGTCGGCCTCGATCGCGCTGCGCGTCCAGTACAGCCAGTTCGCCGCCGAATCCAGGTTGTAGGTATTGTTGTTGCCGAACTGAGTACGCAGGGCCTCATCGCCGCCAGTGATCATCGGCACGCCCGCGCTCAGCATCATGAAAGCAAGACCGGTGCGCGCGGCTTTGCGTTGCTCGGCGACCACGCCGGCCTGATCCCAGCTGATGTTGTTGTCTTCGCCGCCGTCGGACGGGCCGTAGGGCCAGGGCTGATTGTTCTGCTTGCTGTTGTAGGCATACAGATCGTTCAAGGTGAAACCGTCGTGGGCGACCATGAAGTTGATCGAATGCCAGGGCTTGCGGCCGTCGTCGCCGTACAGATCGCTGGAGCCGGCGAAGCGCGAGGCCAGGGTTCCCGGCGTCACCGTCTCCACGCCGAGCTTGTTCTGCTTCTTGCGCAGCGCGTCGCGGTACAGGCCGTTCCATTCCGCCCAGCCAGCCGGGAAGCCGCCGACCTGATACGAATTGCCGCCGATCGCCCAGGGCTCGGCGATCAGATCCAGACCCGCGCCGCCCGCGGCCGGACGCGGCGGCAGTTCGGCGACGATGCGGTTGAGGGCGTTGCCGCTGTCGTTCTTGTCGAAGTTGAAACATCCGTGCTGGCAGCTGTTGCCCAGCACCGAGGCCAGATCGAAGCGGAAGCCGTCCACCCCCAGGCTGTCGCGCCAGTAAGCCAAAGAATCGACGATCAGATTCTGCGCGGTCGGATGGCGGGTGTTGTAGTTGCCGCCGACGCCGGTGTTGTCCCAGGGATGTTGATAGTCGCTGCTGAGCGAGTAATAGGCCGGGTTGTCGAGTCCGCGCCACGACAACAGGTTGTAGACCGTCAACCCGTCGGTGCCGCCCCACGGCCCGCCTTCGCCGGTGTGGTTGTAGACCACGTCGATATACACCTTGATTCCGGCGTCGTGATAGGCCTTGACCATCGCCTTCCACTCGCGTGTCGGCCCACCGGGCGTCTTGTCGTAGGCGTAGCGCCGATCCGGGGCAAAATAATTCAGGGTCATGTAACCCCAGTAATTATCGTCGGCGGTCGAGTTCGGCGCGACGTCGTTCTGATCGTTCTGGGTTTCCTGCACCGGCAGGAACTCCACCGCGGTGACGCCCAGCGCGGCCAGCGCCGCGGCCTTGCGCGCCGCGCCCTTGTAAGTGCCGCGTTCGGCCGCCGGTACGCTGTCGTCGTTGCGGGTCAGGCCGCGCACGTGGACTTCGTAGATCACTTCGTCCTTGAGCGCGCGCGTGGGCTTGCTGCCGACCGCGCTGGTGTCGGGCAACAGCGCGATGCTCTTGCTCGCGCACGCGCCGCTGTCCTTGTTGCGGTGAACCGCGCCGGTGGCGTAGATCGTGCCGTCGGTGCAGGCGGCGGTATTGGGGTCCTGGCTGATTTCGCGGGCGTAAGGATCGATCAGCAGCTTGTTCGGATTGAAGCGGTTGCCGGCGCTGTCCACATCGCTGAGGAAACCGCTGCCGCTGCCCTTGGTCCAGGCGGCGTTGTACGGCCAGTTCGGTCCCCAGGCGCGGTAACCGTAGTAGACCGTGCCGGTGATGCCGTAACTGGTCTTGATCGTCGAGACCGGCACCGACAGCGACCACACCTGGCTGGCCGCGTCCTTGTTGAGCGACAGCCGCGCGACTTCCTGCGCGCCGCTCGGGCTGGCGTACAGGAACACTTCCACGCGGCTGGCGCGCGAGGAATACACGCGGAAGTTGAGATTGCTCTGAGAGGCGTCGTAGCGCGCGCCCAATTGCTGCGCATCGACGGCGGCGCGCGCTTCAGGCGCGGGCGCGGCCATCAGCACCAATCCAACAACCGCGCCGGCGCTCGCCGATCGCATGCTCAACCCACGCAAACCCTTGCCCATCGCCGCGTACTCCCTTCGAGGTCGGAACGCGCGTCAGGCGCGCGTGCGGGCCAACTCTACGCTCGCGCCGGGGCGCACAATTTCGATTGCAATCGTATTCAATGGATGCCGGGCGCCGCCGCGGGCGCGCATTCGCGGCTTGCCTCACAGTTCGTTGAGCACCCGTGGGGCGGCCGGCTGGGTCCAGCGGATATCGTCGATGCGGCCGTCGAAGCCCTGCCTGACCGGCATCGGAAAGAAGCGCGCGAGCCGCTCGATATCGCCGACATCGTGCCGCAGCGGCGGCAACTGTGCGCGCTGCGCCGGAACGATTACCGAGATGTTGTAGCCGTATTGCTTGACCCGCGCCTCGCGGCAATCGATACCGGCGACGATCAGGTTGTACAGCAGCAGCCCGGCGTTCCACACGGTGAGGTGGCCGCCGACGATGGCCGGCCGCGCCGGCGGCACGGTGATCGCCAGCCAGCCGCCCGGCGCGGCGAAGCCGAGCAGGCGCTGCAGGAAATCTCCGACGTTTACCTGATGTTCTAAGGCATGCGAACACCAGACCACGTCGAAGCGCTCGGCGCTGTCGAAATCGATGAAATCGCCGACGAAATCGGGCTGGTGGCCGGCGTAGGCCTCGAACGAGATCGTGGTGACGCGCTTGCCGTGCGCGGCGAAATGACGGGCCTGACGGCCGTCGCCGCAGCCCACGTCGAGCACGCTGTCGAACTCGTATTCCCGCAACAGCAGCGACAAGGCCTGATCGCCCAGCCAGGGCGGCGCCGGTTCGCGCCGGCGCGCGGCCTTGCGCGATTTGCGCTTCAACGCGGGCGAGGGCGTTTTCATGCCACCGCCCGCACGTCCTGGGCGATGTCGCCGTCGCCGGCCAGTTCGAGCATCAGCCGCAGATTCGCCTGCGCCCACGCGGCCATGCCGTAGTCCACGCATTGCGGCGCGAGCGTCGCCCGGCGCTGCGTCCACTGCGCGCGTTGCGCCAGCACGTCCTCGATCGCGCGGGCCATGCCGTCGCTGTCGTCGCACAGCACGCCGCAACCGCCGTCGGCGAGCAGGCGCGGCGCCCAGCCGGTACGTGCGGCGACGACCGGCACGCCGGCGCGGATCGCGTCGAACAGAGGCCACGGGCCGCAGTCGGTGGTGCCGGTGACGGCGACTGCGTCGAAGCGCCCGATCCATTCCGCGCAGCGCGCCAGCGGACATTGCGTCAGCGTCCAGTGCGCGCAGTCGATGCCGGCGCGCTTGAGTTCGCGCAACGCCGGCTCCAGCCGTTCGCCGACCAGCACCACCCGCGCGCGCATGCGCAAGCCGCGCACGGCGGCGATGAAGTCGGGCAGGCCGCTGGCGTCCGCGCCGCCGTCGTCGCGGCGCGCGACCGGCCGGCCGATCCAGGCCACGGTCGGCAACGCCGCACCCAACGCCGGCAACGGCGAGCCCGCGCTCCAACCGACCGGCTGCACGGCCCAGCGCCGCTGCGACAAATCGATGCCGGCCGCTTGCAGCGCCTGAGCCTGATCGGGGTGCGCCAGCATCAGCGCGGCGCAGCGCGCGACATCGGCGCGGGCGCCGTCGCGGCGGTACATCGCGGCCTCGCTGAAATCGTGCAACTGCACCACGGTGCGCATGGGATCGGGACTGCGCCCGGCCTCGCCGGCGCGCAGGAACATCCACGCGCGCGCCTGCGCCAGCGGCCGCTCGGTCGCGACGATGCGATAACCCGGCACGGCTGTCTGCGCCAGCGCCTGCTTCCAGCGCTCGAACAGCCAGCCTTTGTTTTCCGCGACCACATTGAGCGTTGGCAGGCTCGGCATTTGCGTTGCCGCCGGGCGCGAAGCCTGCGGCCGCGGCACGATCCGCGGAATCACCGAACCGGTGCGCGGCAGCGGCCGCTCGCGCAAGGCGAGTTCCAGCAATTCGGCGACGCGCTGCGGCTGCGCGGCTTCGGCCAGACTGAATTGATGCGAGATCAGATGCCAGGCGTAGGCGCGGCGGCAGGCGATCGAGTCGGCGTCGCGCACGCTGTGCAGCAACTGCGACCAGTCGCTCGGCGCCTGGGTCAGGAACGGTTTGACCGCGCCCTGCGCCGGCCACACATTGCGGCCGAGCACGATCGCCGGCACGTCCCACAGCAGGCCGTCGTGGGCGACATTGCTGTTCAAGGTAAGAATGCCGCTGCATCCGCCGCTGCGCAGCATCTGATGGATGTTGCCGCGGGTGTGCGGCCACAACAGATCCTGGCGCCGGCGCAGTTGCAGGCGCAGATGGCGGTTGCCGGTGCGCGAATCGGCCGGATGCTGCTTGTAGATCACCGGCCACGGCGGGTCCAGGCGCGAGACGTGATCGATCAGCGCCTGCATCGTGCGCAGCCGCGCCGGCGCGTGGCGGATGATGTTGGTGTCGGATTCGATCTGCAGCGGCACCAGCAGGAATTGCGGCGGCAGCGTCGTCGGCACCGGACGGTTGGCCTGCATGTATTGGTAATAGCCGCTGAAATCGGCGGATTTGATCGCCTCCAGGCGACGGCCGAGTTCGGCCTCGTGCTCGGCGCTCAGCGCCTGCCCGTTCCAGACGAAGGGCGCGGCGTGCGAATCGGCGTTGATGCCGCGCGGACTGATCTGATAATCCGAACGCGGCAGCCAGCCGTGTTCGCAGAACAGGGTCGGCCCTTCGGTGGTGTAGCCACGGCCGTTCCAGACCACCGACAGCACCCGCGGATTGCGCGCGCTGGCGCGCGGATCGCGGCTGACGGTATGGCCCAGCGCGGCGGCCGAGCGGGCGAGGGTATCGAGCAGATCGCCGACTAAACCGGGCGAGCGTTTTTCGATCGCGATTTTCATGGTGGATTCCCTGCGGGGAGCGGTCGCGGCAACGTCGCCGCGCTCAGGCGATTGGACGGCGTCGACGTGTTCGATGAAGGCATGGGTTTGCGCGGAGGCGGCCTCAAACAGCTCGCGGGCGGACCAGGAGCCGTCCGCGGTGGTGCGCGCCAATGAAGTCAGCCGGCTGATCGGACTGAGATTGACCAGTTCGACCCCGTGTTTCGCCAGCGCCGCGGCCAGCCGTCCGTACTGACCGTCGATCTCGCGCAGCCGCGCCGCGAGCGGATGCCGGCCGGTGGCGGCGAAGAAATGATCGTCGGTGAAATCCACGCCGATCAGGCCGATCCGGCGCGCGCCCATGTACGCGGCCAGGCAGACGGCGACGTAAGGCGAGTTCTGCGTGTAGTGCAGGACATCGCCTGCATGCGGATCGGTGCCGGCGTACTGGCCGAGGCGGAAACGTACCTGCGGCGGCCGCGTCCGACCGAGTTCGAGCTGGGTGAACAGTGCGCGCGCATCGGAGCGTTCGACGAAGGCATAGCGATCGCCCTTGAACTGCTGGCGCGGGTTGAGCACGACCAGATAGGTCGGATCGAACAATCGGCCGACATCGTTGACGCCGATGAACAAGGCCTGCGGCGGACGCACGAAATCCAGCAGCGACGGCCCGCAGCCGCAGACCACGATGTCGGCGCCGGCATGGCGGCCGCGGTAGTCGCTCAGGCGCGTGGCGGCGGGCGCGGGCAGGGCGGCGTTCATCCGGCCACCACCCACACCACGGTGATGTTCTTGACGCCCTTATCGCGCAGCACGCCGACGATGTAGTCCTTGGTGTCGTCGGTCGGCTCGCGCGGGGCGACGAAGTAGTACGTGATCGGCGTATCCGGGCCGTACTTGGCGATCAGGTTCGATACGGTGGTGAAGTACTGCGTGATCTTGTGCAGGGCGAACTTGTCCGGCTTTCCGCTCGCGTCGGTCTTGTGGAAGTCCTCGACCACGGTGAACTCGAACAAGATCACCTTCGCCACGGCCTTCGGGGTGCCCGGCTGCGTCATGATCTCGGCGGTGGCGTCGGGGCGGTTGCTGAAAGTCGCTTCGGCGACCAGGTTCTTCTCGTAGTTCAGCCGCGCCTCGTACTGGGCCGAAGGCATGTTCTTGAACTGATCCTTGGGCTTGATGACCGCGCCGACGCGTTGCTCGATCTTGATCAGCATCAGCTTGTCGACCAGCTTCTTCGCCGCGGCGGCCCAGATCTTGCCGCGATCGACCACCGCGTCCTTGGCCCGCGCCAGCAAGCCCTTGACGTTGGGGTCCTTGACGCTGACCTTGACGATCTTGAGAACGCCCGAGCCCTTGTGCGCGCCCTTGTGCTGCTTCTTCGGGCTGGCGACGTAGTCGTAGTTCCAGTCCTCGCTTCCGTCCACCACGGTGATCGACTTGAGGATCTTGTGCGCGCCCTTGACCTTGACCGCGACGGCCTTGGCCTCTTTTTCCTCGATACGCCCCTTCTTGCTGCGCGCCTGGGTTTCGCTGGTGAGCATGGCGAGCGCGGCGGTGACCGCCTTCTTGTGTTCCTCGCTGCCTTCGGCCGGCGGCTCGCCCTTCTTTCCGGTCAACTTGCCAAACATCTTCTTGACGAAGTCGGCGGCCTTCTTGAGCACCTTGTCGATGGCCTGATCGACCTTGCCCTGCACCTTGGTGATGAAGCCCTTGATCTTGGCGCTGATGCCGCCCAGGCCGATCATCGAGGCCAGGAAGCCGATCAGGATCGGCACCGCGTTGCCCAGCGCCTGCTCGACCTTGCTGATCGCGCCGCCGATCGAGCCGGTGGCGATGGCGTGGATGGAGTTGATCACCGATTCGACGAACTCCATGATCTGCGCGGCGCGTTCGATCACGAACATCACCACGTTGATGATCATCATGATCGCCTGGATGATCGCGCCGGCCGGGTTGAACATCGACACGACCTTGGCCACCGCCTTCTGCACGATGGTGGTGACGATCCAGTCCTGGATCGCGCCGATCACCATGTCCTTGAGGCTGGCCAGATCGCCCTTGACCTGCTCCCACAGCGCGGCCGGGCCGCCGCCGATCAGGGTCTGCAGGTAGCCGACCAGTTTCTCGATCACCGTCACCGCGGTCGGGCCGAGCAGCTTCACCGCCTTGGCGCGCATGCGTTCGTAGGTGATGCCCAGCACGCCCAGCACCAGCTTGAGGATCGACACCAGCGACAGGTCGCCGGGAATCTCGATGCCGGCGCTGCTGAGCGCGCCGAACAGCCACTTCATGAAGCCCTTCTTGAGGTGGTCCCAGATGCGGCCGGCGAAGGCCGAGAAGCCGCCCTTGACCGCGGCGATCAGGTTGGACAGGAAGCCGCCGGGGTTGTCGAGGATCAGGTCGATGGTTTCCTGGCCCTTGCGCAGGATGCCCATCAACTTGTCCTTGAACTCCATCAGCGCCTTGGCGACCTCGGCGATCTTCTCCTTGGCCTGAGTGACCAGGCCCTTGTTCGCGTCCTGGATGGCCTTGAGCGCTTCGTCGGCCTTGTCGAAGGCTTCCTTGTATTTCTGCGCCAGGCCTTCGGCCAGTTGCTGCTTCTTGTCGTCGATGCCGGACTTGAGTTCGTTGAACTTGTCCGCGTACTCGGCGGTGAGCTGGGCGCCGCGCGCCTGCACCGCCGGCGACAGCGCGGCCTGGGCGGCGGCGATCTTGCCCTGCGCCTGCGCGACTTCGGCCTTGGCCGCGGCCAGTTCGCGTTCGACCAGATTGGCGACCTTGACCGCCAGGGCGTCCATCGCCGAGGTGAACAGCGTGCGGCCGGCTTCGTAGAAGCGGTTGACCTCCGGCGGCAGGTCCATGATCTGGTCTTTGATCCACAGCAGCGAACCGCCGGGCATCAACAGGTAACGCTTGAGTTTGTAGTCGAACAGCGCGTCCTCGACGTAACTCTTCATGCTGGCCAGGGCCGCGTCGGTGCCGGCGTCGAAGAGGCTGTTGACCGAGGTCTCCAGATTCTCCAGGCGCTTGTCCACCGAGGCCTTGCAGGCGTTGAAGGTGTTGACGACGAAGCTGGTGAACTTGCTCAGTTCCAGCTCTTCGCGCGCCTTCTGCTGTTCCTGCTTGGAGGCGACCTTGGTCTTGCTGCCGGTCTTGGACGCGAGCAGGGCGCTGACACCCTTGCCGGCCACGCCCTTGGCCTGCGCGGCGGCCTTGGACAGGCTGGCCTTTTCGTTGCCGCGGTATTGCGCCGGGCCCGCGTCGGCCTGCTTCTGTACGGCTTTTTCCGCACTCATCACCGCGGAGAAGCGCGGGTCGTTGGCGTTCTTCAGGCGCGTGTCGGTCTGCTTGGTTTCTTTCTTGGCGTCGCTGACTTCGGTCTTGCTGTCCTGCAGCGAGATCTCCGCGTCGGGCTTGGGCGCGGGCATGGCCGCGGCGGCGTCGACCTGCGGCGCGGGCGCGCCGGGCTCGGGCGGGATCGGCGTGACCGGCTTGGCCGCGACGCCGGCTTCCGACGGCGGCGCGTTTGAGGTCTGCTTGATGTCGCCGGTGGCGGCGTCTTTCTGATTGGCGACTTCGCCCTTGAGCGAGCCCTTGATCTGATTGCCCGAGCCGCCCTTCATGAATTTTTCGGTATCGCCGAGAGTCTTGGGCATGACCTTGGCGATCTCGGCGCGCAGCATCGCGAGGAAACTCGCGGTCTCCGGCTTCGGGGTCTTGCTGTCTTCCAGCTTATCGACCTGCTTGGCGCGCGCGCCGGCGGCTTTCTCGTTCGGCGGGCCCTTGGCGGCCTTGTTGGATTCGTCGGATTTCTTCGACGGCGGCGGATGCTGCTTGAGCTTGCGGCCGTCGGACTCGAGCTTGTCGACGACCCGCTTGTAGCGCGGGTCCGAGCGCGGGTCGGCGCGTTTGAGCGCGCGCGCGACGGCCATGATTCAGCGCTCCGCGCCGGTGGCGCGCAGCGGGCAACTGCCGCCGACCTTGCGGTACTCGCGCATCAAGGCATCGTGCAGATGCGCGGTGGCCAGCGCGCGGCCGTCGCGCAGGGCGAGCAGGCGCGCGTGGGCGACGACATTGCGCCACTGGCCGCCGCTGAGCGCGCAGCGGCTGGCCGCGTCCTGCAGCCAGTCTTCGTCGCACTGCGCCTCGCCCAGATGCAGGCGCAGGATTTCGTAACGGCGCCACGGGTCGGGCGCGCGGAAATTCACCACCACATCCATGCGCCGGGCGAAGGCGCGGTCGATGCGGTCGGCGGCGTTGCTGGTCACCACCAGCAGGCCCTGGAACGACTCGATGCGCTGCAGCAGGAAATTGGTTTCCAGGTTGGCGTAGCGGTCGTGCGAGGAGCCCACGTCGGTGCGATTGGCCATCAGCGCATCGCCTTCGTCCAGCAGCAGCACCACGTCGAGTTCTTCCGCGGCGCTGAGCGCGCGGTCGAGGTTCTTCTCGGTTTCGCCCAGATATTTGTTGACCGCGGCGGCCAGGTCGATGCGATAGACATCGCGGCCGAGTTCGGCGCCGAGCAGGCGCGCGGCCAGGGTCTTGCCGGTGCCGCTGGGACCGGCGAATAGCGCGCGCACACCGACGCCGCCACCGGCGACATCTTCGGCTTCCTCGGCCAGGGTTTCGCGCCACAGGCAGCGCGCCACCAGCGATTGCAGTTCTTCGCGCGCGGCGTCTTCGACGATCAACTCGTTGAGCGCGCCGGCCGGCGGCAGACGCATCGCCAGCGTTTCCAGGCGCGCGGTCGGCAGGGCGCGACAGGCGCGGCGCAGATCCTCGCGTTCGGGAAGTTCGCGTCCGTCGAGTTTGGCGAGCGCATCGGCGCCGGCCGCGACCTGACGTAGATGGCCGCTGGACAAGCGCCGGCATGCGGCCAGATCCGCCAGCGCTTGCGCCGGCAAGCGCGGCAGGGCCGCGGCCCAGTGCGCGCAGCGGCGCGCGGGCATCGGCAGCGGCAGTTCCAGATCGAGCATGGCGCGGCCGCCGACGCGGTTCCAGGCGCCCTGGCGCTGGGTGATCAACAGCAGAGGTGCGTCGGTCAGCGGCAACGGCGGCAAGGCGCGGCTTTCGCCGGGCGCGCCTTCGGCTTCGATCGCCGGCACCGCGTCGAGCAAGGCCGCCAGCGCGCCGAACTGGCGCCAACGCGCCTCGTCGTCGAGCACGCTGTCGTCGGCCAGCAGCAAATCCTTGCCGAGCTCGCGCGCCAGCGCGCCGGCCAGGGTCTTGCGGCCGTTGCGCAGCGGGCCGCGGATCAGCAGCACCGGCGCGTCGTTGCGCAGGGCGTGCAGCAGCGCGTCGAAATGCAGATCGTCGTTCGGCGCGATGTAGTCGCGCAGTTGCGGCAACTGCGCCAGCGGCACATGGCGCAGGCCGCGCGCGCCGCTGAGTTCGCCGCGCAGCGCGTCCCAGATCGTCAGCGATACGCTCGGCGTCCAGTCCGGGCGTGGCGCGTCGGGGTTGGGCAGTTGCAGCAGGCCGAGCTCGATCAGTTGTTGCAGACCGCGGCGGACCTCATCGACGCGGTCGCGCTCATCGTCCTGGCGCCACCAGGCCATCAGCAGGCCGAAACTCGGACGGCCGCCGTGGGCGATCGGATAGTCGCTGGCGCTCGCACGGCGCTGGGCCTGCTCGAACACCTGGCTGAAACGCGGGTCTTCTTCGATCAGGCCGGCGGCGAGCAGCAGTTCGGTCTGCAGGGTGCTCAGGCCGGTGTGTTGCAGCGCCAGCAAGGGCAGGCGCGCGCCGTGCTGTTGCGCCTCGCGCTCCCATTCGCGCAGCGCTTCGCGCCAGCGCCGCGCCGGCGCGTCGTGCGCGTCGAGTTCGGCGCGGATTTCGTCCAGATAATCGGCCAGGAACGGATGCGCCTGCACGGTCGCGTCGTCGCTGCCCTCGGCGCAGGATTCGATCACCGTGGCGATGACCGCGTACAGCGACAGCCGCAGGTGTTCGCGCGCGTTGTGGGGATGATCGGACAGCGGCGCGGGGCGCAGGGCGAGCAGGGCGTTCATGCGCGATCTCCGGCCTGCGCGGCGGCGAAGTGGAAACGGATGCCGTGGCCGGCGGCGGGAATCCAGCCCGGATCGCGATCCAGGCCGGCGCAGCGCAGCGCCAGCGGCAGATCGGCCAGCGACAGGTGCACGTCGATCGAGGTCGGGCCGCGGCGCACTCGGGCGCGGTGGCGGCAGACCAGGTCGGGCAGGTGGGGGGATGCGGCGTCTATGCCGAGCGCGCGGGCCAGGCGTTGTTGCAGATAGGCCGCGAGATAGAGCAGCCAGCGTTGGCGGCGGCCGCGTGCGGGCGCGTTCGCGATGGAGGCGATGGCGAGGGTCGCGTTGCTCAGCTGCGGATACCCGGCGCACAGGGCGGTGGCTTGCGCGCGCGGCGTCAGCGCGGGATCGCGCGGCAGGTCGAACAGGACGAAGCCGGCCGGATGGTGGATTCGCAGGCGTCCGTGGCCGGCGCGATAGCCGATGTGTTCGGCCTCGCCCCAGGGCTCGAGCCAGTCCGGATCGATCCGCCAATCGCGCGGCGGGTCGAAACCGGCGCCGGGGCGGCGACGCGGCGCACGGCCCGCGCAATCGGCGAGCAGACCGTGCAGCGGATCGCGTAGGTACTCCTCGCCGAACCAATGCTCGCCGAGCAAGGCCAGCCAGTCCCATGGGTCCAGGGCCAGATTGCGCGCGCGCGGAGCGGTGAAATCGCCGTACAGCTCCAGCGCGAGGGCGACGTTGAGCAGGTAGAACAGGCCGCCGAAATCGGTGTCGATGAGGGTTTCGTTGGAGGCGTAAGGGATCTGGGTTGGTGCTGGGGCGCTTTCGTTCGCTTGGCTGGATTCGTCGGTTTCGGTGGCGATCTCGGCTGTCGCGGGTTCGGCCTGTTTGGCTTCGGAACGTGTAGGGGGGCTGTCTTCGCTGCCGACGTGCGAGACATCGTCGCGTATCGCGTTCCTGGACGTTCTCTTCGCAGGCGTTATGACGAAAGTTTTGGCGATGGGTTTGGATTCCGGATCAGACAGATCGGCGGGGTATATCGCGCCGCTAAGGTGCGCAGGTTCGGAAGCGTCGATTGGCGCTTTGACGGATTCAGGCGTTGGCACGATGGACCGTTTTTCGACGGCCGCGCGGATTTCGCCGATGTCAGTAGGCGGATCGACACGGCTGTTTGTCTGTGGTCGTTCGGGCAACTGCGGCTTCAGTACAGGCCGCGAGTCCGATGCCGGTGAAAACGCGCCGGCCGACGTCGCCTTGCGCACGATCCACGCCTCAAGCGCCCGAGCAGTTTCGCCACTGCGCAACCGCGACGGCGCGCGATGCGCGGTCAGTGCATAGCTCAGCAGACGCAGGGCTGGCGGTCCTAGCGTGGCGGACCGCAGTTCCGGCACGATCGCAAGCAGGCGCACCACAGCGGCCTGCACGGCCGCCGGTGTAGTCGGAGACGAATCGCGATGCGATGGCGGCTGTTTCGTAACCGCCAGAGGTACAACCGGATCATCCGGTACATCAACGGATAGCTCAGCGTTCTCGCTGCCGAACACGTGCGGCGATGCTTCATGCCCCGCATCGGCCGCATCGGCCGCCGAGCCAGCCGGCACCGCGTAGTCGCGCAACAGCGCCGTCAACGCGCGCCCGGCATCGGCGTCGGACACCCGCGCCAGCCACGTCACAGCCTCACCGCGCTGAGCCAGCAACACGATCAGCGACACCACACTCTCGCCGCAATCGAACACCTGCTCGCGCAGCCAACCCGACGCATCGCGTCCGGCCAGCAGACCGCGCCACCACCAGTGCCGGCCGATGCGCCCATGCAGATCGTCGCGCGCCAGACAGGCGGCGAGTTCGCCATGATCGAACCAGACCGCTTCGGCATCGGCCGCGCCCGGATCGAGCCACGGCCGCCGCGCGCTGCTGCCATGGGCATGCAGCGCGCTTTGCACCCGATCGGCGAAACCGCTCGCCGCCGGCGCGCGGGCGACCAGACGGCGCACGCACAACAGCGCGTCAGCCGGCAGTCCGGGCGCGGCCCAGTTGACCGCGCCCAACTCGCGTTCCAGCCGCAGCCGCGCCAGCAAGGCATCGCTGCCGCCGCCGCGCAGCTTGACCCTGCGCAGCAGCTTGAGTTCGCGATACGCCTGGATTTTCGGCATGCCGGTCTCGCTCGATCGCTTCCTGGGCGTTTACTTGCGGCGCAGCAGGAACAGCAACAACAGCACCAGAATCAGGATCACCCACCACCAGCGCTGCCACCACGGCTTGGGTTCGCCCGGATTCTGCGGGCCGGTGGAGCTGTCGCCGCCGCCGGGTTTGGTCAACGTTGCCAGCGAACCGTCGCGCAACACTTCGCCGGCGAACACGATCCGCACCTTCGGATCGTCGTCCGGACGCAGGCCGGTGATGCGGATGCGGTACTGGCCGCTGAGGTTTTCGTCGCTGGGCGGGCCGGCGATTTCGCCCTTGCCGACCACGACGCTGAAATCGCGCTCATGGCCCGGGCCGACGTAATTGCCGAAGCTGTCGCGCGGAGTGACCAGGATCAACGCATCGCCGGTCTTGCGGTCGCGGGTGACTTCCACCGTGGTGCTCTGCGCACCCGGCAGCACCGGCACCTGACGTTCGACGTACTCGCGCCGGCGGATCTGCCCGGTGCGCTTGTCGGTCCATTCGAAATCCACGCGGATGCGATAGCGCCCGCCGATCTTGGTCTCGCCGAAGCTGCCTTCGTAGCGGCCGTTGCCGACGTGCTTGAGCTCGATGCCCTTGCTGGTCGCGCGCGGTTCGATCTTGTCGAGCAAGCCTTCCTTGACCAGTTGATCGAACTTCATCGCCAGCGGCGAGGTGTCGCTGCGCGGCTTGTCGCGGATCGGCTGTTGGCCGGCTTCGAACATGATGTTGCCCAGGTTCTGGCCGGGGCGTTCGATCACCGCGCGCACCGCTCCGGGCGGCAGGTCGGCGAGCACGCCGTTGTCCCAGCCGATTTCGGCGACGATCTTGATCGGCGCGCCGGTGGACAGGCGCGGGGATTCGGTCACGCGCGAGCCCAGCATGGTTTCCACGCCGTAAGCGGAGAGCTGGTACTTGAAGGCATCGCTGCCGCCGAAACGGCGCACCGTGACTTTCCAGTCGCCGGCGCGGCCCTGCGAAGGCAGGTTGACGGTGGCGACGCGGAAATTCGGGCCGCCGCTGGCGTGCGCGGGCGTGACCAGGTGGCCGTCGGGATCGCGGATTTCAAGCCCGGCTTCGCGCGCGCTGCCTTCCCAGCTCAGCACGAAGGTGGCGCGGCTCAGCGAGGGATCGACGATGAAGGTCATCGGCGCCGCCGGCGCGGTGCCGGGCGGCAGCGTGGCGATCGTGCGATCCATCAGCGAGACCGTGCCGCCCTTGAGATTGTTGACCAGGCCATCGACGAACGAGGTGTCCATCGCCACGCCGTTGTTCGGGAACGAGGCGGTGCCGGCGGTCTCCTTCGAGATTTCTTCCAGCATTTGCGCGCTGGCGGCCATGCCGCCTTCGCCCAGGCCGATGGTGAAGACCGGGCCGCGCGGCGCGGTCTGCGCGAGCACGGCGCCGTTGAGCATCAACTCCTTGGCTTCGGGCTCGGCCGCGGCGACCGTGCACTGGTCCAGGTAGGTGACGCCGGGCTGGCCCGGATACGGCTTGCTGGTCGGCGACAGCACTTCGTCCTTGCGGATGATGCACGGCGGCGTGTTCTGTTCGCCGTCGGTGAACACCACCATCGCGGTGTCGCCGGTCAGTTGATCGACGGTGTTGAGCTGGGTCAGCCCTTGCGCCGAGCCGGCGCCGACCGAGGTGCCGCCGATGAAGCTGTTATCGGCCAGCGCGGCGGTGACCGGCGCCGACCATGGCGCCACGTCGGCGCCGCGCAACTTGAAGAACGTGCCGCCGCCGATCGAGGCATCGACGGCGCTGCCGCCGAACAACACCATGCCCAGGCGATCGTTGGCATTGCCTTCGGAGGACTGCGTGGCCGGCGGCGGCGGAGCGCCGACGGCGTCCCACACCGCGGCGAACAATTGCACCGAGGACTTGAGACGGTCCCAGCGGATATCGGGCGAGCCGGGAATGGTCCAGGCCATGCTCGGCGATTTGTCGATCACCAGCACCAGATTCAGTGGCAGGCGGCCGAGCTTGGTCAGCGGATCGCCGGACAAGGACGGCCGGCTGGTCGGCACGCGCGCATACGGAATGTCGCAGGACGCGTCCGACGGCGACATGAAGCTGGTGATGCGATAGCCGTGGCCGGCGCCGAAGGTGAAGCCGCTGAGCGAGACCGGGAAACTGATGCCGCCCGGCCCGATCGACGGCGCGCAGAAGTTGGCGCCGAACACGCTCAGATAGGTGATCTGCAACTGCACGAGCTGGGTGCCGCTGATTCGCGTCAGCACCAGATCGTCGCCGCCGGCGGTACTGTCGGTGCTCTTGCAGGCGTTGCCGACGCAGCCCGGCGCCGCCACCGCCAGGATCTTGCCGTCGACGGTGACCGTGGCGCCGCCGGCGATGGCGGCGGCGTCGAACTCGATCGTGGTCGCCGCGGTCTGGCTGGCGCCGGCGCCGCGCGAGGGCACGTTCAAGGTCAGGTTCTGCGCCGCCAATGGCGGCGCGAACAGGGCCATCAGCGCCAGCAGCGGACCTGCGATCCGCGGCGCGTTGGGGGAGGAACGGGAAACGCTGCGCATGGTGGCTCTCCTGTTCAATTTCCGCGAACGCGGAAGGTGCCGGCGAATGCGGCATCGCCGAAGCCGGTGATCGAAACCACCACCGACGCCGCCACCGGCGGGCCGGCGATGATGTCGGGGAAGTCGGGCACGGTCGCGACGATGGTGGTCGGCGTGGTGCTGACGATCGCGGCGACGACGTTGCGGATGCGCACTTGCGCCGCGGCGGTGAAGTTGGTGCCGGTGATGGTGATGTTGCTGCCTTCGAACTGGGTCAGCGGCGCGATCGAGCTGATCGTCGGCTGCGCCGCCATCGGCGCGGTCACGGTGACCGTGGTGACCGCCGGGGTTCCGTTCGGCGTCAGCACGCGCAGGCTGACGTTGCTCAGCGGCGGATCGCCGCCGTTGACCGGCGCGCCGGGAATGCCGGCCGGCACGACGATCTGCAGGCGCCGGGTCGGATCGGCCGGATCGGGCGTGACCGAGGCCGCAGGCACGTTGTTGAAGGTGACCGTGTTCTGCGAGGCGGTCGCGTTGAAGTTGGTCCCGACCAGCACCAGCGTGCCGCCGACGGCGAAGCTGGTGGTGATGGTGCCGCCCGCGGTTTCGGTGCGGCTGATGGTCGGCGGATCGCCGCCGGGATTGGGATTGACCACCGACGACAGCGACACCACCAGATTCACCGGCGTGCCCGGCGCGACGCGCGCGTCGGCCGGCGGATTCTGGTTGAGCACGATCAGATTGGCGTTGGCTTGCGCCAGCGGATCGATCGCCGCGCCGCCCACATCGTAGGTGAAGCCCAGCGCGAGTTGCCGGCTGGGTTGCTGGATGATCGCGCGCGCCTCGCTGAGGAAGGCGCCGAACAGATTCGGCACCGTCTGGGTTCCGCCCGGCGTGCCCTGCAATTGCGCCAGCGCGTCGAGAATCGCGTTCATCAGCTCCGAGCTGATCACGTCGCCGGGCTGGACCTGGATCGGTAGCGTTGCCATGAGAACTCTCCTGGTGGCGGCCTACAGCGCGCCGCAGCAGCTGTCGAAATTGCTGTAGTCCAGACGCGCCATGTCCCAGCGCGCGACCGCGACCTGTGGTAGTTGTCCGCTGGCGAAGGCCAGCATCAGCTGCACCGGCCGTCCTTCGCGGTATGCCTGCACGTTCTGCCAGGGCCGCCACACCCACAGCAGTTCGTTCTGATCCAGATCGCCGGGCGCGTGCGCCAGCGCCTGTTGCTGCACCGCGCCGAGCTGGCGCACGTCGATGAACGGTGTGCTTTGTCCGGAGCCCGGCGCGGGTCGGCGCGGGATGCCGGCGAAGAACTGGCTGTCGTCGAAACCGCGCAGCGGCATGCTCTGCAGCGGCACCACGCCGAACGGCGGCAGATAGCGGAAATGCTGTTTCGCCGCGAGCACGGTCGGCGCGGCGCTGGCGGCAAGCAGGTCGGCCAGCTGCTGCTGGAACTGCGCGCACATCGCCTGCGCCTCGACCAGCCGGCGCGCGCGCGCCAGGAACGCGAACGAGGACAGTTCGGCCGGGTCCAGCGGGTTGCGCTGGAACGAAAATCCCGACAGCGCATCGGGTTCGAGAAGTTTGCGCCGCACCGCCCAGGTATCGACGAAGTTGATCCCGGCCGAGGTCCAGTAGATCAGCGCGATCGGCACCTCGCAGTCGCTGAGCGCGCCTTCGCGCAATTCATCGACCAGGCCGTAGCTGGGCGGATCGACCCGCCACGGATCGAAGCCGCTGGCTTCGCGCGCTTCGATGCCGAAGCAGCGATAAGCCAGGCGATTGCGGAACAAGGGCGAAGACGGGTCCAGATCGGCGAAGCGCAACGGATTGATCGCCAGCAGGCGGAACTGCACCGCCTCGACCGTGGCGTCGGTGTTGCAGCGCACGTTGGACGGATCGAGCCCGTTGCTGGGCGCGCGGCCTTCGCTGGACTGCGCCGGGGCGATGGTCAGCACGTACACGCCGGCGCCGGCCACGTAGACGCCGTCGGCCATCGGATTGCATTGGGCGAACACGCATTGGCAATCGCCGCCGTCCTCGCCGTCGAAGCGGCGGGTGAGGGCGACGCTGGTGTCGGCGTTCAGGCGCAAGGTGGCGCCGGCGCGATTGATCGCCAGCCCGGCGCGCACCCGCAGCACCGGTGCGTTGGCTTGATCCAGGTCGGGATCGCGCGCCGCCTCCAGGCCGAAGGCCACGCCGTCGCCGATCGCCAGGCCCAGGCGCGCATCGGCCTGGCGGTGCGCTTGCTGCTCGCGCGCCAAATCCTTGCCGGTGAGCAGACGGCCGTTGAAGAAATTGACGTTGCGGATGCCGCCGTCCTTCAAGGGCTGCTGCAACTGCAGGACGTTGTCGAGAGTGCTCATGGCGGCCTCAGGCGATCGCGATCGAATACCACTGCCCGGCGCCGTCGGCGACCAGGGTCACGGCTTTCTTTTTCTTGACCGCCAACTGGCTGAGCCCGTCGATGCCGTCGCCGTTGGGCGCATCGGCATGCAGGGTCAGGCTGCTGGCGTCGGCGTTCTTGATCACCAACTGGCGCCCGGCGTTGACCGGCACCGACGGCGGCAAGGTCACCGCGAGTTTTCCGCCGCCGCGCGCGATCAACACCTTGGCGTCGTCGCCCAGGGTGGTGTCGGCTTCGAGGAACTCGATCAGCGGCGGTGGCGGCTGCGGCGGTTCGGAAATCAGCGGGACGATGGGCCCGGCGAACATTTCCGACAGCATCGATCCGCCGAAGGCGGCATCGCTGCCGCTGCCGGCGCAATCGCAGCCGCACAGCGACCATTCCTGCAGCATGCGCAGATGCAGCAGATACGGCCGCGCGCTTTCGTCGATCTGGGCGCTGGCCGGGCTGCCGTCGATCTGCCACGCGCCGCTGGGCGAGCCGCCGATCCAGCTGACCTGGAAATTCACCCGCGCCAGCAACAGGCAATCGCTATCCGGGTACTGCGCCCGATGGCAGCGCATCGCCATCCACAGCGGCCGCAGTTCGCTGATCCAGAAGCCGAAGGCGATGCGCAGGAATTCGCACTGATGCTCGCGCGCCAGTTGCAGGCGCGGCGAGCCCAGGTCGAACAGGTAATCGCCGAGGGTCTGGAACGAGGCCGGCGGCGACATCGGCGGCGACATGGTTTGCGCATCCAGCCACGGCTGCACCGCGCCGCGCAGCCCGGCCAGCCACGACGCCGGATCGGCGGCCAAGGGCGGGCTGGTGTCGAGGATGGAGACGTTGGCGCGCAGCCAGCGCACGAAATCGCGCAGGGCGTCTTCCTCGACCTGGGCCGGCGCGTGCTCGCGCAGTTCCAGGCGGAAATCGTCCGCAACCCGCGAGGGCTTCATCAACTCATCTTCCGAGCGGCACGGTTCGCCGGGAATCGGCACCGGCCGGGTCTGGCAATCGGCGTAGCACAGAGTCAGGTACAGCGACACCGCGCCGGAGGTGATCACCGGCGGCGAGTTCGGCGGCAGGCTGGGATCGAGCATGCGCGCGATCAGCGCGGCGTTGTCGGGCTTGGCCAGCCAGCGGTTGAGGATCGCGCACTGGTCGGCGCCGACGCAGATCATGCGGCCGCCCGGCGTCAGCGCCGTGCCCGCGCTCACGTGCAGGCGCGGGCCGTCGCTGCCGGCGTCCTCGAAACGCACGCGCAGGCCGCTGAGCGTGCCGTAGCCCAGCGCTTCGCGCGCCAGCCATTGATCGCGTCCGGACAGATAAGCGAATTCCTGTTTGAAGTCGTCCACCCCGAGCACCATCCCGCGCTCGTAATTGACGTGCTGCGTGGGATCGGCGGGCAGGCCCGTCAGCGTAGTCACCGGTTCGTTGCAGCAGCCCATGATTCAACTCCCTTGGTCGGTTCGCGGCGCGCGCGCTCAGCAATCCAGCGACAGCCGGTCGCGGCCGTGAATGCGCGCGCGACCGCCAACGAAACTGGCACCGAGGTAGGCGCGGCCCACCACGGCATCGGGGATCAGCTCGCTCGCGCGGCTGCCGGCACCCAGTTGTGTGTCCAGGCCCAGTCGCGCCTCGCCGACGCGGTTGAAGGCCCAGTAGTAGCGCACGTCGAAAACGGTGTGCGCGGGTTTTTCCAGTTCGACGATGCGCCGCGCCAAGGCCAGCTTCTGCTCCAGCAGGTACGGATCGGCGACGACGCTGGCGACCGGCAGCAGCACCGAGAAGCGGTGCGCGGTGCGATGCATCGCCAGCAACTGGCGCTCGAACTGCAGCCAGTCGGTCTGCGCGTCGAAACTCGCCGGCACCACATCGGGCAATGGCACTTGTTCGAAGTCGTCCCAGGCGGCGCGGTGCGCCGCGCGCAGGCGTTCGATACGGCGATAGCGGCGGGCCAGGAAGTCCTGCCACAGCCGGCGGTCGCGCGCATCGGCATTGCGAGTGCAGTGATCGAGCCAATCGCTGCGCGCGGCCGGCGCTAGCGGCGGCGCGGCGGGCAGGCGGATCTGGCCGAAGTCGGTGTAGGCGCTGGCGTGGGCGCGGTTGAGCGCATCGAGCGAGAGGTAGCGCGACTGCAGCAAGGCCTGCCAGCGCTGGCGTTCGGCGGCGCCGGCGGCGGGCACGAAGCCGAGCGCGGCGGTGCAGAACGCGCGCCAGTCCTGCGCGGCGGCGTCGCCGGCCGGCGGCGCCAGCGAGAACGCGGTGATCTGTTCCAGCGCGCTCGCGCTGCGTCCCTGCCAGGCGGCATAGCGATCGACCAGGCCGGCGTTGCCTTCCTCGGGCGTCCACAATGTTTGCCGCTGCACCGCGCGCGGGCCGTCTTCGCTGCCGGGCGCGATCGCATTGCTGCTGGCGATCAAAGTCTCGACCAGCCGCGTTTGATACGACTCGACCAGACGGATGCGGCCGGCGCCTTCGTCGCTGGCGCGCGGGCCGTCGAACATGGCCGCGTCGAAATCGGCTTCGAACGCCAGCGACAAGGCCAGCCGCAAACCGTGCACGGTGCCGCGCCAGCGGAAGAAGTCCATCGCGTGCTGCACCAGCAGGCGATGACGGCGCTCGTCCCAGGCCGGGTCCAGGGCCAGATCGAACCACGCCGCCAGCCACGGCAGCGCGTCCTGCGGAACGCTGCGCGCGTCGAACAGCGACTCGACCTGGGTGATGCGGTCCTCGATCTGGGTCAGGGTGCTTTCGCAATTGGCCAGCCAGCGTTCGAGCAAGTCGCCGTTGCCGTCCTCGCGATACACCGCCGGCAGAAACCGCTGCGGATAGGAAAAACGCGGCGCCCACAGGCGCAGCGCGCGCAGGCGCGGGGTGCCGGTGCCGTTGCGGCTGATCAGACTGATGCGCAGCTGCAGATAGCGGCCGCGCGCGCGCTGCAGCAACAGCTCCCAGGTGCCGGCGCCGGCTTCGCGCCGGGTTGCGCGCGCGGCTTCGCGGCGCAGCCATGGCAGTTCCGGGCCGTCGCCGCGCAGGCGCGGGGCCGGTTCGCGCAGCCAGTCGCCGATCACCTGCGCATCGAGCGTGGGTTGCGATGCACCTGCGAACCAGCCGTCGAGCTCATCGCCGGCGCGGCTTTCCACGATCACTTCCGTATCTGGCGGCACGCAACCGTCGAACAACAATTTGTCCCAGACCGTGCCGAGCTCATCGCTGTCGAACGCGGCGGTGATCAGCACCGCGCGCGCGGCGTAGTGCTGGCGATGCTGTTGCACCACCGGCGTCCAGCGCGGCTGGTTGGGGCCGCTGTCGTAGTGCGCCAGGCCGGCGACGGCGACCAGGGCGCGGCCGCCGTAGCGGCGCAGCGGATACAGTTCGGCCGGCGCGCGCAGGCTGAAAGCGCCGTCGTGGTCGATCACTTCGAAAGCATGGACCTGATTGCCGATTTCGCTGGCGATGAACAAGCGCGGCGCGGCGCCGCCGTCGCCGTGGCCGAGCCCGGCCGCGTAGACCATGTCGTGCGCCAGCGCCGGCAGCATGTCGAGCCATTGCGAGGCGTCCACGCTCCAGGCCGAACCCTCGCGCAGCAGCCGCACGACTTGCGAGCGCTGCTGCACCAGATCGCGATTGAGCACCATCACCCGGCCTTCGCCATGCGATTGCACCGCGATCGGGTCCAGCAGCGGCGTCGCGGTCTTGGCCAGATCCAGGCCGCCGGGGAACAGGGCGATCGGCTGCAGCCGCGGCGGGCCGTCCAGCGGCTGGAAATCGTCCACCGGCGGCAGATTCAACGTGTGCAGGGTCTGGCCGCTGTTGACCACGGCCAGGGTGCAGTCGAGTTCCCACAATTGCCGGTGCGCGCGATCGAGCACCCAGGCGCCGCCGCCGTGGCGCGCGCACATGTCGTAGGGCTCGAACGGAATTTCGACCGGCCACTGCGTTTCCAGCGGCGGGCCGCCGGAGATCAAATCGAAGCTCATCAGCCCGCGCAAAGTGCCGCGGGCGAAGGCCACGACCAGATAATCGTCGACCGTGGCGGCCACGGCGAGGTAGCGGTCGGGCTCGCCGGGCGGCGGCGCGGCGTGTGGCTCGAACGAAGGCCTGCGTGCGGCGCGGGCGTCGGCGCAATCGTCCGGCGGCGGCCAGAACAGGCTCTCGTTGCCGCTACCGGCCGAGGTCACGCGCAGCGAATGCGCGTCGTCGGCGATGCGGTAGATATTGCCGTTGCGATCGGCGCCGGCATCGCGCCGCGCATCCACGGTCAAACGGGTTTCGCCGCTGGTGGCCGGTAGTTCGATCAGTTGCGGGCGCAGGCTCAGTTCGCTGCGCGCCTCGTCCCAGGCCGGCAGATCGTCCGGCGGCTGCGGCATCGGGCTGGCGTAGGCGTCCCACCACAGCGACAGCGGCTGGCCGTCGCTGCTGGCGCAGCGCGACCAGTCGTCGCGGCCGAACAGCATCTGGAAGCGCGCGCCGTTGACGTTCATCAGCAGGTCTCCGGCACGATCGGCACCGGCAACATCGGCGCGCCGCCGCTGCCCGAACCGCTGCCGCCGGCGCCGCTGCCGGCGCCGCCGCGCAGCGCGTCGATCGCGACCGGGTCGCCGACCACCACCGAGATGCCGAGAATCCGCGGCAACTGCAGGCCGTTCATTTCGATCACGTCGCTGGCGGCGCGTTCGCCTTCGGCCAGCAGCACGTCGGCGACCGAGGTCACGCCCGACACGCGCGCCACTTCGGCCAGCAGCACGCGCGCGGCGACCGCGGTGCGCAGCGGCCAGCCGCGCGCCGGGTCGTTGCCGCGCGGCGTGAACAAGGCCGCGTCGCGCGGCTGCGCGCCGGCCGGGCCGATCGGCGCCAGCACCTCGCGCAGGCGGCGTTTGACGTCATCGACCACTTGCGCGATGGCGTAGCCGGCCGCGGCCTCGATGCCGACCGAGATCCACAGGCCTTTGTAATCGGCGCCGCGCACCACCAGTTCGGTGGTGACCAGACGGCGCGGGTCCAGATGCCGACACAGCGCGTTGAGGAACAGACGGTCGGCGCGCGGCGCGTCGGGCTGGCCAGGATCGGTGCGCGGGATCGCCAGCACCGTGACCACGCCCGGCGCCGAACCCGGTTCGTTCGGAGCCAGATCCGGATGGAACGCCGGCAATATTTCGATGCGGCCGATCTGCACGCCGGGCGCGCGGCAGGCGACGGATTCGAAATCGTCGATGCTGACCATGCGGTCGCGGTGCTGCAGATAGCGCCGCACCTGCTTTTCGCCGCTGTCGGTGCTTTCCGCATCGGCGCCGCCCCAGGTGCGCACCGGATTGCTGATGGCGAAGCCTTGCGGCAATTGCGGCGCGTTGTTGATCGCAAGCTCGGCGACGTTGCCCTGCGCGCCCAGGCAGAAGTCGTAGCCGGCGTAGACGCGCGCGCCCAGCGGCAGGCGCCGGCCGCGCAGGCCGTCGCCGAAACGCAGTTCGCCGGCTTCGGCGTCGAGTTCGAACACGTCGGTCAGCGCCGAGGGCTTGCACGGGCTGCCGTTGCCGCCGGGTTGGCGCGGATCGGGCACCGGCACTTCCGGCGCGGCCGCGGCGAGATCGTCGATCTCGCTCCAGCGCTGCGGCGCGGCGTTGCCGATGCGGGTAAGCAGGCTGACCGAGCCGCGCAGCACCGGCCGGCGGGCGAGGCGGCGGCTTTGATCGGGACGGCCGTCGCCGTCGGCGAGCGGCTCCGAAGCGATGCGCTGGATCTGCCGCACCGGCGCTGCGTTGATGCCGGCCCAGCGCAGGCGCGCCTGCGCGGCGCCGTCGGCGCGCACGCGCAGCCAGGTCAGCGTGCGCGCGGCCAGCGCCGGATCGTCCAGGCTCGGCGGCATGTCGCCGACGCCGCCTTCCAGCGGATCGACATCGCGCCACATGCGCAATTGATCGGCCGGCGGCAAATTCAATTGCACCACCCCGGGCACCGACAACAGATCGACTTCGGTGCGCGGCTCCAGCTGCCGGTAAGCCGGCGCCGGGCGGTCGTCGCCGTCGCGCGGCACGCGGCCGTCGGCGGGCACGTTGGGCAGTTCGAAGCGCAGCAGTTGCCGGCTCTGCGCGTTGCCGGCCGGCGACAACTGCGCGCTGACCGCGTCCAGCGCCGGCACCAGGCCGAGGGTGAGCGTGCGGCCGCCGAGCGCATCGCGCAGCGGCTTCCACGGATCCTCGCCGTCGGCCGGCGCGTCGCTGTCGCGCGCGAGCAGGGCGATCCACAGCGAGCGATCGACGGTGTCGGCGTTGAGATCGACGCTGTCCACGATCTTGCGATCCAGCGCCATCGTCTTGTACAGCTGCACGTCGCTGGGAAAGTCCAGCTGGTAGGAGGCGTAGAGCAGCTTGTAGTAGTCCAGCAGTTCCTGCGTGGGTTGTTCGATGCGGCGCTTGAAGTAGACGCGCGCCTCCACCGGCAGCACGTCCAGGCCCAGTTGCGTGCGGAACGGCACCGCGCCGGCGCGCACTTCCAGATCGGCGGGCAGGGTGCGCACGCTGGCGTCGCCGCGCAGGTTGTCGATCGCCACCAGCCCTTGCGCGGCCGACGCGCTGGCCAGCGGGATGCGCAGCATTTGCAGGAATTTGAGGCGATTGCGTTCGGGCGTGAGGTTGGCGCGGTAGAGCAGGTTCTCGGTCAGGAACGAGAACAACTGCACCAGGGTCACGCCCGGGTCGCTTTGATTGAAGTTGGTCCACTCCGGCGTGTGCACGCTCGCGCGCGCCAGCGTGTCTTCCACCAGTTGGGCGTAGCGGCGATCGTCGATGGGCGGGGGCGCGAGCGGCATCGGGGCGGCCTCAGTTCACGGCCAACGGGATCGCGAGGCTGATGCGCTCGCGGCCGGCGGTGGCGACCAGGCGATAGGTGATCGTCGCCAGTGCGGTTTCTGCTTCGCCCGGATGGGCGATCACGCTCACGTCCTCGACCTGGATGCGCCGCTCCCAGCGCGCCAGCGCGCGCTGCATGGCATCGCGCATGCGCGCGTGGGTGCCGGCGTTGTTGGGTTCGAACAGGAACTGCGCCAGGCCCGCGCCGAATTCGGGCAGGCCCACGCGCTCGCCTGGCTCGGTCTTGAGGATCAGGGCGATCGACTCGCGGATGTTGTCCTCGCCCGACGACCACACGAAGCGGCCGTCGCTGCCGACCCGCGGCGGGAACGACAGGCTCTGGCCGAATACGCTGCGCGCGCTCATGGCAGCTCCTTCTTGCCCTTAAGGCCGGGCACCGGGAAGCAGAAGACGAAGTAGGGCAGCCAGCGGAAGATCAGGTCGAACAGCGAGACGATGATGATCAGCAGGATCAGCGCGCAGATGGTGATGATCGGTATCGACAGCGAACAGATCATGCCGATGTTGATGCCGCCGCTCTGGCACGGGCCGCCGTCGCCGGCGGGAAGATCCTTGTGGAACGGCCACGGCAGCACCGACAGCACCAGATCGACCAGGCCCATGCCCTTGGCGCGCTGCACTTGCCCGCACAGCATGTCGCTCATCACGAAGGCGGTGTTCTTCTGGTATTTGCGCAGGCCCGCCGGACTGGTATCGACCGGCAGCGAAATGCGGATCGGCCGCGCCGGCGCGTCGGAGTCGAAGAAACTCGCCAGACGGAAACGCTGGGTGGGCGCCGACAGCAGCGGCGGATGCAGCGGGCCGCAGTCGCGGCGGCCGTGGACGAAGCGCAGCACGAACCAGCCGCCGTCGCCGAGGTTGGCGCCCAGGCTGTTGCCGAGCGCGTTCTTGACCTGCAGCGCGAACGGCACCGGCGGCGCGTCGGTTTCCGTCGTCGCCACCAGCGCGCGCGCGTACAGGGCGACGAAGCGATCGACCTTGCGCGCGACGTCCTGCCCCGGCACGGTGCCGGCGACCGGATCGGGCTCGACCTGGGCGTCGTCACCCAGTGTGTCGAGCGCGGTGTACGGGCCAGTCGCGGCCAGCGCCTGGGTGACGCCGGCCAGACAGAAGTGGAAGCGCGGCCATTCCGGCAGCCCGCGCGTGTCGCTGGGGCCGGCGGCGTAAGTCGCGGTGGTGGCTTCGAGTTTCTCGCCCACGCCCGGAGCGCGGATCGCCTTGAGCGCGGCGCGCATCGAGGCCATCACCGGATAGCTGCCCAGCGGCTGCAGCGCGGTGACCAGCGGATTGCCCATGGTCACCGTGCCGAGCCAGTCGTACAGCGCGCGGCGTTGCGGCGACAGCGCGCCGTAGCCGGCGCCGTTGTGCTCGATCGCGTTCCACACGTCGGGCAAATAAGTAGCGAGGTTTTCCGCGCAATCGAGCAGCACCAGCCACGACTGGCTCTGCTGCTGCAGATTGAAGTTGAGCGCGCGGATGGTGCGCGCGCCGGCGCTTTCCTGCTCGCCGCCGATGCTCAGTGGCGCGGCTTCGGCGGCGGCCAGCTTGAACGCGGCACGGATCAGGTTCTTCCACGGCTCGCCGACATCGATCTGGAACTGGGCCATGCGCGCGAGCTTGGAATTGGCCGGCGCCGGCGTCGCGTTGCCGCCGACGCTGTCGCGCTGGGCGAGGGCGAAGTCCGCCACCGGCGTCGGGTCCACGCGCACGCCGAGGTATTCCTCGCGGCGCCCGACCGGAACGGTGCCGGCCCACAGCGCGCGGCGCCGCTGCGCTTCATCGAGATAACTCAGCGCGAACGCTGGCAGGCGTTCTTCGCCGGCGACGAACGCGCTTTCGTCGCAGCGCTGCCAGCGCGCGCCTTGCGCGTCCTTGATGTAGGCGAACTCGTGCAACGCGTCGGCGGCGCCGCCCGGCAAGGGCAGCAGGCGCCGCAGCACCATGCCGACTTCTTCGCCGCCGCCCGCCACCAGCGCGTGCTCGGGCAGGCCATGGATGCCGCAGACCAGACTGGCGGTGGCGAGGTAATGGCGCTGGTGCGCGGCCTGATACAGCTTCAACGGCGGGGTTTGCGCCGGTTCGGCGGCGATCTTCGGCTGCGCCGCCCTGGCCGTGGTCGCGCGGTGCGCGCTCTGCGCCAGCCGCGGCAGCGGCGTGCGTTCGACCAGGTCCGGCGGGTCGCTCATCGGCTTGCGCCAGTTTTCGTAACGCGCGATCAGCGCATCGATGCGGGTCGGATCGCGCGCCAACGTACCCAGCAACTGCTGCATGAACTCATCGTTGGAAAAACGCAGGATCGCCGGACGCGTCTGCTCGGCCGCCTGCGCGCCGTCGGCGAAGCGCGACCACAGCGGCTGCGGCGCTTGCCAGCGCAGCGGATGGTGGTTCATGGCGAGCTCCGTGTGCATGCGTCGGCGTTCATCGCGTTCACCAGATATTCCCCGCGCCGGGCGTGTACGACGCGCTGACGATGCTGTTGCAGATGACGGTGTCGGCCTTGAGCACGCCGGAGAACGTAGACATGCCCGCATCGACCGTGACCATGCCGGCGCTGACCGCGACCTGGCTGGCGTTGACGGTGACCTTGGCCGCGGCGGTGACGGTGATGCCGGCGGTTTCCAACTTGATCGAATTGCCGTTGCTGTCGGCGATCTCCACCGCGCCGGGGCCGTCCTTCAGGGTGAAGGTCTGTCCGCCCGGGGTTTCCAGCAGCAGTTGCTCGCGGCCGTCCTGATCGTCGAGGGTGATCTGCACGCCGTTGCGCGAGCGCAGCACCTTCTTGTAGTTCTTGCCGGCGCCGTCCATCGAGGCCGGCGGCTTGTCCTTGCCGTTCCACAATCCGCCCAGCACGCACGGCCGGCGCGGGTCGCCGTGTTCGAACGCGACCAGCACTTCGTCGTCCACGTCGGGCACGAACCAGCTGCCGCGGTTGTCGCCGCCGAACAAGGTCGCCAGCCGCGCCCAGCCTTCGTAGCGCTGACCGCCGGCATCGGGCGACCAGGGCAGGGCGATCTTGACCCGGCCCTGGTTGTCCGGGTCCTTGATGTCGGTGACCAGGGCCACGAACACGCCGTGCCAGCGTCCGCCCCAACCGCTGGGCTGGCGCTCGCTGAGCAGGGATTCGTAGGCCGGCAGATCGACGATGCGCATGCTCAGGCCCGTCCTATCGCGGGACGGTCGCACCAGAACTCGGTGCGCAGGCCCAGTTTGGATTCGAAACGGATTTGCACCTCGGTCACGGTGTACTCGCCTTCGAACAACGGCCCCACGCCCTTGATGGTCAGGCGCGTGCCGACCCGCAGCGAGGCCTTGCTCTCGGCCACGCCGTGGCCGGTGACGAAGCGCCGCGCCATGTGGCGGAAGGCGGATTCGGCGAACACGCGCGCTTCGCTGTCCGACAGCGGCAGCGCGTGGGCGAAGGTATCGGCGCGGCGGCCGAAGGCCTGTTGCAGGGTCTGCGCGCCGCTGGACTTGCCGCCCAGCTCGGCGCTGATCGCCGCTTCGTCGGCTTCGTGTTTGGTCGCGTTCTTGTCGGCCACACTCCAGCCCGCGCCGATCAACTGCGTGCGTTGATTGGCCAGATCGGCGCAGACCTCGAATTCGCGCAGCGGCCCGGCCCAGTTCAATTCCAGGCTCGGCCCGTTGCGACGGCTGCGCTGGGCCGCGTGCAGCTTGTCGCCCTCGACCCAGACCTGCGCGTCTTCGCGCCGGGCCATGTCGCGCAGGAAGGCCAGATCGCTTTGATTGACCTGGGCCAGCAGCTTGTGCGTGTCGCCGCTCAGATCGACCTGCGCCTGCAGGCCGTGATCGCCGGCGACGGCATTGATCACATCGGCCAGCGAGGCGTCGGCGAAGGCGCGGGTGCGCCGGGTCATGCGCAGATCCTGCAGGCGGTCTTCCACGCACACGCCGATCTGCGGCGTGCCGCCTTCCGGGAAGCGCGCGTTGATGGCGAAGATGCGGCCTTCGAACAACACCGCATCGCCCAGCTTGATCTTCAAGGGCTTGCCGAATTCGAGCAGATCGCGGCCGAAATGCTGGAAACCGGGTTGATCCGGGCCGCCCCAGTTGCCGAACCACAACTCGCAGCGCGCCAGACCGGCTTCGCATTCGGCCAGTTCCATCGTCATCAACGAGCTGGTCAGCGTCGCCTGCGCGCGGCCGTCGATCTCCACCGAAGGACGCGAGGCTTGCACCGGCAGGGTGGGGGTATCGCCCATGAGTTCGTTCGGCTCCTGATGCGGATCGGTGTCAGTGCGCCCACAAGCGCAGCGCGCAGCGTTCTAGTTCGCGCTGCGCCACTTGCAGGTCGTGCAGGTCGATCTTGGCCGGCGCTTCGCCTTCCTTGCCGGCCTCATCGGCCTTGGCCGCGCGTTGCGGCTCGGCCAGCACTTCGAATTCGTTGATGACGACGCCCATGGCCTGTGTCCTTATCCGAACGAGATCGATCCGTCGGCGCTGCCGCCGAGGGAAGCGTTGATTCCAACCGAAGCGGTGCTCGACGCGGTTCCGCCGAAGCCGATATCGGCGCTCAAACCCACTCCCACGCCGCCGCTGACGCCAATCCCCGCATCCACGCCCACGCCGAACCCGCCGCCGATGGACGCGCCCGCGGACAAATTCAGATCCACCAACTGCCCCGGCGCCATCCGCAGCGGGTCTTCGATGCCGTTGGCCGCGGCGATCCCCTGCCAGTCGCCCTTGCCGTTCTTTCCCGCCATCGATTGCAGGCTGTCGCCTTGCTTGGCGCTCTTCAGCGGCGCCTGCCCGGGCTGATTGGGCACCTTGCCGTCGCCCTTGAATTCGGCCGAAAGAATCTTCTGCTGCGACAAGGTCATGGTGATGCTCGAGCGCAGCGGCTTGCCGTCTTCGGAGAAGAACTCCAGCGTCTCCTCCATGCCCTCGACCATGCCGTCGAACAGGAAACTGCCCCAGTGAAAACGCACGCCGGGCGGCGCGAGCTTCTTCGGGTCCTGGTCCGAGGGCTGCGGCGTCATGAAATACACCACGTCCGCGGTAAGCCGGCGCACGTCGTCCACGGCGTCCTTTTCCATCGCGGTCACATCGAACCACAGCTGCAGCGCGAGCTTGGTGGTGCCGGCGCCGACGAACTGGCGCCCGGCGTTGCCGGCGGCCTGATCGCCGCCCTGCGGCTGCACGATCTGATTGGCGAAGGTGACCTTCAGCGTCTCCGGATTGAACTGCACCTCGACCTTGCGGCCGTCGGGCTTTTCGTTGGCGAAGCTCTGGTCGAGTTCGTACAGGTTGGCTTTCTGCAGGCTCACGCGCGCGTCCTCACTGCTGGTCCGGACGCTTGAGCGTCAGGGTCTCGTAGGCCATCTGCAGCTCTTCGATCGCGATCTGGCCGTCGCGCGCGTTCAACGGCGGCGCCTTGAGCTTGACCGGCACGCAGCGCGACAGCACGAAGCGCGCGCGCACGGTGTTGCCGTCGGGCGCGAGCAGCACCACCTCGGCGTTGGCGCGCAGGCGCGGGTCGGCGATGCTGTCGCGGAACCAGTCCCACAGCTCGAAGTTGTCGCTCATGCCGCGCTTGAGCACCAACTGGCCGTAACTGGTGCCGCCGTTGAGACGGATCTGGCGGCCGTTGGCGCCGCCCTCGCGGATGGTCTTGACCTCCATGCTCATCTCCAGTCCGTCGCACTCGGCGAAGGCGGCGTTGACCAGCGGCTTGGCCTCGCCGCCGCGATTGATCTCGACGGAGAAATTGAAGTTGGTGAACGGATAGGCGGGGCCGGCCATGTCAGAGCTCCTCCTTGACCGTGAGCCGCTCGCCGCTCTGCGCCAGGCGCACGGCGATGAAACGCATCGGCAGCGACGGCGCCACCCGCAGTTCGACCACGAAGCGCCCGGCCTCGACCGATTGCGGCGTGTTCACGCCTTCGTCGGTGACCACCCGGAACGACTGCTCGGGCGTGGCGCCGGCGAAGGCGCCGCGGCGGTGCAGATCGCCCAGCAGCAGATCGAAACCGCGCTGCACCGAGCGCCACAGGGTCGGCCCGTTGGGCTCGAATACGTAGCTGCTGCCGCGGCGCAGGGCGATGCGGCGCAGCAGGATCAACAGGCGGCGCACGTTGATCGCGCGCAGGTCGGTGTCCAGCGCCAAGGTGTCGGCCGACAGCGCGAAGAAGCCGCGCGGATCGTCGCGCAACAGATTGATCTGCGCGTCCTGCAAGGCCTGGCGGTCGAGGGCGTCGACGCGCGGGGTCAGCGCGATGACGTCCTTCATCGGTTCGTTGGCCGCGGCGATCCAGGCGCCGCGGCGCCAGCCGCGGGCGGCGAGCACGCCGGTCGCGACGCCGTCGGGCGGCACCACGCGCGGGCGCTGTTGCGGATCGCTGTCGCCGCGCTCGTTGGCGGCGGCGCGGGTGCGCACGTCGGATTGCAGCCACGGGAAGTACATCGCGCCGTAACTGAGCGCGCGCGCTTCGCCGAAGGCCAGCGCCAGCGGATCGGCGACGCCGTCGATGCCGCGGATCTCGCGCAGGCGGCGCACATGGCGCAGCGCCTGCGCGGTGCGGAAATGCCGCGGCATCGACAGCACCGCGAACAGATCGCCGCAGCTCGCGGCCAGGCGCAGGGCGGCGCGGTGGATCGCCAGCCATTCGTCTTCCAGCGCGGCCTCGGCCGCGTGCGGCTCGGCCTGCAGCCAGTCCTGCGCGCGCAGCCGCACCGTCACCGGGTTCGACGGCAGGCTGCTTTGCGCGCCGACATGGGCGATCACGCGATAGTGGTAATCGCCCTCGCGTTCGTTGCTGAGCACCAGTTCGGTGAGCGCGCCGCGGTGGATTTCGCGTTCGTCGCTGAAGTCGGCCAGCCCGGCCTCGAACACGGCGTAGACCGCGCCGGCCTCGCTGAGCGTCCAGCTCAGGCGGTAACGGCCCGGCGCCATCGGCGCATCGGGGCCGTCGAGCAGAGGCGCGGCGATCGCGCGGGTGTCGCAGTCGAGAAAGCGGCCGAAGTCGGGTTCGAGCAACGGCGGCGGCAGCGGTGCGTCTTGGTCGCCGTCGCGCGCCGCGTCGATGCAGGCGCCGCGATGATCGCGCCAATGCGCCGGCGTGGCCGCATCCGGCACCGCGTTCGGCGCCTCGGTTTCATCGCCGCGGCGCTGCCAGCCGATATGCGCCGCGTCCGGCAGACAGAACAGGCTGGCTTCGTTGAACAAGCCGCCCGCGCCGATGCCCAGCGCCGCATGCAGGCCGAACAATTCGCGCGGCGATGCGCGGATCAGGCGGATGTCTTCCGCATGGTCGAGCAGGCCGTCGACGCTGTCGCCGGCCAGATCCGGGTCGAGAAACAGGTCGCGGTCGTAGCGCGACAGGCCGTCGCGTTCCAGCGCGGTGCCGCCCAGCGGCAACGGCGCGACTGCAGCGCCGAATGCGCCGCTCGCGGCCAGGGGCAGCCATGCCAGCGGCCGCGGCGCGTCGTCGGGCGCCAGCGCGAAGCGTTGCAGCTCCGCCGGCGCCAGCGATGCGAGGTCGTCGCGTTGCCGGTAGTAATCCTGATCGCGCTGCTGCTGCCAGAAATTGCCGCCGCGTTCGGGCGTGAGCGCGAGCGGCCGCAGCCGCGATTGCGCGCCGCCGCCGTCGGTGGCGCGCAGTTCGAGCTGCAATTGCTGGGCCGAATCGATCGGCCCGAACGCCAGCGCGGCCACATCGAGTTCGCGCCAGGCCGGGCCGCGCGCGGCGATGCGCACCGGCACCGGGCCGGCCACGGCGGGGCTGGCGGACAGATCGGTGCTGCGTTCGATTTCGTCCACGCGCAGCCAGATCACCTCGCCGGCACCGGTGAAGCGCAGCCATGCGCCGATGCCGAACGGTTCGCTGTTCAGCGCCTCGTGCAGTTCCAGCCGCGCCCACGCCGCCGGATCGCGCGCTTGCGGCTCGAACAAGGTGGCGGCGAGTTCGTCGGCATGGCCGGCGATGCGGACCAGCCCGTTGCCGATCTGCGGCGGACTGGCGCCGGCCACGGCCGCGAACGCGGCCAGGGCCTGCACTTCGATCCGGTACGGCGCGCCGGGCACGCCGCCGGCGGCGACGTTTTCGGTACGCGCGTACAGGCGCAGGTCCAGATCGTCGCCGAGTTGCAGTAAGTCGCCGCGCTGCAACGCCTGCCGGCTCAGGAAGGCGTAGCGCCCCGAGGCCGGTGAGCCCATCGCCGACCAGGCATCGACGGCGAAGCCGCGTTGTTCCAGGGCCAGATCCACGCGCAAGCCGTCGGACCATGAGCCCTCGCAACGGGCCGCGACGACGGCGGCGGAAATCGATCCGTCGGCTTCCAGCGCGAGCACGCCGGGCAGGGCATAGCGATTGCTGCGCGCGATATCGTCCGGCAACGTCGCCTGCTCACCCAGCCGCACGCGTTCCAGCGCCGCGCTGCGCGCGACCCGGATCACCCAGCAGCGGCGTCCGCCGTTGGCGAAGAACGCGCGCACCGCCGGGCCGAGCTGGGCGAACACGCGTTCGCCGTGCAGGCCGTCCCAGGCCAGGGTGGCGTCGGCGCCGAACACCGCCGCGTACTGCGCGCAGCTCTCCAGCGCGACCGGCAAGTGCAACGGGCCGGTCGCGGCGAAACCGACGAACACCGCCACGTCCAGGCGCGGCAGCGCCTCGGACGCGGCCTGCGGCGCCACGTCGATCTGGATGCCCGGCAGCCGGCGCACGTCGCCCACGGCCTTACTCCATCTCCAGCCGTTCGTAGGCCAGCACCAGCTCTTCCATCGCCACGTCGGTGCCCTTGGCGTTGAACGGACCGCTGGTGTGCTTGATGATCCGCGCGCGGATCAGCTTCCAGGTCTGCACGATCTGGGTGTGGTCCTCGTTCTGCAGATGGATGTTCACATCGCGCATCGCCAGCTGGTCGCCGTTGCGGATCTGGTTGAGCCACTGGTACAGATTCAGAACGCCGATGACCCCGCGCTTGAGGGTGACGTCGGTGGACTTGTTCATGCCGGTGATCTTCATCACGCTGTTTTCTTTCGCGTTGCCGGTGCGGTATTCGGACACGGTGACTTCCATGCCGATGCCGCTGACTTCCTGGAAGCCGGCCTGCGGTTTGTCGGTGACTCCATCGCCCAGATCGACGAGGAAGTTGAACTGCACATAGGGACGATCGCGTTCTTTGGCCATGACGATGTTCTCCGGTCAGACTTTGCGATCGGCCGTCCACTGGCCGATGCGGAAGATGACGAATTCGGCCGGCCGCAACGGCGCCACGCCGATCAGGCAGACCAGACGGCCGTTGTCGATATCGTTCTGCGACATGGTCGAGCGATCGCATTTGACGAAGTACGACTTCTCCGGCTTGTCGCCGAGCAGCGCGCCGTTCTGCCACTCGTTGAGCAGGAAGCTGTCGATGGTGCGGCGCACGTTGTCCCACAGCTGCTCGCCGTTGGGTTCGAACACCGCCCACTGGGTGCCCTTGTCGATGGAGCGTTCCAAGTAGGCGAAGTAGCGCCGCAGGTTGACGTACTTCCATTCCGGGTCGGAGCTGATGGTGCGCGCGCCCCACAGCCGCATGCCGCGGCCTTCGAAGTAGCGGAAGCAGTTGATGCCTTCCGGGTTCAACACTTCCTGCTGGGCTTTGTTGAGGAAGCGTTCGAAGCCCAGGGCCAGGTTCACCACTTCGTTGGCCGGCGCCTTGTAGACCGCGCGGTTGATGTCGTTGCGCGCATAGATGCCGGCGACGAAGCCCGACGGCGGCAGGTTGATCTCGCGCTGGCTCAGCGGATCGAGCACGCGCACCCACGGGTAGTACAGCGCGGCATGCTTGGAATCGAGCTGGGCGCGCATCTCGCGCACTTCGCTGATGGCCTGGTTGTCGCCGCTGTCGAGCACGGCGATGCAGTACTTCATGCGTTCGGCGTGGCGGATCAGGGCGCGCACGATCGAGCGCGCGTTCAGGCCGTAGCTGTCGCTGCCGTAGCCGAAGGTGGAGCCGGGCGCGGCGACGATCGAGATGTCTTCCAGATCCTCGAACTGCTTCAGGCCGGTCTTGCGTTCCGGGTCCGGATCGCCTTCGTAGTCGCCGGCGGTCGGGCGGCGGCCGTCGTTGCCGTCGTCGAGCAGCACCGTCACCGTGCGTTCGGCCGGAGTGCTGTCCAGGCGTTCCAGCGCGCCGCTCAAGCCGTCCGGCGGCGATACGCCGCTGCTGGGATCGGCATCGAAGAACGCGCCGAGCAGCTCGGTGCCGGTGTTGATGGCGGCGACATCGTCGGCGCGGATCACGATCGGCACGGTGCGGGCGCGGCTGATGCTGGCCGGGTGTTCGGCGAAATACGCGAACAGCGAATCCGGGCTGCCGGCGCGCTGATGCTTCGGGTCCAGCGACAGATCGGGCGCGACGAACACGTCGCCGCCGCCGATGGGCTGCACGGTCACCGTCGCGGTGATCACCCGCATTTCGTAGGCCGCCGCGCTCAGATCGGTGAGGTTGACCTCGGCGCTGGCGATGTCGTCGCCGCTGGCGGTGAAGCGCCAGCTTTCGCTGGCCGCGTCCCACAAGGCCAGGTAATAGCCGTCATCGACCGCCGGCGAAGGCGCGCCGGCGCGGGCGCGGATCCAGACCACGTCGCGCGGCTGCAGGGCGTTGGCGAAGGTCACGCCGTTGACGTCCGACAGCAGGCTCTGGCCCAGATTGAAGGTGAAGCCGACGCGCGCGTTGCCGGCGCGGCCGGGGAAGCGCGCGAACACGCGCATCGCCGAAGGACTGCCCGGCAAGGCGCCGCGGGCGCAGCCGGGGCGCTCGTCGGTGGCGTCGATGGGGGTGAACACGCGGCTGATGTACAGCCGCTTGCCGCCTTCCTCGAAGAACGCGCGGGCCGCGTGCCACAGGTAGTTGTCGATTTCCTGCGGGCCGTCGAACACGAGCTTGTCGCGGCCGCCGTAGGTGCGTTCGAACTCGACCAGGCTGGTGACGATTTCCGGGTCGATGTCGAGCGGACCGTAGCGGGCCGGGCCGACGAAGCCGGTGGTGGTGGTGCTGACGCCCTCGATCGACTTCGCGCGGAAGGAGACTTCTTCGACGAAGACACCGGGAGCCAGGTACTCAGACATAGCAGTTCTCCTTGCCAAGAGCGGCATACGAAGCGGCACGCGGGCGCGGTGCGCTCATGCGGTGGACAACAACAACCAGGACGCGTCCGCCGCGCTCTGGCCTTCGGTGCGCGCGGTCAGCGCGCGGCGGTAATCCAGGCGCCGTCGCGGCGCCGGCGAGGACAGCGAGTCCACGACCGTGCACGGCGTCGCCAGTTGCATCAGCACCTGCGCCAGATCGGCGACCGGCGGTGGGTCGAGCGGCGGAGAGGTCGGCGACCAGTACGCTTCCAGTTCGACCGTCCAGCCGAAATCGCTGCGCTGCGCCGGCGGCGAGGCCAGCGGCGCGCGTTGCGGTTCGGGGTAGGCGAACATCACCGCGACGCGGCCGGCGCGATCGGCCAGACCGATGCCGCAGCGTTGTCCGCCGATGGATACCGCGAGCAGGCTCCAGGCCGGAATCCGCCCGCTGCCGGCTTCGCGCAACTGCGCGTACACCACCGCCAACGTCGACGGCGGCGCGCGGTTGGGCGTGGAGAACAGCGGGATGCGTTCGATCAGCCATTGCGGCGGCGAGCCGGTGTCGCCCGGCCAGACCAGCGCCTGCGGCGGCGAAATCCACGGCGCCAGCCAGTTGAACACGCCGCGCGCGGGCAGTTCGGCGTCGAAGGCGATCGGCAGATAACGGCCGGCCGGATCGCTGACTTCGATGCGGTAGCCGCGGGTCAGCGGCGGCGATCCGGTTTCGGCGCGGACCCAGGGCTCGCCCGCAGGTTCGCTTTCATCGAACTCGAACGCCGACAGCAGATCGAGCCGGTGCGCGACATAGATGCCGCTGGGACCGGGCAGGGCGCGCTTGCGCGCGGCGGGGTTGGCGCGCGGGAACACTTCGACCAGCAGGCCTTCGATGGCCGAAGTCGCCGCCGCCGCGTCCCAGAAACGCAGGCCGAGCGCGGCATTGCGCTGCAGCACTTCGCCGCCGCGCAGCACCGCGCTCACAGCGAAGTCTCCATCTCGAAGCGGCGGGTCTGCACCGCGGCGCCGTCGTCGATGGTGACGTCGGAATCGATCAGGACCATGCGCAGCGCGTAGGTCGCCGAGGGCGGCAGGCGGCGCAGGCGGTCCCATAAAGTCAGATGGTCGGCGAGATTGAGCGGATCGCAGATCAGCTCGATGCCTTCGTGCGCGGCGAAGGTATCGGTCTCGGGCATGTAGTGATTGAGATGACCGGCGCTGAGCACACCGGTGTCTTCGATCATGCGCATCGCCCAGCCGAGCATGCGGTGCTGGCGTTCGGTGTCCTGCGCCCAGGGCGTGATCATGTAGTACAGGTCCAGCGGCAGCGAGGGGCGAAAACGCCGGCCGTCCGGCGAGCGGCGCTGGACCAGGTTGCGGATGGTGCCGTTGATGCCGGTGCGGTACAGATAGACCGAGAAGCCGTCCTGCATCGGCGATTCGAAATCGCGGCTCTGATACAGGCTGACGTCCAGGCCGCTGCCGAACTCATCGCGCGGATAGCGATCGCGCAGCAGCCCGGCCAGGGCGTTGCTGGTGGCGGCGATGGCGCGATAGTTGGCCATGTCAGCCCGCGTCCGCGGCGTCGATCAGCGCTTGCAGGCGTGCATCGCCCGCCAGCCGTCGATAGCGTCGGCGGCCGTCGGCGGCGAGGATTTCCTCGACCACGCCGCGGCGCTTCATCCACTCCAATGCATCGAGCAGTTGTTCCATCTCGACCTCATGCTCCGAATCGAACCACCAGCGGCGGATGCCTTCGGCGGTATCGCATGCTTGCGGATTGGCGCGCAGATAACCGGCCAAGCTGCGTACACATGCCGATGCCGCGCAGTCTTCATCCATCGCGTGCGAGCCTCTATGCGCTAAGGCATCGCAAGAGTGATGCCAAGTCGCGCGGGCTGGCCGAAGCCTTGTTATTGCTGGAACGCGGCTTGTGGAGCGGGAGCGCGGTGGGATGTTTTTATCCGGGCCGGATGATGTCGCCGGTCACGCTGGCGCGGTTATCGGTCTATTTCGCCGAGCGGCGGCGGCAGGATTTTTTTGTCCTGGCGCGGGCGGGGTTTGTCCTGGCTTGGGGGTGTGATGATGGGTGAGCAAGCGTGGGGTTGAGAGTCAGGCAGTGTCGGATCGAAAAGCATCGGACCTGAAGGCCCTCCCACAACAAACCTCGAAGCCATGAGGTCTCTTGTGGGAGGGCCTTCAGGCCCGATGCTTTTCGATCAGCGCAGGCAAATATCCGGCTTAGCCCGGCTCAGCCTCGAACGAGCGAAACCGCCCCGGCTCGATCCGATGCTTGCGCATCAATTCGAAGAACGCCCGCCGGTCCTTCTGCGCCGCCAGCGCGGCATGAGTCACATTGCCGCCATGCGCGGCCAGCAGGCGCTCGACATAACCACGCTCGAAGTCCTCCACCACGCGCTGCTTGGCCGCGCGAAACGAGGCGCGGTCGGCATCCGAGGGCGGCGCCTGGACATCGTCGTTCGCGGTGTCGATCTGGATATCGCCGGCGGTGAGCATGCGCGCACCGGCCAGCAGCACCGCGCGTTCGACCACATGCTTGAGCTCGCGCACGTTGCCCGGCCAGTCGTGACGCAGCAGCCGGTCCAGCGCCGCCGAGGAAAAGCCGACATCGTCGCGGCCGAACTCGCGCGCGAAGTAGGTGGCGAAATGCCGCGCCAGCAAAGCGATGTCCTCGCGCCGCTGCCGCAGCGGCGGCAGATGCAGATTGAGCACATTGAGGCGGTAATACAGGTCCTGGCGGAAGCCGCCGCTGTGCGAGAGCGCATGCAGATTACAGTTGCTGGCGGCGATCACGCGCAGATCGGCGCGATGCACGGTGTTGGAACCCACCGGCCGGTACTCGCGTTCCTGCAGAAAGCGCAGCAGCTTCGCCTGCGCCGACAGCGGCAGGCAATCGACATCGTCGAGAAACAAGGTGCCGCCCTCGGCCTCGCGCACCAGCCCGGTGCAGGCGCTGTGGGCATGGGTGTAGGCGCCTTTGACATGGCCGAACAATTCGTTCTCGACCAGTTCCAGCGGAATCGCGCCGCAGTTGACCGCGACCCAGGGACGGTCGCAGCGCGGCGACAGATAATGAATCGCCTGCGCGCAGACTTCCTTGCCGGTGCCGGTCTCGCCGACGATCAATACGCTGGCGTCGCATCGCGCCAGCACCGGCAAGCGCTCGGCGATCGCGGCGCAGGCCGGGCTGGCGTGGACGAAACCGCGGACTTGCGGGGTCGCGACCGGAGCGAGAGCGTCCGCACGCGCGAGCGGCGCGGCCGGTTCGCGCGGCGCGGCGATCTCGGGCAAGGCTTCGCAACTGGCGCGCAGCAGCCGCGCGCCCCATTCGGCGGCGCCGGCCGGCAGCGAGACGAAGTCGGAGGCGCCGGCGCGGATCACCGAATCGAGTTCGAATTCGTTCGCGTCGCAGGCGGTCACCACGATCGGCATGCGCGGGCGTTCGCGGCGGATCGCGGCGATGCATTCGGGCGCCGCGCCCAGGCCGTCGTTGCCGGGGACCAGGACGATGCCGTCGGCCTCGCGCATGGCCGTCTGCAGGTAACCGCCGGGCAGCAGGCGCACGCCGACGCATTCGGCCAGGGCCGATTGCACCGCGCGCAACTGCGCCGGGGCTAGTCCCAGCGGAACCACGGCCCAACACGGCACGTCCATCCCTGCCTCCCTGTCGGTGCGAGTCCACTGCTGACGCCCCGGCCGTCCGGGCCGACGCGGCGGCCCGGTTCGCATGGTTTTCGGGGTGTTGCAGCACGATCAACGCAGCACCCGGCGGCGGGCGGTCACCGCGCGGTGTGCGGATATGCAACATTCCCGCGCGGCTGCGACGGCCGTCGCTTTAAGGCGCGGGCCCGCGGCTGCCGGGGGATGCGAGTTCTCGGTTCGGACGCGTCTTTTGCCGTTGGCGCAAACGATGCCGGCGGCGGACGAACGGCGACGCCGACTTACTTCACCCGATGCTTGCCGAGCTTGCGCGCCAGGGTGCGGCGGTGCATGCCGAGCCGGCGCGCGGTCTCGGAGATGTTGAAGTCGGTGGCGGCCAGCATCTCGTGGATGCGTTCCCATTCCAGGGTCTTGATCGAGGTCTGGCGCTCGGTGAGTTCCACCGTCGCATCGCCCTCGGCGCGGCCGAAGGCGGCCTCGATGTCGTCGGTGTTCGACGGCTTGGCCAGGTAGTGACAGGCGCCGAGCTTGATCGCCTCCACCGCGGTGGCGATGCTGGCGTAACCGGTCAGCACCACGATCAGCATGTCTGGATCGTGTTCGTGCAGCGCCTGCACGCAGGTCAGGCCGGAATCGCCGCCGGCCAGTTTCAGATCGACCACGGCGTAGCCGGGGCTGTGCTCGCGCAGCAGCGCTTCGACTTCGCTCAGTTGCGCGGCGTTGTGGACGATATAGCCGCGGCGCTCGAACGAGCGGCTGAGCGTGCGCGCGAAGGCGGCGTCGTCCTCGACGATCAGCAGGCGCCGCGGTTCGTCGTCGCTTGTTTCGTCGCGATCGCCGTCGCGCGGATCGGTGTCATTCATCGCCGGCCTCGCTCAGGGTCAGGGGCGACAGCGGCAGGTTCATGGTCACCACCGCGCCGCTGGGTTCGCGATTGCGCGCGACGATGCTGCCGCCGAGTTGGCGGGCGACGTTGAGCGCCAGGAACAGGCCCAGGCCGCCGCCGGGGCGGCCCTTGCTGGACTGATACGGCTTGCCGAAATGCGACAGCATCGCCGGCGCGAAACCCGGGCCGGCGTCGCTGACGCGCAGCACCAGCTTGTCGCCGTCGCGCCACGACTCCAGGCCGACCCAGCCGGGCGAGGCCTCCAGCGCGTTGTCGAGCACGTTGCAGATCATCTGCTTCAGGCCGGAATCGGAAATGATCGCCACATCCTCGCCGAAGCCGTTCTCGTAGTCGAATCCGCGCACCGGGCGGGTGCCGCGCCATTGCGCCACCAGATCGTCGAGGAAAGCCACCACCGTGGTCTGCGCCGGTGCCTCGCCGCGCGCTTCGCCGGCCGACAGCAGGATGCCGGTGACGATGCTTTTGCAGCGGGTCAGCTGGGTCTGCATTTCGTCGAGTTCCTGCAACAGCTCGGGCTGCTGCGTGAACGGCGGCATGCGCCGCCAGTCGCCGAGGATCACCGACAGCGTCGCCAGCGGCGTGCCCAGCTCGTGCGCGGCGCCGGAGGCGAGCAGGCCCATGCGCACGATGTGTTCTTCCTCGGCGGCGCGTTGGCGCAGATCGGCCAGGCGCGCGTCGCGCGCGCGCAGGATGCGGCCGATGCGGGTGATGAACACCACCAGCAAGGTCGCGTTGAGCACGAAGCACAACAGCATGCCCTGCACGTAGGGATCGGCCAGGCCGCGGGTCGGATCGGCCGGGATCACCACTGGGCCGGCGAACGCGGTCAGAGCGATGAAACACAGACTGGTGACCAGCACCACCGCCCAGCTCGCCCAGGTGCGCAGCAGCACCGCGGCCAGCACCACTTGCAGCAGATACAGGAACACGAAGGGATTGGCCGCGCCGCCGCTCAAATACAACTGCGCGGTCAGGGTCAGGATATCGACCAGCAAGGCCAGGAACAGCGCGCCGTTGGTGACTTCCTCGCGGCGGCGCCAGCGCAGCATGCTGACCAGATTGAACGCGGCCAGACAGGCCAGCACGATCGCCATCGGCATCAGCGGCAGCTTGATGTTGAAGCCGAAATGGACGAAGACGATGGTGGCGACCTGGCCGATCACCGCGATCCAGCGCAGCTGGATCAGCTGGTGCATGTTCTTGACGCCGGCGTTGTCGCGGGTGCCGGAGTCCGCGCGCGACGGGCCGGGCTCGGCGTGTGGGCCGCCCTCATCGGACGACGGCGAGGCGAGGCGGACTTCAGCGGCGCGGGAAAGCGGTGTGTCGCGCATCGGCGAACCTCATTGAAGCCCATCGGGCGAGCGCGCGGCGCGGCGCAAGCGGCGTTCTTCCAGCGCCACGCGCGCGGCGGCCGCGACCACCATCAGCGCCAGCGCGAACCACGTCAGCGCGTATTGCAGGTGATTGTTGGGAAACTTTATCACCGTCAGGCCGCCGACCGGCCAGGCCGGCTCGACGCCGGGATCGCGCGGCAGCGGCGCGGCGCGGTCGGCGTCGATGAAGTAGGGCGCCACCGGGCGCAGGCCGCGCGCGGCGGCGATGGCCTGGACATCGCGCGAGTACCAGCGGCCCTGGGCCGGCGCGTTGTCGCGCAGGAAACCGCCGCCGGGTTCGCTCAGGCGCAGCAGGCCGGTGATTTGCGTGTCGGTGGGCGGGGGCGAAGCGGCGGCTTCGCGCGCGTTCGGCACGAAACCGCGATTGACCAGGACGATATCGCCGTCCTGGGTGCGGAACGGCGTCAGCAGCCAGAAGCCCGGGCCGAGCTCGGTCACCGCCTGGGTCAGGGTGTCGTGCGCGGGCAGGTAGCGGCCTTGCAGGCGCACGTGCCGGTACTCGTCGCGCGCGGCGCTGACGGTGGGCCATTCGGCCGGACCCGGCGCCGCGCCGGCCGGCGCGTGCACGCGCGCTTCCACGCGCTGGATCAGGTCGAGCTTCCAGGCGCGGCGTTGCACTTGCCACGCGCCTAGTGCGATCAGGCCCAGGAAGGCGGCGATGAAGACCAGCGACAGGACCGTCAGCGCGAAGCGGCCGCGGGGGCGCTTGGCAGGGTTCGCGGTCATGAGGATGGCCTCTTAAGTAGTCGCCGGTGGTGCGTTGGTTTGGCTTTTTCCGTCATTCCCGCGAAAGCGGGAATCCAGTGACTTCAAACGTTCTCGCATGAAAAGCCCTGGATTCCCGCTTTCGCGGGAATGACGAGCAAAAACATACTCCCGAATCCCGAATCCCGAATCCCGCCTCAGGGCATATTCCGCATATCGTGCATCATCGTCGGCATCATGTTCGCGTTGAGGTGATGCATGACCCACAACGAGCCGGCCAGCATGATCACCACCAGCACCAGGGTGAAGATCAGCGCGAGCATGTTCCAGCCGCCCTCCGACTTCGTGTTCATGTGCAGGAAGTAGACCATGTGCACGACGATCTGCACGACGGCGAAGGCCAGGATGACGAACGCGGTCAGGCCCGAACTCGGGATGACCTTGGCCATCACCAGCCAGAACGGAATCGCGGTCAGCACCAGCGACAGCGCGAAGCCGATGCTGTAGCTGCCTACGCTGCCGTGGGCACCGTCGTCGTGATCGTCGTGGCCATGCTCGTGATCGTGGCCGTTGTCGTGGTGTTGCGTGGCGACCGGTTGGCTCACGGCAGCACTCCCATCAGATAGACGAAGGTGAAGACGCCGATCCACACGACGTCGAGGAAATGCCAGAACATCGACAGGCACATCAGGCGGCGACGGTTCTCGACCGTCAGTCCGTGCTTGCCGACCTGCGCCATCAGCGTGACCAGCCAGACGATGCCGAAGGTCACGTGCAGGCCGTGGGTGCCGACCAGGGCGAAGAACGAGGACAGGAACGCGCTGCGCTGCGGGCCGGCGCCCTCGTGGATGAGGTGCGCGAACTCGTACAGTTCCAGGCCGATGAAGGCCAGACCGAACAGGCCAGTGATCGCCAGCCAGCCCTGCACCGCGGCGATCTTGCGCTTCTGCATCGCGATCATCGCGAAGCCGTAGGTGATCGACGACAACAACAGCATCGAGGTGTTGATCGCCACCAGCTGCAGATCGAACAGATCCGCGCCCGACGGGCCGGCCGCGTAGTTGCGGCCGAGCACGCCGTAGACGGCGAACAGGCAGGCGAACACCAGGCAGTCGCTCATCAGGTACAGCCAGAACCCGAGCAGGGTGCCGTTCTGCGGATGGTGCTTGCCCTTCAGATCGAGGAACAGCGGGCGTCCCTCGGCGGTATGGGTGGCGATGGCGTGTGCGTCAGACATGGGCGGCGGCCAGTTGTTGCGTGCGCGCGGTTTCCGTGGCGGTCACTTGCTCGGCCGGGATGTAGTAGTCGCGCTTGTAGTTGAAGGTGTGGACGATCGCGGCGATCAGCATGGCGGCGAAGGACACGCCCGCGACCAGCCACATCTGCCAGATCATCGCGAACGCGCACAGCGTGCTCAGGCCGGCGATCACCACGCCCGCGCCGGTGTTCTTCGGCATGTGGATCGCCGCGAAGCCCGACTGCGGGCGCTCGAAGCCGCGCTGCTTCATGTCGTGCCAGGCGTCGTTGTCGTGCACGACCGGGGTGAAGGCGAAGTTGTAGTCCGGCGGCGGCGAGGACGTGGACCATTCCAGGGTGCGCGCCTGCCACGGGTCGCCGGTTTCGTCGCGCAGCTCGTGGCGGCGGCGGATGCTCACCGCGAACTGGATGATCATGCTGAGGATGCCCAGCGCGATCAGCACCGCGCCGAAGGCGGCGATGACGAACCAGATCTGCAGCGACGGGTCCTCGAAGTGGTTCATGCGCCGGGTCACGCCCATCAGGCCCAGCACGTACAGCGGCATGAAGGCGAAGAAGAAACCGGTGATCCAGAACCAGAACGAGCACTTGCCCCAGAACGGATCGAGCTTGAAGCCGAAGGCCTTCGGCCACCAGAAGTTGATGCCGGCGAACAGGCCGAACAGCACGCCGCCGATGATCACGTTATGGAAGTGGGCGATCAGGAACAGGCTGTTGTGCAAGGCGAAGTCGGCCGGCGGCACCGCCAGCAGCACGCCGGTCATGCCGCCGATGGTGAAGGTGACCATGAAGCCGATCGTCCACAGCATCGGCACTTCGAAGCGGATGCGGCCGCGGTACATGGTGAACAGCCAGTTGAAGATCTTCGCGCCCGTCGGGATCGAGATGATCATCGTGGTGATGCCGAAGAACGAGTTGACGCTGGCGCCCGAGCCCATGGTGAAGAAGTGGTGCAGCCACACCAGGTAGGACAGGATGGTGATGACCACGGTCGCGTAGACCATCGAGGCGTAGCCGAACAGGCGCTTGCCGCTGAAGGTCGAGACGATCTCCGAGAAGATGCCGAAGCACGGCAGGATCAGGATGTAGACCTCCGGGTGGCCCCAGATCCAGATCAGGTTCACGTACATCATGGGGTTGCCGCCCAGATCGTTCGTGAAGAAGTTGGTGCCGGCGTAACGGTCCAGCGACAGCAGGCCCAGCACCGCGGTCAGCACCGGGAACGCGGCGACGATCAGCACGTTGGTGCACAGCGAGGTCCAGGTGAACACCGGCATCTTCATCATGCTCATGCCCGGCGCGCGCATCTTGACGATGGTCGCGATCAGGTTGATGCCCGACAGCAAGGTGCCGACGCCGGCTATCTGCAACGCCCATATGTAGTAATCGACGCCGACCCCGGGACTGTAGGCGATGCCCGACAGCGGCGGATACGCCAGCCAGCCGGTCTTGGCGAATTCGCCGATGAACAGCGAAGCCATCACCAGCGCCGCGCCGCAGGCGGTCATCCAGAAGCTGAAGTTGTTGAGGAACGGGAAGGCCACGTCGCGCGCGCCGATCTGCAGCGGCACCAGATAGTTCATGAAACCGGTGACCAGCGGCATGGCCACGAAGAAGATCATGATCACGCCGTGGGCGGTGAAGATCTGGTCGTAGTGCTCCGGCGGCAGGTAGCCGGCGTTGTCGCCGAAGGCCATGGCCTGTTGCAGGCGCATCATGATCGCGTCGGCGAAGCCGCGCAGCAGCATCACCAGACCGAGGATGATGTACATGATGCCGATCTTCTTATGATCGATGCTGGTGAACCACTCCTTCCACAGGTAGCTCCACAGCCTGTAGTAGGTGACCGCGCCGAGCACGGCGATGCCGCCGATCACGACCATGGCGAAGGTGGCGATCAGGATCGGTTCGTGCAGCGGGATCGAATCCCAGCTGAGCCGGCCGAAGATCAGCGAGGCTTGGTTGGACGGTTCAGACATCTTCACTCCAAAAGTCCGCTCACGGACTCGGCGCGCGCGGCGCGCGCCTGTTGAATGCGTTGCTAAGTCGGATCAGGGCGCCAGGGTGGCGACGCCCCAGTTCGGCGTGGCGGTGGGTTCGGTCACGCACATCGCCGAGGTCACCACCGGGCCGCCGCGCAGATCGCCGCGGCGGCGCGGCGCCAACGCGTTGGTGTTCAGTCCCAGGCCGCCGCCGGCGTCGATCGCCATCATCTCGTCCATGCACATCTTCGAGGTGTCCACGCAACGGTTGAGGATGGCCTTGTACAGGCCCGGCGCGACCGCACCGTAGCGGCGCACCGGTTCTTTCTCGCTCGGGCGTTCGAGTTCGAGGTAGTCGGCGCGCTGCAGGGTCTGGCCGCTGGCACGGTTCTGCGCGACCCAGCCGTCGAAGCCGGCCTGGCTCATGCCGTGGAAACGAAAGCGCATGTGCGAGAAGCCTTCGCCGCTGTAGTTGGCGGAGAAGCCTTCGTAATTGCCCGGCTGGTTCATCACCGCGTGCAACTTGGTCTCCATGCCCGGCATGGCGTAGATCTGGCCGGCCAGCGCGGGAATGTAGAACGAGTTCATGACCGTGGAGGCGGTGATCTTGAACTGGATCGGGCGATCCACCGGCGCGGCGATTTCGTTGACCGTGGCGATGTTCTGTTCCGGATACAGGAACAGCCATTTCCAATCCAGCGCCACCACTTCGATCACCAGCGGCTTGGCGTCGGCGGCGACCGGCTGGCCGGGCTTGATCCGGCTCAGCGAGCGGTAGGGATCGAGCGTGTGCGTGCTGACCCAGGTGATCGCGCCGAGCACGATGATGATCAGCAGCGGCGCGGCCCAGATCAGCAGTTCGAGCTGGGTCGAGTGATCCCAGTCGGGCTTGTACACCGCGGCCTTGTTGGAGGCGCGGTAACGCCAGGCGAAGATCAGGGTCAGCGCGATCACCGGCACGATGATCAACAGCATCAGCACGGTGGAGACGATGATGAGATTGCCTTGCTGAGCGGCCACGTCGCCGGGCGCGTTCAACAAGAGCATGTTGCAGCCCGTCAGCGGCAATAGCGCGCTGGCCAGGAGCAGGGGACGGAGCAGGGCTTTGAGAGCGTTCATCAACCTGACGCCGGTACACGGCAAGGCCGCGACAGCCGCGGCGATGCGCGCACTTTAGGCCGCGCGGACTGTGACGACGATTGGACGTTTTGTCCTATGGCAGTGCCGGGCCGGTGGTGGGAAGCTAGCGCCGTTCCCGGGACTCGGGGCGATGGGTGTTGGGCGGGCGGCGGTAGGTTGTCGCGCCTGCGCATGCTTCCAGCCGTCATTCCCGCGAACGCGGGAATCCAGGGCCTTTCGTGCGAGAACGCCTGAAGTCACTGGATTCCCGCGTTCGCGGGAATGACGGTCTGGAGGATTCGCCGCGATCCATCCCGCGGGATTCGGCACAGTCGTCCGAGTCCATATATAAGTCGTCCCAAGTCGTAACTGAACGTCCCCGCCTGTTTAAGCAAACACCGCAGGCCCGATCGCTCCACGCACCACAGCCGACCCAACGATGCATACGCCAAATCACGCAAACCCGGATTCCTCCCAGACCGTATCGGTGCACTCCACCGGTTCGCATGCCGAGGTGGCGCCGGGCGATATCGCTGTCGGCGTGGTGATCGGCCGCGCTTCGGAGTACTTCGACTTCTTCGTCTACGGCATCGCCTCGGCGCTGGTGTTCCCGTCAGTGTTCTTCCCGCACCTGGGCAAGCTCGAAGGCACCTTGTGGTCGTTCGCGATCTTCGCGCTGGCCTTCATCTCGCGGCCGTTCGGCACGATCTTGTTCATGTGGATCCAGCGCCGCTGGGATCGCAGCACCAAGCTCACCATCGCCTTGTTCCTGCTCGGCACCTGCACCGCCGGCATCGCCTTCCTGCCGAGTTTCAGCAAGATCGGCGCGCTGTCGATCGTGCTGCTGTCGCTGTTCCGGCTGGGCCAGGGCATCGCCCTGGGCGGTTCCTGGGACGGCCTGCCGTCGCTGCTGGCGCTGAACGCGCCGAAGCAGCGCCGCGGCTGGTACGCGATGCTGGGCCAGCTCGGCGCGCCGTTCGGCTTCATCATCGCCGCGGCGCTGTTCGCCTACCTCAACACCGCGTTGCCGCGCGCCGACTTCCTCGACTGGGGCTGGCGCTATCCGTTCTTCGCCGCCTTCGCCATCAACGTGGTCGCGCTGTTCGCGCGCCTGCGCCTGGTGGTCACCCACGAATACGAACGCGAGCTGGGCGAGCACGAGCTCGAACCCACGCCGGTGCTGGAGCTGTTCAACGCCAAGGGCCGTCACGTGGTGATCGGCGCCTTCGCCGCGCTGGCCAGCTACGCGCTGTTCCATATCGTCACGATCTTCCCGCTGTCGTGGATCCTGCTGTATTCGGACCAGTCGGTGACCCAGTTCCTGATGGTGCAGATCCTGGGCGCCGTCCTCGCCGCCGGCGCGGTGGTGGCCTCGGGCTGGATCGCCGACCGTTTCGGCCGCCCGCGCACCCTGGCGGCGCTGGCCGCGGCGATCGCCATGTTCAGCGGCTTCGCGCCGACGCTGATGGCATCCGGCGACCTGGGCCAGGACGTATTCATCCTGATCGGCTTCGTGCTGCTGGGCTTGTCCTACGGCCAGGCCGCAGGTTCGGTGACGGCCAACTTCGGCTCCAAGTACCGCTACACCGGCGCGGCGTTGACCTCCGACCTGGCCTGGCTGATCGGCGCCGCGTTCGCGCCGCTGATCGCGCTGGGGCTGAGCGCGCACTTCGGTCTGGCTTTCATCGGCGTGTACCTGCTGTCGGGGGCGATCTGCACGATGGCGGCGCTTGGGGTGAACCGGATGTTGAACATCCGCAGCTGAGGCGGGTGGGGCGATCGTTACGAAAAGAGCCGGCCCAGGCCGGCTCTTTTCGTGGGGTAGCTTCGCGACCGATGTAACTGCGCTCGGTAACTCGCTTACAGGAGACGGCCAGGCGCAAAGGGGCAGGGGGCGTTGGGCGCTGCATCAGCGGGGCGCCTTGTGTTCATCTGGCGGCCGGTTTTTGGCGCCGAGATGAGCCTCGTAGCGTTATGCTGGCGGCCCCGACTAGACGACCTGAACGCGCGCGGGCCATGGTCCTTGCGATGGGGACCCCGGGCGCGTGTCCGGCGAGGCTATTCACGCCTGTTTCCATACGGATGGAGTTATGGTTTTCCTTTCCAGTGCTGAGAGTGCGCGCTGCCTGCGGCGCCCACTGATCATTCTGTTTCTGTCCGTTGCAGCCGTTGCCGTCGTCTATTTCCCTTACCTGTCCTCGCAAATCAACGCGACTTCCGACGGCCAGTTCGCGCAGTTTTTCGAAAGCAATTTCGGCTGGAGCGATTTGTACATCGGTGGGTGGCCTGTATACGCCGATCCCAATTCGATGTCGTTCTATCCGTTGCGGTATCTGTTCCCGGCCACTCGCGAGGCGTTTGATTATTTTGTTCTCGCGGCCCCGCTGATTTTCACCGTAGGCAACGGCTTGCTTGCCTGGGCGTTGACGCATTCGCGCCGCTCAGTGTTGTTGGCGGTGGCCGCCGCGCCCGGATTGGGTTTTTTCATCGCCCATGCCGGCCATACTTCGATGTTGCATGCCGCCTCGTACGCACCGTTCATGGTGCTCGCCAGCCTGAAGCTGTCCCAGCGTGGAGCCGACTGGGCGCTGTGGGTGGCGCTGTTCGCGGTCTCGACAGCCCTGTCGCTGCTGGCGGGCCATCCCCAGGTAACGGTGTATGCATTGGCGGCGTCGGCGCTCATGGCGGCTCCGATCGGGGCCAAATTCCGTGATTGGGTGGCGGTTTATCTGAAGAGCGCCGCCGGACTCGTGCTGGGGTTGGGACTCAGCGCCATCTACCTTCTGCCTGCCGCCAAGTTCGTCGGCGAATCGCTGCGCAGCACGATGTCCGCGGATGTCCTGCGGCAGTTCAGTCTGAGATGGTTCGAAGTCGGATTCGACGTGTTTCCATACCTTGCCGGCGGCGACTGGGAAGGCCAAAGCCAGGTTCCCTATATCGTCGCCGACGCGACCAACAGCTGGAGCGAAAACCTCGCCTATGTGGGCGTCGGTATCTTCTGTCTGGTGATCGTCGGATTGCGCGGATTCTGGGCCGACCCGGCCAATCGCAAGATAGTGATCGGGTTGATCGTGGCGTCGTTCTTGGCGGTGGCGCCGTCTCTGCCTGGCAGTGCGGAAATTCTGGTGCGCATACCGGTCCTGTCCATGTTCCGCGCATGGAGCCGTTGGCAGCTGGTCTCGTCGGTGTTCGCCCTGCAGTTGGCCTGCATCGCCTTGGCTCAATTGGTCGGCAGGCAAACGACCGCGCGCAGCACGGTCCTGGATCCCCTCATCCCCTGGCTGATCGTGCCGGCGGCGTTGCTGGTGATCAGCGTCTCACGTGGACTGCGAGGCAAGATCGGTATCCACGATCTGTTCCAAGGAGAAACGCTGATCCAGGTCGCGGTATTTGCGGCCTTGACCGTGACGATCTTCGCGCTGCGCAGCGAATGGGGACGGCGATCCACGGTGCTGGCCGTCCTTCCCGCGGTATTGGTCGGAGGCGAGTTGGCGTATCTGTCGCGCCAGGCCACCTGGGCCAATGCTCACAGCGGGCCGGCCACGGCGGCGCAGATCGAGACGTTGTCGAAGACCAAGGGAATTCTTGCGCAGACGCACGGCCGCATACTCGCCATGTCCGGTTGGGAAAGCCCGTATTTGTCTGCCGATTACACAAGGGCTGCGGACATGCCTTCGTTGAACTGGTACGGACCGTTGCTCAACGCTCGCTTCGCCGAACTTTCCGGGATCACTTCGGGAGGGTGGACCCGTCCAGAGGTTCTGAGCGAACGCAACCAGGTTCTGGATATCTACGGCGTCTCCGTCATCGAGCCCTATCCAGCCGAGGTAACGCCCACAAGCGCGAGTCGGGACGAGCTCTATCCTGCGCAACGATGGAAACCGCTGCCATCGCCCAATCCGCGTGAATTGCTTTTCAACACCCGCAGCCTGCCCAGGATCAGGCTGGTCAATCAAACGGTCCACGTCAGCGACGAAGGCGCGTTGGCGGCGCTGAAGACCTCCAGGCTTCCCGATGGCCGCCCTTTTCACGCTCGCTCGATGGCTTTGGTGAACGAACTGGGGCTGCAGATAACCGGCAAAGCCGAAATTCCCCGGTATACGGCTGATTCGACCGGTGACAGCGGTTTTTCCGTGAGATTCGATGCGCCTGTCGCTCATCCGCTCATGCTCGTGATCGGCGACAATTTCTCGCGGAACTGGCATGCCCAAGCGGATGGGAAAAAGCTCGAAACCACGCGCGTCAATTACAACCAGATAGGCGCGTTGTTGCCTGTCGGTACCCGCAAGGTCAGTATCGGCTACCACGACCTGCGGCTGACCAAGGGGATCGTGGTCAGTGTCATATCCATTTTTGCACTATGTGCGTTGGTCTTCTTCGGAAGGGCGCGCGCGGATCGCAGGAAAATCACATGAATTCGATCGCTTCCCTAGCGCTGGTCGTGCCCATGTTCAATGAGGCGCAGAACATCGACCGGTTTATCGACCGCACCGGGCTTGCGCTTGCACAAACCGGCTTGCGGATAAGCTTCGTCTTCGTCGATGACGGAAGTTCCGACGACAGCGTCGCGCGGGTTTCCGCCCGACTGCCGGATCTGCCGGGTTCTGTCGTGGTCCAGTTGACTCGCAATTTCGGCAAGGAAGCCGCGCTGCTCGCCGGGCTTGATGCCGCCATCGGCGGTGACTGCGACGCGGTGGTCATGATAGATGCCGATCTTCAGCATCCGCCCGAGGCCATACCGATGATGATCGAGGAGTATCGCAACGGAAACGATGTCGTGATTGCCTCGCGCGCATCGCGCACCGGCGATTCACTGCTCAGGCGCGGCTTTACCAAGTTGTTCTACAAAAGCATCAACTGGCTGGCGGATATCCCCATCGTCGATGGGGACGGCGATTTCCGCTTGCTCGGACGGGAGGTGGTCGAAGCCATCTGCAGCCTCAGGGAGCAGCATCGGTTTACCAAGGGTCTGTACTCCTGGGTCGGCTTCAGGCAGCTCAGAATTCCGGTGGAATACGAAACTCGCAACGCCGGTTCAAGCAAATTCCGTTACGGCCATTTGCTGGCCTTGGCCCTGAACGCGATAACCAGCTTTTCCGCGAAGCCGCTGCGTGTGGCGTTGGTGGTCGGTTTCGTTATCGGCGCTGTCTCGCTGACCTACGCGATATGGATCGCGTTGCAAACGATAGGATTCGGCAAGGATTTGCCCGGCTATGCATCGATTTTCTGCGGAATGATGTTCTTGGGCGGTATGCAGCTCATCGGCATCGGTTTATTGGGCGAATACGTCGGTAGAACCTATATCGAATCGAAAGCCAGGCCGCCTTACTTGGTCAGGCGCGTCGTTTCGAAAAGGACCGGCGAAGCCGCTGGCAGCTGATGCCCCGCGATCTCGCTACTCCATGCCGGTGAGTAGACGTTGCCGGCCGGTGTCGTATCTGCTGACGTTTGGAACTTATGCTTACGCAATCACTTGCTCCATACCTTTCGATGTCGATATGGATCCGTTTAGCCCTGTGTATCGCGTTCGTTCTGGTTAGCGGCTGTCACAGGCATGCGCCTGCCGATGTCAGCCCGCCTGCCACGACTGTTTCGGCGCGGCCTGTCGTCGATCCCGTAACTGGCTCGGTACCCGCGCTTCCTCGAAGCGCGAGTATCGAGCCGCGGTTGATGAGGCGAGCATAGGTGAATGAGGAAGAGCGAGCGGGTGCTGGCGCTGGCTCTTCTCGTTTCCTCCGGCTCAGGCCGCCCCGCCTCCACTCACCCTTCAGCTGCGAGCGCTTGCATCTCTAGCTTCCAGCCCGCTGCGCGCAGCGCTCCAGGTCTTCCAGATACGCCTCAACCCCTTGGTCGTGCACCGGCGTCACCGTCATGTGCAGCGCGGCCGGGTTCAACAGCCGGCTGATATGCCAGCCGCGCGCTTGCATCGCGTCGCCGACGCTGTGGATGTCGAATTCGTCCGAGCCGAATGCGATCACGCTCAGGTGCGGCACGCCCAGCACGTGCAGGCCGCGGATGCGGCCGATGCCTTCGATGTAGCGATCGCGCAGATGCATGACCCGCTGCGCCAGCGCGCGATAGCCGGTTTCGCCCAGGTAATGCATCACCGCCCAGGCCGCGGCCACGGCGCCGCCGGGCAGGGTGCCGGATAGGGTCTCGGTGCGGTACAGACCCTTCGGCCAGTCGCTGTATTCGAAGAACTGATGGGCCTGATCCTCGGTGTCGGCGTATAGCACCACCGAGGCGCCGTTGGCGGCGTAACCGAACTTGTGCAGATCGGCCGACAGCGAACGCACGCCGGCGATGCCCAGGTCGAAGCGCGGCACGCCGGTCATGAAGCGCGCCACGTGCGGCGCCAGGAAGCCGCCGATGCAGGCGTCCACATGCAGCCAGACATCGTGCTCGCGGGCGACGCGGGCCAGTTCCTCGATCGGGTCGATGGTGCCGAATGGCAGCGACGGTGCCGAGGCGACGATCATCATGGTCTCGTGCTCGATGCACTGCGCCAGGGCCTCGACGCTGGCGCGGTAATCGCCGCCGATCGCCACCCGGATCACGTCCAGCCCCATCACCTCGGCGGCCTGATCGTAGGCCGGATGCGCGCTGGCCGGCAGCAGCAGGTGCGGGCTTCGCACGTGCGGGCGGCGCGAGCGGAACGCGCGATACGCGCTGCGCACGGCCAGCATCACGCTCTCGCTGCCGCCGGAGGTGACGGTGCCGCAGGCGTCGCGGCCGCCGCCCAGCAGCGACAGCGAGATCTGCACCAGATCGTCCTGCATCTTGCGCAGGCTGGGGAACATGGTCGGCGCCAGCGCGTTCTCGCTGATGAACATCCCGTAGGCGCGGCGGGCGACATCGAGCACATCCTCGCCGGCGTAGTAGACGTGCAGCGAACCGCGGCCCTGGCGCCAGTCGGCATCGCCGCTGCGCAGATCGGACAGCGCTTCCTGGAGTTCGCTCCAGGGTTGGCCGCGGGCGGGCAGGGTCTTACGTCCTTGGACGTTGAACGAGGACATCATGGGCGCGGTCTCGTAAGCGGATGTGGATGAAGGAGGCAGGCGTTATGCGTCGTGCAGTGACGTTGCGCGTCATGCGGCCTGCATATGGCGCAGCGGATACGGCAGTGGTTTCGTGGTTTCTCATCGACGCGTCCCGACGATTTCGGCGCGCACGCCGTCCGGGCCGCGGCATGCGGTCCATCTGCGTTGCGATCAGCGGCATAGGTTTTATGCCGAGGCGATCACCGATTCGAGCGTGCGCGATGCGCCGCGACGCAAGCCGGCGATGAAGCGAGACTTGCGACGCGTGCGGGTTGCGCTACCGCGCGCAACTCATGCGCGACACGGTTCGTCCGCGATCGCCGCACGGCCTGCGCCACGCATGCGCGCGCCGCGCGCAGCGCCGGAGAAAATCGTTGTTTCGGGCGGGCCGCCATGCGGTCGCGTCAGGTTGGGGCTGAAGTTCTTCAATGGACTTGCTCCGTGTCACGAAGAAGGGTCGCGCGAAAAGCGCAGATCGGCCGACGAATAGGTGCGCGTTTGTTTTAGTCGGTATGCGCGAGGTCGGCGGTTGCGACGAAATCGTTGGAATCAAACTGCCAAGACAGTGTTACGTCCCGGTGTCGTATCGGTCAACGATCGCGCGACATCGGTTGTTCAAGTAGCGATGCGTATCGCACTGCGCCTCGCGGAGGATCACACAATCGCGAGCGATTGCGTTGCATGCAGGCGATAGCAAGCGTGTCCGCGTGCGTTGCGAATTTGCCTGTATTTCAAGACTAATTGCGATGTGTGATCGCAGTTGTGAAGCGCGATGCGTGCCCGTATGCGCGACAACGCACTTTGCCGCGACAGGCCGTTGCAGTGAGCTTGAGTGAGAGATGTATAGCGCGCGTGATGCGCGGCTTTCCGATGCATGACGATACCGGTGCGTACACGGTGATCGTCGAAGCTGAAGCGATGCGGTTTTTGTTCAGGCTCGCGGCGCGCGAGCGAGGCCGCTGCGTCCGCGTTCGATCCGCGATGCGCGGATCGAACGCGGATGCGAGCGCTCAGGCCGCCTGCAGCACCTGGTTGAACACGCTGGCGCCGTCGAGGTCGCGCAGATCGACGCTGAGCGCGCGGCTGTCGGGATCGATGTTGACCTCGCCGAAGAACTGATAGCCCGCCAGCGGCGAGGCGTTCGGCGCCGGCGGCGCCTTCTGGAACACCACCTTCGGGCCGAAGCTGGCGTCGAGCGCGTTCGGGCCGAAGGAGCCGGCGTTGAGCGGACCGGCGACGAATTCCCAGAACGGCGAGAAATCCTGGAACGCGGCGCGGCTGGGATCGTAGTGATGCGCGGCGCAGTAGTGCACGTCGGCGGTCAGCCAGACCACGTTGTCCACGCCGCGGATCGCGCGCAACAGCTCGGCGAATTCCAGTTCGCGGCCGCGCGGCAGGCCGGGATCGCCGTTGGCCACCGCTTCCCAGCGCGGCCGGCCTTGCGCGTCGGTGCCGTCGGGGACTTGCAGGCCCAGCGGCATGTCGGCGGCGACGATCTTCCAGGTCGCGCGCGAACGGCGCAGGCCTTCGGCCAGTTCGCGCGACTGGCGGCGGCCGAGAAAGGCGGTGTCGGCGCCGGCCGCGGCTTGCAGGTTGTCGGTGTTGGGGCCGCGATAGCTGCGCATGTCGAGCATGAACACATCCAGCAGCGGCCCGTAGTGGATCACCCGATCGATGCGCGTGCCACGCGGATCCGGACCGCGGCGTTGCGGCGAATATTCCAGGAAGGCCTGGCGCGCGCGGCGCACCAGCACGTCGATGTCCTTGACCGTGTAGCGCGGATCGGCGCGCAGATCCTTCGACGGCGACCAGTTGTTGACCACTTCGTGATCGTCCCACTGCCACAGCTGCGGCACCTGCGCGGCGAAGCGGCGCAGATTCTCGTCGAGCAGGTTGTAGCGATAGCGGCCGCGGTATTCGTCCAGGGTTTCGGCGACCTTGTGTACGCCTTCGGCGACCAGATTGCGCCACACCCGGCCGTTCTCGGCCGGCGCCTCGGCGGCGATGGCGCCGTCGGCATAGATGGTGTCGCCCGAGTGCAGGAAGAAATCCGGATCGCGCAGGCGCATGGCTTCGAAGATGCGCATGCCGCCGATCTCGGGATTGATGCCCCAGCCCTGGCCGGCGACATCGCCGCCCCAGACGAAGCGCACCGGCCGGGTGCGCGCATGCGGCAGAGTATGCGGCGCCGAGCGCAGGCGGCCTTCGCTCCAGGCGCTGCGCACGCCGCTGCGCGCGTCTTCGAAAGCGACGCGGACTTTGCGCTGGCACGGGCCGGGCAGGCGCGGAATGTCCAGGCGCGCGGTGAAGTCGCTGGCCTCGGTCGCCAGCGGGCCGCGCAGGCGCAGGGCGCGGCGGAAACCGTCTTCGTCGCCGATCTCGACCCACAGGCGCGCGGCGCGATCGCTGCGCGCCCACACCGTGGCGCCGCGTTCGCCGACATCGCCGAACTGCAGGCCGTAGGGCAATTGCGGCCGCGCCGACTCGGCGGTGATCGGCGCGGGACCGGCGATGGCGGGCAGCAGCGGCAGGCTGGCGCTGAGCGCGCCAAGGCTGAGGGCAGTGCCGGATCGGGACAGGAAGCGGCGGCGGAAGGGATCGTGATCGTGCATGGCGTCGGCTCGGCACTTGGGGGAAATTCGACCCTAGCTCGCGCAGATGGCAGCCGTATGGCCGTCGTTGGCGCCCGGATCGCGCTTGGGCCCGCAAAAGATACAAACGATTCCGCGGCATGGACGCGGCCTCGAAGTCTCTGTGAGAGGCAGCTTCAGCCCCGACCGAGGTCTGGCCTCACCTTCAAACAGCCTCGCCACCATGGTTCGCAGTCGGGCCTGAAGGCCATCCCACAAAAGACTTCACAGCACCAACGCACGCATTGCCCACGGCCAACCCGCCGGCTACACTGCCGCGGTCGAAAAAGGCAGGTTTGGTTTAGGTAGGCCCAAACCCTTCCGTTCGCGGAAGATCTGTTCCTTTCCCGGCGGCGCGCGTTCAGCGCTCCGCCTGCGCATGAGAACCCTCGACGAATCCCGGCGCCACGGCGTCTCGGGTTCGTCCTGTGTTCGCGCCCGACGCGTCGTTCCCGGATGAGCCCTGTCCAGGAGCTTCACGTGTCCAACCTCTCCGCTTTGTCTTATCCGCACCTGTTGCGCGGCCGCATCGGCGTGATCGCGGTATCGGTGTTTCTCAACTTCGTCGGCTTCACCCTGGTCATTCCGGTGATGCCGTTCCTGCTGGCCGGCCACACCCGCCATCTGGCGTTCGCGGTCGGCGCCGTCGTTTCGGTCTACGCGCTGTGCGAGTTCATCGCCGCGCCGATCCTGGGCGCGTGCAGCGACCGCTACGGCCGGCGCCCGGTGCTGCTGTTGTCGCTGCTGGGCTCGGCGGTCGGCTATGTGCTGATCGGCATCGGCGGCAGCCTGTGGATGATCGTCGCCGGCCGCGTGATCGACGGCTTCACCGCCGGCAGCATCAGCGCCTTGTTCGCCTACGTGGCCGATGTGGTCGAACCGCAGCAGCGCAGTCGCGTGTACGGACTGCTGGGCGCGGTCGGCGGCCTGGGCTTCATGCTCGGGCCGGCGATCGGCGGCGTCCTCGGCGAGGTGTCGCTGAGCTGCCCGGTGTTCGTCGCCGCCGCGTTGAGTCTGGCCAATCTGTACTGGGTGCATCGCGCGGTAGCCGAAAGCCTGCTGCACGAACGCCGCAGCGCGCGCTTTCATTGGCGCGGGCTCAATCCATTGACGCAACTGCGCTCGGCGTTGACTGGCAAGCATCTGCGAATCTTGTTCGCCGCCGCGTTCGGTTTCTGTCTGGCCGCGGCGATGTGGCAAAGCAATCTGCCGGTGTTCCTCAAGCAAGCGCTCGGCTCGGGCCCGTTGCAGATCGGACTGTTGCTGCTGGTCGTCGGCGCGCTCGACATCGTCGGCCAGGGCGTGCTCGCCGGTTGGTTGCTGGGCCGTTACGGCGAGCGCCGCGTGGCCGGCGCGGGTTTGCTGCTCAATGCATTGGGCTGCGCCTTGACCGCTTCGGTGCTGATGATTCCGTCGTGGTGGTGGCTGGCGTTGGTGGTCGCGGCGTTCACTCTGGGCGATGGCTTGTTCCAGCCTTCGATCGGCGGATTGATCGCGAACGCGGCGCCCGACGACATGCAGGGCTCGATCCAGGGCGCCAACCAGAGTCAGCAGGCGATGGCGCGCATGATCGGCCCGTTGCTGGCGGCCGGCCTGTTCGGCTGGCATCCGGCCTTGCCGTATGCCGGCGGCGCGCTGGCGTTGCTGGCGGCGCTGACGGTATTGCTGGGTCTGCGCAATCGCCGCGCTTGAATGACGCGCCGCCGGCCGGTGGCGCCGATTTCGCCACAACCGGCGGCTGCGGCAAAGCCAGCCACCACATAACGTTCACGCCGTCTTCCGAACATTGGCAGCGAATTACCATTCTGTAATGCGGACAACCGAAACCGGCTTCGCGCGTTAGCTTTATCCGAATCTCACGAATCAAGCGGATGCAGGCAGGCCTATGGGCACGACGCGGGAAGCTCAATCGGGCGATGCGGCCCCTCGCCGAGGCGGATGGCGGCGCCATCAGGGACTGTTGCTGACCCTCCTGGGTGTGCTGGTGCTGATCGCGTTGGTGTGGTGGCTGGTGCACGGGCGCGCCGCCGAGGACCGCGGCAATCGCCGGCCCACCGCGACGGTCGGCACCGCCACCGCGGCCAGCGGTTCGATCCCGATCACCATCGAAGCCCTGGGCACGGTCACGCCGCTGGCGACGGTGACGGTGCGGCCGCAGGTCTCGGGCAACATCGTCGATATCGCCTTCAAGGAAGGGCAGACGGTGAGCAAGGGCCAGGTGCTGCTGAGCATCGACCCGCGCCCGTTACAACTGGCCTTGCAGCAGGCGCAGGGCAGTCTGGCGCGCGATGAGGCGCAGTTGCGCGTCGCGCAACTGACCTTGCAGCGTTATCAGACATTGGTGTCGCAGGATTCGATCGCGCGCCAGGACTTCGACACCCAGGCTGCGACCGTGCGCCAGTTGACCGGCGTGGTCGCCACCGATCAGGCCGCGGTCGGCACGGCCAAACTCAATCTCGACTACAGCCAGGTCAAGGCGCCGATCGCCGGACGCGTGGGCCTGCGCGTGGTCGATCTGGGCAATTACGTCACGCCCGGCGATGCCGCGGGCGTGGCGGTGATCGCCGCGGTGACGCCGATCGATGTCGAATTCACCGCGCCGCAGGACGATCTGCCGCGCATCCAGGCGCGGTTGGCGAAGGGCGACGCGCCGGCGGTGACGGTGCTCGATCGCACCCGCACGCAAGTGCTCGGGCAAGGCCAGTTCCTGACCCTGGACAACGTGATCGATCCGACCACCGGCACGGTCAAGGCCAAGGCGCGTTTCGGCAACGCCGACGCGCGTTTGTTCCCGAGCCAGTTCGTCAACGTGCGGGTGCTGCTGGATACCTTGAACAACGCCATCGTGGTGCCGTCGGCGGCGCTGCGCAGCGGTCCGCGCGGCGATTTCGTCTATGTGGTCGGCGCCGATCGAAAGGCTTCGCTGCGCATGGTGAAACGCGGGCCGGCCTCGGGCGACAGCGTGTCGATCGCGCAAGGCTTGCGCGCCGGCGAGAAGGTGGTGATCTCCGGCGGCGACCAACTCACCGACGGCGCCGAAGTGCGTTTGCCGGAAGACACGGCCAAGGGCGGCGCCGGCGCGCAGCAGGGCGAACGCCGCGGCGGCCGCCGTAGCGCGCAATGAATCCTTCGCGCCCCTTCATCCTGCGGCCGGTCGCGACCTCGCTGCTGATGGCGGCGATCGTGCTCGCCGGCCTGGCCGGTTTCCGCCTGTTGCCGCTGTCGGCGTTGCCGGAAGTCGATTACCCGACCATCCAGGTGCAGACGCTTTACCCGGGCGCCAGCCCCGAGGTGATGGCGCATACGGTGACCGCGCCGCTGGAGCGGCAGTTCGGGCAGATGTCCGGATTGCGGCGGATGAGCTCGACCAGCGCCGCCGGCGCGTCGGTGATCACGCTGCAGTTCGATCTGGACGAAACGCTGGATGTGGCCGAGCAGGAAGTGCAGGCCGCGATCAACGCCGGCGGCAATCTGTTGCCGGCCGATCTGCCGGCGCCGCCGGTGTACGCCAAGGTCAATCCCGCCGACGCGCCGGTGCTGACCCTGGCGGTGACCTCCGACACGATCGCGCTGCCGCAGGTGCAGGATCTGGTCAATACGCGTCTGGCGCAGAGCATTTCCCAGGTCAGCGGCGTCGGCCTGGTGTCGTTGAGCGGCGGCAACCGGCCGGCGGTGCGCATCCAGGCCGATCCGCAGTTGCTGGCTTCGTATGGATTGGGCATCGACAGCCTGCGCACGGTGATCGCCAGCGGCAACGCCAGCGGCGCCAAGGGCAGTTTCGACGGGCCCAGCCGGTCCTACACCATCGACGCCAACGATCAGCTCACCAACGCCGAGCAGTACAAGCAGTTGATCGTCGCCTATCGCGACGGCGCGCCGATCCATTTGCGCGATGTCGCCAACGTGATCGAAAGCGCTGAGAACGTCCGCCTGGGCGCCTGGGCCGGGTTGACGCCGGCGATCATCGTCAACGTGCAGCGCCAGCCCGGCGCGAACGTGATCGCCACCGTCGATGCGATCAAGGCCAGGCTGCCCGAGTTGCAGGCCGGATTGCCGGCCGGTCTGAAGGTCGATGTGCTCAGCGACCGCACCACCGGCATCCGCGCTTCGGTGCGCGATGTCGAGTTCGAACTGGTGCTGGCGATCGTGCTGGTGGTGGCGGTGATCCTGGTATTCCTGCGCAGCCTGGCGGCGACGGTGATCGCCAGCCTGGCGGTGCCGATCTCGCTGATCGGCACCTTCGGCGCGATGTATCTGCTGGGTTTCAGCCTGGACAACCTCAGCCTGATGGCGCTGACCATCGCCACCGGCTTCGTGGTCGACGATGCGATCGTGATGATCGAGAACATCTCGCGCTACATCGAGCAAGGCGAGCCGCCGTTCGAGGCCGCGCTCAAGGGCGCGCGCCAGATCGGCTTCACCATCATCTCGCTGACGGTGTCGCTGATCGCGGTGCTGATCCCGCTGTTGTTCATGGGCGACGTGGTCGGGCGCCTGTTCCGCGAGTTCGCCATCACCCTGGCGATCACCATCGTGATCTCGGCGGTGGTCTCGCTGACCCTGACGCCGATGCTGGCCGCGCGCTGGCTCAAGCCGCATACGCACGGCGGCAAGGACGGGCAGGGCGAACGTCCGGATGTGTTCCAACGCGTGATCGACCGTTACGGCGTGGCCCTGGACTGGGTGCTCGACCGCCAGGGCGCGACCTTGATCGTCGCTGTCGCCACCTTGGCGCTGACGGTGCTGTTGTACGTGCTGATTCCCAAGGGACTGTTCCCGGTCCAGGACACCGGCCAGTTGCAGGCCGAAGTGCGCTACAGCTTTGATGTGTCGTACGCCGGCATGGCCAAGGTCCAGCAGGACGTGGCGCGCGAACTGCTGCGCGATCCCGACGTGGCGTCGCTGAGCGCCTACATCGGCGTGGACGGCGCCAACACTACGCTGCTGTCGGCCGGACGCATGCTGATCAATCTGAAGCCCGAGCGCGACGGCTCGCAGGAACAGATCATGCAGCACCTGCGCGACCGCGCCGCCGCGGTCGCCGGCGTGACCTTGTATGTGCAGCCGGTGCAGGACCTGACCATCGACGCCGAGACCGGGCCGACCCAGAACCGCTTCTCGATCCAGGGCTCGGACCAAGTCGCGGTGGATCGCACCGCCAACGATCTGGTCGCGCGATTGCGCGGCTTGCCGCAGTTGCGCAACGTGATCACCGATGCCGGCGCGACCAGCTCGGCCGCGTATGTATCCATCGACCGCGACAGCGCGGCGCGCCTGAACATCAGCGCCTCCACCGTCGATGAAGCGCTGTACAGCGCGTTCGGCCAGCGCATCGTGTCGACCATCTTCAACGAGACCACGCAGTACCGGGTGATCCTGGAAGCCTCGCCGGGACTGGCGTCGCAACCGGCCGATCTGGGCCGCCTGCACCTGCCGACTTCGGGCGCGCCGACGCCGCTGGCGGCGATCGCGCAGATCCAGGAACGCGCCGCGCCCTTGCAGGTGAATCACGTCGCCCAGTTCCCGGCGGCGACGGTCGGCTTCGACACCGCCCCGGGCGTATCGCTCGGCGCGGCGGTGGATGCGATCCGCAAAGTCGCCAGCGAGGCCGGATTGCCGGCCGGCGTCAGCCTGTCCTTCCTCGGCGCGGCCAATGCCTACGAGGCCTCGCTGCAGAACGAGCTGTGGCTGATCCTGGCCGCGGTGATCTGCGTCTACATCGTGCTGGGCGTGCTGTACGAGAGCTACATCCATCCGCTGACGATTCTGTCCACCTTGCCCTCGGCCGGCGTCGGCGCGTTGCTGGCGCTGATGCTGACCGGCTCGGACCTGGGCGTGATCGGCATCATCGGCATCATTCTGCTGATCGGCATCGTCAAGAAGAACGCGATCATGATGATCGACTTCGCCATCGACGCCGAGCGCGAGCAGGGCCGCGCGCCGCGCGAGGCGATCCATCAGGCCGCGCTGCTGCGCTTCCGCCCGATCCTGATGACCACGCTGGCGGCGCTGTTCGCCGCGCTGCCGCTGATGCTGGGTTGGGGCGAGGGCTCCGAGTTGCGCCGTCCGCTGGGCGTGGCGATCTTCGGCGGATTGATCCTGAGCCAGATCCTGACCTTGTTCACCACGCCGGTGGTGTATCTGGCTTTCGATCGTCTGGCCAAGCGCCGCGGTGAGACGCGCGGCGTCGAAGCCGGCGCCGCGGAGCCGCAGCCGTGAATCTGTCCGCGCCGTTCGTGCGCCGGCCCATCGGCACGGTGTTGCTGACGGTCGGGCTGGCGCTGAGCGGCATCGCGGCGTTCTTCAATCTGCCGGTGTCGCCGCTGCCGCAGGTGGATTTTCCGACCGTGTCGGTCAGCGCCAATCTGCCCGGCGCCAGCCCGGAGACCATGGCGTCGAACGTCGCCACGCCGCTGGAGCGACGCTTGGGCACGATCGCCGATGTCACCGAGATGACCTCGCAAAGCTCCACCGGCCAGGCGCGGGTGACTCTGCAGTTCGACCTGAGCCGCAGCATCGACGGCGCCGCGCGCGACGTGATGGCGGCGATCAACGCCGCGCGCGCCGATCTGCCGGCGACGCTGAAGAGCAATCCGACCTATCGCAAGGTCAACCCGGCCGACGCGCCGATCATGATCGTGGCGATGACCTCGCACAGCCGCACGCCCGGGCAGATCTACGAGGCCGCGACCAATATCGTCCAGCAGACTTTGTCGCAGGTCGAAGGCGTGGGCGATGTCGAGATCGGCGGCGGCTCGCTGCCGGCGGTGCGGGTGGAGATCGTGCCGTATGCGCTGTCGCGCTACGGCATCGGCCTGGAGGACATCCGCGCGGCGATTTCCGCCGCCAACGCCAACCGGCCCAAGGGCGTGGTCGAGACCGGCGCGCGCGCGTTCCAGATCTACACCAACGACACCGGCCAGACCGCGGCGGATTTCCGCGATCTGGTGGTCGCCTGGCGCGGCGGTTCGCCGGTGCGCCTGCGCGATGTCGCCAAAGTCATCGACAGCGTCGAGGACGTGCATACGCTGGGCCTGTTCAACGGCCAGTCGGCGGTGGTCGCGGTGATCAGCCGCCAGCCCGGCGCCAACATCATCCAGACCGTGGACGGCGTGCGCGCGGCGCTGCCGGTGTTGCGCAAGCAACTGCCGGCCGATATCCAGCTGGATATCGCCTCGGACCGGACCACGACCATCCGCGCCTCGCTGGAGGAAGTCGCCGCCACGTTGGTGATCGCGCTGGTGCTGGTGATCCTGGTGGTCAGCGTGTTCCTGCGCAGCTGGCGCGCGACCATCGTGCCCGGCGTGGCGGTGACGGTGTCGATCCTCGGCGCGGTCGGGGTGATGTATCTGCTCGGCTTCAGCCTCAACAATCTCAGCCTGATGGCGCTGACCATCGCCACCGGCTTCGTCGTCGACGACGCCATCGTGGTGCTGGAGAACACCAGCCGACACCTGGAACGCGGCATGGACCGCTTCGAAGCGGCGCTGCTGGGCGCGCGCGAAGTCGGCTTCACCGTGGTGTCGATCAGCCTGTCGCTGGTGGCGGTGTTCATCCCGTTGTTGTTCATGGGCGGGATCGTCGGCCGGCTGTTCCGCGAATTCGCCGTGACCTTGTCGGCGGCGGTGCTGATCTCGCTGCTGGTCTCGCTGACCACCACGCCGATGATGTGCGCGTATCTGCTCAGGCCGCATTCGCAGGACAAACCGCCGGGCCGCATCGGCGCGTTCTTCGATCGCCAGTTCGACCGCGCCCACCGGACCTACGGCGCCAGCCTGCGCTGGGCGCTGGATCATCCCGGCCTGATGCTGGCGACCCTGGTGCTGGTGATCGGGCTCAACGGCTATCTGTTCGTGGCCATTCCGAAGGGTTTCTTTCCCGAGCAGGACACCGGCCAGTTGAACGGCGGCCTGCGCGCGGACCAGAGCATTTCCTTCCAGGCCATGCAGGGCAAGCTCAAGCAGATCGTCGATGTGGTGCGCAAGGACCCGGCGGTGGCGACGGTGGTGGGCTTCACCGGCGGCTCGCGCGCCGGCGGCGGTTTCGTGTTCGTCACCCTCAAGCCCAAGCCGGCGCGCAAGGACAGCAGCGAGCAGGTGATCGCGCGATTGCGTCCGCAGCTGATGAAGATCGCCGGGGCCACCTTGTTCCTCAATCCGGTCCAGGACGTGCGCCTGGGCGGGCGGCAAAGCAATGCGAGTTATCAGTACACGCTCAAGAGCGACAGCTCCGACGCTCTGCGCACCTGGGCCGACAAGCTGGCCGCGGCGATGAAGCAGCAGCCCGAGCTCACCGACATCGATTCCGACACCCAGGCGCACGGGGTGGAGTCGTTCGTCGATATCGACCGCGCCAGCGCCTCGCGGTTGGGCATCACGCCGGCCGATATCGACAACGTGCTGTACGACGCCTTCGGCCAGCGCCAGGTGTCGACGATCTACAAAAACCTCAACCAGTACCACGTGATCCAGGAAGTCGATCCGGCCTACGCGCGCGAGCCGTCCGCGCTCAACGACGTTTACCTGCCCGCGCATGCCGCCGCGACCGCCGCGACTACCGGCGTGCAGGCGCAATCGGGCCCGACCGCCTCGCCGGTGCGCAACGCCTCGCAGGGCACGGCGCTGACCCAGAGCGCGCGGCAGATGGTACCGCTGTCGGCGATCGCGCGTTTCTCCGACAGCGCCGCGGCGACTTCGATCAATCACCAGGACGGGCAACTGGCCACCACCGTGTCGTTCAATCTGGCTCCGGGCCATTCGCTCAGCGACGCGCAGGACGCGATCGCGCGCGCGCAGGCGCAGATCGGCATGCCGGCCAACGTGCACGGCAGTTTCCAGGGCACGGCCAAGGCCTTCCAGGACACCACCAAGAGCCAGCCGATCCTGATCCTGGCGGCGCTGGTGGCGATCTACATCGTGCTGGGCGTGCTGTACGAAAGCATGATCCATCCGATCACCGTGCTGTCCACCTTGCCTTCGGCCGGCATCGGCGCGGTGCTGGCGCTGATGTTGTTGCGGATGGAGTTCTCGGTGATCGCGCTGATCGGGCTGGTGTTGCTGATCGGCATCGTCAAGAAGAATGCGATCTTGATCATCGATTTCGCGCTGGAGAGCGAACGGGCGCGCGGGTTGACAGCGCGCGATGCGATTTATGAGGCTTCGATGTTGCGGTTCAGGCCTATCTTGATGACGACTCTCGCCGCGGGTCTGGGCGCTCTGCCTCTTGCGGTTGGCTTCGGCGAAGGCGCCGAGCTGCGCCAGCCGCTGGGCGTGGCGATCATCGGCGGCCTGATGGCGAGCCAGGTGCTGACCTTGTTGACCACGCCGGTGGTCTATTACTACCTCGACCGTCTGCGTCGCCCGGGCAAGAACGAAGCCTGGTTGTCGCGCCTGGGCGACGACGGCTTGCGCGCGCACGGCGCGTAGGAGATTCGATGCGCATCCGCGTTGCAACCATCGCACTGGCCTTGACCGTATTGAGCGGCTGCGCCGCCGGCCCGGATTACGTCCGGCCGAATGTCAGCGTGCCGGCCCAGTACAAGGAGGCCGAAGGCTGGAACCGCGCGGTGCCCGCCGATGCGCTCGATCGCGGCAGCTGGTGGAGCCTGTTCCAGGATCCGGAGCTTGATGCGTTGATGGGGCAGGTCGAAGTCTCCAACCAGAACCTCGCCGCCGCCGAGGCCGCATACCGGCAGGCGAGGGCGCTGGTGCGCGAGCAGCGCGCCTCGCTGTTTCCCACCGTGAGCCTGGACGGCTCCGGCACGCGCGCACGTAGCGCCGGCAGCAGCGGTTCCAGCGTCGGCCAGACTTATCGCTACGACATCGGCGCGAGTTGGGAGCCCGATCTGTGGGGCCGCATCCGCCGCAACGTGGAAGGCGCCAGCGCGCAGGCCGATTCCAGCGCCGCCGATCTGGCCTCGGCCCGGCTGGCCGCGCAAGGCGAACTGGCGGCGAATTATTTCCAGTTGCGCGAAAGCGATATCGAAACCCGCCTGCTGCATGCCACGGTGGAGGCGTACCAGCGTTCGCTGAAGATCGCCGGCAATCGCTATGCCGCGTCGATCGCGCCCAAGAGCGACGTGCTGCAGGCGCAGACGCAGCTGGCCAACGCGCAAGCGAATCTGGCCAATCTGGGTCAGCAGCGCGCGCAACTGGAACATGCGATCGCGGTGCTGGTCGGCCGCGCGCCGGCCGACTTCGCCCTGGCGCCCGATCCGGCCTGGCATGCCAGCGTGCCCGAGCTGCCGCCCAGCGTCGCCTCCGACCTGTTGCAGCGCCGTCCCGACATCGCCGCCGCCGAACGTCGCGTGGCCGCGGCCAACGCGCAAGTCGGCGCGGCGCAGGCGGCGTTCTTTCCGAGTTTCACCTTGAGCGCCTCGCGCGGCGGCGGCGCTTCGCAACTGGGGCGCTTGTTCGATGCGCCGTCGAGCCTGTGGTCGCTGGGCGTGGCGTTGGCGCAGACCTTGTTCGACGGCGGCGCGCGCCGCGCCGGCCGCGACGCCGCGCGCGCCGGCTACGATCAAAGCGTGGCGCAGTATCGGCAGACCGCGTTGACCGCGTTCCAGGACGTGGAGAACCAGTTGGTGGCCACGAACGTCCTGGTCGAGCGCGCCCGCTTGTTCGCGCAGGCCTCGCAATCGGCCGACGAAGCCGAGCGCATCGCGCTCAACCGTTATCAGGCCGGACTGGTCGCCTACACCGACGTCGTCCTCGCCCAGGCCACGGCGTTGTCGGCGCGGCAGTCGCTGGCGCAGGCCACGCGCGACCGGCAGACCACGGCGGTCGCGTTGATCCAGGCGCTCGGCGGCGGCTGGCATGCGGAGCAGGGCGGATAGGCCGGACGCAGCGGAATCGCGAGCGCGGTTCCGATTTCGACAACGCGCACATCCGCTTCTCGCGTAAGCGACCGATTCGACAGGTGAGCGACAGCTTGCGGCCCTAAGGTCGCGCCGGTCTCCCAGCGGATGCGAATCCATGACCCGATCGATCAAGCCCGCCGCCGTCGCCGCGGCCGTGCTGACGTTCGCGCTGCCTGCCTGGCAGGCGCAAGCGCAGACCTACGTGTTCAACGACGAATTCAGCGGCGCCGCCGGCAGCCAGCCCGATCCCGCCAAGTGGGAGCAGCAGACCGGTTGCGAGTGGGGCGGCGGCGCCGAAGACCAGTGCTACACCGACGGCGGACGCAACGCCAAACTCAATGGCGCAGGCCAACTGGTGATCACCGCCCGCCGCGAGGACTACAACGGCTACCGCTACACCTCCGCGCGCCTGATGAGCAAGCAGTCCTACGCTAAGGGCCGCGTGCAGGTGCGCGCCCAAGATGTCGGGCTGGCAGTCCGGCGCGTGGCCGGCGATCTGGACGCTGGGCCAGCCCGAAGCCTTGTGGCCCAGACACGGCGAGCTGGATCTGATGGAGAACGGCCTCAACGGTTCGCGTTGGCGCCCGGAATATCACGTGCATACCGAGACTTCGGGCGAAGGCGGCGAATACGCGATCGACCCAAGTCAATGGCATGTCTATGAAGTGCGCTGGAGCCCCGGCGCCTCGGCCAAGGCCTCGTTCTATGTCGACGGCCGGCTGGTGAAGACCTTGCCGTATGCGGTGCCGGCGAACTCGCCTTCGACCGTGCTGCTCAACATCGCCGTCGGTTCCTACGCCGGCAGGCCCGATCCCGCGCTCAACAGCACGATGACCATCGACTACGTGCGCGTTTCCGCGCTGCCCTGACGCCGCGGCCTAGGGGCCAGAAGATTTCCACGAGCCTCGGCGGCGTCGCGCAAACCGCCGCCGGGGCGTTCTTTCCTCCAGCGCAAGGATTTCCCATGCATCGAGCTGTTTCCACGCCCCGCCGCCGTTTGTTGAGCGGTCTGTTGAGCGCCGCCTTGTTGGGGCTGTCGTTATCGGCCGTCGCGTCTTCCGCGACCGATGCGCCGCGTGCGGCCGCACCGGCCGCGAACGTATTCGTCGATTTCACCGCCCATGGTCAACCGACTTCGACGTATTCGCTGGGTTCGACCATCTCCACTTTCGCCGAAGGCGGCAGCAATCTGATCAAGGGGCCCGACAGCGGCCAATGGCGGCAGTACCTGGCCGACCTCGGCCCGCTGGTGTGGCGCATTCCCTTGTTCCATCACGACGGCCAGGTCGGATCGTCGGCCGGCGGCATCCACGGCGGCAATGAGGGCGAGGCCTACATCCGCGCGATCAAGGGCATCAACGGCATTCCGATGATCGCCGTCGGCGGCAGCAGCAACGACAACGACATCCGCACCAGCGACGCGGCGGCGCTGGTGCGCTACTTCAACGACAACGGCGGCCAGCACGGCGGGCCGGTGGCCGACTACATCATCGGCAACGAACCCGACAACGGCTTCGGCATGGACCCGTACATCTTCGGCGGCAACGGCAGCGACGGTTTCCACGCCATCGCCACGTCGATGCGCCAGGCCAGTGCGCAGCCGCTGTCGCTGGCCGGGCCGTCGCTGGTGACCTGGGCCGATTACAAGTACGGCGACTTCCGCAAGTTCTTCGCCGCCAGCCACGCCGACACCGACGTGGTCGATTTCCACAAGTACGGCAGCGGCAGCGCGCTGGGCAATCTGGGCACCACCGCCGATTACGGCGCGGCGATCACTTGGCTGCGCCAGGAGATCACGCAGTATTTCGGCGATCGCGCCAACGGCGTGGCGATCCAATTGGGCGAGTTCAACTACAACTCGTGGTATGACTCAAGCTGGCGCGGCTCGTTCTACACCTCACGCAACACCGTGCACACCGCTTCGCTGATCGGCCACGTGCTGCGCGCCGGCGGCAGCGCGTATCAGTATTCGGACAACAACGGGCCGCTGGGCTTGATCAGCGACGGCACCGATCGCAACGACCAGCCCGCCGGCAAGTGGCTGCGGTTGCCGGCGTATTGGGGCCTGTCGGCCTGGAGCGGCGGGGCGTGGTCGCGGCGCTACGGCGAGTTCATGGTCGGCGCCAGCACCCAGGTCGCCGATCTGGAAGTGTTCGCCACCGACAACGCGAAGAAGATCGTGCTGGTCAACAAATCGGAGAACACCGACCGGCAAGCGGTGATCGCGCTGACCGGCAGCACCAGCGGCCGTTACAGCGCCTGGCGCTACACCCGCGGCATGGATCCGGCGAACTTCGGCAGCGGCGCGCAGTACCAGCCGCCGGCGCGGACCGCCAACGCCGCCGCGTTCTCGCAAGGGCGCATCACCGTCGCGGTGCCGTGGATGAGCGTGGTGGTGATCGATGTGAACTGAAGCGCGGCGTCGGCGGCGCCGGTGACAAATGGCATGGGACGGCGCGGCGGCGCTCGCGGAAGCTGCCGTCCTCGCCGTTCCATCGCCTGCCCAGGACCGCCGCATGCCGCGTTCGCTCGCTACAGCCTTGCACCTGCTCGTGTTGCTGAGCGCCGCGGCAGGGGCGCGCGCGGCCGCGCCGTTCGACAGTTTCGAGCTGAGCGTGCCGCAACCGCCGGCGCCGGTGCAGGTGGAAGGGCGGGCGCGGCTGATCTACGAATTGCACCTGAGCCATTTCGGCGACCGCGAGCTGACGCCCTTAATGCTGCGCGTGGTCGATGCCGACGGCGGCGCCATCCTCGCCAGTTTCAGCGGCGAGGAACTGGCCGCGCGCAGCCGGGTGATCGGGCGCAAGAGCGGCGACGCCGGCGCGATCCGGCCGGGCGAGCGCGAAGTGATCTATCTGGAATTCGAGCCGCAGCGCACGCCCAAGCGCTTGCGCCATGTCCTGGAATTCAAGGCCGCCGGCAGCGACGCGCCGGTCGCCGTCGAAGGCGCGGCGATCGCGCTGTCCGCCGCGCCCAGGCTGCAACTGGGCCCGCCGTTGCGCGGCGGGCCGTGGATCGCGATCTACGCGCCGCAGTGGCCGCGCGGCCATCGCCGGGTGTTCTACGCTCTGGACGGGCGCGCGCGTTTGCCGGGGCGTTACGCCATCGACTGGGTCAAGCTCGACGACCGGGGCCGCACCAGCCGCGGCGATGAAGACCTCACCGCCGACTCGCTGGGTTACGGCGAACCGGTGCTGGCGGTGGCCGACGCCACCGTCGCCGCCGCGCGTGACGGCGTGGCCGAGACCGCACGCGTATCGCTCAATCCCAAACACGATTTCGACGAAGCCGCGGGCAATTACGTGGTGCTGGCGCTGGCCGACGGCCGCTACGCGACTTACGAGCATCTGCGCCCGGGCAGCGTGAAGCTGCGCGAAGGCGACAAGGTGCGCATCGGCCAGACCATCGGCGAGTTGGGCTTCACCGGCGATTCCACCGGCCCGCACCTGCATTTCCATCTCGCCGACGGGCGCAAGCCGCTGGCCTCGGAAGGCGTGGGCTACGGTTTCGCCGGCTTCCGCCTGCTGGGCCATTACCCGCAGCTCGATCGCCTGGGCAAGCAGCCCTGGCAGGCGCTGGAGGCGGGCATCGCGCCTGAGCGCCGCGGCGAATTGCCCGCGTCCAACGCCGTGGTGGAATTTCCGCGCTGAGCGCAGCGGCTCAGTCGCGGCGGCGGCCGAACGCGGCGTAGGCCAGGATCGCGGTCAGCACGAACAAGGCCACCACCACCGTCCAGAAGCCGTGCCTGCTCTCGGCCAGCGGCATGCCGCCGACGTTCATGCCGAACAGGCCGGCGATCAGATTGATCGGCAACGCCAGCACGGTGACCACGGTCAGCACGAACAAGGTGCGGCCGGTCTGTTCGTTGACCAGCGCGGCCAGTTCTTCCTGGATCAGCTTGACCCGTTCCACCAGCGCCGCCGAATCGCCGATGGCGGTGGAGAATTCCTCCGCCGCCTGCTGCAGGTCCTGGATGTCGTCGTGGCTGATCCAGTCCGGCGGGCGGTTGAGCAGGCGGAACAGCGCGGTCGGCTCCGGCGCCAGCAGCCGCTGCAGCCGCACCAGACTGCGCCGCAGCGAGCCCAGCTGGGTGCGGTCGGTGGAGATGCGGTTGGCCAGCAGGCGGTCTTCGATCCGATCGACCTGCTGGGTGGACTTGCGCAGGATGTCGCCGAGCACGCTGGCCTGGTCGCGCAGCAGATGCGCGAGCAGTTCCACCGGCGAGCGGAAGCTCTGGCCCGAACGCACCGCCGCGCGCAGCTGATCGACCGAACGCAGCGGCCGCAGGCGCGCGCTCACCAGCAGGCGCGGGCCGATGCACAGGCTGGTGGTGCCGACCTCGGAGGCGTCGAAGCTGGAATCGAACAGGACATCGTGGATGACCGCGATCAGCGCGCCGTCGTCCAGCTCCAGCCGGGTCGAGCCGACTTCGCTGCGCAGGCTGTCGTAGAACGCGTCCGGCAGTTCCAGGGCGCGGCGCAGGTAGCGCTCGCTGCCGGTGTTGGACAGCGAGAAGTGCAGCCACAGGAAGCCGCCGCCGCTTTCCTCGGCCGGCGCGGCGAGGAATTGCGCGACCGCGTTGGTATCGATGGACTGCGCCGGCTGCTCCGGTTCGAAGCGGTAACCCCAGATCAGGCCGTCTTCGTTGGAGCCGTAGCTGGCGTCGGTGATTCGCATTGCTGAAACCGCGCGGGCGGGAGGTTGCCGCATACGCTAGCGGAAAGGGGCGACTGCGTCATTGCGGGCGTGTTTTCAGCTTGGCCCGGCCCGAGCGCACAGCGTTCGGGCGTTCGGTGCCGCGCGAGCCGATGGCTCGCAAGCGCGGCCCCTCACCCCGCTGTGCGGGAGAAGCTGCCCGAAGAGCCTGCCCCCGCGAAGGCGGGGGGCGGATGAGGGCCCGAGGCCCCGTCAGCAATGCCCGGCCGACGAATAACTGCTCCCTTGCTTGCGCACCCGCATCCCCTGCACGCAGCGAAATTCCACCGCTTCCACGACCACTTCCTGGCCGGTCACCGGATCGACGCGAATTTGAGCGGGGACAGGCTGCGTTCGCGCCCGCGCCGCGTCGGCGGCCGGCAGCGCCGACAGCGTGGTCTGCGGGGCCGGGTCGCGCTGCAGCAGATAGACCGAGGCCAGCAGCGCCGCCAGCAGCGCCAGCGACAGGCTCACGATCAGGCTCGGACTGAGCCAGTTGATCGGCGCGGCGAGTACGACAGGCCGATGTTCGCTCGCTTCCATGCCCCGTTCTCCCGGATCGATTCGCCGGAGCATAGCCGGCGTCCGCCTGCGACAACGCGAGGTATTGCTCAGTTTGGACGAAGCCGCCGCCCGCGCGGATGCGCCGTTCGTTCAAGCCTCGCGCCCATGCGGGCGCGGACACTGCCGCTCCCCAGTCGCCGGAGCCCTTCATGCCCAGTCCCGCACCCCTCGGATACGCGCCCGCGCAAGCGGCCGCGCCCGCATCCGTCGTTCCCGAGTGCGTTGCCCCCGATCCAAGCGAGCGCGACCGGGTTCAGCGCGAACCTGCGCCAGCCGAGAGTCGCCTGTCGCAGCTCTTCGCCTGCCTGTACGCACCGCTGTACTGGGCCGGCTTCATCGGCGCCGCCGCATGGTGGGTGGGCGAACGCGGCGCCTCGCCGTGGTGGCTGCCGCCGTTGCTGTTGCTCGCCATCGCCGTGTCAACGCTGGCCGAGCGCTATCGCCCCTACCGCGCGCACTGGAACCGCGATGCCGGCGACGGCCGCCGTGACATTGCCCATGCCCTGGTCAACGAGTCGTTGAACATCCTCGGGCTGGCGGCGATCCCGCTGCTGGCCGCGGCGTTGCCCTGGGCCGGCGTGTGGCCGACCCAGGCGCCGTTCGCGCTGCAACTGCTCGGCGCCATTCTTGTCGCCGATCTGGGCCTGACCGCGATGCACATGGCTAGCCATCGCTGCCGCCCGCTGTGGCGGCTGCACGCGGTGCATCACAGCGTCACGCGCATGTACGGATTCAACGGGCTGATGAAGCATCCGCTGCACCAGATGATCGAAGCCGCGGCTGGCGTGGTGCCGCTGCTGTTGCTGGGCATGCCGGCGACGGTGGCGGCAGTGCTGGCCTTCGCCATCGCGATCCAGCTGCAGTTGCAGCACTCCAACGTGGATATGCGCCTGGGCCTGCTGCGCCATGTGTTCGCCTGGGCGCCGCTGCATCGCTTCCATCACATCAAGTACGGCACCTCGGGCGATGTCAACTTCGGCCTGTTCTTCAACCTGTGGGATCGCTTGATCGGCACGGCCTTCGATCATCCGCAGTACCCGCTCGACAGCGACGACCTGGGCATCGGCAGCCAACCCGATTACCCGGGCGGCTACCGCGCGCAGTTGCTGGAACCGTTCCGCGACCGGCCCTCGCAGCCGGTGCCGCCCACGCCGCCGGGCCTGCCGCGCCCGCGCGAAACGGCTACGGCGGCGGACGCAGCGAGCGCACGATCCGCGAAGGACTGACGCCGAACAGGCTGCGCATGCTGCGGCTGAGGTGCGCCGAATCGGCGAAGCCGGCCGCGTGCGCGGCGCGGGTCAGCGAGTCTCCGTTCCAGGCCAGATGCAAGGCCAGACGCAGCCGCCGCCACAGGATCAGCCGCCGTACCGGCAGTTCGACCTGAGCGCTGAACAAGCGTTCGAGCTGGCTCAGCGACAGCGCCGCCTCACGCGCCAGCGCGGCGGCGTGGACGCGTTCGCCCAGAAGGGCGTCGATGCGCTCCAGGGTCGCGGCGACGCGCGGATCCAGCGGGCGCGGCTGCCGAACATCGAGCACCGCCTGCGCGATCGCCGGCAACGAAGCCGGCGCCCGCGCGACGGCCTGGTGCAGCGCATCGGCCGCGAACGCCAGCGGTTCGGCGAACACCAGCCAGCACGGCGCGGCGTTGATCTGCAGGCGGTGGCGGGTCTGCGACGGAATCAGCACGCACGGGCCGCCGACCTCGCCGTGCTCGGTCCAGGCCTGGATCGCCTCGCCGCGCGCGACCTGATGGCAATAGTGGCGATGCGCGACCGCATCGCCGATGCCGCCGTACAGCACGGCGAAATCGCCGGCCAGATGCAGGCAGCCGTACCAGTCGCCGGTCTCCGGGGCGTCGCCGCCGACCGTCATCGGCGCGGCCCCGCGCGGCGACTGGAGCGATATTCGTTGCAAGCGTGGCGAGTGGGGACAGGCATTGCCTTTATTTCTTGTAACGCGCGATGCCCAGCGCCAACAAGCCGGCAAGCATCCCCCAGAACACCGAGCCGATCTGGAACGCGCTGACGCCCGAGGCGGTGACCAGGAAGGTGATCAGCGCCGGCTCGCGTTCCTGCGGATCGTGCACCGCCGCGGCCAGTCCGTTGCCGATGGTGGTGAACAAGGCGATGCCGGCGATCGCCAGCACCAGCGGCTGCGGGAAGGCGGCGAACAGCGCCGCCACGGTGGCGCCGAAGATGCCGGTCAGCAGATAGAAGAATCCCGCGGCCACCGCCGCCATATAGCGTTTGCGCGGGTCTTCGTGGGCGTCGTGGCCCATGCAGATCGCCGCGGTGATCGCCGCCAGGTTCAGCGCGAACGCGCCGAACGGCGCCAGCAGCAAGGTGGTCAGCCCGGTCCAGCCGATCAGCGGCGACACCGGCGTGTCCTGGTAGCCGTGCGCGCGCAGGATCGCGATGCCGGGAATGTTCTGCGAGGCCATGGTCACCACGAACAACGGAATCGCCACGCCGACGATCGCCGCCAGCGAGAACCGCGGCGTCACCCATACCGGCGTGGCGATGGCGAACTTCAGCCGCTCAAAGTGCAGCTCGCCCTGCGCGGCGGCGATGACGATGCCGACCGCGAGGGTGATCACCACCGCGTAGCGCGGGCTCCATCGACGCGCCAGCAGCCAGCTCAGGAACATCGCTGCCACCAGCCAGAAGCGTTGCTCCATCGAGGTGAACACGTTCAAGCCGAAGCGCAGCAAAACCCCGGCGAGCATGCCCGAGGCCAGGCTCACCGGCAGCCGGCTGAGCGCGCGTTCCAGCCAGCCGCTGAAGCCGAGCAGGGTGGTCAGCAAGGCGCTGACCAGGAACGCGCCGATCACTTCCGCCAGCGGCAGCCCGGCCACCGCGGTGATCAACATCGCCGCGCCCGGCGTGGACCAGGCGGTGACCACCGGAACCTTGTAGCGCAGCGACAGGCCGATGCAGGTCAGGCCCATGCCCAGGCCCAGCGCCCACATCCACGAGGCGATCTGCGCCTCGTCGGCGCCGGAGGCCTGAGCCGCGCTGAACACGATGGCGGCCGAACTGGTGAAGCCGACCAGGACGGCGACGAAACCCGCGACGACCGCGGACACAGACAAATCGCGCAACACACGCATGCAGGGAGCGGCCGGCGGGGAAGGCCGCCATGATGCGGCAATCGCGGCGGCCGTGCGTAGCCGCGGGAGATTTTCGCAAGCCGCGCGCATCGCCCGCCGGTTATCGGCGCCGCCGCGCGACCGCGGTCACAGTGGCGGGGCCGCGACGCGGCGCGCGGCGGTTGCCGTTGCGAACCTTGGCATCGCGCACGAACCGTGACCGCGGCCGGCGAACGTTTGCGCCGCCGCCGCGATCATGAGCGCCGCTCGCGCGGCCGGCGCATGGCCGCCCGCGTCCGCATCCTGCGTTCGTGCTGACATTAAAACCGAAGGGAAACCGCGCAATGGGAACGTACCAGCAATCGCTCAGCGGCGGCCGTCAGGTGGAATTGGCGCGATGGGACGATCTGAGCCCGCCGGCCCACGGCGAGGATCTGCGGCAGCGCCCCTGGAACCCCAACGACAGCCGCACCGCGCTGGCCTTCTACGATTCCACCGTGCATTACATGCGCAACGACTGGGCGCGCGACAACATGGACGTGCTGCCGGTGAGCGCGGGCCAGCACAATCTGCTGCTGTACCGCAATCGCGAAACCGATACCTGGCATACCGCCGAAGCGCTGGACATCGACCACGTGCAACCGTGGAAGCAGCATCTGCACGACGTCGGCACCCGCAGCATGGCCGACGCGCATCAGGCCTATAACGATGTGAGCAATCTGCGCGCGCTGCCGGCGGTGATCAACCGCGCCCGCACCAGCGCCGAACGCGCCCTGGACCAAGGCGTGGATTCGCCGGCCTGGCAGGACTGGTCGCGCGAGCATTTCCACTACGATCCGGCCGCGCCGCATCCGCCGTTCGATCCGGCCCGCGACGGCGCGCGCCGCACCACCACGCGCGATCAGGCCTGGACTCTGGAAGACGGCCGCGCCGGCCTGAGTTTCGACACGCGCGTGTCCGGCAAGTGGTTCGAGCATCAGCTCTCCGAACGCTACGCCGGCAGTGTTCCGATCAACGGCGAGGACGGCTATTCGCGGCAGGTGCCGTTGTTTCATTGCCCCGCGACCGGGCAACTGGTGACCCGCGACGCCTTCGACATCGATCACGTGCGGCCGTTCGAGGACGTCGCCCGCGAGCGCCTGGAGCGCGCCGGCGGCAGCATCAGCAAGGCCGACGCGCTGGACCTCTACAACGACACCGGCAACCTGCGTCTGGTGAGCCGCAGCGCCAACTGCTCGCACGAATGGGAACTCGACGCGCGCGGCGAATTCCGCGACCGCGAAGCGCCGGAAACCGAGCACGACCGCGCCTTCGTCGAGCACGGGCCGGTGACGCGCGAGGATCAGCAGGCGCTGGACATGCTGCCGGGCCTGCTCGATCGCCGGCCGCGGCCGCTGCACGCCGTCGATCCCGACGCGCCGGTGCATCAGTTGCAACCGCGCTACGTGCTCAGCGACCCGCGCAATCCCGACAACGGTTTGTTCGAACAGGCCAAGGGCCATGTCGGCGCCTTGAACCGCGATCACGGCCTGGGCATGAACGCGGCTCAGCTCGACAACGCCTCGGCCGCGCTGGCGCTGGCGGCCAAGCAGAACCGTCTGCCGTCCATCGACGGGGTGACCGATCAGCAGCCGGGCAAACTGTTCGCGATCCACGGCCACGGCGAGTCGATGCAATGGGCCGGGGTGACCACCGCCGAAGCGACGGCCAAGCCGATCCAGCAAAGTTCGCGCGAGGCCAGTCAGCTCGCGGCGAACGTGCCGGCGCCGTCGAACCCGCAAGCGCAGAGCCAGGTCTCGGCGATGCAGACCGATTCGCAACAACAGGTACACCCGGGACGCCATCCAGGCCAGTGAGCCCGGCCGTTTGCGACGACGCGGCCGCCGCCCGCGCCGCCCGCGCCGACAGCGATCGCTAAAGATTCCGATAGCGGGCAAACCGCGCGGATTTTCTACTGGCATCCTCCCAGTCCGGCGAGAATGCCATGCTCAGTCCCTTCCGATCCTTGCGATGCCGCGGCCGGTTGGCCGCGTTGTGCCTCAGCGGCGCCTTGTTCGCCGCGATGGGCGCGGGCCCGGCGCGCGCCTCCGACCATCTGGATTCGCCCAGCGTGATCGCCGATGCGCGCGCCGACATCGGCGACATGTACGCGTGGATGGACCCCGACGGCCGTCACCTCAATCTGGTCATGGCCATCGTCGGTCACAGCTTCTCCGACAAGCTCGATTACGTGTTCCATATCGAAAGCGTGAAGCATTTCGGCCGCAGCGGGCACGAGCTGCGCATCGTCTGCCGGTTCCCGTCGGCCGATCGCGCGCGCTGCGAGGCCGGCGATATCGATTCGGTGGAAGGCGATGCGCGCGCGGAGCAGGGCATCTGGGGAAAGAACCGGCGCCTGCGCGTGTTCGCCGGTCTGCGCGACGACCCGTTCTTCAACAACGTCAAGGGCACGCGCGCGGCGTACATGGTCGCCGACGCGGCTTTGAAGCACGGCGCCGCGGTCGATGCGGCGCATTGCCCGCAGTTCGATGCGGCGACTTCGCAAGCGATCTTCGAACAGTGGAAACACACCGACGGCGGCCCGGCGCGCAATTTCCTCGCCGGCTGGACGCCGGCCTCGATCGTGATCCAGATCGATCTCAAAGCGGTCAACCGCGGCGGCAAATACCTGGCGGTGTGGGGCGCGACGGTGTCGCCCGAACGCCAGATCGACCGCGCCGGCCGCACCCTGACCGGAAACGCGTTGCTCGGCACGCTGGACGGCGAGGAGGTCAGCGACAAACTCAAGGAGCGCTACAACGCCGCGACCCCGGCCGACGGCGCGCAGTTCGCGGCGGAGATCGACAAGGGGCTGGGGCTGTACGACGGATTCGACGGCCAATGCGGCAATCAGCTGCTGGCCGAACACAAAGGCGCGGCGGAGGATCGTTATCGCCGTTTGGCCGCGCTGCTGGCCGACGACCGTCTGTGGATCAACAGCGCCTCGGCGGTGTGCGCGCAACCCTTCGCGGTCGAACTGGCGCAGGCGGCGGGGCGGCGGGCCTATGCGCGCGACTGCGGCGGGCGCACGCCGAACCACGGTGCGATCAATGTCTATCGCTCGTTATTGGTCGATGGCAGTACCGACCGCGTGGACGACGGGGTCCAGCGCGACGAGAAAGTGCATTCGATTTCGCGGTTTCCGTTCCTGGCGCCTGCGGACGGCGAGGGTTACTCGCGATGAACGCCGATCCGGTCCGGGGCGACGGGGCGTCGCGCCGACCGGCGGCGATCGCGTCGGCATGCGCGTTGTCGCTGATCGCCGTCCCGGCCTGGGCGCATTCGGGCACGGGCCTGGCCGGCGGCTTCGTCGAAGGCTTCGCACATCCTTTCGGCGGCGGCGACCATCTGCTCGCCATGGTCGGCGTCGGGCTGTGGGGAACGTTTCTCGGACGGCCGCTGATTTACCTGTTGCCGGTGATTTTCCCGCTGATGATGGTGGCCGGTGCGATCGCGGCGATGTTCGCCGTGCCGCTGCCGCCGGTGGAGACGGGAATCGCCGTCTCGGTGCTGGCGTTGGGCGCGTGCATCGCGTTCGCATGGCGCGCACCGGCCTGGGCGGCGATGACGATCGTGGCGGTCTTCGCCGTGTTTCATGGCTGCGCCCATGGCCGCGAACTGCCGTCGGCGGCCGATCCGATCGGCTACAGCCTGGGGTTCGTGTTCGCGACCGGCCTGCTGCACCTGTTGGGCATCGGCCTGGGCGAATGGGGGCGTCGCGCCGGGCAGGCGCGCGCGGTGCGGATCGCCGGGGCGGCGATCGCCATGTTCGGCGCCATGTATCTGTTTCGGGCGCTGCCGGTGTGAACGTCGATACGGCCACGATCGCACTGGTCTGCGCGGTGCAGGGCCTGGCGTCGGGATTCGTGCCGGGGCGACGGCGTTGGCTCTGTCTGGCGATCTTCGGCGCGGCGATGCTGGCGGGCATGGCCGTCGCCGCGAGCATCGCGGATCGTATTTTTCCGCAGTGCTCCGGTGGGGTGCGCGGATGGGCCGCGCTCGCGGCGATCGGCTGCGCGGTGAGCACGCACCTCGCCGACAGCGCGATCCGCCGCGCCGCGCCGTTGTTCGCGCTCAACGCCGGGCTTTGCTGCGGCGTCGCCGCGATCTGCGCCGGCGCATCGGAACTGGCCTGGGCGCTGCCGTGGCTGTCGCTGGCGTTGCCGGCGCGCTGGGCGGTCGAACGCGGCGGCGCGCTCGCGGTGAAGATCGTATGCAGTTGGTTGCTCGCGGTGCTGGTGCTGGCCGCGGCGATGTCGTTCATGGCCGTTACACCCGGTTACATGCCGGATCATCTGGAATAGGGGCGTGGCATGTTGAGCATCGAACTTCGCCGATTGCGGCGTATCGCCATCGCCATCGCCGCCGCCGCGCTCGGCGCATGCCTGCCCGCCGCGGCGCACGATTTCTGGCTGCAGCCGCAGACTTATCGGCCGTTGCCGCAGGCGTCCACCGCGCTGACCCTGCAAGTCGGTCACGGCCGCGACCGCCAGCGTTCGGCGATCGCGCTGCGCCGGATCGTGAGTTTCGAAGCGATCGGCGCGGACGGCCGCCGTACCGATCTGCGCGAGCGTTTGCATCCGGGCGCGCAAGACGACGGCAGTTTCGCCTTGCCGGTCGGTTGCTACGTGCTGGCATTGCAGACCGACGCGGGCGCGCAAAGCCATTTGCCGGCGATCCGCTTCAACGACTATCTGCGCGCCGAAGGCCTGACGCCGGCCTTGCGGCATCGCCTGGACAACGCGCGCATGGACGCGGAGGGTTCGGAAAGTTACAGCCGCCGCACCAAGGCGATCGTTCAGGTCGGTCAGGCCGGCGCTTGCGCGCGCGACTGGCTCGCCCGGCCGGTCGGAATGCCGTTGGAGATCGTGCTCGACAGCGATCCTTACGCACAGCCGCGGCCGGCGCGCCTGTCGGCGCGGGTGATCTACCAGGGCCGGCCGCTGGCCGGCGCGTTGGTCAAACTCACTCATCTGCAGGACGATGCCGCGCCGGCCGACGCGCAACGCAGCGACGCGGCCGGCCGCGCGGACTTCCGCATGCCCGCGCAAGGCGACTGGCTGCTGAACGTGATTTGGACCCGGCCGTTGCCGGCAAGCGCCGAGACCGAGTACGAAACTGTGTTTTCCAGCCTGAGTTTCGGCTTCGCCGACGCGGTGCGATAAGCATCACAAGCGCGCCGCGCAAGGCGCACGCCGACAGTGCGACCGCGTTCGCGTCGTGTCCGCGTCGATTCGCATGCTTGCCGGCCTCGCGCGCATCCGTCGCCGGTCGTAGCCGCGCCTCGACCAAAAGGCGGAGTTCGGATTGCTTGCCAACCACTACAGTGCCGTCGTTGGCGCAAAAAACGACGGCAGCGCTCCGACACTTTTCCGACATTACAATTCAATTAGTTAACGGAAACTTCTAGCGCGCGCTGCCATACTCGCCGCAATCGCCCGACATAGAACGCCGGGCATATCCCGCAGGTTGGCATGCGCATTCTGATTGCCGAAGACGATCCCGCCATCGCCACCGGTCTGGCCGAGGCATTGGTCGAAAGCGGACATGCGGTGGATCGCGTCAACCGCGGCAACGACGCCGACGCGGCATTGCGCGACGACACTTACGATCTGGTGGTGCTCGATCTGGGCTTGCCGGTACTCGACGGATTGACTGTGTTGCAACGCGCGCGTTCGCGCGGCGCGAGCGCGGCGGTGCTGGTGGTGACCGCGCGCGAAGGCGTGAGCGAGCGGGTGCGGGCGCTGGACTCGGGCGCCGACGACTACCTGATCAAGCCGTTCGTGCCGGAGGAGTTCGCCGCGCGCGTGCGCGCCTTGTTGCGGCGGCGAGTGAACCAAGGCATCCCTTTGTTGTCCATTGGCAAGCTCAGCATCGATCTGGCCGGCCGCCGCGGTTGGAACCGGGGCGTCGCCCTGGACCTGACCGGCCGCGAGTTCGCGCTGCTCGATGCCTTGTTGAGCCGGCGCGGTCGCCTGGTCAGCCGCGAGCAACTGACCCAGACCCTGTGCAGTTGGGAGCAGGACATCACCAACAACGGCCTGGATATCGCCATCCATCGCTTGCGCCGCAAACTCGAAAGCAGCGATGTCATGATCCGGACCATCCGCGGACTTGGTTATGTCGTGGAAGAAGCGGTCAATGGCGAACGCTCGGCCGCGGCGGACGGGTCGGGTTCCGGCGCGTCCAGCTTCGGCGAGGAAGGGGCCGCGGCGGCCGGACCCGGCGCGGCTTGATCCGGCCGCCCGCGCATGATCGCTCCCCCGCGCGCGGCACCCACGCGCAACAGCCTGCGCCGCCGGTTGCTGCTGTTCCTGCTGGTGCCGGTCGCGGTCACCGTCGTCCTGGTATCGGTCCTGGTTTATGTCATCGCTTCGAATTATGCCGATCGCATCCATGACGACAGCCTGCTGGAAGACGCTTACGGCCTGGCCAAGATGCTCAAGTCGTCCGGCTCCGACGGGCAGTTGTCGCCGCAGGCCAGTTTCCTGCTCGAGTACAGCAAACAGGGGCATAACTATTATTCGGTGCGCAGCCTGCGCCGCGGCACGATCAGCGCCAGCGGCGAGGCGATCGCGGCCGGCGCGTTGCCGTCGCGCTGCGGCGCGCCGGTGTTCTACGACACGCGCATCGCCGGCGTGCAATCGCGCGCGGTGTCGGTGGCGATCCGTGCGCCGACCGATCCCAGCGATACCCTGGTGGTCACCGTCGCCGAGACGGTGCTCGACCGGCAGCTGCGCGCCCGCCAGATCTTGATCATGTCGATCCTGCTGCAGTTGGTCCTGACCACGGTGCTGCTGGCGCTGATGTGGCGCGGCGTCACCCACGGGCTGCGCGCGCTCGATCCGCTGATCCAGCATCTGGCGCGGCACGGGCAGGAGCTGGTGCCGATCGGCGACATCGAGGTGCCCGCGGAAATCCGGCCGTTGAGCTGGACCATCGACGCTTTGCTCGAGCGCATCCGCCGTTTGTTCGTGGTCCAGGAGTATTTCATCGCCGACGCCGCGCATCAGCTGCGCACGCCGCTGGCCGGACTGTCGCTGCATGCCGATCGCGCCCGCACCAGCGCCAACGAGAAAGACCGTTCGGCGGCGCTGGCGCAGGTGCAGATCCTGACCATGCGGGTCGGGCGCATCGCTTCGCAATTGCTGGCGCTGACCCGCGCGCAGGCGCCGGCCGATCCGGTCGCGCGCATGCAACCGCTGCGGCTGGACCGGCTGCTGCCGGACATTCTGGCCGGCCACGTCGATCGGGCCATGCACGGCGACATCGATCTGGGCTACGACGCGCCGCCGGTCGCGGTGACGATCCGCGCCGATCGCTACGCCCTGCACGACGCCATCGATAATCTCCTCGACAACGCGCTGAGTTACGTGGCCCGCGGCGGCACCGTCAACATCGCCTTGAGCGTCGATGGCGATCGCGCGATTGTCAGCGTCGAAGACGACGGCCCCGGCGTCGGGGACGAAATTCTGCCGCGCCTGGGCGACCGGTTTTTCCGCGCTCCGGACGCGATCGAGGGCGGCACCGGACTGGGACTGGCGATCGTGCGGCGCATCGCCGACCGCCATGACGCCCAGGTGCGTTACCGTCGCTCGGCGTTGGGCGGGCTGCGCGTCGAATTGGATTTTCCCATGATCGTGGATCGGTCCTGATGCGCCGGCTGATCGTGCGCGAAGCCGCACCGCCGACGCGCGCCGGCGCGCTCGCGCGGAACCTAGCCGTGGCGGTGTTGGCCGCGATCGCGCCGCTGGCCGGTTGCGTTTCCACTCCGGTCGCCGACGCTACCCCGCCGTTGCCGGCGCAATGGCGCAATGCGGCGCAGGCTCAGACCGCGGCGGCGCCGGACCCGCGCGCCTGGTGGAGTGCGTTCGCCGATCCGCGCCTGGACCGGCTGGTCGATGAGGCGCTCAGCGCCAATCTGGACGTGCAGCAGGCGCGCTGGCGCCTGCGCGCCGCGCGCACCCTGTATCAGCGCGCCGGCAGCGTGCTGCGTCCGGAACTGCGCGCGCGCACCGCCAATCCGATTGATCCCGACGCCAGCGCCTCGTTCTTCGTCGCCGGCCTGGACGCGACCTGGGAACTGGGCCTGTTCGGCCGCAGCGAAGCGATCCATCGCCAGGCCGACAGCGAACTGGCGGCGGCGCAGGCCGAATTGCGCGAGGCGCGCTTGTCGCTGTCCGGCGAGGTCGCGCGCAACTGGATCGAGCTGCGCGACGCGCTGGAATGCGCGCGCCTGCACGAGGCCGTCGTCGCCGCGCGCAAGCGGCAGTTGCAGTTGCAGACGGTGCGGGTGGAACTCAGGCTCGCCGCGCGCGACAGTCTGGAAACCGGCAATGCCGCCATCGCCCAGGCCGAGGCCGCGCTGGCCGAACCGCGGCAGCGCGCCGTTGCCGCCGAGCAGGCGCTGGCGGTGCTGCTGGGACGCGCCGAACCCGATCCGGATTGGCGCCAAGGGCCGTCGCGCGCGCCGCTGGCGATGCGCGCGCTGGCCAGCGCGCCGGCCGATCTGCTGCGCACACGGCCCGATGTCGCGCGCGCGCAGGCGCAGGTATTGCGCGCCGCCGCCGATCTGGGGCTGGCCAAGGCCGACCAGTACCCGCACATCGCCTTGGGCGGATCGATCCAATGGTCGATCAACATCACCGCCCATCGCCGCACCGAGGCCGAAGGCATCGGCGTGTTCGGGCCGATGATCGACATCCCCTTGTTCGATTGGGGTCTGCGCCGCGCCCGCGCCAGCGCCAAGGGCGATGAAATGCAGGCGGCGGCGCTGGCGTATCGCAAGACCGTACTGACCGCGGTGGCCGAGGTCGAGACCGCGCTGGGCGCGCTGGAGCAACAACGCCAGCGCGAGGACGCCGATCGGCGCGCCTGGCAGGCCCTGGCGCGCGCCGGCGAAAGCGGGCAGGTGCGTCGTCGCCTCGGCCTGGCCAGCGAACTCGACATGACCGGCCTCGACATCGACCGCGATCAGGCCGCTATCGAACTCAATGCCGCGCGCAACGCCCGCGCAATGGCGTATATCGCCCTGTACAAAGCGCTGGGCGCGGCGCCCGACCGCGACGCGACCGCGCGCGATGCCGACGCCCTGGCCGGCGGGCGGGTCGCGCCATGACCTCGCTGGCGCGCCAGACCTTGTTGTTCGAATGGCGGCGGTTCTTGCCGGCGGTGCTGGCGATCGGTTTTTCCAGCCTGCTGCTGTTGCTGCAGGCCGCCCTGGTGCTGGGTATCTTCGGCAGCGCCAGCGTGTACGTGTCGGGATCTTCCGCGGATTTGTGGCTGGGCTATCCGGGCACGCAGAGCGTAGACCAAGGCCGGCCGGTCGATCCGGGGCTGATGTCGTTGCTGTTGATGGACCGGCAAGTCGAACGCGCCGAACCGTTCTATTGGCTCGACGCCGACTGGCGCGGTCCGGCCAAGGACACCGGCGGCGTGTCGGTGTACGTCTCCGGCATCGATCCGGGCCCGCGCGGGCTGATGTTCGCGCGGGCGTTATCGCCGCAACTGCGGCAACGCCTGATGTTGCCCGACAGCGTGATCGTCGATCGCTCCGAACTGGACAAGCTCGGCGCCACGGTCGGCAGCAGCGCCTTCGTCAACGGCCACCGCGTGCGCGTGGTCGGCGCCAGTTCCGGATTGCGCGCGCTCGGCGGCGTCAACATCGTCGCCTCGCTCGATACCGCGCGGCGGCTGCAGTCCGGCAGCGGCGGCGGACCGGCCTGGCCGGCGTACCTGGTAGCGCGCCTGCACGATCCGGCGCAAAGTCGCGCGGTGGCGCGGCGTCTGAGCGGGCAATCGGGATTCGGCCGTTACCAGGTCTGGACCGCGCACCGGTTCGCGCGCCAATCGATGCTGTTCTGGATGTTCGACACCGGCGCCGGCGCCGGCGTGCTGTTCCTGGCCGGTATCGTGCTGCTGGTCGGCGCGGTCATCACCAGCCAGGCGCTGGTGGCGGCGGTGACCGGTTCGGTGCGCGAATACGCGACCTTGAACGCGCTCGGCATCAGCATGCGCGCCCTGCGCTGGGTGGTGCTGGAGCAGGCGGTGTGGGTCGGCGCGATGGGCGTGGTGATGGCGACCGCGCTGGGCACGGTGCTGATCGCGTTGGCGCGCAGCCGCGATGTGCCGGTGATGTTCAATCTGCAAGTCACCGGCCTGTGCGTGGCGGTGGTGATGGTGTTGGCCTGCGTATCGGGCGTTTCGGCCTTGCGCAGCCTGCGCCGCGCCGATCCCGCGGTGTTGCTGCGATGAACGCGCCCCATTCTCCGCCGACCCTGGTCGCGCACGGTATCGGCAAATCCTTCGCTTCCGGCGCCTTGAACACCACCGTGCTCGACGATGTCTCGCTACGTATCGACGCGGGCGAATTGACTTTGATCTCCGGCCCCTCGGGCTGCGGCAAGAGCACTTTGCTGTCGGTGCTCAGCGGTCTGCAGCGGCCCGACCGCGGCCGCGTCGTCGCCCTCGGCCAGGAACTGGGCGGGCTGGACCTGCGCTCGTTGGAGGCTTTTCGCCTGCAGCACACCGGTTTCGTCTTCCAGGGCTTCAACCTGTTCCCGGCGTTGACGGTGGCCGAACAGGTCGAATTGCCGCTGCATTACCTGGGCCTGAGCCGGCGCGAACAGCAGCGCCGCGCCGCGGCGGCGCTGGATGAGGTCGGCATGACCCGGCGCGTGCGCCTGCGCCCGGCGCAGTTGTCCGGCGGCGAAAAACAACGCGTCGCGATCGCGCGCGCGCTGGCGAAGGAGCCGACGCTGTTGTTCGCCGACGAACCCACCAGTTCGCTCGACGCCGCCAACGGCCAGATCGTCATCGACATCCTGCACGGTATCGCCCGGCGCCACCGCACCTTGGTGTTGTGCGTCAGTCACGACCCGCGCCTGATCGGTCACGCCGACCGGCTGTTGACGATGGAAGACGGGCGTATCCTCAGCGACCGGCGCGAGCCGGCCGTCGTTATCGAATCCTCTGTGAGCGTGCGGCCTTGATGACCCGATCCGTTTCGCGTTTGCTGCGCTGCATGTTCGCCGTGTCGGTCGCGGTTTGCGCCGGCTGCGCCGGCAATGCCGATTCCGCCGCCGATGCTCCGGCGCAGGACGGCGTCGCGGCGCGCGGCGCGGGGCAGGGCGCTTATGCCGCGGTCGCGCGCGGCCGCATCGACGTGGAAGGCGGGCCGCTGAAACTGGCGATGCCGGTCGAAGGCACGCTGAGGCAAGTGGCGGTGCGCGAAGGCGATGAGGTGAAGCGCGGGCAAACGCTGGCCGTGCTCGACGCCACCGCCGCGCGCGCCGAGAACGAGATCGCCGCCGCGCGCCTGGATCAGGCGCGCGCGCAGGAAAGCCTGCTCAGGCAGCGTCTGCAACAGGCGCGCACGCGCGCGCGGCGGCTGGCCGAAGCGGCGGCGGCCGGCGCCGGCGACGGCCAGAGCGCCGACGATGCCCGCGATGCGCAGGCGCAGTTGCAGGCCGAACTCGACAACGCCGCCGCCGCCACCCGGATCGCCGCGGCGCAGCGCGAACAGACGGCCTTCGCGCTCGACCGGCACACGCTCAAGGCGCCGATCGACGCCGAGGTCGCGCGCGTGTCGGCGCAACCGGGGATGAGCGTGTCGGCCCGCGACGGCGTCTTGTTCACCTTGTTGCCGCGACAGCCGCGCATCGTCCGCGCCGAGCTCAACGCGGCCTATCTGGATGCGGTGCGGCCGGGCATGCGGGCGCAGGTGATCGACGACAGCGACTCGCAGCGCGTGCTCGGCGGCGCGCGCGTGCTGAGGCTGGCGCAATCGTTCGGGCCTTCCACTCAAGAGGACGATCCGGAAGTCCGCGCCAACGAGCGCACGGTCGAATGCGTGCTGGCCTTCGACCGTCCCAACAATCTGCGGCTGGGTCAACGCGTGCTGGTGCGGTTTCTCGGCGCGGCGCCCTGACCGCGGCTGAACCGGCCGCGCCGGAAGCGGCGGGCGAAAGGTTGCTGAAACCCCCGGACGGCAGACTGCGGCCATGTCGAATTCAATGCGCGCGCCCTCGAACGGCCATGGTTGCGGACGCCGGCGCGCGCGCCGCGAAGGCGGGCGCCGATGATCCGCAACGCCGATTTCCATTTCCCCGGCGGGCGCCAGGGCGTCGTGCTGATCCACGGCCTGACCGGCACGCCCAGCGAGATGCGCCTGCTCGGCAAGGGCCTGAACCGCCAGGGTTTCACCGTCCACGGCATGCAACTGGCCGGCCACTGCGGCGATGAGAGCGATCTGCTCGCCACCGGCTGGCGCGACTGGTACGCCAGCGTCGAAGCCGCCGCCGGAGCGATGCGCGGGCAAGTCGATCACCTGTTCGTCGCCGGTTTGTCGATGGGCGCCCTGTTGGCCCTGCTGCTGGCCGCGGAAAAGCCGCATTGGGTGGACGGGGTCGGCGTGCTGGGCGCGACCTTCCGCTACGACGGCTGGAACATGCCGGCGATCGGCCGTCTGTCGTTCCTGTTGCCGGCGCTCAAGCGGCTGGGCCTGGCGCGCGGCCGCAGTTTCATGGAGCAGCCGCCGTATGGCCTGCGCGATGAACGCATCCGCGCCCAGGTCAGCGGCGCGATGTTGAGCGGTGACAGCGCCGCGGCCGGATTGCCGGGCAATCCCTGGCACTCGCTCGCCGATCTGCATCTGCTGTCGCGCCAGGTGCGGCGGCGGCTGCCGCGGGTGCAGGCGCCGTGCCTGATCGCCCACGCCACCCACGACGACGTAGCCCATGCGCGCAACGCCGAGCTGGTCGCCCGCCGCGTGTCGGCGCCGGTCGAGATGCTGTGGCTGCCCGACAGCTATCACATGATCACCCTGGATCGCGAACGTCGCCGCCTGATCGACGGCGCCGCCGCGTTCTTCTCGCGCCTCGCCGCCGCCGCGCCGGCGATGACGGCGCCGGCTGCGAACCCGGGCGCGGCGGCCGTGGCGTCGATCGCGCCGCCGCATGCGCGCGCCGGCTAGGAGCGCGCGATGACGCCGTGGATCTGGGGGCTCTGGCTGGTCACGGTAGCGCTCGATACCGCAGGTCAACTCGCCTTCAAGGCCGCCGCGAGCGATCCGGCCGCCGGCGACGGCATCGCCCGTTGGCGGCATATGCTGAGCCGGCCGTGGCTGTGGCTCGGCGGGGCTTGCTACGTATTCGAATTCCTCGCCTGGATCGCGTTCCTGTCGCTGGTGCCGCTCGGACGCGGAGTTTTGCTGGGCTCGATCAACATCGTGGCGATCATGCTCGCCGGCCGCTGGTTGTTCGGCGAGCGGCTCACGCCCTTGCGCCTGGCCGGGATGAGCCTGATCGGCCTGGGCGTGGCCTTGGTCGGAGCCGGCGCATGAGGCGATTTTATCTGTGGGGCTTCGCGCTGCTGATGGCGTTCGACACGCTGGCCCAGGTCAGTTTCAAGATCGCCGGCGCGCACGCGTTTCCGCCGCAGGCCAGCCTGGACTGGCTCGCGCGCTTGTTCGGGCAGCCATGGATCTACGGCGCGCTGGCCGGCTACATCGGCGCGTTCTTCACCTGGATGGGATTGCTCAAGCACGCGCCCATCGGCCCGGCCTTCGCCGCCTCGCACCTGGAGGTGGTCAGCGTATTGATTTTGTCCGCGTGGCTGTTCGGCGAGCGCTTCGGCGGTTTGCAGATCGCCGGGGCGATCGCGATCGTCGCCGGCATCGTTTGCCTGGCGCTGGGTGAGCGCGATGAGCCGGCCGCGAGCTGAGCCGGCGCCGCGGCGCGAGTTGCCGCCGAGCGCGGGCCTGCCGCTGCGTTGGAGCGACTTCGCCGGCTCGCGCGCGCCGTCGTTGAGCGAGCGCCTGGCAACGCTAGTCGGAGTGAGCGCGGATCGGCTGATCCTGACCTGCTCGGGCACCGCCGCTCTGGTGATCGCGCTGAGCGCGATGAAGCAGCGCAGCCGCCACCGCCGTGAAGTGATCGTGCCGGCCTACACCTGTCCGCTGGTCGCGCTGGCGGTGGCCCACTGCGGTTTGCAATTGCGCGTATGCGACGTGCGGCCGGGCCATTTCGAATTCGATCCGGCCAGCTTGCGCGGTTTGTGCGGACCGCGGACCCTGGCGATCGTCGCCACTCACCTGGGTGGCCGGCTCGCCGACATGGACGCGCCGATCCGCTGCGCGCGCGGCGTCGGCGCCTGGGTGATCGAGGATGCGGCGCAGGCGCTGGGCGCGCGCCACGCCAACGGCGCGGCGGCCGGCACGCTCGGCGACGTGGGCATCTTCAGCCTGGCCGCCGGCAAGGGCCTGAGCATCTACGAAGGCGGCGCGGCGGTGACGCGCGACGGCGCGATGGCCCGGCGGCTGCAGGCCGCGGCGCAGGAACTGCTGCCGCGCGATCGCTGGTGGGAATCGCGGCGCGTTCTCGAATTGATCGGCTACGGCCTGTTCTATCGCCCGAGCCGATTGCGCTGGGTGTACGGCGACGGCGTGCGCCGCGCGCTCGGCCGCGGCGATCCGGCGGCGGCCGCGCAGGACGTTTTTTCGCCGCGCATTCCGCTGCATCGGGTCGGGCGCTGGCGCCAGGCGATCGGCGCGCGCGCTTCGTTGCGGTTGCCGGAGTTTCTCCAGGCCTCGCGCCGCCGCGCCTTGATGCGCAGCTCGCAGATGCGCGGGATCGAAGGCGTGCAAGTGCTCGGCGACCGGCCGAACGAACACGGCACCTGGCCGGTGCTGATGCTGCAGTTGTCCGACCCGGCCGCGCGCGAGCAGGCCCTGAAGCGTTTGTGGGGCGCCGGCCTGGGCATTTCGCCGATGTTCGCCCATGTCTTGCCGGATTACCGTTACCTGGGCGATGCCGTGGCGCCGGCGCGGATCCCCAATGCGCGCGATTTCTGCGCGCGGCTGCTGTGCATCGGCAACAGCCAGTGGCTGGACGATGCGGCGTTCGCGCGGATCGTCGAGGCATTGCAGGCGGTGTTGCCTCGCGGGGCGGGCGGCGCCCGGATCAGCTGACCACGGCGATCGCGCGCAGGATGCGCCGGTTCAACGCGTGCTGCTGCTCTTGCCAGACCCGCAGCTCGGCCGGATCGGGCGGGCGTTGTCCGTCCGCCGCCGCCAGCAGCCGCTTCCAGCGTTGCCGATAGGCGGCGATGGAGATCTCGCCGGTCACGTCGCTGCCGATCAGCCGCGGCCGCAGGCTTTCCACCGCCGCCAGCATCGCCTCGGCGCGCATGCGTCCCTGGTCCCAGTTGGTCATCGCGTCCTCGGGCCGCAGCACGTCCTTGTCGATACTCAGATACAGCGGATCGCCGCAGTCCGCGATCTGCGCGAGGAAGGCCTCGAGCAAGGCGTCCACGCTGGCGAAACCGCGCACCGACGAGGCCAGGCCCACGGATTTCGCCCAGCGCACCGACACTGCGCTGGACCAGTAGCACAGGCGCTTGCGGTACAGCGGCGCCAGGCGGTTTTCCCAGGCATGGCCCAGGCCGATATCGGCCGAGGTGATGCCCACCACGTGCACGCGCGCGACCTGCGGCAAGGCGGCCACGCGCGATACCCACGAGCCGCAATGCACCGCGAACGGAAAGCGCATGTTGTCGGGATGGTTGTCGAACACCACGACCTGCATGCGCGCCACGCCGCGCGCGGCGCGTTCGATCAGCGGCAGGCTGAGGTGATGGAAATCGCCGCTGCCCATGAACACAGTGCCGTGGCGGTGCGGCAATCGCGCGTCCAGGGTCTCGGCGAATTCGCCCAGCGCGCGGCGCGAGCAGGCGAAACGCAGGCGGTCGTGCCAGCGGCGCAGGTCGATGGTGGTGGCGCCCTCCAGCGCGCCGACCGAACCGTCGAGGTCAAGGACGACCGGCTTCATCGCACAGCGCCAGCAGCGAACGATCGGATTCGAACCACGGCGCGAGCCGGCGCAGCGCCATGCGCAGCAACGGATTGCGCGCGTAGACCGCATGCCGGGTGAAGGCGAAGCGCGCGCCCAGGGCGCGCTTCGCCTGCGGGTCGGTCCAGCCGGCGACGTAGGCGCTCAGGCCGCGCCGGCGCGCGTAGTCGAGATTTTCGAACCAGCTCACCGTGTAGAGATTGTGTTCGCGCGCTTGCGGATAGGCCAGGCCGATGTATTTGTCGATCAGGCGGCCCTGGTATTCGTAGCACAGGTTCCAGCCGATCATGCGGCCCTCGTGGCGATAGACGAACACGATACCGCCGCTGCCGGCATCGCCGAGCAGGGCGCGGAAGTAATCGCGGCTGAGCCGGTCGAAATGCAGTTCGCTCTGGTCATAGACCTGCAGATACAAGGCGTAGAAGGCATCGAGCGCGGCGGGCTCGGAAAACACCGCAGCGCCGGTCTCGATGATTTCGACCTGCAGATCTTCGCGCGAACGCAGCTTGCGGCGCAGATCGCGGCGGCGCGCGCGCGAGCGGCGCGCCAGATAGTCGTCGGCCGAGGCGAAGTCGATCGGCACCCAGGCCAGGGCCTGGCCTTCGACCATCACGAAGCCCGCCTCGGCGCAGGCCCGGGCGAAGGCGGCGGCCTGGGCATTGCCGGCGGCCGCCAGCAACGGCGATTCGTCGGGCAGGTCCTTGACGATCAGCAGGGCGCAGTGGCGGCCTTCCTCATCGCGCAGGCGCCGCGCCAGCGCGGCCGGGTCGGTTTCCGGCAGCCACAGGTATTCGGTACTGGTGGCGCCGATGAAGCGCGTGCGCAGGCGCAGCCAACGGCGCCAGTGGCGGTAGCCCGGCCAGCGCTCGATCCGCCGCCGCAGGGCCGGTTCGGCCGTGGTCAGCAGATCGAACGGCGCGGTGAACGCCGGCATGGCCTCGGCGGTGCGGCCGGCGCGGAAGCCCTCTGGCGGATGGGCCAGGAAGTCCCTGAGCAGGGCTTCAGGTTCGAGCCGGGTCACGAAAGGCATGTGCAAGATTCGCCGGCTACAGTCGGGTTGAGCAACGCCGCGCGCGGTTTCGCCGCCGAGTGATCGGCATCCGCCGCCGCCGCGGGCCCGACCGAACCGACAGGAGCGCCACGATGAGCGAACAGGCCAGCATCGAACGACAGGTGTACGACATCGTCGCCCGGCAGGGAAAACTCGATGTCGCCGCGATCACGCCGGAGGCCACCTTGAAGGATCTGGGCATCGATTCCTTGGAGGCGATCGAGATCATCTTCGACATCGAAGAACATTTCGGCGTGACCTTGCCCGACCGCGCTCCGGATTTCGACAGCGATTCGGTGCAGGGTTTGTTGAACGCGGTCAAGCAGGCCGTCGACGCCGCCGCCGCCGACAAGGCATCCAGCGCCGGCAGCGCCTGAGCGCGCCGGCGCATCAAGGACTATTCGATGCGCAAAGTGGTGATTACCGGCATGGGCGCGATCAGCGCGCTCGGCCACGACGCGGCCGCCTGCTGGCGCGAAATGCTGGCCGGGCGCAGCGCGATCGGCCCGATCCGGGCGGTGGCGGGCGAATTGCTCAGGGCCCCGGTCGCCGCCGAGGTGAGCCGATTCGATCCGGCCGCGCATTTCGACAGCAAGCGCCTGCCGCTGCTCGACCGGGTCTCGCAGTTCGCCGTGGTCGCCGCGCGCGAAGCGGTGGCCCAGTCCGGCATCGATTTCGAACAGGCCGACCTGCGCGAGCGCACCGCGGTCATCGTCGGCACCGGCGTCGGCGGCGAGACCAGCAACGACGAAGCCAACCGCCGCATGTATCGCGACAACGGCCGCGTGCATCCGTTCACCATCGTCCGGGTCATGGCCAATGCGCCGGCCTGCCATATCAGCATCGAATACGGCCTGACCGGCCCGGCCTTCGCGGTGGTCAGCGCCTGCGCCTCTTCCAATCACGCGCTGGCGCAGTCCCTGCAGATGATCCGCGCCGGCGGCGCCGACGTGGCCGTCAGCGGCGGCACCGAGGCCTGCATCACTCTGGGCCTGACCCGCGCCTGGGAAGCGATGCGGGTGCTCGCGGACGACACCTGCCGGCCGTTCTGTCTGCAGCGCCGCGGTCTGGTGCTGGGCGAAGGCGCGGCGATGTTCGTGCTGGAAGAGTACGAACACGCCCGCCGTCGCGGCGCGACGATCCTGGCCGAGTTCGCCGGCGCCGGCATGTCCTCGGATGCCAGCGACATCGTGCTGCCCTCGCAGAGCGGGGCGGCCAGCGCGATCCGCCGCGCGCTCGCCGACGCCAGGCTGGCGCCGGAGGCGATCGGCTACATCAACGCGCACGGCACCGCGACGCCGGCCAACGATCCGACCGAGAGCCGCGCCATCCGCGAAGTGTTCGGCGCTCACGCCGATGCCGTGGCGGTGTCCTCGACCAAGGCCGTGCACGGACATGCGCTCGGCGCGGCCGGCGCCCTGGAACTGGTCGCCGCGATCGGCGCGCTCAATCATCAGGCGGTACCGCCGACCGCGAATTTTCTCGATCCCGATCCGGAATGCGACCTCGACTATGTGCCCAACACGGCGCGCGAACGCCGCGTCGATGCGGTGCTGTCGAATTCGTTCGCCTTCGGCGGACTCAACGCGGTGCTGGCGCTGAGCCGCTTGGCCTGAAGCCGGTCGCATCGAAGACGGACAGCGGCCGCGGCCGTCTTCGCCCGCCGCGCGCCCACGAGCCATCGCGCTTGCGGCGCGACGGCCCGAGGGCGGCGTAACGATGGCGCGATGCGAATGAAACGCCATCGTCGCTTGCGCCTACAGCGAACGCTTGGCGCKGGTCAGCAGCTGATCGAGCAGGCTCAGGCTCAGATCGATTTCCTGCGGCGTGATATGCAGCGACGGCGCCAGGGTGATCACGTTCTTGTAGTAACCGCCGACGTCGAGCACCAGTCCCATCTTCTTGCCGTTGTGGTCCAGTTCGCCGGCCAGGCCGATGTCGGCCATGCGGTCGAGCAGCTTCTTGCTCGGCGTGAAACCGTCGTCTTCGCAGATCTCCGCGCGCAGCGCCAGCCCCAGTCCATCGACATCGCCGATCTGCGGATGCCGCTTCTGCAGATCCTTCAGGCCGGCGAGGAAATGCGCGCCGCTGGCCATGACCATGCTTTCGTAGTCGGTTTCGGCCAGCATCTTCATGGTTTCCAGGCCCACGGCGGTGCCCAGCGGATTGGATGCGAAGGTGGAGTGGGTCGAGCCCGGCGGAAATACGCTTGGATTGATCAGCTCTTCGCGCGCCCAGATGCCGGCCAGCGGATTGAGCCCGTTGGTCAGCGCCTTGCCGAACACCAGCACGTCGGGCTGAACGCCGAAATGCTCGATCGACCACAGCTTGCCGGTGCGGAAGAACCCCATCTGGATTTCATCGACGACCAGCAAGATGCCGTACTTGTCCAGCACGCGCTTGAGGCCGGTGAAGAAGTTCGGCGGCGGAATCACATAGCCGCCGGTGCCCTGGATCGGCTCGATGTAGAACGCCGCGTACTCGCACTGGCCCACCTTCGGGTCCCATACGCCGTTGTATTCGGTCTCGAACAGACGCTCGAACTTGGCCACGCAATGCTCGCCGTATTCTTCCTTGCTCATCCCCTTGGGGCCGCGGAAGTGGTACGGAAACTCGATGAACTGAGCGCGGTCGAAATGGCCGTAACGGCGGCGGTAGCGGTAGGAGGAGGTGATCGCCGAAGCGCCCAGGGTGCGGCCGTGATAGCCGCCTTCGAAGGCGAACATCAGGCTCTTGCCGCCGCTGGCGTTGCGCACGATCTTGAGCGAATCCTCCACCGACTGCGAACCGCCGACGTTGAAATGCACGCGGCCCTTGCGCCCCCATTTTCTCTCCGCGTCCTGGGCGACGATCTTGGCCAGCTCGATCTTGGTCGGATGCAGGTACTGGCTGGCGACCTGCGGCAGAGTGTCGATCTGCTGCTTGAGCACTTTGTTCAAGCGCGGATTGGAATAGCCGAAATTGACCGCCGAATACCACATTTGCAGGTCGAGAAACTCGGTGCCGGCGGCGTCGTACAGATAACTGCCTTCGCAGCGGGTGAAGATTTTCGGCGGATCGCTGTAGTGCACGGTGTCGCCGAAGGAGCAGTACGCCGCTTCGTCGGCCAACAACGATGCATCGCTCGGCGCCGGCGCGCTCACGGCCCGCAGATGCGTCGGCTCGGCGGCGGCGTGATTTTGGACCGGTGACCGGGCATAGCCGGCCGCCGGATCGGCGAGCAGGGGGGTATCGCTCATGGAGTACGGCCTCGGGTGGTGAGAACGGGGGCGTGGCTTCGCGGTTGGGCCTGGAACAGTCCGTCGAGCAGCGCCGGCAACAACGCCACCGCCTCGAGGAAACCGCCGATGGGCGCGTGCGCGATGCGGTGGTGGCGGCAATGCTCGATCAGCTTGCCTTTGGCGAATACGAAGTCGGCTTGCGCGGCGACGCAGAAATCCGATTGGCCGTCGCCGATCAACAGCACGCGCTTGCGCGATGCCGCTTCATCGGCGGCGCAGGCGCATTTGCAGGTGCCGCTGCGGCAGTCGGGCCGGGCGTTGGGGAATTCGATCCGCCATTCGCGCGCGCCGGTCTGCCTGAGGTGGTTGGCGATCACCGGAAGGTCGCTCAGGCCGTTGCGGGCGAGGATGCGCGCGATGGCGTAGTCCAGTCCGTCGCTGACCACGCTCAGATCCAGGCCGGCGCGGCGCGCGGCGCGGACGAAATCGGCGAACGCCGGGTCGATGCGCAGCGTGTCGAGCACGGCATCGATCTGCTCGCGCCCGGCATCGATCAGGGCGACCTGTCCGCTCATGCATTCGCGCGAGCCGATGCGGCCGGATTTCCAGGCCGCCTCGATCAGTTCCCAGCCGGGACGGGCGAAGGTTTCCAGCAGCGTATCGGTGACGTCTTCGAGCGCGATGGTGCCGTCGAAGTCGCACAGGATGCTCCAGCCAGGGCTCATGCTCGATTCTTGCGCAGCGGCGATGTGCGCAGCCTAGGCGCGCTTCCTTTCGGCCTCCTTTCCTATGGCCGATAGCGGCGCTGTCCGTGCCGTTGCGTTCAGCTGCGAGGCCCGGCAGCGTCTTTGAGACACAAGCCCGGCGGCGCGGCGCATGCGGCGAGGATGCGCGGGCGAGGGGTATAGGAGGGGACGGGGATTTCAGCTCGTTCAGCTAAAACGGGCCGCGGTTGAATACCGCGGCAATATCGCGATGGATGCCGATAACCCGTGGCCGCCGGGCGTTCTCGATACCTGCCGGTCACCGGCCGCGCCGGAGCCCCGGCGGTTTTCCTCGTTGCCGCTTCGATTTATCCGCGGCCCGGACAGCCGGCCATATTGCCCGGAAAACCGCGACGATCGCCGCCGCGTCATTGCCGGTGCCGGTCGATATTTGAAAAGTGCCAGGCAATATCTGTAAATGTGCCTGTATCGTTCCAAGAAGTGTAAATTAAGCCGTCGGCCCGTTCATAACCGGTTACCGCGAGGCTGTCCGGGTGACCAGGGGAGATCGGATTCGATCCAGTCGCCGATGTCGGTCCAGCTGTTATCGCCGTCGCGGCGATGCCGGACGGGTCAGGCATGCGCGCTTGCGCCATCGCCCGGCCATCGTGGCGCGGGCGGGTTGCGGCCGGCATTCATGCAAGGCCATTCGTTTCATGCGTCTCACGAGAACCAGCCATGAGTAATCTGACGATTCGCCAGCGAATCATGTTGAGTTTCGCGGTGATCATCGCGGTCATGCTGCTGATGGGCGGTATCGCCTTGCAGCGGTTGAATCACATCCAGGCCGAAGAAAGCCGGCTGCGCAGCGACTCCATCCCCGGGTTGTATGCCTCCGGACAGATAGAAACCCAGTGGCATTCCTATAACACGGCCTTGAACGGGCTGGCCTCGCCCAACGCCAAGGACCGCGCCCAGGCCGCCGAGCGCATGCGCGCGCGCCGCGAGGCCTTCGATGACGCGATGAACCGCTATCGCGTCACCATCAACGACCCCGGCGACCGCCGCAATTTCGATTCGCTGACCAGCATGAGCACGCAGGTGTTCGCGCTGCAGCCCGAGCTGATCAAGCTGGGCGAATCCGATACGGCCGCGCTGCAGCAGATACTCAACGCGCAGGTCACGCCGACCTTCAACAAGTCGGTGGAGCTGATCAGCACCATCATCAAGTTCAACTACACCCAGGCGGTCGCCTCGGGCAAGCGCATCGACGATGCGGTGGTCTCGGCGCAAATCGGGATCACCGTCACCTTCGCCGGCGCGCTGCTGCTGGCGATCCTGGCCGGGTTCTACCTGTGGCGCGCGATCACGCTGCCGCTGGACCGGCTGACCCGCGCCTCCGGAATCATGGCCAAGGGCGATTTCAGCCAGCGCCTGGGCTTTACCCGCGCCGACGAGTTCGGCGCGGTCGCGCAGGGCTACGACCGCATGAGCACGGATTTGTCCGAACTGGTCGGGCAGATCCAGACCTCCGGCATCCAGGTCAATTCCTCGATCAACGAAATCACCGCCACGCTGCGCGAACAGCAGGCCACCGCCGCGCAGATCGCCGCGACCACCACCGAGATCGGCGCGACCTCGCGCGAGATCGCCGCCACCTCCAAGGAACTGGCGCGGACCATGGGCGCGGTCGCGACCAGCGCCGAGCAGACCGCGATGCTGGCCGGCAACGGCCAGGACGGGGTGGCGCAGATGGAAGAGACGATGGGCCGCATGATCGACGCCACCGCGGCGATCAGCGGCAAGCTCGCGGTGCTGGCGGAGAAGGCCAGCAACATCAGCCAGGTCGTCACCACCATCACCAAGGTCGCCGACCAGACCAACCTGCTGTCGCTCAACGCCGCCATCGAGGCGGAAAAGGCCGGCGAATACGGCCGCGGGTTCTCGGTGGTGGCGGTGGAAATCCGCCGCCTCGCCGATCAGACCGCGGTGGCGACATTGGACATCGAGCAGATGGTGCGCGAGATCCAGTCGGCGGTGTCGGCCGGCGTGATGGGCATGGACAAATTCTCCGAGGAAGTGCGTCGCGGCACCGGCGACGTGCAGCAGGTCGGCGGCCAGTTGTCGAAGGTGATCGAACACGTGCAGGCGATGGTGCCGCGTTTCGAGACCGCCAACGAAGGCGTGCAGGCGCAGGCCGCGGGCGCCGAGCAGATCAATCTGGCGCTGGTGCAGCTCAGCGAAGCCGCGCAGCAGACGGTGGATGCGCTCAAGCAGTCCAATCAGGCGATCGACGAGTTGCATCAGGTCAGCGCCGGACTGCGCGACGGAGTCTCGAAGTTCAAGTTGCAGGCCTGATCCGCGAACGCATGGCCGGGCAAGCCCATTCTCTGGAGAACGATGCTGTGTTGCTGCTCGTCTTCCATCTGGACCGCGACCGTTACGCCATCGACGCCGCGCAGGTGGTGTCGGTGTTGCCGCTGATGCAGGCCAAGGCGATCCCGCAGGCGCCGGCGGCGGTGGCCGGCGTGTTCGATTACCGCGGCGAACTGGTGCCGCTGATCGATCTGTGCCGGCTGGCGCTGGGCCGCGACGCGCGCGCCCTGCGCAGCACCCGGGTGATCGTGGTGCATTACCCGATGGACGACGGCGCCACGCGCAAACTGGGCCTGATCGCCGAGCAGGTGCTGGAAACGGTGCGGATGGACCCGGCCGCGTTCGAAGCGGCCGGCGTCGATCATCCGCAGGCTCCGTATCTGGGCGAGGTCGCCAGCGATGCGCGCGGCCTGATCCAGCGCGTGCGCGTGCGCAGCCTGCTGCCCGAGTCGGTGCAGGCGATTCTGTTCCAGCCGACGGTCGCCGACGTATGACGCCGGAAGGTTTCCAGCAATGGCTCAAGCACACGATGGGGCTGGACGCGGCCAGCATCGGCCCGGGCGTGGTCGAACGCGCGGTGCAGCGGCGCATAAGCGCTAGCGAGCGCGCCGACCTCACTGCGTACTGGCATCTGCTGCGCGCCTCGCAGCTGGAGCAGCAGGAACTGATCGAAGCGGTGGTGGTGCCGGAAACCTGGTTCTTCCGCGACAACCAGGCCTTCGCCGCGCTGAGCCATCACTACGATCCGCTGTGGGCGGCCAGCCATCCGGGCGAACGCCTGCGCGCGCTGAGCCTGCCGTGCTCCAGCGGCGAAGAACCGTACACGGTGGTCATGGCCTTGCTCGATGCGGGATTCCCGATCGACCGCTTGGACGTTGATGCCGTCGACATCAGCGAACGCGCGCTGAGCAAGGCCCGTCACGGCGCCTACGGCAGCAACTCGTTCCGCGGCCGCGAGCTGGGCTTTCGCGATCGCCATTTCCATCTCGAAGACGGCGCCTGGCGCTTGCCGGCGTCGATCCGCTCGCGGGTGCGCTTCATCCAGGGCAACGTGCTCGATATCGCCTTCCTGCCCGGCGAAGCGCTGTACGACGCGATCTTCTGCCGCAATCTGCTGATCTATTTCGATGCCCAGACCCAGGTGCGCACGGTCGAGATTCTGCGCCGGCTGTTGCGGCCGCAGGGCTTGTTGTTCGTCGGTCCTTCCGAAGCGAGCCTGATGCTGGCGGAAGGTTTCGTCTCCGCGCAATTCCCGATGGCGTTCGCCTTCCGCAAGGCGCCGCCCAAGCCCGCGGTGGACATCGCCGCGCCGGCGCCGCGCAAGACCGTCACCGCGATCGCATCGGCCCGGCCCGCGCCGTTGCCGCGCGCGCTGTCGGCGGCGGTGCGGCCAACGCCGCCGGCGCGGCCCGCACCGCCGCCGTCGCCCGCGCAGGCCGTGGACGAATCCTTGCTGGACCGCGCCCAGGCCCTGGCCGACAACGGCCGCTTCGCCGAGGCGGCGACGGCGTGCGAGGCCTACCTGCAAACCCATTCCGCGTCGGCGCGCGCGCTGTACCTGAGCGGCCTGATCCACGGCGCGCTCGGCCGCGACAGCGCCGCCGAAGACCATTTCCGCAAGGTCCTGTACCTGGAGCCTTGTCATGAAGAGGCGTTGATGCACCTGGCCCTGCTGCTCGAAACCCGCGGTGACGCGGCCGGCGGACGCGTGCTGCGCCTGCGCGCGCAACGCTGCCGCAGCGCCGCCGTCGGCAGGCAGGAATCGCAATGAACGACAAGCCCGCGAGCGAAGCCGCGCAAAGCGCCGTCGCCCGGCTGCTCGGGCGCGCGCCGGAAGGCGATGAACTGCAGCAGGCCGCGCGCCACATCGCTACCCGCGCCGAAGACCTGCGCGCCCTGACCGGTTCGCTGTTCGTGTTCCGCCTGGGCGGCGAATGGCTCGGGCTGCCGGCGTGGATGGTCGATGAAGTCATCGAGCCGCGGCCGATCCATAGCCTGCCGCACCGGCGCGAAGGGCTGGTGCGCGGTCTGGTCAACGTGCGCGGCCAGCTCACTGTGTGCGTCGCTCTGGAATCGCTGCTGCAGCTCGATGTGAGCCAGCCGGCGCCGGAGCGCGGGCGCAATCTGCTGAGCAAACGGCTGGTGGTGCTGTCGGCGCGCGAGCAGCGGCTGGCGTTCGAATCCGACGAAGTGCACGGCTCGCATCGCTACGATCCGGCCGGCGTCGGCAACGTGCCGGGCACGGTGGCGTTGTCGGATTCTCCCTTCAGCACCGGCGTGGTGGCCGTCGGCGAACGCAAAGTCGGCCTGCTCGACGGCGATCTGGTGTTGAGCGCGATCAACCGGCGGCTGGGATGAGCACAGGCAATCTCCAGGATTATTCGCTGCACGACCTGTTCCGGATGGAAGTGGAAGGGCAGGCGCAGGTATTGACCGAAGGCCTGCTGGTGCTGGAAACCCGACCCGGCTCGGCCGCGGAGCTGGAGTCATGCATGCGCGCGGCCCATTCGATCAAGGGCGCCGCGCGCATCCTGGGCCTGTCGGCGGCGGTGGCGGTCGCGCACGTCATGGAGGATTGCCTGGTCGCCGCGCAGGAGCGGCGGATCGTGCTGGGCCATCAGGCCATCGACGCGCTGTTGAGCGGCGTGGACCTGCTCAGCCGCATCGCCGCCACGCCGCCGGAGGAATCCGAACCGTGGATGCGCGACGACGCGCCGCAGGCGCAAAGCTATTGCGCGACCTTGGCCGCGGCGCTGACGCCCGAGGCCGAGTCCGCGCCGCCATCGGCGCCCGCCAGCGAAACCGCGGCCGCGGCCGATCCGGCGCCGGCCGGCGATCAGCCCGGCGACGAGCGCGTCCTGCGCATCACCGCGCGCAGCCTCAACCGCCTGCTCGGACTGGCCGGCGAATCGCTGGTGGTGTCGCGCTGGCTGGACCCGTACATCCGCTCGCTGAGCCGGCTCAAGCGTTTGCAGCGCGACAACGCGCTGGCGTTGGACAAGCTGGCCGATACGCCCGGGCTGTCGCGCGATCAGCGCGCCACCGCCTTGTTGATGGAAGCGCGCTCGCTGGCGGCCGAATCGCAGCGAATGCTGACCGACCGCATCGCCCAGCTGGATCTGTTCGAACGCCGCACCGCCAGCGTCGCCCATCGTCTGTACGACGAAGCCCTGTCCAGCCACATGCGCCCGTTCGCCGACGGCACCCACGCCTTCAAGCGCATGGTCCGCGATCTGGCGCGCGAGTTGGGCAAGCAGGCGCACCTGGAAATCGTCGGCGCCAAGACCCAGGTCGATCGCGACGTGTTGGCCAAGCTGGAAGCGCCGCTGGGCCATCTGCTGCGCAACGCGGTCGATCACGGCATCGAATCGGCCGAGCAGCGCGGCGCCGCCGACAAGCCGGCCGCCGGCACCATCCGCCTGGAAGCGCACCACGTCTCCGGGCTGCTGGAAATCACCGTCGAAGACGACGGCCGCGGCATCGACCTGGAACGCATTCGCCAGATCGTCGTCGCCCGCCGTCTGGCCGACGAAGCCACCGCCGCCCAGCTCAGCGAAGCGGAGTTGATGGAATTCCTGTTCCTGCCTGGCTTCACCCTGCGCGAGGTGGTCACGGAAATCTCCGGACGCGGCGTGGGCCTGGACGCGGTCCAGAACATGGTCAAGCAACTGCGCGGCAGCGTGCGCCTGTCCTCGCGGCCCGGCGGCGGCTCGCGTTTCCAGTTGCAGTTGCCGCTGACCACCTCGGTGCTGCGCGCGCTGGTGGTGGAAATCGGCGGCGAACCGTATGCGTTCCCGCTGACCCAGATCACCTGCACGGTGATGGTGCCGCGCGATGAGGTGCGCATGCTCGAAGGCCGCCAGCACTTCCAGTTGAACGGCCGCAGCATCGGCCTGGTATCGGCCTCGCAGGTGTTAGGCGGCGCCGACGCGCAGACTTCGCCGGAGCAACTGCAGGTGATCGTGGTCGGCACCGCCGGCAGCGTGCACGAATACGGGCTGGCCGTGGATCGCTACCGCGGCGTCAGCGAACTGGTGGTGCAGCCGCTGCCCGGCCAGTTGGGCAAGGTCAAGGACATCAGCGCCGGCGCCTTGCTCGACGACGGCACGCCGGTGTTGATCGTCGATGTAGACGATCTGGTGCGCTCGGTCGAGCGTCTGGTCTCCACCGGCCGACTGGCCCAACTGCGCTATCAGGATCACGCGCAGATGGCCGAACGCAAGCGCGTGCTGGTGGTGGACGATTCGCTGACCGTGCGCGAACTGGAACGCAAACTGATCGAGAACGGCGGCTACGCCGTCGAGGTGGCGGTGGACGGAATGGACGGCTGGAACGCGGTACGCACCGGGCATTTCGATCTGGTGGTCACCGATATCGACATGCCGCGCATGGACGGCATCGAGCTGGTGAGCCTGATCAAGAAAGACCCGCGCCTGCGCGCGGTGCCGGTGATGATCGTCTCCTACAAGGACCGCGAGGAAGACCGCCGCCGCGGCCTGGAGGCCGGCGCGGATTTCTATCTGACCAAGGGCGGCTTCCATGAAGAAGCGTTGCTGCAGGCGGTGGTGGACCTGATCGGCGAGGCCGCGCCATGAGGATCGGCATCGTCAACGATCTGGCGCTCGCGGTGGAGGCCTTGCGCCGCGCCATCGCCCAGCGCCGCGAACACAGCGTGGCCTGGACCGCGTCCAACGGCGAGGACGCGGTCAAGCGCTGCGCCGAGGATCCGCCGGATCTGGTGCTGATGGATCTGCTGATGCCCGGCATCGGCGGCGTCGAGGCGACCCGGCAGATCATGGCCGCCAGCCCGTGCGCGATCTTGATCGTCACCGCCAGCGTCGGCGGCAACGCGCCGCTGGTGTTCGAAGCGATGGGCTACGGCGCGATGGACGCCACCGACGTTCCCAGCCTGGCCAACGGCGATCAGGCCGGGGCGATGGAACTGCTGGCCAAGATCGACCTGATCGGCCGGCTGGTCGGCGATGCGCCGGTGCGTCGCCCGCACCGCGCGCCCGCGCGCGCCAACGGCACCAAGCGCCTGATCGCCATCGGCGCCTCCGCGGGCGGCCCGGCCGCGCTGGTGGAACTGCTGGGCGGATTGCCGGCGAACTTTCCCGCCGCGATCGTCATCGTCCAGCACATCGACGAAAAATTCGCCTTGAGCATGGCCGACTGGCTGAACCGTTTTTCGAGCAATCCGGTGCGCCTGGCGATTCCGGGCGAACGCCCGGTCGCCGGCACGGTGCTGTTGGCCGGAACCAACGAACATCTGGTGATGGAAACCGGCGGCACCCTGGAATACACCCGCGAACCGGTCGATCAACCCTACCGGCCCTCGGTCGATGTGTTCTTCGACAGCATCAACCGGCAGTGGTCCGGCGAAATCGTCGGCGTGCTGCTGACCGGCATGGGCCGCGACGGCGCCCGCGGCCTGGAATCGCTGCGCCTGCGCGGCCATCACACCATCGCCCAGGATCGCGCCAGCAGCGCCGTGTACGGCATGCCCAAGGCCGCCGCCGACCGCGGCGCCGCGGTCGATATCCTCGCGTTGAATCAAATCGCCTCAAAGCTGCGGATGCTCTGCGCAGACACCAGGAACGTATCCAAATGACCGTACCTCCCTTGAACCGTCCGTCCGGATTGCCGCACGAACGCCGCTGCCGCGTGCTGCTGGTCGATGACCAGCCGTTCATCGGCGAAGCGGTGCGCCGCGCCATCGCGAAAGAACTGGACATCGAATTCCACTACTGCAGCTCGGCGGCCGAAGCCATCGCCATGGCCGAAGCGCTGCAGCCCACGGTGATCATGCAGGACCTGGTGATGCCCGACGTGGACGGCATGACCCTGGTGCATCTGTACCGGGTCCACGCCACCTTGCGCAACGTGCCGATCGTGGTGCTGTCGAGCAAGGAAGACGCCGCGGTCAAGAGCCAGGCCTTCGCCACCGGCGCGGCCGACTATCTGGTCAAGCTGCCCGATCCGATCGAGCTGATCGCGCGCATCCGACATCATTCCCAGGCCTATCTCAACCAGGTCGAGCGCGACATCGCTTATCAGGCGCTGCGCGAGAGCCAGCAGATGCTGCTGGAATTGAACGAGACCCTGCGCCGGCTCAGCGACGTGGACGGACTCACCGGGCTCAACAACCGGCGTTATCTCGACAGTTACCTCGATCAGGAATGGCGCCGGGCCGCCAACGAGCGCCGCGATTTTTCCATCCTCATGATCGATGTGGACAATTTCAAGGTCTACAACGACATCTACGGCCATCTGGCCGGCGACGAAGCGCTCAAGGCGGTCGCGCTGGCGATCCAGCGCTGCGCGCAGCGTCCGGCCGACGTGGCCGCGCGCTACGGCGGCGAAGAGTTCTCGCTGATCCTGCCGTCGACCTCGTTCGAAGGCGCCAGCCGCGTGGCCGAGCAGATCTGCACCAGCGTGTACGAGCTGGGCATTCCGAACAAGGGCGCGACGACCGAGCGCATCACCGTCAGCGTCGGCGGCGCCTCGTGCGCGCTCAGCCGCATCGATTCTTACGGGCCGTTGCTGGAGAGCGCGGATCTGGCGTTGTACGAGGCCAAGCGCCTGGGCAAGAACCAGGCGGTTCTGCGCGAGTTGGGCTGAGCCGGCGCGGTACGGCGCGAGGCGAGGGCGGGGCGGCGCTACGGCAGCGACGGCGCGTCGGTCGCCTCGCACTCGACTTCGAGCAACTGCGTTCGCCGCTTTCGCCGGCACGGTCTATCGTCGGCCATGAAAAAGGGGCGATCGCCGAAGCGACCGCCCCGTTGTGGATCGATACGCGGATCGGTCAGCGCTGGCCGGTCAGGAACAGCCACGAACCATCGTTGCCCGTCTGCTGCAACGCCGTGGCGATATGCGCGCTGAAGTTCTGGAAGCTGCCGGCGCCGTCGAGCACATGCGCTTCGGTCCGGCCCGAGCCGCCCTGGCGGGCGATGGCGTACAAGTCCAGGGTGCCGTCGCCGTTGTAGTCGCCCAGATCGAAGCTCCAGCCCAGATCGCTGCCGGTCTGGTGCAAGCCCGTCGCCAAGTGGGCGATGAAACTCTGGTAATTATCGGCGCCGTTGAGCACATGCACCTCGGTCTTGCCCGACGCGCCCTGTTTCGAGAACGCGTACAGGTCGAGCACGCCGTCGCGGTTGTAATCGGCGACATCGAAGGCCCAGTCGTTGCCGGCGCCGGTCTGCGACAGCGCGGTCGCGGTGTGGGCGAGGAAGGTCTGGAAGCCGTCGGCGCCGTTGAGCACGTGGACCTCGGTCTTGCCCGAAGCGCCCTGGCGGGCGATGGCGTACAAGTCCAGCGTGCCGTCGCGGTTGTAGTCGCCGACGTTGAACAGCCAGCCGGCATCGTTGCCGCTCTGGCTCAGGCCGGTGGCGATGTGGCTGAGGAAGCTCTGATACCCGTCGGCGCCGTTGAGCACGTGCACTTCGGTCTTGCCCGAGGCGCCTTGCTTGGCGATCGAGTAAAGATCCTTGACGCCGTCGCCGTTGTAATCGCCCAGATCGAAGATCCACGACTGATCCACGCCGGTCTGGCTTAGAGTGGTGGCGGTGTGGGAGAGGAAGGATTGATACCCGTCGGCGCCGTTGAGCGCATGCACCTCGGTCTTGGACGATGCGCCCTGCTTGTAGATCGTGTACAGCGTGGGCGCCTGCGGCGACACCGCATTGACCGCGGCAGCGGCGTTGACGATGCCCGCGCCGCAACCGCCCGCGCACGTGCCCGGCAAGGCGCGAGCGGTCGATTTCAGGATCGATTCGACTTCCGCCGGCGTCTTGTTGGCGCGGCTGAGGATCAGCGCGGCCACGCCGGCGACGTGCGGCGCCGCCATCGAAGTGCCCTGGTACCAGCCGTAGTTGCCGCCGCCGACGGTGGACAGCACGCCTTCGCCGGCCACCGCGGTTTCGCCGCCGGGCGCGGTCACGTCGATGCCGGCGCCGTAGTTGGAGTAGTACGCGCGATTGCCGCCGATGTCGTTGGCCGCGATCGCGACCACGTTGGCGCAATTGGCCGGGCGGAAACCGGACACGTCCGAGTTGCTGTTGCCGGCCGCGATCGCCAGCACCGTGCCGCGCGAAACCGCGGTGTTGATGGCGTTTTGATACACCGCGTCGCAAGCGCCGCCACCGCCGAGGCTGAGGTTGATGACCTTGGCCGGATTGGCATTGGCCGGCACGCCGGGCACCGCCGCGCCCGAAGCCCAGACGATGGCGTCGGCGATATCGGACAGGCTGCCGTAGCCGCCGTTGCCGAGCACGCGCAGCGGCGAAACCTTGGCGCCGAACGCGACGCCGGCCACGCCGACGCCGTTGTTGGTCGTCGCCGCGATGGTGCCGGCGACGTGCGTGCCGTGCTGGACGTTGGACGAATCGGTCGGGTCCGCGTCGCGGCCGTTGCCGTCGCCCGAGCCGCCGTTGCCGGCGCTGGTGGAGCTGACGAAATCGTAGCCGGCGACGAGGTTGGCGTTGAGATCGGCGTGGCCGAGGATGCCGCTGTCGATCACCGCGACCGTCACGCCGCTGCCGTTGGCGATGTCCCAGGCAGGCGGCAGGTTGAGGCCGCCGGTGGCTTGGTAGTAATGCCATTGCTGCGGGTACAACGGATCGTTGGGCGTGAACAACGCATGCATCTGCGCGTCGGCCTGCACCGATTCGATATTGGGATCGGCGGCGAGGCGGCGGATCAGCGCCTCGGCGGCGACGCTGTCGAGTTCGCGATCGCTGCGAATCACGTCGTAGCCGATCGCCATGCGCCGCTTGTGGCTCAGGTTCACCGCGCGGCCCTGGAGCTTGCCGAACGCGCCGGCGATGCCGTCGAGCCCGCGCTTGCGCGCGAGCGCGTCGCTGCGTTCGGCCGCGCCGTCCTTGTATTTGACGATGAACTGATTGAAGTTCGCGCCCGGCGTGACGCCGGTCAGATTGGCCTGGCCGGCGGCGGCCGGCAGACACACGAGCAACGACAAGGCCGCGCCGGTGGCGAGCGCAAGCGCGTTCAGAGGTACGGAACGATGGTCGGACATGGGTGATCCCTCGTGCATGGACTGAGAATTCCCGCGGGGCGCGGGCAGCCATTCGAAGGCGGCAGGCGAGTGTGGCAATCCCTTGCGCGTCTCGAATCCTGGAGGCGACGTGATCCGTGTCGCCTTGATGGTTCAAGTCTAGATTCGCCCGGTCGCAACGGCAGTGACGCAGGTGGCGAATCCATGTCGGCGAGGCGTCGCGCGGTTCATCGATATAAATTCAACGCGCGGCGCGCTGTTTCGAGTTCGCAAAGCGTGAGCGCGCGGGACTGTCGCAACCGCATCATCCAGCGATGGCGACGCAGCGCTCGCTCAATGTGTGAGCGAGGTTGACGAACGGCTGTGCGCGCAAACACCGCGCACGTTCACAACGGCAACGCGTAACTCTGCTTGACGATCTGGCTGGGCAGATCGGTCTTCACGTTCTGGATGCCGTTGGCGCGGGTCAGATGACGGGTCTGGAATTGCCGGTAACCATCCAGGTCTTCGACCACCACGCGCAGCAGCGCGTCGCTTTCGCCGAGCATGATGTAGCACTCCATCACCTGCGGCAGCCGCTTCATCGCCTCGATGAAATGCTCGATGGTGTCGGCGTCCTGCGCGGTCAGCCAGACGCGGGTGAACAAGGTCATGCCGATGCCGACCTTGGCCGCGTTGAGCACGGCGACATAGCGCTCGATCACGCCGGCTTCTTCCAGCAGCCGCACCCGCCGCAGGCAGGGCGAGGGCGACAGTCCGACTTCCTGCGCCAGCTCGGTGTTCTGCTGGCGGCCGTCGCGTTGCAGGGCGCGCAGGATGCGCCGGTCGATCTCGTCCAGCTGGGTTGGCATCGGATTATCCCCAAAGATAATAGATTGGCACTAAATGCCAATTTATCAGTATCTGGCGCAATATTCGCAACCCGATTGCGGGCCTTGCCGCGTACGCTATCGGCATGGAACCGACCCCGCTGCTGCTGTTCGCCGTCACCGTGCTCCCGCTGATCTGCACGCCGGGGCCGGACATGCTGTTCATCGCCTCGCAGGCCCTCAACGGCGACGCGGCCGCGGGCCTGCGCGCCACCGCCGGGGTCTGCACCGGTTATGCGGTGCATTCGCTGTTGGTGGCGCTGGGACTGGCGGCGATCATCGCCGCCTCGCCATGGTTGTTCGAAGCGCTGCGCTGGATCGGCGTGGCGTATCTGGCCTACCTGGCCGTGCGCCTGATCCGTTCGGCGATGAAAACGGGTTCCCTCGGCCTGCAAGCGGCCGGGCGCGGCGGCCAGTTCCGCCGCGGCTTGCTGACCGCGGTGCTCAATCCCAAGGGCATGATGATCTACTTCGCGATCCTGCCGCAGTTCATGCGCGCCGACGAACCCGCCGCGGCGCAGGCGATGGCGCTGTCGGCGATCTTCATCGCGTTGTGCGCGCTGGTCTACGCCGGCTTGAGTGTGTTGCTGGGATTGCGCCGCGGCCGCGGCGGCGGTTTCAGCGATCGCCGGCGTCGCTGGGTGGAAGGCGTATCCGGCGGCATGGTGGCCATCGCCGCGCTCGTATTGGCCCGCGATTGACGCGGCGCAATCGCGCTGAAGGCAGAGTTTCGCCGCTGCGAGCCATTGGATGTGCACAGACATTCAACAGCGCATCCCGATGCGCGCATTCCTTGAAAACTAGGGTTGTCCCCAGCTGTGTGCTGTGACACCCATCGGCTGAAATGTCGCCAGCCGGACCTCCCCAGCTCACTTCTCCCAACAATTCGAGGCAACGCATGACGACTTTGAATGGCCCGTCTTACTCGGGCCCGCAATTGGGCGCGCTGGTCAACACCAAGTCCGAGATCGAAACCGGGCAGGTCGCAACGCCGGCGGGCATGAAACCCATCGTGGTGCAGCCGGGCGACAACCTCACCCAGATCGCCGCCGCCAACGGCGTGTCGCTGGAGCAGTTGCTCGCGGCCAATCCGCAGTTCAGTCAGGACCCGGCGTCGAACCCGGGCACGCGCAATCCCGATCTGGTGTATCCGGGCGAAGTGGTGTTCGCGCCGGGCCCGGAATCCAAGGCCACCGCCACCGCGGCGGCGAACTACGAAGCCGCGCTGGCCGACGACAAGACGCCCAACACCAGCCGCCAGGACGCGCAGGACAAGGCCGAGGCCACCACATCGACGCGGCACGAATTCAGCGAAGCGGTGCAGGCCGAGATCGAGAGCAGCGCGGCCTTCACCGGCAACAGTCGCGAAGCCTATGGCAAGGCAGCGGTCGCCCTCGGCGAGCAGATCGCCCAGCGCTACGAGGCGCAAGGCAAACCGGAACTGGCGAAGGTCGCGCGCGAAGCGGCGCAGGAGCGTTCCAACGAGATCAACAACGAATTCTGAGCGCACCGCGCGAGGCAAACGGCAAACGGCGCGCTCATGGCGCGCCGTTTGTTTTCGGGGACGCAGCGCCGGCCGCCCGCGACGGCGGCCGGCGCGTTTTCATGCGATCAATGCTCCAGCACGCTCACGCTGGTGACGTACTGCGAGTCGGCGGTCCACGGTGAAGGATTGCCGACGCTCAGGCCGACCTGCAACGTCTTGCCGGTGATGTCGCCCAGATCGAAATAACGCATCGGCACCAGCGCGCCCGGGCACCAGCTCCTGGGATTGGTGGTGTTGTTGTTGCGGAAGATCCCCGGATTGCCGCGCGGGCTGAATTGCTCGTAGTTGGCGCAGTCGATCTTGGTGCTGAAGGTGGCGATCTGCGCGCCGTTGAGTTTCACCGCGATATTGGTGTTGGTGTACTCCTGGCCGCCGGAGGCCGCGCCGTAGCCGGCGATGCTGACCGCGAGGGTCGCGATGCCCAGGTTGGCGGTGTGCGCGGTGGTCGCTGTGGCGATGGCATCGTCCTTTTCAGATGAACGCGACAGCAGGCCGATCACGTCCGGATCGCTGCCCGGGGTGAGCGTCTTGGTCGAGACCAGCGCCAGCGAATACTTGAAGCCGACCTCGGCGATCGCCGGATCGGTCACGCCGTGCTGTTCGCAGGCATCGCCGCCGTACTGCGGATTGGAGCCGCCGCTGATGCCGACCCAGATGTCGCGATCGGGATTGGCCAGCGCCGCGGCATACGGGTCCATCGGCGCGTCGGGATACACCCGGGTCGCTTTCGCGCCTTGCCACATGTCGCTGAAGGGCGAGATGAAATCGGTGAAGGTCACCCGCGGCGTATCCACCGTCGGCTCCACACCCTTGGCCGTGCTGATGAAGAACGCCGAAGCGAAGCGATCGTAGGGATCGCATTGGGCGTGATAGGTGATGCGCAGGGCGACGTCGTCGCCGATCTTGGCTTTCTCCGCGTCGCTGAGCTTGCGCGCGAACTCGGTGCCGCGCTTCCACATCAGCACGCCGGCCGGCGGGGTGTAGGTGGTCGGCTCGGTGCTGCGGTAGATGCCGAATTGCGGCACCTGATCCAGCACCTGCACAAGCTTCTCCGTCGCCGGCGGCGCGTCGTTGACTTCGAATTCGTAAATGCGCGCCGCGCTGTCGCTGGTCTGGGTCGGGGTGGTGATGTTGAGGCGGACGTAGCGCGCGCTGATCGCCGCGACAGTGTGGGTGCTGACGTTGGCGGTGTTGTTGCTGACGGTGACCGCGGTGCTCCAGGCGCTGCCGTTGGCCGAGGTCTGGATGTTGAAGTTCTTGCTGTTGAACGACGCCGGCTCGCCGCCGGCGCCGGCATGCTTGATCGTGAAGGCGGAGATCGATTTGCTCGAACCCAGATCGACCTGCAGCCATTTGCTGCTGGCCGACGAGCAGAACTTGTCGCTGTTGCCGCCGCCGGTGCTGCCGTTGAAGGCCTTGGCCGGGCCTTCATTGGCGTTGCACGAGGCCGAGCCCGTGGCGGGTTTGTTCAAGGCCAGATTGGCGGCGCTGGCGGCATCGACGACGCCCAGGCACAGCAGCAGCGCGCTCGCGGCTTGCAGGCGTTTGGATGGAGTAAGACGGTGGCTCGGTTTCATGCAAGGTCCTTTTCACTTGGAAGGAATGGCCGGCGGATGGATCGGGTGCCGTGTCTTCCGGCGCGGCGGGGCGGCGAAGAAGGCGCGTATTCAGCGACTTAGATCGATCCAAACAGCAGATTAAGCAGAGCCAGGGCAGGCCGATGCGGCCGCTCGGCGTTCGCGGACGCGAATTCGGAGCATTGGTTCGCAGTTCTCGCTCCGCGTTGTCGCGGGCGGCTTGCGGGCGGCAGGGAAGGTGCGACCTGACCTCGTAGCATGCTCAACAGCCTGGGCAGCGACTACGGCGGCGAATTGCTCAGCAATATGGGCGATGTCGCGCACAAGGTGCTCGACAGCGTCGATGGCGATCTGAGCAAGCTCAACGGCGCGCCCTTCAACAGCCAGTTGCAACAGCCGTGCTGAAATATGGGCGCGGCAGAATGGGGTGACCTTACCGCCCAGGTAAGCCGCGTGCATGCCGTGGCCTGGACCCGTCGCACGGCGTCGGTGCCCAGGTCCGGCCCACGCCGATGGATTGTCCGGTTCCGCACACACGCACCGGGATGGCGGTGTCGTTCGGCCGTCGCGCAGCGATGCATAGAAAGGCTATAACGGGTACTTCTATCCCGATCAGTCGCCGGCCGGCGATCCAGCGACGCGATGCGCATATTTGCTCTGTCCGATGTCCATGTCGATCACGACGACAACGCCAAGTGGCTGCGCGGCCTGTCCGCCGCGGACTATCGGGGCGATCTGCTGATCCTGGCCGGCGACATCACCCATCGCCGGCCGCTGCTGGCGTGGTGCCTGAGCGAATTCGCGCAGCGCTTCGCCCAGGTTTTGTTCGTCCCGGGCAATCACGATTTGTGGGTGATGGGCGAGGCGCCGGGCAAGACTTCGTTGCAGAAGTTCGACGAAGTGGTCGCCACCGCCGCCGACTGCGGCGTGTCGATGCGTCCGTACCTGGCCAACGGGACACTGATCGCGCCGCTGCTGGGGTGGTACGACTATTCCTTCGGCGAACCCGGCGAAGACCTGCTGCAGCGCTGGAGCGACTTCTATGCCTGCCGCTGGCCGCCCGGGTTCGATCCGGCGAACGTCGCCGCGCATTTCGCCGCGATGAACTTGAGCGAAGCGCCGGCCGGCGTCGATCGCGTGATGACGTTCTCGCACTTCCTGCCCAGGCTCGATCTGGTGCCGTCATATGTGCCGGCCCACCATCGCATCCTCGATCCGGTGCTGGGCAGCACGCGGCTGGACGCGCAGCTGCGCCGGCTCGGATCGGTGGCGCACGTCTACGGCCACAGCCACATCAATCGCAAGGTCCGCATCGATGGCGTGGAGTACTTCAACAACGCCTTCGGCTATCCGCACGAAGATATGATCACCGCCAAGCAACTGGTCTGCATAGGAACGTTGTGAGCTCGTGGGCATGCGCGTGAGGACGAGGCGGTGCCGCAGCCGACCTGTGGCCGGCGTTGCCGGTGATCCGGTCCAGGACGCGCGTTGCGTCAAGTCGAGACGGCCGACCCCGTGCACGCGGCCCGCAACGTCGCCATGTTTTTCAAGTCCTGCCCATACGGCGTCAGCGCCGGATGCACCGTCGATGCGCTGCCGGCGGGCAGGGCGTACTTGGCAAAGGTCGCCATGGTGCCGGACGGGCCGACATCGATATAGCGATGCGGCCCCTGGCTTTCCAACTGCGCGATGGTGTCGCGCAGGCGGATCGGCCGGCGCACCGCGCGCCAGAAGAAATCGTCCGGCAGGTCCGTCAGCACCGCCGCCTGTTCGCAGCACACCAGCGGCAGGTGCCCGCGGCCGCGCGGAACCGAATGCATGAACGCCTCGAACGTGGCCTGCGCCGGATCGATCCAGCGCGAATGGAAAGCGAACGACACCGCCAGACGCTGATGAGCGAGGCCGCGCGCACGCAGTTGTTCTTCGATCTCGTCCAGCCGGGCCTGCGGCGCGGCGAGGGCGAAATGGGTGGCGAAGTTGTCCGCCGCCAGTTCGGCGTGGCCGCGCAGCCAGTCCTGCTCGAACAGCTCGCGTCCGGTCAGGACCGCGATCATGCCGCCGCGCTGGCAGGTCTCTTCCAGGGCGATCGCCTGCTGCACGACCGCGGCCAGGGCGTCTTCGACACCAAGATGGCCGGCCACCGCGGCGGCGGCGAAGGAACCCAGGCTCGCGCCCAGCACCAGGTCGGGCTCGATGCCGTCGCGGATCAGGCACTGCGCGAGCGAGTATTCGAGGATGAAGATCGCCGGATGGGTCTTGAGCGTGCGATCGAAGCTGTCGGTGCGCGGCGATGCATACACCGCATCGATCACCGGCGTTCCGGCCATTTCCCGCGCCAGCTTGTCCAGGCGAATCATCCAGTGACGAAAAACTTCACTGGTTTCGAATAACTGTTTGCCCATCTGGAAATATTGCGACCCCTGCCCGGAAAACATGAATACCGTCTTGGCCGTCATTAATCTGTCCTGGATGCGGGCGGTGGCGAGCGCAGCAGGATAACCGTTGCCGATGGCCGCTACGAGGGCGGATGCAAGGGCAAGTCCCTTTAATCAGGGGTATCTGTGCGTATGCCGTGCTGCTCTGATGCCCGGGATTACTGTGACACGGCAGCACAAATCATTTTGTGATTCGGCTGATTTTGCGGGTGCCGGCCAGGACAGGGCGCGCGCCGGGTCGATTCCGGCACGGCCACGAAATTCGCCGCGGGTCGCGCGTGGTGTGTTCGGTGCCGGCACCGCTGCATCTGTTCCAAGGCGGCCTTGTTCGGCGCGGTGGTGAATTGGATGGCTGATCGCGTCACACCGATGCCTCACTTTTGTTGCGACCCGGCGCGCTCCTTCGTCGAGCAATCGCGCAAGCTGGTGCGCGGCTCGCAGCGATCGCGTGGATGCCGTCGTATCGACAGGTATGCAGGTTCTGTCGGTTCTTGTCGTAGAAATGTAACTCGCGGGCGCCGCCGCGCGAGGCAGCGGCATCGCCGCCGTCGCGCGGCGCTGTCACGACCAGACACAAACTCATTGAAGCGTATGCTCCATCCGGAGCAATGCCGACGCGCACGTCTCCGGCGATCATCTGCCGCGCGTTCTTGTTGCTGAACGACAGGCGGCGCTGCGCCGGAAACCGGTGTTTTCCCGGGTATTTCTTCCATTTGTCGCCCGGCGATGCCGGTGCCGATAGCTTGCGGCTGTCGGCCAGCTGTCGCTTCTCGCAATGAAGTGATCATTGTCATCGCGACCATGTGCGCATGGGTAAATCGCGATGCGCGCACATCGATGACGCATGTGTCGTAACCGCTGCGACAGCGCTCGGCTCGCGCGATGAAGATGCGAAAGTTCGCGCGCGACCTCACTTGGGTAGTCTTGCATGGTGCGTGTGCGTGCGATCACGCCTCGAAGAATCGATGTGTCATGCCGCCTTCGATTCTTGAAGTCTTTCACAACGCTGTCGTTGCGACTCATCGTATTCGCGAAGCGATCATCGCGTGATGCTTTCATCAACCTTTCAAGCAGCGATGCATCTAACGCGTTGTCATGTTCAATCACTACTTTGACAGCTATCACAGCAAAAACTGCAGCGGAAAGGCCAAACCAGAAAGGCATCACACAACATGTGATTCCATAACTTTATATTTAATTCCGTAGAGCGCGATGTACTGCATGGACAAACACCCAGCGGATGGGGAGACCGTTGCGACGGTCGCCGGCTTCTCGCGCAGCCGGAAATTCGGTTTCATCCCTCATCCCGAGCGTTAGATATTTATCTCGATTTCCGGGGCTTTTCCAGGCCTCCGGATGGTTTTATGCGCGCCGCGCATTCGCGCGGTTTCTTTCGGCATGATCAAATTTCGAACTCTCATGATTTATGTACAAGACAGTGTCATGTAGCGACATGCACCATTAGTGCCGGGCGCTGGCCGCCGCAATCACTAACCGATCGATAAATCCTTCCCGGGTTCGCGCCTGCACACCGAGTGCGCGCGCCTGACGGCGGAGTGTTGTCCGGATTTGCCAAAAGCCCGGTTTTTCAGGGGTTTTCGCACACGAAACGACTCGAAACTTGCAATCCATACCTTATTGCCACGGCGATGGCTGTACGGCGGGAGGTGCGGAGCCACTTAATGGAAAATCGATGAGAACGGACACCAACCGTCAGAAAGTTCTGGCCGACCCGATTGACCGGGATCAATCCCCTCGCGAGTATCCGTGCGCGCACGAGCTGTTCGAGAGGCAGGTCGAATTGGCTCCATCGAGTATCGCGATCCAGCACGACGGACGCGATCTGAGCTATGCCGAAGTGAACAGGCGCGCCAATCAGCTGGCGCGCCACCTTCGCGGGCTCGGTATCGATCCCGACGATCGCGTCGCCATCTGCATGCCGCGCTGCGCGGAAATGATTATCGCGATGCTCGCGGTGACCAAGGCCGGCGCGGCTTATCTGCCGCTGGACCCGGCCTATCCGCGCGAAAGACTGAACTACATGGTCGCCGACAGCGGCGCCAGGATCTTGCTCACCGTGCAGGCGCAGAACGATTTCGCGCCCATGCCGGCCGGGCCGATCGCCGTCGCGCTGGAACAGCCGCAGCGGCCGTGGGAGCAGTTGCCGTCGCACGATCTTGCGCGCGAGGAATCCGGCGCCGCGCATGAGCATCTGGCGTACGTGATCTACACCTCCGGCTCCACCGGTCAGCCCAAGGGCGTGATGGTGGAGCATCGCAATCTGCGTAACCTGATCGAGTGGCACTGCCAGGCGTTTCCACTGCAGCGCAACGAACGCAGTTCGTGCATGGCCGGTCTTGCTTTCGATGCCTGCGCGTGGGAAATCTGGCCGACCTTGTGCATGGGCGCCACGCTAGTGTTGGCGCCGGCCGCGCTGGCCGGCGATCCGATGGCCTTGCTGCAATGGTGGCAATCGCAGGATCTGCACAGCAGCTTTCTGGTCACCGCGTTCGCGGAGATGGCGATGGCACGCGCGCAGCCGGGCAAACCGCTGCGCCGTCTGCTGACCGGCGGCGATCGTCTGAGCCGTCTGCCCGGCAAGGATCTGCCGTATGAGCTGATCAACAATTACGGCCCGACCGAAACCACGGTGGTGGCGACCTCGGGCCGCGTGCGCGCCGACGACAAGGTGCTGCACATCGGACGTCCGATCGCTAACACTTCGATCTATCTGCTGGACGCGGACGGAGCGCAGGTGGCCGCAGGCGAAGCCGGTGAAATCCATATCGGCGGCGCCAGCGTGGCGCGCGGCTATCTCAATCGCCCCGAACTGACACGCGAGCGTTTCCTTGCCGATCCCTTCGCCGGCCGTGCTGGCGCGCGGATGTATCGCACCGGCGATCTCGGCCGCTGGTTGCCCGACGGCACGATCGAGTTTCTCGGCCGTAACGATCATCAGGTCAAGATCCGCGGCTTCCGCATCGAGCTGGGCGAGATCGAAGCGCAGCTGGCGAAGCTGCCCGGCGTCAGCGAAGCGGTGGTGCACGCGCGCGAAGACAGCCCGGGCGATAAGCGCCTGGTCGCGTATCTGGTCGGCGATGCGTTGCCGCAGACCGCGGGCCTGCGCGCCGCGCTGGCGCGCGAACTGCCCGACTACATGGTGCCCGCGGCTTATGTGACGCTAGAGCGCCTGCCGCTGACGCCGAACGGAAAACTCGACCGCCGCGCCTTGCCGGCGCCGGAAGGCGACGCCTACGCGCAGCGTGCGTATGAAGCGCCGCACGGCGCGGTGGAAACCGCGCTGGCGCAGATCTGGTCCGAGCTGCTGCAAGTCGAACAGGTCGGCCGTCAGGATCATTTCTTCGAACTCGGCGGCCACTCGCTGCTCGCGGTGCAGTTGATGGAGCGCATGCGCCATCAGCAGCTGTACGCGGATATCCGTACCTTGTTCGCGCAGCCGACCCTGTCGGCGCTGGCGCAGGCAGTGGAGCAGGCGCGGCAGCGCGACTGGCGCGAAGTGCCGGTGCCGGCCAACGGCATTGAGCCGGGCTGCACCGAACTGACCCCGCAAATGCTGCCGCTGGTGGCGTTGGATGCCGAGCAACTGGCCCGCATCGTCGATGCCGTGCCCGGCGGCGCGGCCAATATCCAGGACATCTATCCGCTGGCGCCGTTGCAGGAAGGCATCCTATTCCATCACTTGCTGCATCAGCAGGGCGATCCCTATCTGCTATCGACCACGCTCGCCTTCGACTCGCGCGAGCGCCTGGACGGCTTCGTGGAAGCGCTGCAGACGGTGATCGACCGTCACGACGTGCTGCGCACCGCGGTGCAGTGGGAAGGCCTGCCCGAACCGGTGCAGGTGGTCTGGCGCGAAGCGACGATCGAGGTGGAGACGCTGGTGCTGGACGG